>UQJY01000031.1 GCA_900541465.1 uncultured Fusobacterium sp. | reverse complement strand
TTAAACATCATAAACATTGAGTTTATCTTAGATAAACTATTGACAAATAGAGAGGGGGAAAAAGATGAATAAGTTAAGCTTAGATTTATCTAATGTATCAAGCTTTATAAGCGAAGAAAAATTAATGGGAATGGAGGCAGAAGTTAAGGCTGCTGTAAAAACTCTTGAAGAGGGAACAGGAGCAGGAAATGATTTTTTAGGTTGGATTAATCTTCCAACAGATTATGATAAAGAAGAATTTGACAGAATAAAAAAAGCTGCTGAAAAAATTAAATCTGATTCAGATGTTTTAGTGGTAGTTGGAATCGGCGGATCATATTTAGGAGCAAGAGCAGCGATAGAGTTACTTTCTCATACTTTCTATAATAAATTATCAAAAGAAGAAAGAAAAGCTCCTGAAGTTTATTTCGCAGGAAACAGTATATCAGGAACTTATCTTGCTCATTTAATTCAAGTAATCGGAGACAGAGATTTCTCTGTAAACGTAATTTCTAAATCTGGAACAACAACAGAACCTGCTATTGCTTTCAGAATATTTAAAGAAATGCTTGAAAAAAAATATGGTGTTGAGGAAGCAAGAAAAAGAATATATGCAACAACAGATGCAGCTAAAGGTGCTCTTAAAAAATTATCAACAGAAGAAGGATATGAAACATTTACAATTCCTGATAATGTAGGAGGAAGATTCTCTGTTCTTACACCAGTTGGACTTCTTCCAATAGCAGCTGCAGGAATTTCAATAGACGATTTAATGGCAGGGGCAAGAGAAGCTCAAAATGATTATAAAGCTGAATTCAAAAATAATGACTGCTATAAATATGCAGCAGTAAGAAATCTTCTTTTAAGAGATGGAAAAGCAATAGAATTATTAATAAACTATGAACCAAAAGTTCACTTTGTTGCTGAATGGTGGAAACAATTATTTGGAGAATCTGAAGGAAAAGATGGAAAAGGATTATTCCCTGCTTCTGTTGATTTAAGTACAGATCTTCATTCAATGGGACAATACATTCAAGACGGACAAAGAATATTATTCGAAACACTTATAGATGTTGTTTCTCCAGATGGAGATGTTGTAATCCCATTTGACGAAGCAGATTTAGACGGATTAAATTATATAGCAGGAAAAGGAATGAATTTTGTAAATCAAAAAGCTATGGAAGGAACTCAACTGGCTCACGTAGACGGAGGAGTACCTAATATAAGAATAGCAGTACCTAAAATGGACGCTTTCAATTTAGGATACTTATTCTATTTCTTTGAAAAAGCTTGTGGTGTAAGTGGATATCTTTTAGATGTAAATCCATTTAACCAGCCAGGAGTTGAAGCATACAAGAAAAATATGTTTGCTCTATTAGGAAAAGCCGGATACGAAAAAGAAGCTGAGGTTTTAAATAAAAGACTTAAGAAATAAGGTGATACTATGTTGTACAAAAAAGTAAACGGTTGGAAAAATATTTCTCCCGAAAAAGCTGAACAAGTTTTCACTATGGGTGAGGAATATAAAAAAGTATTGGATATTGGAAAAACTGAAAGAGAGTTTGTGGATTTTGCTGTAGAACTTGCAAAAGAATGCGGGTTCGTTGATGCAAGATTTAAGGAAATGCTTCTTCCAGGGGACAGAATTTATTATGTGAACAGAGAAAAAAACGTAGTCCTTGCTGTAATCGGTAAAGAAGATATACTAAAAGGAATTAACTATGTTGTATCACATATTGATTCTCCAAGACTTGATTTAAAAGCAAATCCTTTATATGAAGAATTTGAACTTGCTTATATGAAAACTCATTATTATGGTGGAATAAAAAAATATCAATGGGCTTCTATCCCGTTAGCTCTTCATGGAGTTGTAGTTCTTGGAGATGGAAGAAGAGTAAAAATTGTTATAGGGGAACATGAAGATGATCCTGTTTTTACTGTGCCTGATATTTTACCTCATCTTGACAGAGTTGTTCAAGGTGAAAGAAAAGCCAGAGAAGTAATAAAAGGTGAAGAGCTTCAAATTATAGTTGGATCAATCCCTTCTGTAATAAAAGATGATGAGATAAAAGAACTTGTAAAATACAGTGTTCTTGAAAAACTTAACGAAGCTTATGGAATGACAGAGGAAGATTTTATTTCTGCTGAACTAGAACTTGTTCCAAGTCAGAAAGCAAAAGATGTTGGAATTGACAGATCACTTATAGGTGCTTACGGACAGGACGACAGAATCTGCGGATATACTTCTTTAAGAGCTATTCTTGATATAGAGGGAATTCCTGAAAAAACAGCTGTATGTTTCCTTGCAGATAAAGAAGAAACAGGTTCAGACGGATCAACAGGACTTCAGAGTCAGTATCTTGAATATTTCACAGCTGATATGATAGCAAAAGCTAAAGGAATGTATTCAGATCTTTACCTTAAAAAAACATTGTGGAATTCAAAGGCACTTTCTTCAGATGTAACTGTTGGAATAGATCCTGTTTTTAAGAGTGTTAATGACCCTCAGAATGCAGCTCAGCTGAATTATGGTATAGTTATCACAAAATATACAGGCTCAGGTGGAAAATACAGCACAAATGATGCTGATGCTGAGTATGTAGGAGAAATAAGAAAACTCCTTAATGACAGCGGAATAAAATGGCAGACAGGAATGCTTGGAAAAATAGATGAAGGCGGAGGAGGAACTGTTGCAAAATATCTTGCAATGAAAGGTATAAAAACTATTGATGTAGGACCTGCTCTTCTTGCAATGCATTCGCCTTTTGAAATTTCATCAAAATTAGATGTGTATGAAACATACAGAGCATATAAAGTTTTCTTTGAAGGTTTAAAACATGAAGAGAAAAAATATATAGGTAAGAGCAACAAAATTTATCTATAAAAATTAAAAAATAATACAAAGACGGGGGCTGTTGCAAATTGATGATTTTCAATCATTAATTTGCTCAGCTCTTTTTCT
>UQJY01000030.1 GCA_900541465.1 uncultured Fusobacterium sp. | reverse complement strand
GCCTGCCTGTCACGTAGGAGGTCGCGAGTTCGAATCTCGTCACTCCCGCCATTTAGAAAAGTTAAGACACAGAAATGTGTCTTTTTTTTTACCCGTTAAAATTTTACATACATATTTGAATTATGATATAATTGACATAAATAAACTTTAAGGAGGATATACAAATGGAAGAAAATATAACAGAATTAGCATCTGTAATAAATAATCCTAAAACACAGATATTTTTTGACAGCCTTATAGACAGTATAGCAAAAATATTTCCCAAAATAGCAATAAGATCACTTTGGGTTATTTTTATACTAATAATAATGAAGCCTACTGTAAATATGATAGTAAAAACTCTTAGAGCTTTGCTTCATAAAAGCAAAGCAGATCCATTGCTGGAATCATTTTTGGTTTCTTTGATTAAGACAGTTGTTTATATTGGATTTTTCTTTTTAATAATAAGCGGAATAGGTGTTCAGGCAACTTCTCTTGTAGCAATTTTAGGTACTGCAGGTTTGGCTGTTGGTTTAGCCCTTCAAGGAAGTCTGGCAAATCTTGCTGGAGGAGTTCTTATTCTTTTCTTTAAGCCGTTTTTAAAAGGTGAATTTATAACAGCAGCTGCAGGTTCTGGAACAGTAACGGCGATTCATATTCTTTATACAACTCTTACAACACCAGATAATAAAAGAATTATAATTCCAAATGGTCAGCTTGCAAATGGTGCTGTAACAAATATTTCAAGAGAACCGGAAAGAAGAGTTGATTTAGTGATATCAACATCTTATGATACTCCTGTAGAAAAAGCCAAAGCTGTGCTGAAAAGAATAGCTGAAGAAAATGAAAAAGTTCTTCATGAAAAAGGTTATACAATAAGACTTAATGCACACAGTGCAAGTTCACTTGATTATGTTTTCAGAGTGTGGACAAAGACTCCAGATTACTGGGAAGTGTATTTTGAACTTATGGAAACTGTTATTATAGAATTTAACAAAGAGGGAATTGAAATTCCTTATCAAAAAATCGATATTTATAATAAATAAAAATAAAATTTAAATTTTGAGCCGGGAAATTTTTTCTCGGTTTTTTTTATAAAAACTTTCAAAAAAAAGTTGAAATTTAGCAGAATTTTTGAAAGACGGCTGTCAGGAAATCAATAAATATGGAGCATACAAAATATAATTCTAAAATTAATAAAACTTTTCCAAAAAAAATGAAAAGAATTTTAGCTGAACACTTAAGTTTAAAAAAGTATAATCAATGTAGTCAAAAGGAGGGAAGAAAAATGCCGATAACAGTAAAGTTATTAGATATGGTCAGAGATATTAAAGAAAATGGAGAAGTTTCATTGATAGAAAATGCAAAAAGCATGGAAATCAGTGAAAGAAATTTGAGATACAAAATAGACGATTATAATTATTACTTGAAACTGCTTGGACTTCCTGAAATAGAAATAAGAAAAAGAGAAATTGTTGTAAAAAATACTCTTGAAGAGATAGTAAAAAAAGTGGCTGGAAACATGTCTCTTTATTCTTTCACAAAAGATGAAAGAGAAAAAATAATCATAACTGATATATTTTTTAACAATGAAAATATATCTCTTGAAACTCTTGAAGAAAAACTTGATATCAGTGAACTTACATTAAAAAATGATTTAAAAGTTCTTGAAAACTATATGAAAACATTTATTATTTCCTTAGACAGCAAAACACTTGTTTATCAGGCAGAAGAAAGAAATGTAAGAAGACTGATTCTTGATATCCTTTTGAAAAATTACAATATAAAATATCTTGAAGGCGGAAAAATAGATATTGAAAAAAATTATCAATATGGATTTTTTATCTGCTGGGATAAGATGGACGAGTATTTTAAAACTGAAAATGTAAATAATGCTATGAAAGTTTTAAAAAATACTCTTGATGAAGCAAAGAAAACAATAGGGGACGAAAATTTTAAAATTCTTCTTTTCTATATACTTATAACTTTTAAGAGATTTGAAGAACACCCTTTGAAATTAATAAAAAATATGGAATTTTTAACAAAAAGTGAAGAATATGCCATTGTTGAAAGAAAATTTTCAGAATACGGTCTTAGCAAAAGCGAGATTTTAAATATGACTGAATATTTCTTGGGAAGCCACAGCTTTGGCTTTGATGATTCATTTTATATAAACTGGGTTCAGATAGAACTTTCAATGATGAGACTTATAAAAGAAGTGGCAAAAAGCGGATATGAAGAGCTTGAAAAAGATATGTTTCTTCTTGAAAATCTTATTAATCATATGAAGCCGGCAATATACAGAGCTAAAAAAGGAATAAGGCTTCCGTGTGAGATTTATGATGAGTTTAAAGAAACTTATCCTCTCGTTTTAAATCTTGTGTCAAAGGCATGGAATAAAATAGGAATAGATATAAAAATAAGTGATGACGAACTGGCTTATATTGCAATGCATTTTCAGCTTGCAATGAAGAGAATAAAAAGCAAGAAACTTGAAAACATTTTAATTGTCTGCGGAGCAGGATACAGTACATCAAGATTTCTTTCAGCCAGCATTAAAGAACATTTCAATGTGAATATTGTAAATATTATTCCATATAATGAACTTGAAAATTACAAGAATGAAGATATAGATTTGGTGGTAACAACTATTGAAGGAGTAAAATTCAGAGATAAGAAAGTTATAAAAGTTTCACCAATTTTAAGCACAGAAGATATAATAAAACTTAAAAATGAAAAGCTGTCATCTTCTAAAAATATAAAACTTTCAGAAATAATTGAAATAGCTGAAAAATATTCTGAAAATCTTCAGAAAGAAGAGATGATAAAAGAGCTGAAAAAAAGATTTAAACATCAAATTCTTGATGATATAGAAAAAGATAAAGGGCTTGGATTTTTGGAAATGCTTGCTCCTTCAAGAATAACAATAATAGATAAAACTCTTCCTTGAGAAGAAGCAATCGAAAGAAGTGCTCTTTCAATGATAGAAGAGGGATTTGTGGGGGAAAGTTACCCAAAAGAGATAATGGAGCTTATAAATGGATTTGGAAATTATATGGTTGTGCAGGACGGAATATTTCTTGGACACAGCGGAAACAGCAAATCAATAAATAAAACAGGAATAAGCCTTGCATTCTTTAAAAAGCCTGTTGAATTTCCAGAAAATGAAAAAGTGAGAATAGTTCTTACACTTGCCAGCAGAGATAAGAGAGAACACCTTAACGGGCTTATGGAATTTTTAGGTGTAATGAGAAAAAAATCTCTTATAAAAGAACTGGACAAATTGGATACGTCAAATAAAATTTATAAAAAAATAGAGGAATTTATTAACAAGGAGGAAAAGTAAGATGGCACTAACAGTTGAAAATCTAGTTATGTTAGATGTAGAATGTGCAACTAAAGAAGAAGTTATCAAAATGATGGCTAAAAAGGTTGCTGATGAAGGAATAGCAGAAAGTTATGAGGAATATTTAGATTCTCTTATGAAAAGAGAAGAAATAGCTGCAACAGCAGTTGGATATGATGTAGGACTTCCACATGGAAAAAGCACAACAGTAAAAAGAGCAGCAGTTGCATTTGCAAGATTAAAAAATCCTGTACTTTGGAGTGCAGATGAAGATGAATATGCAAAAATGGTATTTATGCTTGCAATTCCTGATGGAGAAAAGGGAACTACACATATAAATATCCTTGTGGATTTATCAAAGAAAATTTTAGACGATGACTTTAGAGCCGGACTTGAAAAAGCAGCAACAGCTGAAGAAGCAGTAAAACTTATAAACGAATAATAAAATTAAAATTATTTATACAAATATTAAAACAGCAGAAAACATTTGAAACAGCAGAATAAAAAAATAAAAATATATAAGTAAACTTTGAGGAGGAGAGACATGAAAAAAGCATTAGCAAAATTTAAATAAGATTTACTTTTTGGAACAAGCCACATGATTCCATTCATAGTTGCAGGAGGAATTGTCGGAAACGTTATAGGATTCTTAATGAACGTAATTAACCATGCACCTTGGGGAGGTTGGATTGTACTTCCTGTAGTTGAAGGAAAAATGGGATATATCATAGGAACACTTGCAGGGGCTTTAACAACAGCAGTAATAGTAAATATTTTGAAAAAACCTGTGGCAGAAAGAGAAGCAGAAGCAGCTTCAGGTGATACAGATGTTGATTTAGATATGGATTTCTAATAAAATAGATAAATAAATTTGTAATTTAGTGATAGGATATTGACAGGAACAAAAATCTGTCGTAAAAAGGAGATGCAAAGGGATATGAAAATAATAGGAGTAACAGCTTGTCCATCAGGTGTTGCACACACTTACATAGCAGCAGAAGCATTAAAAAAAGCAGGAGAAAAACTTGGAGTTGAAGTTAAAATAGAAACTCAAGGCGGAATCGGAATTGAAAATGTTCTTACTGCAGAAGATGTTAAATCAGCAGATTATGTAGTTCTTACAAAAGAAGTTGCAATAAAAAATGAAGAAAGATTTGAAGGAAAAAAAGTTGTAAGAGTTGCTATTGCAGATGCTGTTAAAAAAGCTGAAGCTATTGTAAACAAATTAAAAGCACACTACGAAGCAAATAAATAGGATTTTCACAATACACACAATTTTAAAAGGGGCTGTTGCATTTTTTTTTCTTTTAAAATAAAAAAGGTATAAAGTACTT
>UQJY01000029.1 GCA_900541465.1 uncultured Fusobacterium sp. | reverse complement strand
TTAATTATTAGGCTGATACTCTGAAACATTTCAGGGTATCTACAAAATAATTAAATGTGAGGTGAAGAGAATGAAATTATCAGACTACAGTTTTATTTTAAGAGAGTTAAAAAAAATAGGTTATGGAGTAGACACAATGACAGTTAAAGAGGCTCAAGAAATGGCTGATAAATTCAAAATAGGAGATATCAAATAATGGTTAGAAGTATAGACGATGCACAGACACAAGAAAAAATTTTTATCATTAAAGGACTCATTTTCGAGGGAAAGACCTTTGAAGAAATATCAGTGAAAATGCGGAAAATGAAAAACTTTAGTATCTCTGGCTTTGATGGATTCCTGAAAAGAAATTCAGAGGCATTTAAAGATATCGGGTTTGTAAGGAGGAAAAAATGACATACACAGAAATGATTATTGATGAAAAGGTAAAAGAAACAAGAAAATTAACAGATTTTGAATTAATGGATTTAGTGCATGAAACAGGAAATGAATATTTCCAATGTGAGATAGAAATATCTCAGCAGAGAAAAACAGATAAATACGATAAAAAATACCCTGTTTATTACAGGTTAGCATATGAATATGAGGATATTGAAGTTTGTGGAGTTACATTAAAACAAGCATATGAAAATCTTTATGAAGAATTTTTAAAACTTGTATATGCTGACGGTTTAAAAGAAGAATATGAGATTCTTGAAGAATTTGAAAGACAACAAATAAGAAAATATAACGTTGAAAGTTCTGGTGTTCCGCTTGGAAAGGTGAGCTAATGGGCAATTACGATTATTGGAGAACTACAAGCGATATTGATTATGAAGATAGCTGTAATACAGAGTGTTATGACACAGACGATGATTTAAGGTATTTGCTAGAAATTGTAAAAGAAGAACAGAAAAGATTTTTTAGTTTTTTAGATTCCATAAGATGAAAAAAATATCTTGTGGAATTTATCAAAACTAAAATAGGAGATGAAAAATATATGACTTTAAAAGAACTAAGGGAAAAAGCAAAAGAATTAGGCTTGACTGGTTTCTGGAGAATGAGAAAAGAAGAATTAGAAAACTTTATTCAGACAGCAGAAACAAAAATTAGAGAGATGGACGAGGAGCAATTAAAGAAAATAGTTCCTCAAGATGTGGAGATAGTCCACTATGCAGATACTGAGGAATGGGAAAACATAAGAGGAAACGGAATTGGTGGAAGTGATGCAGGAGCTGTTATTGGTGTAAATCCTTATAAAAGTATTATTGATGTTTACACAGATAAAATACACGGCTCAGACTTCAAGGGAAACAAATACACACACTGGGGACATAATTTAGAGCCTGTAGTATTTAAAGAATTTCAAAGACTGCATGATGATTTTTTCTGTTATGAAGTACCGTTCACAATGAAAAAGGGTTGTCTTGTAGCAAATGTTGACGGTATGTGCTATGACCTTGAAAAAGGCTGGGGAGTTGTAGAAATTAAAACAGCTAATACTTTTGCAGGAAAAGAATGGAAAGGTGAAACAATCCCTGATTCTTATTTTGCTCAAGTACAGCACTACTTAGGTGTAACAGGTTTGAATTATGCTTATATTGCTTGTCTTATTGGTGGAAATACTTACAAAGAATTTTACATTGAAAGAAGTGATGAAGATATAAGACTTATACAAGAGAAATGTATTGAATTTTGGAATGAAAATATTTTGAAAGAAGTTCCACCTATGCCAGACGGGACAGAGGCATATTCAAAATATCTTCTGTCAGCCTCTGACAGCTCCGCTGATGAGGTTGTCGAGCTTGAGATGATAAAGGACAAGGGAGAGCAGTACAAAGCCCTTAAAAATGAAATAGAGTCTCTTGAGAAAAAGAAAAAATTAATAGAGCAGGAAATTTTAAAAGAGATGAATGAAAATGACTGCAAGAAAGCCACAGCAGGAGATTATAAGTTTACAATAATTTCTCAGAATAGAGCCACATTCGATAAGAAAAGATTTTTCTCTGAAAATGAGGAACTAAAAGGAATGGAAAAACAATATACAACTATGAAAGAAACAAAATTTTTAAAGGTGAGTTAAATGGAACATTTAAAAATACTAGGCATAGTTATTTGTACAGTTGGTCTTATATTTTCCGTATGGTCAATTACAGATGATTTAAAAAAGCAAAGAGAAATAGAAAGAAAGTACCAAGAATTTTTAAAAGAATGCGAGGAACATTTCAGAAAAAGAGAAGAACAGAGAAGGAGGAATAATTGGAAACGATAAAACATATATTCGGAAAATTTGAACTTGAATTAAAGTTCTATCCTGTAAATAAGAAAACTGTATGTTGTACAGTTCAAAATCCTTTTAAATCTGAAAAGTGCGAGGCGACTTTCTCAGATAAGGATAAGGAAAAAATAATCAGGAAAATTGACAGACAAATAAAAAAATGGAGAAAAGAATTTTTCAAGGAGGATAAATAAAAATGGCAGAAGTTAAAACAGCAAAAAACAACTTAGCAGCAAAAGTAGGCGGACAGGTTGCAGAGAAAAAAAGAACAATATTTGATGTTATCGAGGCAGGTAAAGAGCAATTTGCAGCAGCTCTTCCACAACACTTAAATAGTGACAGATTTACTAGAATAGCAATAACTTGTGTAAGACAAAACCCAAAACTTGCTGAATGTTCAGTACCAAGTTTATTAGGCTCTTTAATGACAGTAGCACAACTTGGACTTGAGCCGGGTGTTCTTGGACAATGTTATTTAATACCATTTAAAAATACAAAACTTGGAACTACTGAATGTCAATTACAACTTGGATACAAAGGAATGATTGAGTTATTAAGACGTACAGGTCAGCTTTCAGACATTTATGCTTATCCTGTTTACAGTAATGATGAATTTACTATTGAGTATGGATTGGAAAGAAAATTGACACATAAACCAGCTTTCACTCATCCAGATGGAAGAGGTTTTATTGTTGGATTCTATTCTGTAGCAATCCTTAAAGACGGAACAAAAGCCTTTGAATATATGACAAGAAAAGAAATTGAACAGCACGAGGAAAAATATAGAAAAGGTAAATTTAAAAATGACATCTGGGTAAAGAACTTTGAAGAAATGGCAATGAAAACAGTAACTAAGAAAATGCTTAAATGGTTACCAATCTCGGTTGAAATGATTGAAAATCTTAGAAAAGATAACGGAACTTTTGAAGTTAATAAAGAAACAAAAGAAGTTGTACAGGCTGAAACTACTGAAATGAATGTTTTTGAAGATGCAGAAGTAGTGGACCAAGAAACAGGAGAAATTATAAAAGAGGAAAATGTAGCAGAAGAAAATAAAAGTACAGCTGATGAAATAGCAGGTTTATTTAATGACCCTCAATAAAGAGAGGTGATTTTATGAAAGATAAATATATTACTGTAACAGTTCATAATGGTTTTTATACTGAGCCTGTAAGGGCTTATTATGTAAAAGTCAATGAAAATAAAAAATCTAAGAAAAAAGGAGAGAAAAGAAAATGAAAAAAACTGAATTTGCTGAACTATTAATGAAAAATGGGAATCTTCCAACTATGGAAGAGGCTAAAAGACAAACTGAGGTTTTTATCGAAACCATGAAAGAGGCTTTAGAGAAAAACGAAGTTTTAATTTTTAGAGGATTCGGAACTTTTGAAAGAAGAGTTTATAAAAGAGAAATGGGAAGAAACCCAAGAACAGGAGAAGATATTAAAATTACTCCTAAAAAATATATAAAATTTAAAGTCGGAAGAGACTTAGAAGATAGACTTAACAAACCTGTTAAGAAAAATAAAAAGAGATAGCATTTACTGGTAATAAATACTATCTCAAGGTGCTTATAGATTGAGAGCCTGTAAGCACCTTTATTATAACATAGGAGAAAATACATGAAACTAAAAATTAAAAAACAAGGCTCTTTCATCTGTGGAAGATTAAGCCTATGGGAAAGGATAAAGAGGTGGATAAAAAAATAATTGATGTATGCTGTGGCTCTAAAATGTTTTGGTTTCAAAAAGATAGAGAAGATACAGTATTTATGGATAATAGAGAATTTGAAGATGTTTTATGTGATGACCGTAAATTAAAAATAAATCCAGATATTGTGGCCGATTTTAGAAACATACCTTTTCCTGAAAATTCTTTTAAGTTGGTGGTATTTGACCCGCCACATTTATTGAGAGTTGGAGAAAAAAGTTGGTTAAAAAAGAAATATGGCCAACTTAGTAAAAATTGGCAAGAAGATATTAAAAAAGGATTTTCTGAATGTTTCAGAATTTTAGAGCCTTATGGAATTTTAATTTTTAAATGGAATGAAGAACAAATAAAATTATCTGAAATTTTAAAACTTACAAATATACGGCCACTTTTTGGTAATAAAAGGGCAAAAACTCATTGGTTAGTTTTTATAAAAGAGGTGGTTTAAGTGAATTTTAACGAGATAGTATTTTGGTTAATAATATTCTTTTGTATAGCTCCTAGATGTGTCTTAATAATAGCATTTTACCATGAATATACACACAACTTAAGAGATAAAAAAGAATTATATTCCGCTGTAATAACAGCTTTATTATTTTCAGAATTTTTTATGTTATATTTATTTTTTAGTTTTTTAGAATGTGTTTTTACAATTACATCAAATAAAATTGAAAATTTTATTGTGTTTATAGAATCAAAAATAAGAAAATTTATAAAAAGATTTTTGTAGAGGTGGAATAAATGAAAAAAATTAAATTAAAAGATTATAAAGGTGAATGTGTCTGCTATATTAATAACTTTGGAGATATAGAAATTGTTGATGCTGATGATGTTGATTATATAAAAGAATTATCATCAGAGGGTAAAGTTTTTTATGGAACTACTAAAGAAAAAGTTTTTGAAAATCCTTATTGGGATATAAGGCATATGATAGATGATAATGTTAGCAATCTAGGATATGAAGATATGGAAGATAGAATTTCCTACGATACAGAAGAATTTAAAAATCTTGTATCTGCTTATGAAAAATGGATTGAAAGTTTAGGAGCTGACAATAATATATATTACCAAGATGAAAATATAATAATTGAGGTGGAAGATGAGAGCATGGAATAAAAGAAAAATTAAATATAGAAAATGCAAAATTATAAACAATATATGGGACTTTGAAAATATAACGAGCTGTTTTGGATTTAAAATAAAAATAGAAAAATCAATTTGCATATCTCCAAACGACTATTTTGAACCTCTTATTGAAAATTTTGTTACTGTAAATATGAAACATAAAAATATATTAGCTTTTTCTGAAAATGAAATTCTTGAAAATATTGATTTTTTAAAAGACTGTGGTTTTAATTTTAGATTAAGTAATGAATTTTTATCAAAATTTAAAGAGGTGGAATAAATGTGGAAATGTAAATGTTGCGGTGAAACAGTTTATGAATTTTTAAATGGATATAATATTGATGAGAATAAAAATACTATATATGATGAAGAACAAGCTATAGAATTATTTTCAGGAATATATTATTGTCCAAATTGTAGAGAAATATCTGCATTTGATGTTGAAGATATAGCAGAGTGGGAGGAAGATTAAATGAAAATAAAAACTAAATCTGGCATATCGTTAATTTTAAAAGAACAGAAAGACAGAACAGCCGTTTTAATGGAAAACAAAGTTT
>UQJY01000028.1 GCA_900541465.1 uncultured Fusobacterium sp. | reverse complement strand
TCTTTTCAGCACTTTTTGTATGAGCTGTTAAAAAATGCAACAGCCCCTTTTTTATACTCTCAAGTCTCTTACACCATTTTCAATCTGTTTTAAATATCCTTTTATTTTTTCTTTAAATTCTTCATTAGGCATAGCTTCAAGAGTTTTTAAAATAGCTTTGTCTCCAAGTTTTCTTAAATTTTCATCAGCATAATCAAGAAGAAATTCTTTAAGTGTCATAAGTGCATTTGCTTCACACATAACATTTATTTTTCCGCTTTTTGCAATTTCCATAAACCTGTCCCCTGTACGTCCTTGTCTGTAGCAGGCTGTACAATAGCTTGGAATGTATCCAGATTTAATTAAACTTTCAAGCATTTCCATAGGAGAACGGTTGTCCCCAACTTCAAACTGCATAGTATTTTTTGCAGATTCAGAATATCCTCCGACACCTGTACAAGAACCGCTGCTTACTTGAGAAACTCCAAGAGCAATTATTTCATCTCTAAGTTCAGCTTCTTCTCTTGTTGAAAGAATAAGTCCAGTATATGGAACTGCAAGTCTTAAAACTGCTACAAGTTTTTTGAAATCATCATCAGAAACAAGATGAGGATAATTTTCAAGAGTTACATTTTCAGCAGGTCTAAGTCTTGGAACAGAAATTGTGTGAGGTCCTACTCCTGTAATTCTTTCAAGGGCATCTGCATAAACTATCATAGCTACAGTTTCATATTTGTAATCGTAAAGTCCATAAAGAACACCGATACCTACGTCATCAATTCCAGCTTCTCTGGCTCTGAACATAGCAGTTGTGTGATATTCATAATTTCTTTTTGGCCCTTTAAGGTGAACTTCTTCATAAGTAGGTTTGTGGAAACTTTCTTGGAAAAGAATGTAAGTTCCTATTTCAGCATCTTTAAGTTTTTTATAATTTTCAACTGTTGTAGCTGCAATATTTACATTTATTCTTCTTATGTTTCCGTTGTCAAATTTTATTGAGTAAATATCTTTTATACATTCAAGAATATAATCAAGAGAGCAGTTTATTGGGTCTTCTCCTGCTTCAAGGGCAATTCTTTTATGTCCTAATTTTTCAAGAGCTTTTACTTCTGCAATAAGTTCTTCTCTTGTAAGTTTTTTTCTACAAAGTTCGTCATTTTCATGTTTATATCCACAGTATTTACAGCTGTTTACACAGTAGTTGCTCACATAAAGAGGTGCAAACATAACAATTCTTTTTCCGTAAATTTTTTCTTTTACAATATGTGCCGCTTCAAACATCTCTTTTAAAAGCTCGCTGTCGTCAATATTTAAAAGAGCAGCAGCTTCTACTGGAGAAAGTCCCTCTGCTTTTTTTGCTTTTTCTATAATATTTCTTATTTCTTCTTTATTTTTTGATTTTTCTTTTGAGCTTTCAAGAATTTCATTTATTCTATTTTCATCAAGAAAACTGATATCATAATTTTTATCCATTTTTACACAGCCTCCATAAAATTAAGTATAGCATTTTTATTATATCATATTTTATAAAAAAATCTATTTCAATTACAAGAAAATAAAAAAGATTATTTTCAGTAAAAAACAGAGTTGTTTCAAAAGTAAAAAAAATAGGTTATAATGTAGAGTATTTAATTTATAGGAGGTCTTTTAATGCAGAACAATTTTACAGAAAAGAAAAAAAGGTATCCAAAATCTTTCTGGCTTATGTGTGCAACAATAGTTTGGGAAAGATTTGCTTATCATGGGATATCGACACTTCTGGTGCTTTATTTTACAGCACAGGTTATTCAGGGAGGAATAGGTCTTTCAGTTAAAGAAGCTACATCTCTTTACGGAACTTTTGTTGGAATACTCCATCTTACTCCCCTTATAGGAGGGTGGCTTGCAGATTCTTATTTGGGTCAGCAGAAATCCGTAATGCTTGGAGGAAGTTTTGTGGCCCTTGGAGATATAATTTTATTTTACAGCCCTGTGAAAGAAATTTTATATCTTGGTCTTATGTGTATAATAATAGGAAATGGATTTTTTAAAGCCAGCGGAAGCAGTCTTATAGGAAATATTTTTTCTAATGAAGAACCAAATAAAAAAGAAGTGGCTTACAGTATTTTTTATATGTTTATAAACTTAGGGTCTTTCCTTGCACCTTTTACAGCAGGAATTGTATCAGATAAAATTTTTGCTGTAAGAAATGCAGCGGGGACAGTGCTTCATTTTGGATATAGAGAAATGTTTCTTATAGCAGGTCTTATGGCAGCTCTTGGAACAATATTTTTTATACTTGCAGCTCCTAAATATCTTGGAGAAATAGGAAGAAAGCCTTTTAAAAAGATGTCTGAACAGAAAAAATCTAATATTTTCACTTATAAATTTTCTGACAGTGAGAAAAAAAGAATTAAAGCTATGGGTATAACAGCTGTTTTTGCAATTTTATTCTGGACAAGTTTTTACCAGTCATTCAGTTCAATAACTCTTTATGCAAGGGACCATGTAAATAGAAATTTAGGAAATTTTAATGTTCCTGTTCCATGGTTTGCGGCTCTTAATTCAATTCTTGGAATAGTTTTTGCACCTGTTATTGCAGAAATTTGGAGAAAATTTGGAAGCAGAGGATTTACTACACCGGTAAAGATGGCTGTGGGAATATTTTCTATGGGAACAGCTTTTGTTTTTATGACAGCTTCAGTTCTTTCAACAGGAGGAACAGAAAATGGAATAAAAGCAAGCATGATATTTATAGTTTTTGCTTATCTTTTTAATACAATTTCAGAACTTTGCATTGCTCCTATCGGAATAGCAATGTTCAACAGACTTGCTCCAAAAAGATTTTCTACTTTCTTTATGGGAATGTGGTATATGACAATGTTTGCTGCAAGTTTTATTTCCGGGAAAGTTGCAGGCTATACTCAAAATGCAGGATTTTTTACAATATTTGCTTCTCTTTCAACAATACTTTTTGTAATGGGAATTATTCTTTTCAAAATAAGAAAATATCTTAATAAACTTATGTTATCCTAAAAAAAATTATACGAAAAGCAGTTATAATGATATAATAGAAAAGGAAAGATAATATGTTTAGCAGGCAGGGGTTTTAAAAATAAAAAATTTAAGGAGACCGCTATGAATAATCAGGTTACAAATAGGATTGTAATGGTAAGACCTGCTTTATTTTATTTTAATAAAGAAACAGCAGTCAACAACCATTATCAAAATTTTAACAATGAAGCAGCAGAAACGGTAAACAAAAAAGCCTTGGCAGAGTTTGATGCTCTTGCTGAAAAAATATCTGAAAGAGGTGTGGAGGTAAATATCATTCAAGATACTTTAGAACCAAGTACACCTGACAGTATATTTCCAAATAACTGGTTTAGTTCTCATGAAGAGGGAATCTTGTTTTTCTATCCTATGTTTGCAGAAAACAGAAGAAAAGAACTTGAAAAATTCAGAAATAAAGTGTATGACATAGTAGGGAGGAAAAGTTTAAAAATAATTGATTACAGCTTAAAAGCAAAAGAAAATATTTTTTTAGAAGGAACAGGAAGTATTGTTCTTGATAGAAAAAATAAAAAAGCTTACTGCTGTTTATCACCTCGTTCTGATGAAAAACTTTTTAGAAAATTTTGTGAAGAGCTAAATTATAAGCCTGTTGTATTTAGAGCTTTTCAAGAAGGATATCCTGTATATCACACAAATGTAATAATGAGTATAGGAGAAAACAGAGCTGTCATATGTCTTGAGTCTGTGACAGATGCAGAAGAAAGAGAAATTTTAAGAAAAGAGCTTGAAGAAAGCAGAAAAGAAATAATTGAAATTTCTTTGGAACAGGTAAAAAAATTTCTTGGAAACACTCTTGAACTTAGAGGGAAAGACGGAAAAAGATTTGTAGTAATGTCTGAAACAGCATATAAATCTTTAAATGAAGAACAAAAAAATATGATTTTGAAAGATACAGATATTCTTTATTCAAATGTAGAAACAATAGAATATTACGGTGGAGGTTCTGCCAGATGTATGATAGGAGAAATTTTTTAAAAAATTAATAATATAAAGTAATTGTATTATTTTGAGGAGGAAAATTATGAAAGATACTGAGAAGAGAGGGAGACTTTCCAGTTTTTTTAAGAGTTTCAGTGATAAAATTCAAGGAAAAGAAGCACCTAAAAAAATAGATACAAGTAAAATGTCAGATGATGATTTTTGTGAACTTGTTATAAAAGAACTTGGAGGATTTGAAAATCTTATACTTGTAGATTCATGTATAACAAGACTTAGAATTGAAGTTAAAGAAACAGAAAAAATAAATTCAGAAAAAATAGAAGCACTTGGTTCAGAAGGAATTATAAAAGTTGGAGAGAACAGATTACAGATAATATTTGGAGATAAAGCTGCTCTTATTGAAAAACATTACAATAAAATAAAAAAAGATATTGAAGAAAGGCTTCATCATCACAGTAAATAAAAAATATCCCTGCACAATTTTTAGTGCAGGGTTTTTTATTGCATTAAATATGTAAAAGAGCAGTTGCCATTGTGAAATAAATCACTAAAGCACAAGCATCAACGATTGTTGTAATAAGAGGACTCGCCATTATAGCAGGGTCAAGTTTTAATTTTTTTGCAGCAATAGGAAGTATTCCTCCTACAACTTTTGCAATAACAACTGTTGCAAAAAGGCTCAGACATACTACTAAAGTCATTGTAAATCCAATTTTATCAAAATATAAAATTCTTAAAAAGTTTACTATTGCAAGAGTTATTCCAACGATAATACTTACTCTGAATTCTTTCCATAAAATTTTCCAGACATCTTTTGTCTTTATTTCTCCAAGAGCAAGCCCACGGATAATAAGTGTAGAAGACTGAGAACCGGCATTTCCTCCTGTATCCATAAGCATAGGGATAAATGCAGCAAGAACAACTACAGACTGAAGTGTATCTTCATAACGTCTTATTATTGTCCCTGTGGCAGTTGCAGAAATCATAAGTATAAGAAGCCATAAAATTCTGTGTTTTGCCAGAGCAAAAACAGATTCTTTAAGATATTCTTTGTCAGAAGGCTCCATAGCAGCCATTTTTTGAAAGTCTTCAGTATTTTCTTGGTCAATAACGTCTACGATGTCATCTATTGTTATAATTCCTACAAGTCTGTTTTCTGTATCAACAACAGCCATTGTAGAAAGGTCATAACGTCTGAAAAGGTCTGCAACAAATTCACGGTCAGTATCTGCCTGAACTTTTTCAAAATTATCTGTCATAATATTTTTTATAAGAGTTTCTTCTTGGTTAATAATAAGTTCTCTTATTGGAAGAGTTCCTACAAGTTTTCTCTCTTTGTCGATTACAAAGCAGTCGTTTATGGTTTCATTTTTAATTCCCTTTGCCCTTATTCTTTCAAGGGATTCTTTAACATTCATATCATTCTTTAGAGAAACATATTCAACCGTCATAATGCTTCCGGCACTATCTTCAGGATATTTTAAAAATTGGTTTATCAGTTTTCTATTTTCAACTGAGGTATTTTTTAAAATTTTTGCCACAACTCCTGCCGGCATTTCTTCGATAAGGTCTACAGTATCATCCAAGAACATGTCATCAATAATTCTTTTTAACTCTTCATCACTGCTGGATTCTATTATTTCCTGCTGTTTTTCTGAAGAAAGATATGAAAAAACTTCACTTGCCAAATCTTTTGAAAGAATTCTGAAAGCTTTCAAGGTATTTTCCTTTGAAAGTGTTTCCAAAATAGAGGCAATATCTATGGGGTTAAGGAGAATAAGTTTGTTCTTAACCTCAAGCAGAAGGTTTTTTTCCAGTGCATTTGATATATTTATCATAGTATACACCTCCTATATAATATAAAATTTTTCATATCACAGCTTAACATTATTTTAAAATAAAAACAACATTTTTTACACAGAAAATTGTATTATTACAATTTATAAAATTTTTTTTGAAAAGAATATATATTAAGGTATAATTAAAATGGAAAATTAACAAGAGATTATTTTAAGGAGGAATTATGTATAAATATCTGTTTGGACCTGTACCATCAAGAAGATTAGGAATATCTTTAGGTTTTGATTTAGTAGCACCTAAAACTTGTAATATGAATTGTGTATTTTGCGAATGCGGAGTTACACGTGAACTTGTAACAGAAAGAAAATCTTACATAGATATAGAGGAAGCAAAAAAAGAAATACTAGATATATTAAAAACTATAAAACCTGACTGTATAACTTTTTCCGGAGACGGAGAACCTACATTAAGCAGTGATCTTGGAGAAATGATAAATTGGATAAAAGATAATACTGATGTAAATGTTGTGGTAATTACAAATTCAGGACTTCTTCATGATAAAAAAGTAAGAAATGAAATAAGCCGTGCAGATATAGTTATTCCCACATTAAACAGTGTAAATGAAATTACAATGAAAAAAATAAACAGACCTAAAGCAACAATAAAAATGGACGAAATAAAAGAGGGTATAAAAGCTCTTGGTAATGAATTCAAAGGAAAGATTTATCTTGAGACATTTATTATTGAAGGAATAAATGACAGCCTTGAAGAGCTTGACGGACTTTATGAATTTTTGAAAGATGTAAATTATACAAAACTTCAACTTAACAGACTTGACAGACCTGGAACAGAAAAATGGGTTCAGCCTGCCTCATTTGAAAGACTTCATTTTATAAAAAAATATCTTGAAGAAAAAGGTCTGCATGATGTTGAAATTTTAGGAAAGTTTCATATAGCTGATAATGAAAAAATAGAAAAAAATGAAGAGCTTGTTGAAAATATGAAAGCCAAAAGAGTATATTCTCAGGAAGAATTAAATGCAATTTATAAATAGTTCCCAATAAATGAAGCCTTAGAAAATATAGAATTTTTTAAGTGCTGTAAAAAAATATTAAAAAAATGAAAAAAATTTATTGACAAAACAATGGAGATAAGATATAATCAATCTTGTTGAAGGCGCCGCTTTAGCTCATCTGGTAGAGCAACTGACTTGTAATCAGTAGGTGATTGGTT
>UQJY01000027.1 GCA_900541465.1 uncultured Fusobacterium sp. | reverse complement strand
TTGAAATAAAAGAAACCAAAACAAGAAGAGTGTTAGACCCAAGAGGAAGCGGAGATTTTATTCAGGCAAAGCCCAGAAAGTTTGTAAAATTTAAAATGAGCAAAAATTTAGAAGACAAATTGAATAAAAAATAAAATTTTACAATTCTTAGCAAAAAAGGTATAATAAATATATAAAATAGTTTTTAAAAACTCGGTCATTGGAGTATATGGCGAATGATAAACTTACAGGTTGCAGGTCGGCGACCCACTCAGGGGCTTTCACATACTGAGAAGAGCGTTGAGAGAAAACAACGAAAAAGATACTCACTGCAACAAAATAAAAAAATCCTGTCTTTTTAAAAACAGGATTTTTTTATAATCAAAATTGGAGAATGAGATGCAACACAAATTTTTAAGCAAGACTAAAAAAATATCTTTAGCATAGATTGATTTTACAGAATATTTTGAATTTTATAGAGATTTTATATGTCCTTATTTATATAAATATATTTTAGAAGATAGTACAGAAATAATAATAAAATTTCATGAAGAATATTTTTCACATTTATTAGGACTTTATAAATTTCAAACTTTAAAATCATATAAAAAAATGAATAAATTAATAAATGATATACTTTCAAAAAAGATAAATTTTAAAAATATTTATTCTGCTGAAAAAGATTTTATTGAGAAAAATATGGAACTAAGAGACAGAATAACATATTTTCCTGTATTAAAAACTTTGCTTGAAAATGTAGATACAGTATTAAAATATGATTTGAATATAATATGGAACAGTAAAATAGAATTTTCTTTTTTATTAAAAACGGAAAGAATATCTGTTATCGTTTATTTAGCAGTTAAGAAAATTTCAGAGACAAAAAAGGTTTGTATACCAGTGTCGTTGCTTGTTGACAGAAACAACAGATTTTCAAAAATGAAATTAAAAGAGTTAAAAATTATAGAAAGAAATATAATAAAGAAATAAAATACAAAAATTTTAAAAACAGGAGAAAAATAGAAAACTTCTCCTGTTTTTGTTATAATTATAAATATAAAGACTATATATTTTACGTAAATGGTTAAGGAGAAATTTAATGAATAAGAGAATATTATTGGTAGAAGATGAATGGAAGTTAAGGAGAATAGCGGCGGATTTTTTGAAGAGAGAAAATTTTAATGTAATAGAGGCAGAAGACGGGGAAGAAGCACTTAATTTTATAATTTCACAAAAATTTGATTTAATAATATTAGATTTAATGCTTCCTAAAATAAACGGGTGGGAGCTTTTAAAAGAGGTAAGATCAAAAGATTCTACAATTCCTGTTATTATGCTTACAGCAAGGGGAAGCGAAGAGGATATTTTAAAAGGCTACGAGATGAAAGCAGACGAATATATTGTAAAACCTGTCAGCATGAAAGTTTTAGTTGCAAAGGTAAAAGCCTTTTTAAGAATTCACAGCCTTGGCGAGATAATAACTTTTGGGGATATTACAATAAATACAGATACAAGGGATATAAAAATGAACGGCAGTCCTTTGGATCTTTCTCAAAAAGAATATGAACTTCTTCTTTTCTTTATAAAAAATAAGGGGCAGGTTCTTTCAAGGGACAGAATAATCACATCACTTTGGGGATATGATTATGACGGAGATATAAGAGCGGTTGATTCACAGATAAAAAGAATAAGAAAAAAACTTGAGGGTAAATACATAAAAACAATAAGAGGTGCAGGCTACAAACTTGAGGAGGAATAATGAACAGTATCCGTAGTAAACTTTTTTTTCTGATAGCTTCGGTTATTACCATGATAATGTTTTTTATGGTTGCCTTTAACGAGGTTTATTTTGAAAAATATTTTTTGAAAATAAAAAAAAATCAGCTTTTTTATCTGGCAAATGAAATAAAAGACCCGAGATCTCTTATAGATTTAAGTGCTATCGAAGAAAAAAATAATATAAAAATATATATAATAAACGAAAGATATTTAAAAGATGTTGATGTTTCTCTTTCAAGTGAAGAAATAAAAACTCTTTTTGAAAATCCTAAAAATTTTGTATTCAGGCTTAACGACACATCTTTTTCACTTGACAAGGAACTTACAATCATAACACCTTACAATAAAAATCAGCTTCTTATAATAAGCACGCCTTTTAGCTCGGTGAAAGAGCCTGTAAATATAATCACATCTTTTCACTTGAAAATTGTTCTTACAGCTTTGGTTTTAGGATATGTTCTTTCAATAATTCTTTCAAGAATAATTACAGCTTCCATAATTGATATGGGAGAAACTGCAAAACGTGTGGCAAAATTGGATTTTTCACAGGAATTTAAATCTTATTCTAAAGATGAGATAGGTGTTTTGGGGGAAAACTTAAATATAATGTCGGCACAGCTTAAAGACAGTATAGACAAGCTTCACGAAGATATTGAAAAAGAAAGAAAAATAGATAAGATGAGAAAAGAATTTATTTCCAGTGTAAGCCATGAGCTTAAAACTCCTATTGCAATTATAAATAATTACTGTGAGGGGCTTAAAGAGGGAATAGCTTCTGACAGGGAAACAGCAGAATTTTATCTTGATATTATTATGGAAGAAACTGAAAATATGAATAAACTTGTTCAGTCTCTTTTATTTCTTTCAAGGGCAGAGAGAGGATTTATTACTTTTAATTCTGAAAAATTTAATATAGAAGAGATTATTTTAAATGAAGTGAAAAGAGCTGAAAATTTAAATACAGGAAATAAAAAAATTACCTTAAATATAAAGGAAAAATATCTGTATGGAGATAAAGAACAGCTTTCAGCAGTTGTAAAAAATCTTATTGAAAACAGTTTTAAATATGTTGAGCCTGATGGTGAAATAATAATAAAAGTTGAAAACAGAAGATTTTCAGTTGGAAACACATCTAATATTTCTGAAAAGGAAATTGAAAATGTGTGGCTTCCTTTTTACAGAACAGACAAAGCAAGAGACAGAAAACTTGGAACAGGTCTTGGTCTTGCAATAGTTAAAGAAATATTAAAGACTCATAAACTTAATTTTGGAGCATACAAAGAAGATGATAAAATTATTTTTTGGTTTGAAGGAGGAGAAGAATGAAAAAGATAATACTTATGGCATTTGTTTTAACATCATGTGCAGTAAGTGGAAGACATAATGACCATACTCTTACAGATCCCCTTAAAGAATTCAGAGAGAAAAAAAGTATCGAGTCTCTTACGACAGAACAAAAAGACGAACTTCTTATTTTAAGAAAGGAATATTTTTCTGAGCTTCAAGACATTCAAGAGGAAGAAAAAAAATTAAGAAAAGAAGCTAATCAATATATGATGAAAAATGATGAAGAAAAATATGAAGAAATTCATGATAGAATGAATGAACTGAAATTTGAGAAAAAAATTATAAAGGAAAATTATAATAAAAGGATAGATGAAATTTTGAAAGAAACAGGGAGAACAGGAAAATGAAAATTTTTGACGGGCATATGGATATTTGGTGTGATGTTTCTAAAAAAAGAAAAGAGGGCTGTGAAAATATTGTAAAAAATTTTCATTTGGAAAGATTAAAAAAGGGAGAAGTATTCGGAGGAGTATTTGCAGCATGGCTTGATAATAAATATTCTGATGAAGACAGCGAGAAGGAATTTATTTATATGTTAAATTCAGTAAGCCATGAAATAAATTCAAATCCTGAAATTTTTAATATAATAAAGAGCAGAAAAGATTTAGAAAAAGAATTTCCAAAAGAAAAGCTTACAATTCTTATGGGAGTTGAGGGGTTAAGAGCTGTTGGAAATAATCTTGACTGGCTGGATACTTTGTATAATTTAGGATACAGGCTTGCAACACTTACATGGAATGAGAAAAATATTTTAGGATCTGGAGCAGGAGCGGGAGAAAATTCTTGTGAAGGGCTTACTGAAATTGGAAAAATGGCAGTGAGAAAAATGAATGAGATTGGAATGATAGTTGATGTTTCCCATACAAATGAAAAAACTTTCTGGGATATAGCAGAGATTTCAACCAAACCTTTTATTGCTTCTCATTCAAATGCCAGAACTCTTTGTGATGTTCCAAGAAATTTAACTGACGAACAGATAAAAGCTGTAGCACAATCTGGCGGAGTTATTGGAGTAAACGGCTATATTGGATTTATAAAGAAATGTGATTTTTCAAGTCCAGCTCCAATAGAAAATCCAGATTTACTTTCTAAACCAGATTTAAAAGATCTGGCTGACCATATTGATTATATTGCAGGTCTTGTTGGTGTTGATTATGTTGGATTGGGATTTGATTTCTGTGAATATCTTTCTGAGGAATTAAAAGATACAAATCCCAAAAATCTTGAAGATGCTTCAAAATGTCAGAATATGATTGAAGAACTTAGAAAAAGAGGATATTCTGAAAATGATATTGAAAAAATAGCTTATAAAAATTTCTTGAGAGTAATAAAAGAGAATTTAAAATAAAAAAGTAGCTGTTGTAAATAGATGGTTTTTAATCATTAATTTACTCAGCTTTTTTTATTTTAATAATTAAAAAATGTAATTTTTTAAAACAATTTTCATTTTTTTGATAAAAAGTATTGATTTTTTGAAACCAATATGCTATATTACAAATATAAAACAAATGTATATACATTTAACAAATAAAGTATATACTTAAAAAGGAGGAGTATAAAATGAAAAATATAGTACTTGTAACTCATGGTGAGTTTGCTACAGGAATAGTAACTTCTTTAGAACTTGTTTATGGAAAATCTGAAAATTTGGAAACAGTCACAATTCATTCTTCAGAAACTTTAAAAGAAATTATAAAAAATATACAAGATAAAATAACAGGATTTAATAATAATCTTCCCACAGTGATAATAACTGATATTGCTGGAGGAAGTACTACACAAGCTGCTTTAGAAATCTTATCTTCTAATGAAAATACATATCTTCTTACAGGATTAAGTTTAGGACTTCTTTTAGAGGTTGTGCTGGCTGATATGACTGACAGTGATGAGGAGAATAAAGAAATTCTTAGAGAAATTATTGAAAACACAAGACAAACAATAAATTTTGTAAATGATCTTTCAGAAAATGAAATGGAAGAATCAGAAGATGGTGAATTATAAAAATTAATTAAATATAATATTGATGGAGGTAAAAATGATTAAATTATTAAGAGTTGACGACAGATTAATCCATGGACAAGTAGCAGTAAGCTGGACTTCTTTTATAGGAGCAGATACTCTTCTTGTTGCAAATGAAAAAGCAAGAACAGACAAAATGATGCAAATGACATTTAATATGGCAAAACCGCCTCAAGTATTATTATCTATAAAAAGTGTAGCAGGTGCAGCAGCTGTAATTAATAATCCAAAACATGCAGACAGAAAAATTTTTGTTGTGACAGCAAGTGTTGAAGATGCTTTAGAAATCTGCAAAAACTGTCCTGAAGTAAAAGAAATCTGCCTTGGAGGAATAAGAAAAGCTGAAGGGAAAAAGATGATTGAAAGACAGGTATATTTAAGCGAAGAAGATTTAAATGCTGTAAAAGAAATTCATAATTTAGAAAGAAATGTTTTTTTACAAGCAGTTCCAACTGAAAAAGTTTTAAATTATGATGAGATATTAAAAGAATACAATAAATAAAAGGGAGGGACATTATGTTATTAAAAGCTTTGTTATTGGGACTTTTAGCAGGATTTGCAATTTGGGACGGCCGTGTTTTTGGACAGCATATGTTTGACAGACCAATTGTAACAGGACCTATAGTTGGACTTATTTTAGGAGATGTCCAGACAGGAATAGTTATGGGAGCTTCTCTTGAACTTGTAATGATGGGAATAGTTGGAATAGGAGCTGCAACTCCTCCAGATGTAGTTGCAGGTGGAATTTTATCAACAGCTTTTGCAATAATGTCAGGATTAAATATGGATACAGCAGTTGCACTATCTTTACCAATTGCCACTCTGGCTCAATCAGTTGGAATACTTGACAGAACTATAAATACAACATTCTTACACTGGGCAGATAAAGCTGCACAGGAAGGAGATGCAGATAAGGTTGGAAAAGCTTTATGGGCAGGAGCTTTCTTATTCTTTTTTAGCGAATTTGCAGTTGTTTTCTTTGGTGTTTTACTTGGATCAAGTACAATAGCTTCTTTTATAAGTGCTCTTCCGGCATTTATAATAAAAGGTCTTACTGTTGCAAGCGGAATGCTTCCAGCTTTAGGAATTGCAATATTAATGCAGCTTATTTTTGATAAAACTAATGCAGCTTATCTTTTTGTGGGATTTATTTTAACAGCAGTTTTAGGTGTAAGTACTGTTGCAGTTGCTGTAGTGGGAGCAATTATTGCTTATGTTGTATATCAAACATCTATGAAACATAAAAAAGAAATGGATGCTTTAATGGCTATTATTTCTACTGGAAATAATCACGATGATTTGGACGGTGAGCTATAATGGAAAAAAATAAAAGTATAGAGATAACAAAAAAAGATTTATTAAAAGTTTTTTGGAGATCATTTCCTTTACAGGCATCTTTCAACTTTGAAAGAATGCAGAATGTAGGATTTTGTTATTCAATGCTGCCAATTCTAAAAAAATTATACACAGATAAAAAAGAACTTTCAGCAGCACTAAAAAGACATTTGGAATTTTTTAATACAACTCCGCAAACTGTAACTTTTATTACAGGAGCCTGCATAGCACTTGAAGAGCAGAATAAAAAATCAAATGGAGAATTTGATATAAGTTCAATCGCTGCACTAAAAGCAGCACTTATGGGACCTATTGCAGGAATAGGAGATTCATTCTTCTGGGGAACTTTCCGTATAATTGCAGCAGGTATTGGATGCAGTCTTGCAACACAAGGAAGTATTTTAGGAGCTATATTATTCTTATTGATATTTAATATTCCACATTATCTTGTAAGATATTATGGATTAAAAATAGGATATAAGAGCGGAATTGATTTTATTGCAAATGCACAAGAATCAGGAATGATAGGAATATTAACTAATTGTGCAAAAGTAATGGGACTTTGTGTGGTTGGGGCGATGATAGCTTCAATGGTATCTTTCAAAATACCATTTACTATTGAAATTACAGGGGCAGCAGTAAAGGTTCAATCAATATTTGATCAAATATTACCATCAATTTTACCTTTAGGACTTACTTTTGTAATTTATGCTCTGCTTAAAAAAGGAATAAAAACTACCAGAGTTATGTATGGAATTATAGCATTAGGAATTATTGGATCTTTATTGGGGGTATTATAAAATGGAAAAAATGCAATCTAAAATGTATGATTATATTTGTGAAACACCTGTTGTCTTAAAAAAAATGATAGAAAACAGAAAAGAGATAACAAAGGAATTTGTTGAACATTTTAAAGATGTTGAAATTGATCAAATTTATGTTATTGGTTCAGGAACAAGTTATCATGCTGGAGTTTCTGCAAAGAAATTTTTAGAAGAAATTTTAGGAAAAAAAGTATTTTGCATGTATCCTACTCAATTTGCAAGAGGAGAAAAAGTATTTAACAAAAAAACTCTTGTAATAGGAATGTCTCAAGGGGGACAAAGTTATTCAACTGTAGAAGGACTTGATGCAGCAAAAGAAAAAGGACTTTATACTGCTGCTGTTTCAGAAAACCCTACAGCTCTTATATTTGAACATGCAGAAACAAAATCTCTTATAGTAGTTGGAAATGAAAAATGCGGAGCAAAAACAAAAGGTTATGCTGGAACTACTATGACTCTTATGTTAATGGTAATGGAACTTCTTGTTGCTAAAAAAGAAATGACAGAAGAAAAAGAACAAGAATATATAGCTCGTATGGAAAATGTAATAAATAATCTTAGCAGTGTAGTAAAGGCTTCTACAGAATGGTTTAGAAGAATAGAGAAAGAATTTTACGGAGCAAAAAGAATAATTGTTGTTGGATATGATAATAACTATGGAGATGTACTTGAAGGGGCCTTAAAAATTCTTGAAACAATCCGTCAAGGTGTTACAGGATATGATATTGAAGAATTCTTCCATGGAATTTACAATTCTATAACTGAAAGTGCTCATCTTTTCTACTTGGCATCAAAAAGTGATTACAAGCCAAGAACACAAAAACTTATAGAAATTTTAAGTGAGTGGACACCACATAATTATATGATTTCATCACCTGAAGATGTTGAAAAACATACTGAAAAAGATTTAATTTGTAATTTTACTGAAGATGACTTATTTGGACAATGGGAATATATAATTCCATTACAAGTTGTGGCCTGCCTTGGATCTCAAAATCTTGGAATAAATCCTGATATACCTAAAGATCCTAATTTCCACAGAAGAATAGGAAGTAAAAAATTAGATGGAATAAGAGATCAGTATACAGATAAATAAAAACTATAAAGGGGCTGTTGCAAATTGATGATTTTCAATCATTAATTTGCTCAGCTCTTTT
>UQJY01000026.1 GCA_900541465.1 uncultured Fusobacterium sp. | reverse complement strand
GAAAAAATTCTTTTCAGCACTTTTTGTATGAGCTGTTAAAAAATGCAACAGCCCCATTTTAATATTATCTTCTTATAATTGCATCAGCTACAAGAGCTGCTCTTTTATTTTCTAATACATCGTGAACTCTTACAATGTCAGCTCCTCTTTCAATTCCGGCAACTGTTGTTGCAACTGTTCCTTCTGCTCTTTCTTTTGGAGGAAGCCCGTTAAGAAGTGTTCCGATAAATCTTTTTCTTGATGTTCCAAGAAGGATTGGTGCAATATCACGAATTTCATTCATTCTGTGAAGAACTTCAAGATTTAGGTCAAAATCTTTTCCAAACCCGATTCCTGGATCAATTATAATTTTATCTTTAGAAAGATTATTTTTTTCAGCAATCTCAAAAGTTTTTTCAAAAAACTCTCTCATAGAAATTATAATATCTTTTTCATAATGAGTTCCGTTTTGATTGTGCATAGCTATTACAGGGACATCATATTTTGCAGCAACTTTTGCCATTTCTCCGTTATCCCATTGAAGCCCCCATACATCATTTATTATATGAGCTCCATTTTTTACAGCTTCTTCAGCAACTTCATATCTGTATGTATCAATAGAAATAATTGTATCAAGCTCTTTTGAAATTCTTTTTATAACAGGGATAACTCTTTCCATTTCAAGTTCGATAGAAATATCTTCATGTCCAGGTCTTGTAGACATTCCGCCGATATCAATTATATCAGCTCCCTGCTCAATCATCTCTTTAGCTCTTTCAACAGCTTTTTCAATGTCAGCATAATCTCCGCCGTCAGAAAAAGAATCTGTTGTAACATTTAAAATTCCCATTATAAGAGTTCTTTTTCCAAGTTCAATTTTTTTATTTTTTGAGTAAATTATCATTTTAATTTTCCTTTCTGAAAATATTATTGTTCATATACATTTAAAAATTATTTTTCAAGCTCTTTTTCCAAAATTCTTTTTAAAGTTGCCACAGGTTTTCTTTCAAGAGGGTGAATAAGATTTGGAGCAATTTCACAAAGAGGTTCAAGAACAAACATTCTTTCTGAAATCCATGGGTGAGGAACAGCAAGATTTTTATCTTGAATGATTTCATCATCAAAGAATAAAATATCAATATCTATAATTCTAGGCCCCCATTTTATAGTTCTTACTCTTCCCATTTCAAGCTCAATACTTAAAAGTTTTTCAAGAAGTTCCTGAGGTGTGAAAAGAGTTTTTATTTCTATGCAGGCATTTAAAAACATATCCTGTTCAGTGTAGCCGAAAGGTTCTGTTTCAAGAATTGTGCTTTGAGAAGTTATTTTTGTATTTTCAAGTTTTCCTATTTTTTCTATTGCTGCAAGAAGATTTTTTTTCTTATCCCCCATATTTGTTCCAAGTGAAAGATAAACTGTATGCCATTTTCTTGTAATTTCTACAGCTACAAAATCAAAATGTTTTCTGATTGGTGCCCAAGGTTTTTTTACAGTAACTTTAACTTCATAAATAAGAGGATATTTTGTAAGTATCATCTCTGCAATTTTTTCTGCACAAGTTTCTATTAAATCAAAAGACTCGCCTGTAAAAATTTTCTCAATATCATCGGCTACAAATCCATAATGAGTTGAAGCATTAAGGTTTCCTGTTTTTCCAGCTTCTCTTGTATCAGTTGTCATCTCGACAGAGATTATAAATTTCTGTCCTAAAAATTTTTCTTCTTTAAAAACTCCATGTTCTGCAATAAGTTCAAGATTTTCTATAATAATTTTATCCATTGTTTTCTCCAAGATTATTTTTTAAAAGTGTTAAAACTTCCATTCTCTTCATTGTATCTTCTGCAAAAATTCCTTTTGTTCCTGTTGTAATAATTTTTGCTCCGGGTTTTTTAACACCTCTCATAGTCATACAGGTATGTTCAGCTTCGATAAGAATATAAACACCTTTACAGTCAAGGGCTTTATAAATTGTTTCTGCAATTTCATCAGTCATTCTTTCCTGCAGCTGAGGTCTTTTTGCATAGGCTTCAATAACTTTTACAATGTCACCGAATCCCACAATTTTTCCATTTGGAATATATGCAACGGAAATTTTTCCAAAAAACGGCAGAAAGTGATGTTCACACATAGAGTAGAAATTTATATTTCTTTCTATTATTAAATCGTTGTTCGGTACGTCAAAAGTATTCTGTAAAAATTCATAGGGATTTACATACATTCCTGAAAAAAATTCTTTATAAAAGTCCTCTATTCTTTGAGGAGTATTTTCAAATACTTCTTCGTTTATATATTTTTTTTCTTTATCAAGATTTATTAAAATTTCTTGAAAAGATTTTTTTATGCTCATACGTTTCTCCTTAAAAAATTATTCAATAATTTATTATACAATAAGAAACGGAATATAAAAAGAGTTTACTGAAAAGAAAAAAACTTTTTCAATAAACTCTTTATGCTTATGGACAAAAATAATATTATAATATTTTCTCAAACCAATTTTTTAAAATTTTCAAATCATTTTCTGTATAAAACCAGTGTTCACTTCCATTTGAGATTAAAAGGTCACAATTAAATTTTTCAGCAAAATTCATAACAATATTTTTTTCACAGAGATTATCTTTTTCTCCGTATAAAATATAAGTGGAAACATTCCAACTAGTAATCGGATTTTCTTTTACATAGGAATAATAGTCCCAATATAAATTCTGTTCTATTGGTGTCGGGATAGTTTTTTCTTTTTCAAGTTTTTCTTCAGAAACATCAAACCACAACATCATATTTTTTATAATTCTTTCCATATCAACAACAGGAGACAGAAAGAAAGCATTTGAAATATTTTCATTTTTAAAAGCAAGAAGAGAGAAATATGCTCCAATGCTGTTCCCGAAAATAGAAATATTTTTCCAGTGAAGTTTAGCATATTCCATAATTAAAGAAAGTTCTTTTACACATTCTTGAACTTTACAGAGAGTTTTTTCATTTTTTCTTTCTCCATGTTCAGGAAGGTCAAAACTTAAAATCTGATAATTTTTTTGATTTCCGATTTCGGCTAAAATTTCTATGGGGATATCTTCTTTGTGTGACATATTTCCATGAACAGCTATTATTATTTTCTCTGAAGTTTCGCCCCATAAGACAGCGGGAATATTATTTATTTTAAAAAATTCTTTTTTCATTTTTATCACCCAAATAAAAAATATTATTGTTAAGACATATTATTTTTATTTTATCATGTGATAAAAATGAAGTAAATATTTACAAAGAAAGTTCTTCTTTAACAGTTCCTGTTACATCAAGAAGTTTTATTTTTGCATCATCAATATAGAAAACTTCAAATATAGGATTGTCAGCACTGTGATAAATATTTTTAATCATAGGAACGTTTACACATTCTTCTTTCATTTTTCTATCTTGTGTAAAAACAGCTTTTCCACTTATTCTTATCCATGTAAAATCTTTTGCAGATGTACAGATTTCAATATATGGATTTTTTTTCATTTCCTTATAAACTTCTTTTTTATTATTTGTACAGAAAAATAATTTTCCTTCTTTTTCTAAAAGGAACATAAATGGACGGCATTTTGCTTTTCCGTCAGTTCCTACTGTTGCAAGATATTGAACAGGATTTTCTCTTAAAAATTTTACAGCTTTTTCAATCATAAAAATTACCTCCAAAATATTTTATTTGCAATGCTCTCTTGTTAAGAATATAATATATCTGTAAAGAAAAAAAGTAAAGTAGGCACTATTTTGTGCCGTAGATACCAAAAAGATACTATTGTGAAAATATGGAGGAAAAGATGAAAAAAGATCTGCCTGTGTGTCCTGTTGAAGTTACTCTTATGCTGATAAGTGACAAATGGAAAGTTTTAATTTTAAGAGATTTGATGGGAGGAACAAAACGTTTTGGGGAATTAAAAAAATCTATAGGAAATATTACACAAAAAGTTCTTACAGCCAATCTTCGTTCTATGGAAGAAAGCGGGCTTTTAACAAGAACTGTTTATGCAGAAGTTCCGCCAAGAGTTGAATATACTTTGACGGAAGTAGGATATAGTTTAAAAATTGTGACAGATGCCATGATAAAATGGGGAACAGAGTATAAAGAAAAATTGGAAAAATAAAATTATTATTGATGATATACATAAAAAGTAAAAAATACAGGAGGAGTTATGTTTAAGCAGAACACCTTTTCAGAAAGTGATTTATACAGAGGGTCTCTTCCATTTTTTCTTGCTGAAGAAAAAAAGGGAGTGATTTTTCTTGCATCTTCAAATAAAAATATAGAAGATTATTATTACACTTTAAAAGATTTTTATAATGGAGAAATTATAAAAATAGATGATTTTGAAGATGAAAATGATGAGTATAAAAAAAATTATGCTCTTATAGATTGTCTTAAGAACAAAAATAAATATATTATTTTAATATCTCTTCAAGGGATAATGAAAAAATATGTGAAAGAGGGAGAGAGACTTTTTTTTGAAAAAGGAAAAGAGATAGGAAGAAAAGAGCTTGAAGAAAAACTTATTGAAAGCGGGTATAGAAAAAATTATCTTGTTGAAGAGAGAATGGAATATTCTCTGAGAGGAGATATTTTAGATATTTTTCCAATAAGCAGCGAGTTTCCTTATAGAATAGAATTTTTTGATGAAGAAGTGGAAAGAATAACAGAGTTTGATTTATATACTCAAAAAAGTATTGAAGAAAAAGAAAATATTTATATGTATATAGATAAAAATAAAAATGAAAGGTTTTCTTTTTTGGAAATATTAAAAGACTTTGGAAAATCAGCTGAAAAATTTTACATTGAAAATACAGAAATTTTAAGATACAAACTTGAAGAGCAGATTTTAAAAGACAGAGAAAATGAAGATGAATACAGAAAAATTTTTGAAGAGATTTCTTCATCTTTTGAGCCTCTTGAAACTAAAAGACTTGATTTTGATAAAATAAAAAAATATGAAGACCTTGAAGTTATAAAAAAAGAAAGCAGAAAACAGAAAATTTTAATTCTTTCTGAAGAGAAAAAAAGATATGACGAAATTTTTGCAGATTGTAAAAATATAGAGATAAAAAAATATCCTCATTATGAGGGATTTTATGCAGGGGACACTCTTGTTCTTACTGACAGAGAGATAAAAGGTATAAGAGTTAAAAAAGAGGTGAGAATAAGAGGGGGAGTAAGATATGAAAATATTTCCCAGATAAGAGAGGGAGATTATATTATCCACGAAAATTTTGGGGTTGGAAAATATTTAGGAATTGAGATTATAGATGGAAATGATTATTTAAAAATTCAATATGCAGGTGAAGATAAACTTTATGTTCCCACAGAAAATCTTAACAGAATAGAAAAATATATCTGTGATCCAGGAAATGTTCCGGAAATATATAATCTTGGAAGAAGAGGCTTTAAAAAGAAAAGAGAAAAACTTGAAAATGAAATGAGAGAATTTGCAAATGAGCTTATTTCAATTCAGGCAAGAAGAAAATCTGCTCTTGGTTTTGCTTTTTCAAAAGATACTGTGTGGCAGGAAGAATTTGAAGAGGGATTTCCTTATACAGAAACAAAAGATCAGCTTGAAGCAATAAGAATGGTAAAAAAAGATATGGAATCTGATACTGTTATGGACAGAATTATCTGTGGAGATGTGGGCTTTGGAAAAACAGAAGTTGCAATGAGGGCTGCTTTTAAAGCTGTAATGGACGGAAAGCAGGTACTTATAATAACTCCTACAACAGTTCTTGCTGACCAGCATTATGAAAGATTTGAAGAGAGATTTAAAAATTACAGCATAAACATAGCTCTTTTAAGCAGAATAAAAACAGGAAAAGAGCAGGAAGAAATTATAAAAAAACTTGCAATAGGTGGAGTTGATATTGTAATTGGAACTCACAGACTTTTATCAGATGATATTTCAATGGGAAATCTTGGTCTTGTAATAGTTGATGAAGAGCAGAAATTTGGTGTGAAAGCAAAAGAAAAATTAAAAAAGATGAAAGAGAATGTAGACCTTTTAACTCTTACTGCAACACCGATACCAAGAACTTTAAATCTTGCACTTTTGGGGATAAGAGATATTTCTGTAATTAAAACTGCACCGCCTAACAGACTTCCAATAGAAAATATGCTTATTGATAATAATAAAGATACAATAAGAGATGTTATAATGAAAGAAATCGGAAGAGAGGGACAGGTTTTCTATATTTATAACTCTGTTTATGGAATGGAATACAAAGTGCAAGAGCTTGCAAAAATTCTTCCGGCTTATATAAAAATAGGATATGCTCACGGAAGAATGGCAGCGAAACAGATAAAAGAAATTCTTCATCAATTTGAAAACGGAGATATTGATGTTCTTGTTACAACAACCATTGTTGAAAATGGAATTGATATTGAAAATGCAAATACAATAATAATTGAGGGAATTGAAAAACTTGGTCTTTCACAGATTTATCAGCTGAGAGGACGTGTCGGAAGAGGAAAGAAAAAAGCTTACTGCTATTTAATAAATGACAGTGGCAGAAAATATAATAAGAAAACAAATCTTAGAAAAGAAAGTATTGAAAAACTTGAGGGGCTTGGAGGAGGATTTAATCTTTCTCTTGAAGATATGAATATCCGCGGTGCCGGAGAAATTTTAGGAGAAAAACAGCACGGAGCTTTGGAAACTTTCGGCTATAATCTTTATATGAAGCTTCTGCAGGAAGAAATTGAAAGATTAAAAGGTGAATATAAACCAAAAGCAGATATAAAAATCAATCTCTGCGAGCCGGCATATATTCCTAAAGAATATATTGAAGAATTTGAGAAAATTACAATTTATAAAAGAGCTGTGGATATGACAGAGATTGAAGATATAAAAAATCTTTTTGAGGAGATAGAAGACAGATTTGGAAAAGCACCTCAGGAAGTAAAAAATCTTTTCAGATTTTTAGAAATAAAATCTCTGGCACTGAAATTTGGAGTTTCTGAAATTCAAAAAGAAGAAAAGGGTTCTTACAGTTTAAAATTTAATAAAGACAAAATAATTCCTGAAAAAATTATAAGCATGATTACAACAGGAAAATGCAGATTGAAAGGAAAAGACGGAATAGAATATTTTAAGGATATAATGGAATTTTTTAAGGAATATGAGGAGGAAGAAATTGAAGGAATTTTATAGATTAGTTGAAATAATGGATATTCTTCGTGGTGAAAACGGCTGCCCGTGGGACAAAAAACAGACTCTTGAAACTTTAAAGCCATCTTTTTTGGAAGAGGTTTATGAAACAATAGAAGCAATGGACATCGGAGGAGATGAACTTAAAGGAGAACTTGGAGATGTTCTTCTTCATGTGGTTTTTCAGGCAAAAATATGCAAAGAAAAAGGAGAATTTGATATTGAAGATGTGGCACATGAAATCTGCGAAAAACTTATAAGACGCCACCCTCATATTTTTTCAAATGTTCATGCAGAGACAAGTGAAGAAGTTGCAGAGAATTGGGAGAAAATAAAACTTCAGGAAAAACTTCATAAGGACAGAAAATCTGTTTTAGATGGTATTCCTAAAATACTTCCGCCTCTTTTGAAAGCTGAAAAAATGCAGAAAAAAGCTGCGGGCTGCGGTTTTGACTGGGATAATCCTGAAGATGTTTTTAAAAAAGTTCAGGAAGAAATTGCAGAGGTAAAAGAAGCTGTAAATGAAAAAAATCAAGAACACATTGAAGAGGAGATTGGGGACTTACTTTTTGCTGTAACAAATTATGCCCGTCACCTTGGAGTAAATTCTTCTGAAGCTTTAAGAAAATGCAATGAAAAATTTGAAAGAAGATTTAGATATGTGGAAGAGAACTGTGACTTGAAAAATTCTACACTTGAAGAGATGGATAAGTTTTGGGACGAAGCTAAAAAAATAGAAAAATTAAAAAAATAAAAATAAAATTAATTAAAATTCAAAAAAGTTATTGACTTATGCAAAAAATGAGGTATATATAATATTAAAGGAGATAAACTATAATGAGATTAGATAAATTTTTAAAAGTCAGCAGAATTATAAAGAGAAGACCTGTTGCAAAAACAGTTGTTGACGGAGGAAAAGCGAAAATAAACGGGAAGACAGCGAAAGCCGGGACAGTTGTAAAAACAGGGGATATTTTAGAGCTTGAATATTATGATAAATATTTTAAATTTGAGATTGTAGAAGTGCCTGAAGGAAATGTTCCAAAGGAAAAGAGCAACGATTTAATAAAAGTTTTAGACAGTCGTGGAATAGAAGTTGATTTAAGTTCTGACAAGGAGATTTTGGAATAGAATGAAAGTGTCTGTAAAAAGTAATGGAAAAATAAACATAGGTCTTAATATCATTGAAAAACTTCCAAACGGTTATCACAGCCTTGATATGACAATGGTTCCTATATCTCTTGCAGATGATATTGAAATAAATTTTACAGGAAGAAAAGGAAAACTTTTAATTTCATCAAATAAAAAAGATATACCAACAGATGAAAGAAATATTTTATGGAAAGTTTATAATGCTTTTTATAAATTTTTAAATATAGAATCTGATGAAACAGAAATTTATCTTCATAAAGTTATTCCTCACGAAGCTGGGCTTGGAGGAGGAAGTTCAAACGGAGCTTTTTTTCTTAAAGAACTTAATAAATATAATGGAAATATTTTAAGTGATGAAGAACTTATTGCAATAGGAAAAACAGTTGGAGCAGATATTCCTTTTTTTATAAAAAATTATCCCTGCAGAGTTAAAGGTATTGGGGAGAATTTAGAAAAAATAGAAAATAATCTTAATTGTGATATAGTTCTTGTAAAGCCGGATTTTGGAGTTTCTACAAAGGAAGCATACAATCTTTACAGCATCTTAAAAAATAAAAAAAATGCTGATATCGATAATATTATAGACGGTTTAAAAGAAAATAATTTAGAAAAAGTTGAAAAAAATTCAGAAAATATTTTGGAGCAGGGGCTTCTTACTGAAAATGAAAATATAAAAAATTTCAGAAAAGAATTAAATGAAAAATGCAGTAACAGATTTTTTATGTCAGGAAGCGGAAGCTGTTATTATACTTTTTGTCCTAAAGGAAAAGGAAATGAATATGCTGAGGCTTTAAAAACCAAAATAAGTAACTGTCAGATTTACAGCTGCAGTTTTTTATAAGGAACATCACAATTACTAAATTAAAGGACGGTGCATTGAGACATGAAAATTACAGACATAAGATTGAGAGCAGTAAAAAGCGAAAATGAGGTTAAATTAAAAGCATATGCTGATGTTACTTTTGATGGAAGCTTTGTGGTTCATGGACTGAAAATTATTGATGGACAAAAAGGAATGTTTGTGGCTATGCCATCAAGAAAAATGCCTGACGGAGAGTATAAAGACATTGCCCACCCAATTACTCCAGAACTAAGAAAAGAGATAACAGATACTGTTATAGCAAAATATAATGAAGTTATGGAAAGCGAAGGGGCTATACCTGAAGCTGTAGAAGAATAAAAAATTTTTAAGGAACTATTGTGGAAGCATAAAAATAAAATTTTATACCGTGAAAAAGATTTTCTATTTATTTTGTTCGTTTCACTAAAAACGACAAACTCGCTCTTGCTCAAACATGTCGTTTTTCAACGTTCAACTCACTACATAAATTACGAAAATTTTTTCAATCTCCTAAAATTTTATTTTTAAAACTCATCTCCTGCAGAAACGAAAAAAAACCCGAAGATTTCTCTCCGGGTTTTCAGATTAATTTCTTTTTAGAAACTATTCTCCTGCTGATATTGCAGATACTGGACATCCACCAGCACATGCTCCACAGTCAACACAAGCGTCTCCGATTACGAATTTTCCGTCATCAGTTGCAGATATTGCTCCTACTGGACAAGTTCCTTCACAAGCTCCGCATCCGATACAAGTATCTTTGTCTATTACGTGCATTTTCTACCTCCTAAATGTTCTAAACTTTAAATTTATTTTATTACTTTGGTGATAACTTTAATATACAGTATAAATAAAAAAATGTCAAGCAGTATTTTATAAACCTGTCTAGTTTTAGTACACTAATATTTTGTTTCTCAAAGAATTTTTTATTTTCCTCTTTTATTTTTCTCTCCAATCATGTATAGTAATATATGATAATACTTTTATAAGAAAGTGAGAAAATATGAATAAAAATATAATTTCCCTTATAATTTTTGACACAGAAACAAATGGTCTCACAGCTGACTGTTCTGTACTTTCCATTTCAGCTGTAAAAGTTTTCTACGATTTGGAGAGAAAAATTTTTCTAAAAGATTTTGAAACTTATGACAGGTATTATTATATAAAAGAGGGGGAAAAAGAAAATCCTGATGCAATATCAGTAAACGGACTTACTGAAAAAGAAATTACAAAAAGAAGAGAGGGATTTTCCTATCCAAAATTTTTCTATGATGATATTGAAAGTTTTAAAAATTTTTGTAATGAAACAAGACATTTTATTGGCCACAATATTAAATTTGATTTGAAATATATAGACAAATATATTGATACACCAAATACTTTTGATACAATGGCAGTAAACAGATATATAATGAAACTCCCGTCAAGTTACGGATACAAAAATCCAAAACTTTCTGAAACAGCAGATTTCTATAATATAGATGTAAGCTGTTACTCTTTCCACTCAAGCCTTGATGACGTGAAAGTGACAGCAAAAATTTTTAGAAAAATGTGCAAAAATTCAGATAAGAATGCAGTTAAATTTTTAAATTCAAAATAAAAATAAAGGATACTAAGAGAAATGAAAAGAGAAGCATTAAAACTTTTAAAACAAATATACGGGTATGATTCTTTCAGAAAAGGACAGAGCCATATTATAAGCAGTGTTTTAAATAGACGGGACACCCTTGGAGTTATGTCAACAGGGGGAGGAAAATCTATCTGCTACCAGATTCCCGCTCTTATTTTTCCGGGAGTAACTCTTGTTATCTCTCCACTGATTTCTCTTATGAAAGACCAGGTTGATGCTCTTAAAATTCTCGGAGTAAATTCCCTTTATATAAATTCCACTCTTACAAGGGAGGAGTATATTTCTGCACTGAGAAAAATAAAAAGCAGAAAAGTAAAAATAGTTTATCTTGCTCCAGAAAGAATTGTAAATGAAAAATTTATAAATTTCATGAAAGATATAGATATTTCTTTAATTGCTGTTGATGAAGCCCACTGTATTTCACAATGGGGGCATGATTTTAGAAAAAGTTATCTTGAAATTCCAAAATTTATAAAAGCAATGGGGAAAAATATTCAGATTTTGGCTCTCACTGCAACTGCAACACCGAGAGTCCGTCAAGATATAGAAAAACTTTTAAATATGAATAGATGTTATCATTATGTTGACGGCTTTGACAGGGAAAATATTTTTTTCAAAGTAGAACGTGGTGTTGTTCCAGAAGCATATATTGTGAGATATTTAAAAGAGCATAAAAATAAATCTGGAATAATTTATGCCTCAACCAGAAAAGAAGTTGATAATCTTTATGCTTATCTTTCAATGAAGGGATTTAAAGTCGGAAAATATCATGCAGGTCTTAGTGAAAAAGAAAGAACCGATTTTCAGGAAAAATTTTTAAAAGATGATATTGAAATTATGGTTGCAACAAATGCTTTTGGAATGGGAATAGATAAATCAAATGTCCGTTTTGTTATCCATAGAAATATTCCAAAAGATTTGGAAAGCTATTATCAGGAAGCGGGGCGGGCTGGACGTGACGGTGTTCCAAGTGAAGCTGTTCTTCTTTTCTTTGAAGAGGACGTTGCCACACAGGAATTTTTTATTATTAATAATGAAGAAACAAGTGACAAAATAAGACAGATAAAAAGAAAAAAACTTGATAAGATGGTTGAATATGCTTATCTTGATACCTGCTACCGTGAATTTATTTTAAAATATTTTGGGGATAAAAGAATAAAAAATTACTGCGGGAACTGTGGAAACTGCAGAAATTTAAAAGATGTGGAAAATCTTACAACTGAAACAAAAATGGTTATCTCATGTATCGGGCGGGCAAAAGAAAATATCGGCATTTCTACTCTTGTAAATATTCTTTTAGGAAAATCAGATACAAAGATTGAAAGAAAAGGCTACAAAGAACTTTCCACTTTTGGAATTATGGAAGAAAAAGACAGAGAGTGGCTTGAAGAATTTGTAAACTTTTTAATCTCTGAAGAATATCTTGATTTAAGTGCCGGAAGTTTTCCAACAGTTCAGCTTAACAAAAATTCTTTTTCTGTTCTTAAAGATAAAAAAAGAATATTAAGGCGTCCAAATGAAACTGTTTCCTTTGATTATTATGAAGACCCTCTTTTTGAAAATCTTAATAAATTAAGAAAAGAGATAAGCCAGGAAGAAAATGTTGCACCTTATATAATTTTTTCTGATTTAACACTTATTGAGCTTGCTGAAAAGAAACCTAAAAACCGTTGGGAAATGTTAAAAATAAGAGGAATTGGAAATCAGAAATTTAAAAACTACGGGGAAAGATTTTTAAAAGTAATAAATTCTTTTTCAGATGATGATATGGAAATCTTAAAAGTTGAAAACTTTATAGATGAAAATTATCTCAGTGAAGAAAAACTTCTAAATTTAAAAAAATCTTTAGATATTAATATTGATATAATAAAGTTAAAAGAAATTCTTATAAAAAATTTATTCTCTTAGTTAAACTTTTTTTATAAAAATTCTGTTTTAATTAACGAAACAAGTAAATTTTGTTTTATAAAATTTCTCTCCCCTAAAAATTATGAATTAAAAAAATAGCCGGCTGGATAAGACAGCCGGTTGTTTTTTTTATAAATTAAATTTATATCCTACTGAAAGTGTTACTCTTGAATAATCTAAATCTTCTTTAAAACTTCCATTAGGTGCATCTACTTTTATTTGAGATTTATTTATTTTATACATAAGATCAGCTGTAAAATTATTATATTCCACTCCTGCTCCTATTCCAAAATACATTCCGTCTTTTATTTTTGTAGAAAGTTCCCAGCTATCTTGAAATTGAAAATCTTCCACTTTAAATTTATTGCTTATTCTGTTAAAAGAATATCCTAAATCTGTTTTTAAATAAGGTTTGAAAACAAATTCAACAGGCAGATTATATTTTGCTGTAACATATAGCGGCACAGATTTTAAATCAGACACATTTAATCTCACATCATTATCTAAAGTTACTCTTTCTGGACTTCCATGATCTTGATAAGAAATTCCTGCTCCTATTTCTAAATTTGGATAAATTTCTCTTGTTATTTCAGCTGTAATTTCATATCCAAAATCATCTGCACCTTTTTTATTTGCTGCAACTGATCCTTCAGGCTGAATCACATCAAATTTCTGCCATAAATCTGCTCCTGTTTTTAAGTATAAATTTGTTTTTTCTGCTCCCTTTGCCACACTTGAAATTAATGCCATTCCTAATAATATTTTTTTCATAATTTTTTATCACTCCTCTCTATTTGTCAATAGTTTATCTAAGATAAACTCAATGTTTATGATGTTTAA
>UQJY01000025.1 GCA_900541465.1 uncultured Fusobacterium sp. | reverse complement strand
CACATAAAAATTATATAGTCAGAGACTAATATACTTTTTTAGATAATAACAGAAATATTATTATCATCATTAAAACAAAAAAGAATTTTTTCACCTTATCACCTCCTTTACAGTTGGCTTTAAGGAAGAAATATCAGGCAGAAATATTATAACATTGAAAACAAATAAAATCTATGATACAATAGAGATACAAAAAAGAATTTTTTTAAAAGAAAAAAAGGCAAATAAGAAAGACGAGGGTAAACGCCAATTAACACCTTGTCTTTTTTATTTTTTTGGAGAAATTATAAATTTACTTTTTTTGGCAAAAAAGGTATAATGTTAATATAAAATAGTTGAAATCTCGACCGTTTGAGAATAAGGAGAACGGTGGTATTGCTTGATTACAGGGCGAGAACCCACTCAGGGGCTTTCACATACTGAGATTAGTGTTGAGGGAAAACAATAAAAAAGATATCCCACTGTAATGATAAAAAAGTCCTGCTTTTTATAAAAAAGTTTAGGACTTTTTTTATAATGATTTTAGGAGAAAGTAATGGAGCATAAATTTTTAAATAGTTTTAAAAAGATATCTTTATCACAAGTAGATTTTAAAGAATATTTTGAATTTTATAGAGATTTTGTATGTCCTTATTTTTATAAATATACTTTTGAAGATAATACAGAGATAGAAATATCATTTGCAGAAGAAAACTTTTCACATTTATTAGGTCTGCAGTATTTTAAAACTATTAATAAAAATAAAAAAGCAAAAGAAATAAATGAAGATATACTAAAAGAAAAAATTAATTTAAAAAATATTATGATACTTGAACCAAAAACATTTACTTTAGAGCTTAAAGACAGATTAACATATTTTCCGGTATTAAGAACTCTTCTTGAAAATGTAGATACAGCCTTAAAATATGATATAAATATAATCTGGAACAGTAAAATAGAATTTTCTTTTCTTCTAAAAACAGATAAAATATCAATCCTTGTATATCTTGCAGTAAAAGAAATAAAAAATAATAAAAAAATATGTGTTCCTGTTTCTCTTTTAGTAGACAGAAATGACAGATTTTCAAAAATGAATTTAGAAAGATTAAAAGTGACAGAAAGAAAAATAACCCAAAAATAAAAAAGAACCGTCTCAGCGGTTCTTTAAGTTTCAGTTTATTATAAAGATTTTATATTTGAAGCCTGAGGACCTTTATCCCCTTGAATTAAATCATAACTTACTTTTTCATCTTCTTCAAGAGATTTAAATCCTTCTTTTTTTATTTGAGAAAAATGTGCAAAAACATCTTTTCCATTTTCTCCTGTTATAAATCCAAAACCTTTTTCTGCATTAAACCATTTTACTGTACCTTTCATTTGATACCTCCGTATTATTTTTGTTAATAATGATAACTGTTTTTAAATTTTTAAAATGAATAATACTTGAAAGATACTTATAAAATTATTTTTAAAAAATGTTTTAAAGAAATTTTAAATATTAAAGTCTAAATTATTAAATTACTGTTTCATCACTACTCAATAAGTATACCACACATTTTGTTATTTAGATAGTTTTATTTTTAGAAAAATAAATAAAAAAGAAAAAATATATATGTAATGTTATTCCTTTGTGAACATTGAGAGGAGTAAAGTTTTTTTATTTATTCGCTTCTTAGTGCATCAATGGGATTTAATTTTGCAGCTTTTTTAGCAGGAATAACTCCAAAAATAATTCCTATGCTCATAGAAACAGCAAGAGAGATTATTATTGACCAAAGAGAAAAAACAGGAGGAATTCCCATAATATTTCCAATGACTATTCCCAGAAGTATACCGGAAATAATTCCAATTATACCTCCGCACCCTGTAAGAATAACTGCCTCAAGGAGAAACTGCATAAGAATATTTTTGTCAGCAGCTCCTATTGCTTTTCTTATTCCTATCTCTTTTGTTCTTTCAATAACACTTACAAGCATAATATTCATAACTCCTATTCCCCCTACAAAAAGGGAAATTCCTGCAACGAAGATTACAAAAATATTAAGAGTTGTAAGAATACTGTCAAAAGATGAAGCTCCGTCAGAAAGAGTTCCCACTTCGTATAAATCTTTTACCCCTGTGAATTTTTCAAGAAGTCTTTTAGCCTCGCCCATATCTTCAGACATAAAATCAGGATTTTTTGATTCAATAACAATATCTGTGTAGCCGTTTGCTTTTAAATCATAAACTTTATCGTAGGTTCTAAGGGGCATTCTCACAAATCTTGGAATACGCCGTCCTCCCATAGCTTTTACATACTGCTCAAACTGATTTTGGAAAACTCCCACAATGGTATATGGAATTTTTACACTTTTTCTGCTCTCTGACATTTCAAGAGATTTTCCAAGAGCATTTTCAGAACTTCCAAATAAATCCTTTGCTGTTATATGGTCGATTAATACAGAACGTTCTCCTGTTTTATATTCAAATGAAAGGAGGCTTCTCCCCTCTGTGATATTTACTTTATCAATTTCTTCATATTCCGGAGTTGTAACAGTGAGCCACATAATTTCATCACGTCCCCCCAATTTTGCAAAAAGTCTTTTTTTAATCATGGGGCTTACAGCTTTAAATTTATCTGTATTTTTTAATTTTTCAATAATGTCGTCATCAAGAAGATATTTCCACCTGAAAGCCTGATCTTCCCTGTCAACGTAGACAGTAAATTTTCCATATCCTGTCTTTTTAAGATTTCCTGTTATGCTTTCCTGTCCTCCCTTTCCTATGGCAGACATAGTTATAACAGAGGCAATTCCTATAACTATACCGAGCATTGTTAAAAAAGATCTGACTTTATTTCCTTTAAGTGCTTTTATTGAACTTTTAAAGCTTTCTTCAAAATTCATAAAACATCACCATCTTTTATAATTCTTCCGTCTTTAAAAAGAATTATTCTTTTGCAGTATTTTGCAATTTCAGGTTCATGGCTTACAATAACAACGGTTTTTCCCTGACTGTTTAAAGCTGAAAAGATTTTCATAATCTCCTCTTCAGAAACACTGTCAAGATTTCCTGTAGGCTCATCAGCAAGGATAACAGAGGGATTATTTACAATGGCACGGGCTATGGCAACTCTCTGCTTCTGTCCTCCTGAAAGTTCGCTGGGCTTGTGGTTCATTCTGTTTTCAAGCCCGACTTTTTTTAAAACATCTTTTACAAGAATTTCTCTTTCAGTTTTTGGAACGCCTGCATAAATAAGGGGAAGCTCCACGTTTTCAAAGGCTGAAAGTTTTGAAAGAAGATTAAAAGACTGGAAGACAAAACCAATTTTAAGGTTTCTTATTCTGCATAAATCTTTTTCTTCTATTTTTGAAATATCTGTTTTATCAAGAATATATTTTCCTGTAAAATTTTTATCAAGACAGCCTAAAATATTCATCATAGTAGATTTTCCGCTTCCGCTGCTCCCCATTATTGCAGTAAATTCTCCCTGCTTTATATGAAAATTTATATCTTTTAAAGCATGAAGCTTCATATCGCCGTTAATATAATATTTATTTAAGTTTTCTACTCTTATCATTTTTTACAGCTCCCTTTTTTATTTTATCACCTGATTTTAAATTTTGGCTGGGAGTTACAAGGATTTCTTCTCCGACTTCAAGTCCTTTGTGGATAACTATTTTATCCCCTTTTATATTTTCAGTTTCTACAAATCTTTGTGTTATTGTGCCGAAGTCATCACATACAAATACATAGTATCTTTTTCTATCCTCAAGCAGAGCTGTTTTTGGTATCATAATATTTTCATCATCTCTGTCAAGGTAGATTACAGCAGAAACTTTAAATCCCGGAACGATATAAGGGATTGCTTCGTTTGGCTTCACCTCAACTTCAAGGACATTTTCCGAAGTTGTTTTTGATACTTTTGAAATTCTTGAAATTTTTGTAATTACCCCTGTATAAGATTCTTTCTTTTCAAAAACTTCAGGTTTAATTACAAGGCTCTGCCCCAGCTTTATATCTTTTACATCATATTCAGCCACTTCAAGAACAATCTTTATATCAGATAAATCTGCAATTTCAAGAAGAGGGGAGTCTGTATCAACAAGATAATTTTCCTGGGCTGTAAGAGAAGTTATAGTTCCACTTACAGGACTTTCTATTTTCTCGGCAGTCTTTGCAAGATCCTCCATATATTCTTCTATATTGATTTCAGATTTTCTTACTTCTTCTTCTAAATCTTTAACATAGTTTGTAGAACTTCCTCCTATTTTATTAAGTTCTTTTTCAACTAAAAGATTTCTTTTTAATTTTGCAAGGGAAAGCTGTTCTCTTTCAAGCTTTCTCATAATATTGTTTCTTTCTGTTTCGTCAAATGTCATAAGGAGCTGTCCTTTTTCAACATAATCTCCTTCCTGCACAAAAACAGTGTCAACTTTTAATTTCTTATCTACGAAAACTTTTTTTGTGTCATTTGCTTCAACATTTCCTTCAACATCTATATATCCTTTTCCTGTTCCCTTTGATACCCTCATAAGACGATATTCAGATGTAGGTTTTTTTACTGATGAAGAAGAAGATTTATATATAAATATTCCTGCTCCTAAAAGGAAGGCTGTAATTAAAAGGGTGATAATTTTTTTGTTCATTCTATTCTCCTTTAACCATAATCTCATATACATAACTGTTTAAAATATTCTTTGCTTTTTCCTGTGAAACTTCATATTCCATATAGTCGTCAAAAGATTCCATAACTTCAAGATAATCTATTTTTCCCAGAGAATATTCAAGTTTTTTTATTTCATATTTATTTTTTTCAAGCTCGGCTTTATTTTTTAAAACTCTGTATTCTTTTATATAATTGGCATAGTTTGATTTTATTTTTAATTTTTCAGCATTGTTTTCTTCTATTTTTTGGTTTAGAAGTATCTCCTGCTGTAAGTATGATGTCTTTTCATTTTCAAGGTCTGCATTATAATAGAAAAGAGGTTTTGATATTTTAAAGACTATTCTGTTTTCGTTAATCTTTGAATCTCTTTCCAGCCCCAGAGAAATATCAGGAACTTTGTCATCATAATTCATATATCTTATATTTTCTTTTATAATGTCTTTTTCAATTCTTAATTTTTCAATATCTTTATAACCTGCGGTTGAAATGTAATCATTTATTTCTGTATAATTTGGTCTTATATTTGCCAGAGTTTTTCCAGAAATATCAATTTTGAAATCATAAAGAAATCTTGTTTTTATTTTTTTTAGGTTTTCTTCTAAAGTTTCAATTTCAATTTCAAGATTTTTACGGCTGTACTGCAGAGATTCTAGTTCAATTCTTGGGATTGCTCCAAGTTCAAAAGATTTTTCAAGGGTTTTCTCTTCTGATTTTAAAGTTTTCAGTCCGTTCTTCTTTATTTTTATTTCAAATTCCATAGTTTTATAATCTCTGTAAAGTTTTATAAGGGCGATTTTCTGTTCTTCCATATTTTTAAGAAAAGTATATTTGTCAGACTCTTTCTTTAAATCATTTTTAAGAAGATTGCTGTCATTTTTAGAAAAGATCATATTTTTTATATTTTTATTTATACCGAATATAAGGTCGTCATCTTTATTAGGCACTTCTTTTCCTTCTATGTATAAATCTCCAAATTCTGCTCTTCCTGTTGTTCTGTATATTCTTTCTGTATCGTCGTATTTTGTTGTAACGGAGCTTTTAACTCCGTTGTAGTTATCTATTTTATAGAATTTTTCTAATGCTTCTGTTTTTTTCTGTTCAAGTTCATACATTTCTTTTCTGTATGAAGTTTCTGTTATTCTTTCAAGAAGTGTATCAAGGGTGATTTCTTCTCCAAGAACAACAAGACCTGCTGTCAGAAAAATAAAAACGAGTAAAGTTTTTTTCATAGAAACTCCTTTATATATAATGAGATTGTTGTCTAATTTTATCTTTTTAATATGACACCAGTATGTCATAACATCTGAGCTGAAAAAATTTTTTAAGTAATTATCTATATTCTAATATATTTTAATGGAAATTGTGTATAATTTTTTTATGTAAAAATAGTGTAAAATTACATTGAAAATAAAAGACTTTCATGTAAAAAATATGAAAAATAATTAAAAATGTCAGAAAAATGTAATTTTTTTCTGAAAAAATAATTTATGAAAGAAAATAACATGAAAAAAATTAAAAAATTTTCCAAATAAAATGGTTTAAAAAATTAAAAAAATATAAAAAAACTGCCAAAAAAATTAAAAAAATAATAAAAATGATAAAATGTTTATCATTTAATTTTTTTAAAAATGTTTATAAATATATAAAAAATAATATATAAAAAATGATGATTAAAAATTTATCAAAAATATAAAATTTTTTTAAGAAATTAAAAAAGATATATAGAATATATTTTTAAAATAAGAGATTTTGGACTATAATTTGAGTATAATAATGGGGTGAAATTATTTTTTTAAAAAATCTTGTATAGAGAGTGATAAAATTTAATCAAAAAATGATAAAAAACTTATCATAAATCACTTTTTAAAAATGTAGTGCTTGACTTATTTTTGCCAACAAAGTATAACAAAGATAAATAGAGCATGCAAAAATAATATTTTTTAACTGCAAAAAAAACATTTTTAGTTCATATTATAAAAATGAAAAATAAAATAAGTTTAAAATAAAACGTGATAGGAGGAAAATAATGTCAAAAGTTTATTTAGTAACAGCAAAAAGAACACCAATCGGAAGTTTCTTAGGAAGTTTAAAAGATGTAAAACCTGGTGATTTAGGAGCATTAGTTGTAAAAAAAGTAATAGAAGAATCAGGAATTAATCCTGCGGACTTAGATGAAGTAGTAATGGGTAACGTATTATGTGCAGGACATAGACAAGGAATTGGAAGACAATCTGCTATAAAAGCAGGAGTTCCTCAAGAAGTTCCTGGATATTCAGTAAATATGATTTGTGGTTCTGGATTAAAATCAGTTTACTTAGCTTACTGTGAAATTAAATCTGGACAATCTAACTTAATAATAGCTGGAGGAGTTGAATCAATGTCTCAAGCAGGATTCGTATTACCAGCATCAGTTAGAAGTGGATTCAAAATGGGAGATATAAAATTAGTAGACCACATGGTATCTGATGGATTAACAGATGCTTTCCATGAATATCATATGGGAATTACAGCAGAAAATATTGCTGAAAAATATGGAATTACAAGAGAAGAACAAGATGAATTTGCTATGAATTCTCAAAGAAAAGCAATAGCAGCAGTTGATTCTGGAAGATTTGATGATGAAATAGTTCCAGTTCCTGTAAAAATTAAAAAACAAGATGTTCTATTTGCTAGAGACGAACATCCTAACAGAAAATCAACTCCTGAAATTCTTGCTAAATTAAGAACTGCATTCAAAAAAGATGGAACAGTTACAGCAGGAAACGCTTCTGGATTAAACGACGGAGCATCTGCAGCATTACTTGCATCTGAAGAAGCAGTAGCTAAATACAACTTAAAACCAATGGCTGAAATATATGCAGTTGGACAAGGTGGAGTAGACCCAGCATACATGGGACTTGGACCAGTTCCTGGAATCAGAGACGTATTGAAAAAAGCAGGATTAAAAATAACAGATATTGAATTATTTGAATTAAACGAAGCATTCGCAGCTCAATCTCTTGGAGTTTTAAGAGAAGTTTGTGAGGAACACGGAGTAACAAAAGAATGGATGTTAGAAAGAACTAACGTTAACGGAGGAGCAATTGCTTTAGGACATCCTATCGGAGCATCTGGAAACAGAATTCTAACAACTCTTGCTTATGAAATGGAAAAAAGAGATTTAACTTACGGACTAGCAACTCTATGTATTGGTGGAGGAATGTCAGTAGCAGTTATCTTAAAAAGAAACAAATAATAAAAAATAATTCAATAATAGCTTATCAGTTGAAAAAATGCTGGTAAGCTATTGTTGAAAATTAAGCATAAATATAAAATCATTTTTAAAAAATATAAATAATATAAAAAATAAATTGATTTTGCATACACGTTTATTATAAAAATGATAATTAATAAAGTTTAGCAAAAAATCAATAGGAGGATTTATAGAATGGAATTTAATATACCTAAAACACATGAACTTTTCAGACAAATGATAAGAGAATTTGCTGAAAAAGAGGTAAAACCTTTAGCTACAGAGCTTGACGAAGAAGAAAGATTTCCAGTAGAAACTGTTAAAAAAATGGCTGAAATAGGACTTATGGGAATTCCTATTCCAAAAGAATATGGTGGAGCAGGTGGAGACAACCTAATGTATGCTATGGCTGTTGAAGAATTATCAAGAGTATGTGGAACTACAGGAGTTGTTGTTTCAGCTCATACTTCACTTGGAACTTGGCCAATTCTTAGATTCGGTACAGAAGCTCAAAAACAAAAATACCTTCCAAAATTAGCTAGTGGAGAGTGGCTTGGAGCATTCGGACTTACAGAACCAAATGCAGGTACAGACGCTGCAGGACAACAAACTACAGCTGTATTTGACGAAGCAACTCAAGAATGGGTAATAAACGGTTCAAAAATATTCATAACAAATGCTGGATATGCTAACGTATATGTAATATTTGCTATGACAGACAGAAGTAAAGGATTAAAAGGAATTTCATCTTTCATAATTGAAGCTGGAACTCCAGGATTCTCTATTGGTAAAAAAGAAAAGAAATTAGGAATTAGAGGTTCATCTACTTGTGAACTAATATTTGAAGATGCAAGAATTCCTAAAGATAACTTATTAGGAGAAATCGGAAAAGGATTTAAAATTGCAATGATGACTCTTGACGGAGGAAGAATTGGAATAGCTTCTCAAGCATTAGGACTTGCACAAGGTGCATTAGATGAAACTATTGCATATGTAAAAGAAAGAAAACAATTTGGAAGAGCAATAGCTAAATTCCAAAATACTCAATTCCAATTAGCTAACCTTGATGTAAAAGTAGAAGCAGCAAGACTTCTTGTTTATAAGGCAGCTTGGAGAGAAAGCAACAACTTACCATACACATTGGATGCAGCTAGAGCAAAATTATTCGCAGCTGAAACAGCAATGGAAGTAACAACTAAAGCTGTTCAACTACATGGTGGATATGGATACACAAGAGAATATCCAGTAGAAAGAATGATGAGAGATGCTAAGATAACTGAAATCTATGAAGGAACATCAGAAGTTCAAAGAATGGTAATTGCAGGAAATCTTTTAAAATAAGCCAATATGAGAAATAAAAATATATGAATTAATATATGGAGGATGGAAGATGAAAATAGTAGTTTGTATAAAACAGGTTCCAGATACAACTGAAATAAAATTGGATCCAGTAAAAGGAACACTTATCAGAGATGGAGTTCCTAGTATAATGAACCCAGACGATAAAGGTGGATTAGAAGAAGCATTAAAATTAAAAGATAAATATGGAGCTCATGTAACAGTAATAACAATGGGACCTCCTCAAGCAGAAGCAATTTTAAGAGAAGCATTTGCAATGGGTGCTGACAGAGCAATCTTAGTAACAGACAGAAAATTTGGAGGTGCAGATACTCTTGCAACTTCTAATACTCTAGCTGCTGCATTAAGAAACGTAGAAGCAGATTTAATAATAGCTGGAAGACAAGCTATCGACGGAGATACAGCTCAAGTTGGACCACAAATTGCAGAACACTTAGGATTACCTCAAGTGTCTTATGTAAAAGAAATGGAATACAATAAAGATGATAATTCATTAACAATAAAAAGAGTTGTAGAAGACGGATACTATCTAGTAAACGTTCAATTACCAGCTCTAGTAACTGTTTTATCAGAAGCTAACTCTCCAAGATACATGAGAGTAAAAGGAATTGTAGAAGCTTTTGATAGAGAAGTTGAAGTATGGACAGCAGACAACATCACTGTTGACCCAACAGTAATCGGACTTGCTGGTTCTCCAACTAAAGTTAAAAAATCATTTACTAAGGGAGCTAAACAAGCTGGTAAAGTATTTGATGACCTTGATACAAAAGCAGCAGTTAACTTAATTATGGAAAAATTAAAAGAAAAGTTTGTTATTTAGTTTAATAACGAGAACCTTAGGAAAAAGGAGATAGGATAATGAATTTAAATGATTATAAAGGAATATTAGTATTCGCAGAACAAAGAGACGGGGTAATTCAAAACGTTGGTTTAGAGTTAATCGGAAAAGCTAAAGAATTAGCTGCAAAATTGGACGTTCCTGTAACAGCAGCTTTAATAGGAGATAATGTTGAAGGTTTAGCAAAAACTTTAATAGAATATGGAGCAGATAAAGTTTTAGTGGTAAATGATGCAAGACTTGCTATATATGATACTGAAGCATATGCTCAAGTATTCAAAGCTATAATAGATGCTAAAAAACCTGAAATAGTTCTTTTCGGAGCAACTACATTAGGAAGAGACTTAGCACCAAGAGTATCTTCAAGAATGAATACAGGACTTACAGCAGACTGTACAAAACTTGAAATTTCTGAAGAAACTAAAGGACTTGAAATGACAAGACCTGCTTTCGGAGGAAACTTAATGGCAACAATTATATGTCCAGATCACAGACCACAAATGTCAACAGTAAGACCTGGAGTTATGCAAAAATTAGCTAGAGAAGAAGGAAGACAAGGAGAAGTTGAAAACTTCCACGTATCTTTAGATACTTCAAAAATGAGAGTAAAAGTTCTTCAAGTTGTAAAAGAAACAGCTAACAAAGTAGATATCTCTGAAGCTAAGATACTTGTATCTGGAGGAAGAGGAATCGGTTCAGCTGAAAACTTTGCAGCACTTGAAGCTGTAGCAAAACAAATCGGAGCAACAGTATCTGCATCAAGAGCAGCTGTTGACGCTGGATATATTGAACACGACAGACAAGTTGGACAAACTGGTAAAACAGTTAGACCTGACATCTACTTTGCATGTGGAATTTCTGGAGCAATCCAACACGTTGCAGGTATGGAAGAATCTGAATATATCGTAGCAATCAACAAAGATAAAGACGCTCCAATATTTGGAATAGCAGATTTAGGAATAGTAGGGGACGCTAACAAAATAGCTCCATTACTAGCTGAAGAATTAAAAAAAGCAATAGAAGCTAAATAGTCTTTATAACTTTTCAAGGGAGCAGGAAACTGCTCCCTTTTTTTAATTCTATCTAATTTCTTTTAAAGTGCTGAAAGCCTCTCTCATTTCTTCTGAAATCATTTTTTTACGAAGTGTATAAATTTTTCTGTAGTAATCTGTATTTTTTAAGTCAGGTGTGTATATATCTTTTGTTCCAAGAAGAGAAGCAAGTTTTTCTTTTAAATCGGGGATATCTCCTACAGCATAAGCAGCGGTTAAAATATTTGTAAGGACTGCTCCTCCAGAACTTTTTAAAGTTTTTACTTTTGTGTTTATCATGTCTGATTTGATCTGATTCCAAAGTCTGCTTCTGCTTCCTCCCTCGGTAATAGTTATCTGATTTAAATTTACTCCCCCTTTTCTGTAAATATCTGTAACTCCCATATAGTCATATCCTATTCCCTCAAGAACAGAACGCCATAAAGTTTTTTGGTCAGTGTCCATTGTTATATTTACAAAACAGCCGCAGGCATCAGGGGATTCGTTATTTCCTCCTGTAAGATACGGAAGAAATAAAACTCCTTTTGAACCTGCCGGAACTTCTTCAGCTTTTTCAGAAAGCAGATCAAAATAAGAATCGTCACCTGTTTTATCACAGATATTATCTCTGAACCATCTCAGAGCCAGCCCTCCTGTACGGATAAATCCCCAGTAGAAATATGTATTTTCTAAAGTTCCGCTGTTAAATATAAGACCTGTTTCAGCAGAGCTTAATTCTGGTTTTATTCCGTCAGTTGACACACAGAACATGGCACAGGTTCCGGCTACATCAGCTGCCATATTTTTTTCAATGAGACCGCAGCTAAGCATTGACTGCATAGTATCTCCTGCTCCTGCACATATTGGAGTTCCCTCTTTCAAACCTGTGAAATCAGCCATTTCTTTTGTAAGCCCTCCGATAATATCCCAAGGTTTTACAATTTTCGGCATATATTTTTTATCTATTTCTAAAATATCAAGCTGTTTTTGGGACCATTCTTTTTTGTAAACGTTAAATCCCAATCCCCAGCCGGACATTGTTCCCCAGTCAATAAAAGCATCACATGATTTAAGACCTGCAAGATGGCTTAAAATATAAGGGGCATTATGAACAAATTTTGTCCCGTGCTTTTTAAAATTTTCATTATTTTTTAAAATCCATCTGGCAGTCATAGCCGGAAACATACAATTTGGTTTTGGATTTCCAGATTCTTCAGCCCAGATAGAAAGGTTTTTCTGAGAAATATTTTCTGCATCTTCCTGTGTTCTTGAATCAAGATAATTTATATAAGGGGTAACTGCATTGTTATTTTCGTCAACTCCTGCTATACCGCAGATAATACCGTCTCCAAATATGGCTCTTATGTTGTCAGGATTGAGACCTTTTTCTTTTAACTGCTGTACACAGCTTTTTATTCCCTCTTTTGCAGCAGAAAGGTATTCGTCCACGTTCATTTCCACCCAGCCTGCCTGTGGATAGTAAAGATGTGTGGGAGAAACTTTTTCAGCCAGACAATTCATTTCCAAATCATAAACGGCAACTTTTACACTTTGAGTTCCTGCATCAAAACCTATATAATATTTTTCCATTCTGCACCTCACAAAATGATATTTTTCTTTTATTATACCACAGAGAAGAAATAAAAATCTTCTATAAAGCTGTAAAATGATTTTTGAGACGTTTAAAAAGAAAAAATATATAAAATATCCAGATGAAAAATAAAATCTCTGAAATGGCTGTATAGAGGCTTATAGAGATGAATTTAAAAAAATAAAAAATATATTTGGCAAAATTTCTGTAAATATATAAATTTTTATGATAAGATTTTTGTGAGAAAATATAAAAATTTTAGGAGAGGATAATGATTAGAACAGTTTTATTTGATTTGGATAATACTTTGTTTGACTTTACAAAAGCTGAAGGGATAGCTCTTACAAAAACTCTTGTTCATCTTGGAATAAATCCTGAGAAAGAGGTATTGGACCGTTACAGTGTTATAAATCTTGCTCAGTGGAAACTTCTTGAACAGAAAAAAATAACAAGGGCAGAACTTAAGATAAGAAGATATAAACTTCTTTTTGATGAATTCGGCTTTAAATGTTCACCTGAAGAGGCGGCAAAAACTTATGAAGAGTTTCTTTCAATGGGGCATTATTTTATGAATGGTGCAGAAGAGCTTTTAGAAAATCTTTGTAAAAAATATAATCTTTATGTAATAACAAACGGAATAACAAAAGTTCAAAAAGGAAGAATAAAAAGTGCAAATCTAAAAAAATATTTTAAGGATATTTTTATTTCTGAAGAGATAGGTTATGATAAGCCCAGTGTTGAATATTTTGAACACTGTTTTGAAAGAATTGAAGATTTTAATAAGGAAAATGCAGTGATTATAGGGGACAGCTTATCTTCTGATATTCAAGGTGGAGCAAATACAGGAGTAAAAACTATCTGGTTTAATCCTAAGAGAGAAGAAAATAATTCATCAGTAAAACCTGACTATGAAGTTTCAGATTTAAAAGAAATTGAAAAACTTTTAGAAAAAATTTAAATAAATTTATATTAAAAAAGGGGCTGTTGCAAATTGATGATTTTCAATCATTAATTTGCTCAGCTCTTT
>UQJY01000024.1 GCA_900541465.1 uncultured Fusobacterium sp. | reverse complement strand
AAAAGAGCTGAGCAAATTAATGATTGAAAATCATCAATTTGCAACAGCCCCTTTTGAAAGCTGTAATAAATATAAAAATCAGTACACTTTTTTTATTTATGGAAAAAAATAGCATATTATGATAGAATTTAGTAGATTAAGTGAGGTGATAGCTTGGAAAAAATACTAAATGTTCCCAATCACATTGCCATTATAATGGACGGTAATGGAAGATGGGCAAAAAATCAGAACAAGCCGAGAGTATTTGGGCATAAAGCAGGAGCAAATACTTTAAGAAAAATAATGGAATACTGCAATAAAATAGGAGTAACTTATCTGACTGTCTATGCTTTTTCTACTGAAAACTGGAAAAGATCACAGGAAGAAGTAGATGCTCTTATGTTCCTTTTTAAAAGTTATATAAAATCAGAAAGAGAAAATCTTTTGAAAAATAAAATAAGATTTATGGTTTCAGGAAGAGAGGAGGGAGTTAATCCATCTCTTATGGAGGCTATAAAGGAACTTGAAGAAGCAACTTCAAAAGATTATGAGATGACTCTTAATATAGCTTTTAATTATGGTGGAAGAGCAGAGATAACAGATGCAGTAAATAAAATTTTAAAAGAAGGAAAAACTTCTATAACAGAGGAAGAATTTTCAAAATATCTTTATAATGATATTCCTGATCCTGATTTTGTCATCAGAACAAGCGGAGAGTTTAGAATATCAAACTTTTTATTATGGCAGATAGCTTATTCAGAAATTTATATTACAGATAAATACTGGCCTGATTTTGATGAAGTAGAAATGGAAAAGGCAATATTAAGTTACAGTAAAAGAGAAAGAAGATTTGGAGGAAGATTAGATGTTAAATAGAATACTGGTAGCATTGGTTGGAATACCGGTTTTAATGTATGTGTATTACAGCGGAGGACTTCCTCTTCTTGTATTTACAAATGCAGTTATCGGAATTGGATTATATGAGTTTTACAAAATGTCTGAACTTGCAGGGCAGAAACCGTTTTCAAAACTTGGAATATGTGCAGGGCTTGTTATCCCAAATTTAATTTATTTTTCAAATCCTTTGAAAATGGATACACTTATTCTTCTGCCGGTTGTGGCCCTTGTAATATGCACTATGGGAATAAGAATTTTTGAAAATAAAGTGGAAAATGCCAGCATTGATATTGGAGTGACAGCTCTTGGAGTTGCTTATATATCTATTTTATTCAGTCATATTATTCTTCTTACTTATCTTCCAGACGGAGGAAAATGGCTTATGGCAGTTCAGGTTATGGTGTGGGTATGCGACAGTGCTGCATATTTTGTAGGTATAAATATAGGAAGAAAATTCTTTAAAGAGGGATTCAGCATAATAAGCCCTAAAAAATCAAAAGAGGGAGCAATAGGAGCTATTGTTTTTACAATACTTGCAATATGTCTTATAAATATGAAATTTAAACTGCTTCCTGAAAATTATTTTATAGTCGGAGTTCTAGGTTTTCTTGTGAGTATTGTTGCACAAATCGGAGACCTTGCAGAATCTATGTTTAAAAGAGAATTTAAAATAAAAGATTCAGGAAGAATTTTAGGGGAACACGGTGGAATTTTAGACAGATTTGACAGTATGATATTTGTTGTTCCAACAGTTTACTATATATTAAAAATCTTTGTTTATTAATTTTTTGAAGGGGAAGTAGCAAAATGAAAAATATAACTATATTAGGGTCAACAGGGAGCATAGGTACAAATGCTTTAGAAGTCATAAGACAAAAAAGAGATGAATTTAATGTAGTTGCACTTAGCGGTCACACAAATTACAAACTTGTGATGGAGCAGATAAAAGAATTTAATCCTAAATATGTTTCAATAGGAACAGAAGAGGGATTTGAAGCAATAAAAAAAGAGTTTCCTGAAGTTAATTTATTTTTTGGAAGAGAGGGATTAAAAAAACTTGGAGAACTTGAGGAAACAGATATAATTCTTACAGCAGTAAGCGGAGTTATAGGAATAGAAGCAACAGTTGAAGCAATAAAAAAAGGAAAACGTATTGCACTTGCCAACAAAGAAACAATGGTTGCAGGCGGAGCATATATAAATAGACTTTTAAAAGAATATCCTGAGGCAGAAATTATTCCTGTTGACAGTGAACATTCAGCACTTTTTCAATCTCTTTCAGCAGGAAGAAGAGAAGATGTTAAAAATCTTATTATAACAGCAAGCGGTGGTTCTTTCAGAGGGAAAAAAAGAGATGAACTGGAAGAAATAACTGTTTCAGAAGCTTTAAAACATCCAAAATGGTCTATGGGTAAAAAGATAACTATTGATTCTTCAACACTTGTTAACAAGGGTCTTGAAGTAATAGAAGCTCATGAGCTTTTTGGAATAGATTATGATAGAATAAAGGTTGCAGTTCATCCTCAGAGTATTGTTCACTCTTTGGTTGAATATAAAGATAATGCTATGGTTGCACAGCTTGGGGCAACAGATATGAAGCTTCCTATTCAGCTTGCATTTACTTATCCTGAAAGAGAAGAAAGCACTGCTCTGGAAAAATTAGATTTAATGAAAGCAGGAAATCTTACTTTTGAAGAACCTGATATGGAGACATTTAAAGGGCTTCCTTTAGCATACAGAGCTGGAAAAACAGGGGGAACTATGCCTGTTGTATTCAATGCTGCCAATGAAGTTGCAGTTGAACTTTTTATGAAAGAAAAAATAAAATTTTTAGAAATATATGATGTAATAGAAAAAGCTATGGATAATCATATGCCTGTGGAAATTGAAAATCTTGAAATAATTTTAAAAGTTGATGAAGAAACAAGAAAATGGGTATATGCAAATTACGGAAAATAATGAGGTAAAAAATGGGAAAATTAATTGTTATCGAAGGAACAGATTCCAGCGGTAAGGAGACACAAACTAAAAAATTATATGAAAGACTTGCAGAAAAAGGAATAGATGTAAAAAAAATAACATTTCCAAATTATGAAAGTCCAGCTTGTGCCCCTGTAAAAATGTATCTTGCCGGAGAATTTGGAAAAAATGCTTTAAGTGTTAACCCTTATCCTGCTTCAACTATGTATGCAGTAGACAGATATGCTTCATATAAAAAGGAGTGGGAAGATTTTTATACTAATGGCGGAGTGGTTGTAACAGACAGATATACTCAGTCAAATATGATACATCAAGGTTCTAAGATAGAAGATAAAGCAGAAAAAGAAAAATATATGAAATGGCTTGTGGATTTAGAATTTGAAAAAATGGAAATACCAAAGCCTGATATGGTTATTTTTATAAATATGCCTTTTGAATTTGCTCAAGAATTAATGAAAAACAGAGAAAATAAGATTACAGGAGAGATGAAAAAAGACATACATGAGAAAGATCCTGAATATATGCTGAAATCTTATAAAAATGCCTGTGAAATTGCAAAATCAGAAGGCTGGACAGAGATTTTATGTGTAAAAGACGGTAAACTTAAAACTATAGAAGAAATATCAGATGATATTTTTAAAGCTGTTGAAAGCGAAATTTTTGGAGGATAGATGAAAATACTAATTTCCCTTTTGGTATTGGGAATAATAATAATGATACATGAACTTGGACATTTTTTGTGTGCCAAATTTTTTAAGATACCTGTTTCAGAATTTGCAATAGGTATGGGTCCAGAAGTATATACATATGAAGGAGAAAAAACAAAATACACTTTTAGGTCTATCCCCGTTGGAGGGTTTGTTAATATTGAGGGCATGGAAGTAGATGATGATGTTGAAGGGGGATTTAACAAAAGAAATCCTTTTGTCAGATTTGCAGTTCTTTTTGCAGGTGTATTTATGAATTTTCTTTTGACTTATTTTATTCTTTTTGGAATAACTATGAGTCAGGGAGAAGTAATTTTAAATCCGCTTCCTGTTGTAGGAAAGGTAGCAGAAGCTTCAAAGAGCAGTTTTAAAGAAGGGGATTTAATCCTTGAGATAGAAAATCATAAAATAGAGAAATGGACAGAAATAAGAGGGATAATTTCAGAACTTCCTAATAAAGATGAATTAAAAAAAGTTGTGATTGAAAGAAATAAACAAAGAGAAGTTTTGGAAGTAAAACTTAATAAAGGACCAGATGACAGATATTATCTTGGAATACTTCCAGATTACAGAATAGAAAAATTTGGAGTAAGTGAAGCTCTTAAAATAAGCGGAAAAGGATTTATAAATATTTTCGGAGAAATTTTAAACGGCTTTAAGATGATAGCTGCTGGAAAAGTGAGCAGAAGTGATATAAGCGGACCAATAGGAATAGTAAATATTGTAGGAGAAGCCAGCGAGCAGGGAGTTTTTTCAATTATCTGGATAATGGCAATACTTTCTGTAAATGTAGGGATATTTAATCTTCTTCCATTCCCGGCACTTGACGGAGGAAGAATAATTTTTGTTATATTGGAAATGTTTGGAATAAAAGTAAATAAAAAAATTGAAGAGAATGTTCATAAAGTCGGGATACTTATATTATTCATTTTGATTATTTTTATTACTACTAACGACTTTTTTAATTTGACAGGAAAGTAGAAGTATCACAGGTGTCTCGTTTCAGCAAAACAGGAGTTCACTAAAAAATCAAAACTTTATAAAAATAGTACAGAAAATTTAAAAAAGTATTGAAAAAACACAGAATATCTATTATAATACAGATAGTATAAAAAAGAAAATTGTGTATAAAAATTAAATTTAATATAGGAGGTCGAAATGAAAAAATCGATTTTGGCTATTTCAGAAAGAAAAGAGGTATTAAAAGAGCTTAGAAAAGAGCTGTTAAAGTATTATGAAGTAATAACATTCAATAATCTTTTAGACGGACTTGATATGCTTAGAGAAAGTGACTTTGATGTTGTTATATTGGATCAGTATTTAACATGGTTCAATTTTTCTGACGCTAAGAAAAAATTAAATGGTGTTGGAAAAGAGTTTGTTACAATAGGACTTATTGACGAAGAAACAGATGAAGTTTTAGATGAACTTGATAAAGCAGGAATTTACAGTTATGCAGTAAAACCAATAGACGGAGAAGCTATTGTAAAATTAATAAAACCTGCTCTTGTTAATGTTGAAACAATAAAAAAATATAAAAAATTAAAAGAAAAAGTTGCTGAACTTGAAGAACAAAAAGAAATTGTAGGACAGTCTATAAAAATAAAAGAAGTAAAATCAAAAATAGATAAAATTGCATCAACAGACTTACCAATCCTTATAACAGGTGAGGGCGGAGTTGGAAAAACTCTTGTTGCAAGAGAAATCTACAGAAAAAGTGACAGAAGAAAGAAAGATTATGTCACTATGAACTGTGGAACAATGACAAGCGAAACTCTTGAAAGAGAACTTTTCGGATATGAAAGAGGGGCATTCCCTGGAGCTATTTCAAGCAAAAAAGGTGTACTTGAAGAAATAGACGGAGGAACTCTGTTCTTAGATGAAATCGCAGGTATTGATATTAAAATTCAGACTAAAATTTTAAGAGTTATTGAATACGGAGAATACAAAAGAGTTGGAGGAACTAGAGCAAAAAGAGTTGACGTAAGATTTATAGTTTCTACTGACAAAGATTTAAGAGATGAAATAGAAAAAGGTAAATTCAGAAAAGATTTATATCACAGACTTACAGGATTTAAAGTTGAAGTTCCGCCTTTAAGAGACAGAAAAGAGGACATTCCTTTACTTTCAAACTACTTTATAAACGGAATAGCAAAAGATTTAAACAGACCAATTCCTGTTCTTTCTGGAGAAGTAATGAAATATTTAATGGAATATTCATTCCCTGGAAATATAAGAGAATTAAGAAATATGCTTGAAAGAATGATAATCTTATCTGATGAAAAAATTATCGGAGTAGAAAATCTTCCTCTTGAAATAAAAATGAAATCAGATACAGTTGAAAATAAAACTGTAATTGGATTAGGACCACTTAAAGACATTCTTGAAAAAGAAATATTCAGTCTTGATGACGTGGAAAGAGTTGTTATTGCTATGGCTCTTCAAAGAACTAGATGGAACAAACAAGAAACAGCTAAGATACTTGGAATAGGAAGAACAACATTATACGAAAAAATCAGAAAGTATAAACTAGACGACAAATAAAAATAACTAACTAAGGAGAATTTCCATGGCAATCAGAAAATTTAGAAGTAAAATGAAGCCTATTGTAATAGTTATTACATTGGCATTTGTTTTATCATCACTTATAGCAGCATACTACACAATGTCATTTCAGCTTGCAGTAAAAAATTATGCTTTTAAAATAAACGGTGAAAAAGTTGATGCAGTAAATATAGCAAGAGCTAAAAATATGATTTCAGCAAATCTTCAAAACAGAGGAGATGATAAAATTTTAGAAACTCTTGCAGTGGATCAGGCAATTGAGGACGAACTTGTTCAACAAATGGCTGACAATTTAAAAATAAAAGTATCAGGTTCTGATGTAAACAGAGAATATGAAACAATAGAAAACAGAATAAAAGATAAAGACCAGTTTCAAAGAATGCTTCAGGCTCAAGGATATACAAAAGCTTCTTTCAAAAAAGAGATAGAAAGATCTTTAAAAAGAATGAAAGTTTTAGAAACTTTTGCTGAAAATGCAAAGGTATCTGACGATGAAGTTTTAAAAATGTATAATGACAACAAATATACTATGTTTGCAGGAGCAGATTTTGAAACTATAAAAGACGGTCTAAAAAAATCTTTAATGCAGACAGCAGGAAACAGAGAGTTTTATAAAGAACTTCAAAATATGAAGAAAAATATGAAGCTTGATGACGTGAGAGAGCAGTTTGCAGGATTTGAAGAAAAAGTAAAAACAACAAAAGATGGAATAGATTTTACAAATGTTGACTACAGCAAACTTTATGTACAATTTCTTGGTGAAGGAATGAATCCTGAAGATGCAGAACTTCAGCTTGATAAAGTATTAGATTATCAGGCAAAAATTCTTAACTCTGCAAAATCATACGGAGTTGAAGTTGATGAAAATCTTCCTGTTTTAATAAGAGTGGAAGATGCTTATGAAGGAATTGCCGAAAAAGTAAAATCACAAATAACTTATAATGATGAAGATTTAATGAAATATTTTAAAGACAACAAAGGAAGATACGATATCTATCCGTCAGCTGATGCTTATATAGCAATTTTAAGAACAGAGCCTTCTCAAGCTGATAAAGATGCAGCAAAAGCTAAAGCAGAAAATATAATGAAAAAAGTAACTGTAAATAATTTTGCTGATACAGCAAAAGCTGAATCAGACTGTCCAAGTGCTTCAAGAGGCGGAGATTTAGACTGGTTTGGAAAAGGTCAGATGGTTCCTGAATTTGAAAAGGCAGCATTTGAAGGAAAAGCTGGAGAAATTTATCCTGAAGTTGTAGGAACACAATTTGGTCAGCATATTATTTATGTAACAGACAAAAACGAAGCTGAAAATAAAGTAAAAGCAAGTCATATCCTTGTATCTTATAAAGTATCTGAAGAAACTATGAAAGAAGCTTTGGCTGAAGCTCAGAAAGCTGCTGAAAAAATTTCTTCTGGAGAAATCACTTTCAAAGATCTTCCAAGAGATAAATATACAGGGGGAGAACTTTTTGAAAAAATAAGTGAAACAGGATATATTCCGGGAATAGGATTTAATGAAGAACTTGCAGGTGCAGTTTATAAAGCTCCTCTTCAAAAAGTTGAAACTTTGAGAATGGGTGATGATGTATTTTTATTCCAAAAAACAAGAGAAAATAAATATAAGTCAGCTGAATTTTCAGAAGTGAAAGACAGAGTGGCTAACGAATATGTAAATGAAAAATCTCTTGAAAAATTAAAATCAATATTTGAAAAATAAAAATTTGATTTATTAAAAAATATTTAAATAAAAAAGGATAGGATTTTCTATCCTTTTTTTTAGCAGAAAAATATATAATAAAATTTGCTTATTGAAAAAAAATGTACTATACTTAAAAGTGGAAAATTATTCCATTATTTTTTCACTATTTTGTATTGGAGAATAGAATGAAATACAGGTCAGAAGATATTGACAACTTGATAAACCAGTTAAAAATAGAAGAAGTGGTTGGAGAAGTAGTTGAACTGAAAAAATCCGGAGCAAACTACAAAGGACTGTGTCCGTTTCACCAAGATACTACTCCTTCTTTTTCGGTTAGTCCCAGTAAAAATATCTGCAAATGTTTCTCGTGCGGAGCAGGAGGAAATCCTGTAAAATTTTATTCTGAATATTACAAGATATCTTTTGAAGAAGCAGCAGAACAGCTGGCAAAGAAATACAATATTCCTTTACGAAGTTATAAAATAAATGACAAGCAGGAAAAGGAAAATGACAAGTATTACAGAATAATGAATATAGCTCACCAATTTTTTCAAGATAAAATTTTTGAAAATGAGGGAAGAAATGCTATGGAATATCTGTCTGGAAGAGGGGTCAATCCTAAATTTATAAGAGAAAATGAATTGGGTTATGCTCCAAATTCTTGGAATGATTTATATGATTATCTGATAGCAAAAGGATTTGAGAAAGAGGATATAATTTCTCTCGGTCTTGCAAAAGAGGGAGAAAAAGGAATATACGATGCTTTTAGAAACAGAATAATGTTTCCTATATATTCTCCTCAGGGGAGTATAATTGCTTTTGGTGGAAGAACACTTGAAACGAGCAAAGAGATACCTAAATATATAAACTCTCCAGATACCCCGATTTTTAAAAAAGGAAAGAATCTTTACGGAATAAAAGATAAGGGGAATATTTTAAGAAAGAAAAATTATTCTCTTTTGATGGAAGGATATATGGACGTGCTGTCAGCACATCTTTATGGATTTGATGTGGCTCTGGCATCTCTTGGAACAGCTTTTACATTGGAACAGGGACAGCTTTTAAAACGTTACACCAATAATGTAATACTGTCTCTTGATATGGATAAGGCAGGTCAGACAGCCACAGAAAAAACTGCATTTATTTTAAAAAATCTTGGATTTAATATAAGGGTTTTAAAATTTCAAAATGCAAAAGACCCTGATGAATTTTTGAAGAAATATGGAAAAGAAGAATTTTTAAAAGCAGTAAAAAATTCACTGGAAATTTTTGATTTTTTATATGATTTTTATTCAAAAGAATATGATTTGTCAAATATAATGTCAAAACAGAAATTTATAGAGAGATTTAAAGACTTTTTCCAGAATGTAGAGTCAAATCTTGAGAAGACACTTTATCTTGATAAGCTTTCAAAGGCAGTTAATATAGAAAAATCAATACTGCAGGATATGCTTATCACCAATAATAAATACAGAGAGATGAAGCCGTCTTTCTATACAGAAGAAAAAGAACAAAACAGCAAGAGTGTAGTAAAAAATGCTCTTGAAGATATAACAATGGAACTTATACTTGCGGACATAAATTATTACGAGTATTTTAAAGATAAAGATATTGAAACTCCTTTGTGCAGGAAAATGTTTGAGTTTTTCAAAAATTCAAGAGAAAAAGGAGAAGAAAATATCAGCGGAAAAGAATTGAAAGAATACCTAAATTCAGGAATATTTTCTGCAGCAGAAGCGGAAAAAATTTTTACTTTAAATATGTATTCTATAACTGACTATGGTGATGCAAAAAAAAGAGAAACTGATTTGAAAGAAATATTTGTATCTTGGTTCAGAAAAGAACTTAAATCAGCACAGGAAGTACGGGAAAACATAATGGTATATTTAAAGCTTAAGAGAATTGAAGAAGAACTTCGTTTCGAACTCAGCTTTGAAGAGATTTTAGGGAAATACGAACAGTTTAAAAAAATTTTATTAGGAAATCACATATTATAGAGGAGGCGCTTCATTGATGAAGGAGTTTATTAAAAATGAAAAAGTTTTAGGGTTGCTTCGTAAGGCAATACAAGAGAAAACTATAACCTACGAAGAGATAAACAGAGAATTAAAAGATGAACTTCCTGTTGATAAAATAGAATACCTTATAGAAGGTATGATAGACCAAGGTATAGATATTGTAAAAGAAGAAGATTTGAAAAAAAATACTGAAGAAGAGTTTGATGATAAAAAATATGAAGAATTTTCAAAAAAATCATTTATAGACGAAGATGAGGATGATTTTGGAGACTTTGATGATTTAGATCTTGATGAAGAAGATATGGATATAGATTCTATAGAAGAAATTTCAAGAGACGAACTTCTTGATGATGAGCTTCTTAACATATCAGGAGATATGGGTGTAGATGAGCCTATAAAAATGTATCTTAGAGAAATCGGTCAGATTCCTCTTTTAAATCACAACGAAGAGCTTGAGTATGCAAAAAGAGCTTATGAAGGTGACGAGTTTGCAGCAAAACAGCTTGTAGAAGCAAACTTAAGACTTGTTGTAAGTATTGCTAAAAAACATACAAACAGAGGACTTAAACTTCTTGATTTAATCCAAGAAGGAAATATAGGTCTTATGAAAGCTGTTGAAAAATTTGAATACACTAAAGGGTATAAATTCTCAACTTATGCAACTTGGTGGATAAGACAGGCAATAACAAGAGCTATTGCAGATCAGGGAAGAACTATAAGAATACCTGTTCATATGATAGAAACAATTAACAAAATTAAAAAAGAAGCAAGAATTTATCTTCAAGAAACAGGAAGAGATGCTACTGCAGAAGTTCTTGCAAAAAGACTTGGAATGGAAGTTGAAAAGGTAAAAGCAATTCAAGAAATGAATCAAGACCCAATCTCTCTTGAAACTCCAGTTGGAAGTGAAGAGGACAGTGAATTAGGAGATTTCGTTGAAGACAACAAAATGCTAAATCCTTATGAACTTACTAACAGAGTTCTTTTAAGAGAACAGCTTGATGAAGTTCTTGATACATTAAATAACAGAGAAAAACAAGTTCTTAGATATAGATACGGGCTTGATGACGGAGCTCCAAAAACTCTTGAAGAAGTTGGAAAAATATTTAAAGTAACAAGAGAAAGAATAAGACAGATAGAAGTCAAAGCTCTTAGAAAATTAAGACACCCAAGCAGAAGAAAAAAACTTGAAGATTTTAAACAAAAATAGAAATTAAAATCAAAATAATGGGGCTGCTGCAAGAAATGCAGCACCCCAATTTTAATTGAATGAAAAAATATTATTGTTCATAAACATATAAAAAAGGAGAAATATTCAATGACATTGGAAAATTTTGAAAAATTAGTGACAGAAAAATACAGAGATGATAATGATTTTGCAGAATTTTTAAGAGAAAATCCTGAATTCACTCTTGAACTTGAAAGAGAAAATGAGTTTCTTACAGAGGGAGCTTATAATGAAGACGAAGCATCTGATGACATGGTTTTAAATTATCTTGAAGAAATAAATCTTACAGAGGATATAACAGACGAAGAGAGAGAAAATTTTTATGAAGAACTAGATGATGAAATGGTAAGAGAAAAAGTAGTTCTTGATAATCTTCCAGAGGCAGCAAGAATAGGATTATATTTCTGCAGACAGGGAGTGGAATATATAGAACTTGTTCAAGACGGAACAATGGGTATAATAAAAGCTCTTAACAATTATTCATATGATAACGGAGATTTAAAAAAATATATTTCTCTTTGGATAGGAAGAGAAATGGCAATAGCTGTGGAAGATAAATTTGAACAGACAAAAACAGAATTTCTTTATTATTTAACAAAAACTCATATGGACGAAGTTGAGATTACAGAAGAGGAAAAAGAAAATAAAGTGAAAAATGTTGAAAGAACAACAATGGGAGATGTACCATTTAAACTTTCTGAAAATGAAATTAAAATAATAGAGCTTTATTTTGGGCTTGGAAAAGATAAAAGATATTCAATACTTGATATAGAAAAGGAACTTTCTCTTTTAAAAGATACAGGAGAGGGGGCATTTTATAATGCTCTTGGAAAAATATCAAGTATAGGAGGAAGAATGTTTGTAATATGAAGCTAAGTGAAATCATAAGCAGACTGGAAGAAAAATTTCCCAGACAAAATGCAGAAAGCTGGGATAATGTTGGACTTTTAATAGGAAACAGAGAAAACGAAATAAAAAAAATACAAATTTCTTTAGATGTTACAATGAGAGTGATAGAAAATGCTGTAGAAAATAATGTGGATTTAATTATTTCCCACCACCCTTTTATATTTTCTCCTGTAAAAGATATAAATAATGACAGCATTATAGGGAGAAAAATATTAAAACTTATAGAAAATAAAATTGCTGTTTATTCACTTCATACGAATCTTGATTCTACAATGTTGGGACTTAATGATTTAGTCGGTGAAAAACTTGGATTTGTAAATGGTAAAATAATTGATTCTGTAAAAGAAAATTTTTACAGGGGAGAATTTTATTCTGACAATAGAGAAAAGGCAGAGGAAGAACTTCAGAAAGAAAATATCTCTTTTAAAACTGAATTTCACGGGGAAGAAACAAAATTTATTTTTGTCCATAAGAAAGAGAAAGTATATTCTGTTTTAGAAAAATTAAATAGAAAATCTTTGATGCAGGGAGAATATTTTATTTTTGAACTTGAAAATAAATATATAGAAAGCGGCATAGGAAGAGTTTATTCTCTTGATAAGAAAGAAAATCTTTTAGATGTGATAAAAGATATAAAAGAGAAATTAAATTTGGAAAATGCAGTGATTTCAGGTTATGATATAGAAAAGGCTGTGATAAAAAAAATAGCAGTTGTCAATGGAGCTGGCAGCAGTTATTGGAAAAAAGCTAAAAGAATGGGGGCGGATCTTCTTATAACAGGAGATTTAAAATATCACGAAGCTCTTGATGCTAAGGAAGAGGGAATGTATATTCTTGATGTTGGACACTATGAAAGCGAGCATTTTTTCAATATTCTAATTGGAAAAATTTTAGCAGAGCTTTCAGGGGCTGAATATTTTATATACAATGATGAGCCTGTATTAAAAAGAATTTAATATTTTTTAGAGGAGTTTTTAATATGAAAAAAATAATATTAACAATTTTTCTTTTGGTGTGCAGTATTTCTTTTGGAGAATTGAAAGACAATATAGGGCTTTTTTCAGAAGAAGATGCAGCAGTTGTAAATGAAGCAATAGAAAAATTAGAAAAAGAAAAAGAAATAAAAATATATTTAAATACTGTTATCGGTGAGGAAAGTTTCCAGATTGAAAATCCACAGAAAACTTTTATAATCACTTACCAAAAAATAGGAAAAAATGTAGTTGTAACAGAACTTAAATTTACAGAAGATTTAAGAATGGGAGACAAGTCTCAGGAGATAGATCTTATTTTAGATGCTTTGAAGGAACAGCTTTTTGAAAAGAATTATGTTGGATATACAACAGCACTTTTAGAGCAGGTTGGAAATTTTATAACTTTAGAGCAGAAGGAAGATGATGAGGAACAAACTTTTCCAGAGGATAGTGCTGGAACAAAAAAAGGCTTTTTAAGAAGAATATTTTCAAAAAATCCATAGAAGAATATGGAAATTGAAATAAGTTTGTGATATGATATTGAGGTATGTAAAAATATATATAAAAAATTAAATAATAACAGGTATCATAGTTAATCGCTTGGATTAATTTCAAGAGGAAAGTCCGGGCTCCGTAGAGCAAGAGGGCAGTTAACGACTGCTGAGAGTAATCTTAAGGAAAGTGCCACAGAAAATAGACCGCCTTTTTTAAAGGTAAGGGTGAAAAGGTGGTGTAAGAGACCACCAGCTTTTTAGGAAACTAAAGAGGCTTTGTAAACCCCCTCTGGAGCAAGACTAAATTGGAAAGGTTAAGGGCTGCTCGTCCAGCTTTCAGGGTAAGTTGCTTGAACTTTTAAGTAATTAAAAGTCTAGATAAATGATTAGCACATACAAAACCCGGCTTATATGATGCCTGTTTTTTTCGTCGATGCAGGAGATGAACGACTGATAAGGAGTTCAGCGGCTAGCAGAGTCGACGAATTAAAAATTTTATTTATTAAATTTTTAATTTGCTCATTGATTTTTTATCCGTAATTAAAATTTTATTTTTAATATTTTTTAAATTTAAAATTTTTTAAATATTTTTTTCAGAAAATTCATAAATAAAAAATCTTTTTTGAAAATTTCTGAAAAATTTTTAAATTTTCTTTAATTAAATTAGACGTTATTTTTCAACACTTAGTTTCTTTTTTGCTTTGTTAAAATAAAAATATTTTAAATTTTTTTAAAAAAGTTGTTGACGATTTTTTAATTCTATG
>UQJY01000023.1 GCA_900541465.1 uncultured Fusobacterium sp. | reverse complement strand
TTACATTGAGGTATCTTTTTTTGATACTATTTATTTTTTAGTATACAGGAATGCTTGTATTTTATTAATTTGTTAATTTCTAAATCCCTGCTTCTTTTTCCAAAACCTTAATTCTTTCTTCAAGAGATTTTATAGTTTCATTGTTTTTATTTATAAGTTCTCTCAAAGTTTTTATTTCGTTTTCTATATTTTCAACTCTTTCATCAAAAGTCTTAGAATCAAAACCTATTTTATTAAGTTCATTTGAAAAATCCACAACAAGTGTTTCCAAAATTTCAAGTTCTTTTTTATTTGCCTTTTCCAAATCAATTTTATTTAAAGCGTTATTTAAATCATAAGCAAACTGGTATCTTGTAAGAGGCTTATTCCCTTCAAATCTAAAGGAATCTTCTTCTATAACTCCCTCTGCCACAAGTTTTTCAACAGATTTGTATGCCCAGTGATTTTTATCTATATCTTCATATTTCAGCTCCCCATAAGATACCACAGAGGCAATAACAAAAATTAATGTCAGCAGCTTTTTCATGAAGTTCCTCCTTTTTTATTTCTACTTTCAGTATATCACAACGTCAACCCCTTATCAATAACAAGCACTCTCTTAAAAAAACTCTTGTTAAAAAAGATAAAAAAATAATCATAAAAAAATTTTTTATTATACATTTGACATTTTTTAATTAAATTTTGTCTGCAAAAATAAAACTTTATATTCTGAATATAAAAAAGAGACTGCTGAACTAATGAGTTTAATCATTAATAAAAACAGTCTCTTAAAAAATATTATAATAATTTTTCTGCGATACTTACTTTTACAAGTGCTTCATGTAAAGTTTTTTGAGTTAAAACTAAATTTTTATCCTCTGTAAGTTTTCTTAATTTTTCTTCTGCATATGCAGCATCTCTTCTTGCCATTTCAAGATCTATTTCTGATGCAAGCATAGCCTCATCAACAAGAACTATTACTTTATTAGAATTTATTTCTAAAAATCCTCCTGAAACATAATAAGGTATCTCTTTTCCTTTTTCTTCCCTTACTATCATTTCACCAACAGCAAGTTCTGCCACAAAAGGAGCATGGTTTGCAAGTATACCCATATCACCTTCAGTTGTTCTTGCAAGAACAAATTCTACTTCCTTAGAATAAATCTTTCCTTTTGGAGTTACTATTTCAAGTTTAAAGTTCGCCATAATTATTCAGCTCCCTTCATTAACTCTCTTCCTTTAGCAATAGCTTCTTCTATTGTTCCAACATATAAGAAGGCTTGTTCAGGAAGGTCATCATGTTTACCTTCAAGAATTTCTTTAAATCCTCTTACTGTTTCTTTTATAGGAACATATTTTCCTGCCATTCCTGTAAACTGCTCAGCAACAGAGAATGGTTGAGAGAAGAATTTCTCTATTTTTCTTGCTCTTGATACAGTCATTTTATCTTCATCTGATAATTCGTCCATACCTAAGATAGCAATGATATCTTGTAATTCTTTATATCTTTGTAATACAGCCTGAACTTCTCTGGCAACTGTATAATGCTCATTTCCTACTATATCAGCATCAAGAGCTTTTGATGTTGAATCTAACGGGTCAACAGCAGGGTAAATTCCAAGAGAAGCTATTCTTCTTGAAAGAACTGTTGTAGCATCTAAGTGAGAGAATGTTGTAGCTGGTGCAGGGTCTGTAAGGTCGTCTGCTGGTACATATACAGCTTGAACTGATGTTATTGATCCTGTTTTTGTAGAAGTGATTCTTTCTTGTAAAGCACCCATTTCTGTAGCAAGGTTTGGCTGGTATCCAACTGCTGACGGTGTTCTTCCAAGAAGTGCTGATACTTCTGATCCAGCTTGTGTAAATCTGAATATGTTATCGATAAACAGAAGAACGTCTTGTCCTTCTTTATCTCTGAAGTTTTCTGCTATTGTAAGTCCTGTAAGACCAACTCTAAGTCTTGCTCCAGGCGGCTCATTCATCTGTCCGTAAACAAGTGATGTTTTTGAAAGAACTCCTGACTCAGTCATTTCATCATAAAGGTCTCTACCTTCTCTTGTTCTTTCTCCAACCCCTGCAAATACAGAAAGTCCTCCATGTCCTTTAGCAATGTTGTTGATAAGTTCCATTATAAGAACTGTTTTACCAACTCCAGCTCCTCCGAACAATCCAATTTTTCCACCTTTTATATATGGTGCTAAAAGGTCTATAACTTTTATACCTGTTTCAAAGATTTCAACTTCTGTACCTTGAGATTCAAAGTCAGGAGCTTCTCTGTGAATAGGTAATCTTTCTTCTGTAGCTATTGGACCAGCATTATCAACAGGCTGTCCCAATACGTTTAGGATTCTTCCTAATACAGCTTTTCCAACAGGAACCATTATAGGTGCTCCTGTATCTATAACTTCCATTCCTCTTTGTAGACCATTAGTATCATCCATAGCAACTGTTCTTACTACGTTGTTACCCATATGCTGAGCAACTTCTAACACTAATTCTCTTTCACCCACTTTTACTTTTAGGGCGTTGTATATTTTAGGCAATTCGTTTTTAAAAACGACGTCTACTACGGGACCTATTATCTGTGTAAGAGTTCCTTTATTCTCCAATTCATTGCCTCCCTATTATTATTTTAATGCTGCTGCTCCTCCGACAATCTCAGAAATTTCCTGAGTGATAGCAGCCTGTCTTTCTCTATTATATTGAAGATTTAATTCTTTCATCATCTCTTCAGCATTATCTGTTGCATTCTTCATGGAATTTTTTCTTGAAGAGTGCTCACTAGCTGTGTTATCAAGTATTGCCTGATATAACTCTATGTTTAAATACTTAGGAAGCAGACTCGAAAGAATTGCTTCTGCATCAGGCTCAAATATATATGGTGTGTTCTTATCTGTTTCTACTCTTTCAATAGGGATAAGTTTTTTAACTGTTAAATCACATCTTAAAGCTGAGACAAATTTATTGTAAATAACATACACTTCATCAAATATATCAGCATAATAATATTCTACTATATTTTCACTTATCTCTTTTGCTTTTTCAAACATTGTTTCAGGGATAAGCTGTGTATATTCTGCCTTAAGATCATAATTTCTTTTAGCACAGTAATCTCTTCCTTTTTTACCTATTGCAATTACAGAGACTTCTTTTCCTGCATGCTGTTCCTCAAATTCTTTCAGTTTTTTTAGAGTGTTACTGTTAAAACTTCCGCAAAGTCCTCTGTCAGATGTCATTACAATAACTCCTACTTTTTTCACTTCTTTTTTACCGTCAAAAAGAGGGTGGTTCTCATGCTTTACTCCGGCAGCAATATTCTTTAATATTTCATGAATACTGTCGGAATAAGGTCTTGACTGAGCCACTATTGATGCAAATTTTTTGAATTTTGTTGTGGAAACAATTTCCATAGCCTTTGTAATCTGATGAGTAGACTGGACACTTTTTATTCTGTCTCTTATTTCTCCTGAACCAGCCATTTCCTCACCTCTTCTTAGTTAAAATTCTTTTTAAATGCAGTTACAGCTTCAGCAAGTTTAGCTTCAAGCTCTTTGCTAAGTGCTTTCTTCTCTCTTATTTCATTTAAGATAGAAGTTGTATTTTCTAATTCTTTTATAAGTTCATTTTCAAATCTGCTTACATTTTCAACAGCCACATCATCTAAGTATCCGTTTGTAACAGCAAAGAAAGATACAACTTGTTTTTCAACAGCATAAGGTCTGTTTTGAGGTTGTTTCAATACAGCCATTATTCTGTGTCCTCTTTCAAGCTGAGCCTTAGTTGCTTTATCTAGGTCTGATCCAAATTGAGCAAATGTTAATAATTCTGTATATTGAGCAAGTTCAAGTTTAACTTTTGCAGCAACCTGTTTCATAGCTTTTATTTGAGCTGAACCTCCAACCCTTGAAACTGAAATTCCCGCATTAATAGCTGGTCTGAATCCAGAGTTGAATAATTGAGAGTCTAGGAAAATCTGACCGTCTGTAATTGAAATTACGTTTGTCGGGATATATGCAGAAACGTCTCCTGCTTGAGTTTCAATAATAGGAAGTGCTGTTATTGAACCTCCTCCCAATTCGTCAGAAAGTTTTGCCGCTCTTTCAAGAAGTCTTGAGTGAAGATAGAATACGTCTCCAGGATAAGCTTCTCTTCCAGGCGGTCTTTTTAATAGAAGTGACATTTCTCTGTAAGCCACAGCATGTTTAGAAAGGTCATCATATATTATTAAAACGTGTTCACCTTTATCCATGAAATATTCTCCCATGGCAACTCCTGCATATGGTGCAAGATATTGAAGCGGTGCAGCTTCTGATGCAGTGGCAGCAACTATTGTTGTATATTCCATAGCACCTAAATCTTCTAATTTTTTATAAATTTGAGCAACAGTAGATCTTTTTTGTCCTATTGCAACATAGATACATTTTACCCCTGTTCCTTTTTGGTTGATAATTGCGTCAACAGCTATTGCAGTTTTACCTGTTTGTCTATCTCCGATTATAAGTTCTCTTTGACCTCTTCCAATAGGAACCATTCCGTCTATTGATTTAATTCCTGTTTGTAAAGGTTCAAATACAGGTTTTCTGGAAATGATTCCAGAAGCCTTTCTTTCTATATCCATATATTTAACTGCTTCAATTTCACCTTTTCCGTCGATTGGGTCTCCTAAAGCATTTACAACTCTTCCAAGGAATCCTTCACCTGCAGGAACAGAAACTATTCTTCCTGTTGCTTTTACTTCGTCTCCTTCTTTAATTTGAGAGAAGTCTCCAAGAATAACAGCTCCAACGTTGTTTTCTTCAAGGTTTAAAACCATTCCCATTATTCCGTTTGTAAACTCTAAAAGTTCTCCCGCTTTAGCATTGCTAAGACCATATATTCTGGCAATCCCGTCTCCGACTTCCAATACAGAACCTGAAGTTTTTATATCGAGGCTTTTTTTATAATTTTCTATCTCAGTTCTAATTATGTTACTTACCTCTTCTGGTCTGATATTCAACGATTACACCTCCGATTTATGTGTAGTTTACAGTGACTTAACCAGAGAATCAAGCTGAGTTCTTACTGTACCGTCTATAATTTTATCTCCGATTTTAAGAATTCCGCCTCCGATTATGCTGGCATCTACTTTTTCTACTAGGTTTATCTTTTTCTTAGTTTTTATCTCTAAATTATGTATAAGTCTTTCTCTCTGCTCTTTTGTAAGTTTTTTAGCAAAAGTAGCTTCTACATCAAGTATTTGATTTTTAGCATAATAAATTTTCAAATACTCAGCAACTATCTCCCTGATACTTGCCATTCTGTTTTTTTCAAGAATATAAAAAATTATATTTTTTACTTCTTGAGTTTCATTTTGATAAATTCTTCCAAGAGCTTCTATTTTTTCTTCATTTGTAATTAATGGATGGTCTATAAAGTTCTTAAAATCTTTATCTGTTTTATAAGATTCCATTAGGCTGTTAAGTGCTTCATAAATGTTTTTTACACTGTTATTAGACTCAGCTATTTCAAAAATTGCTTCCGCATATCTTTTTCCGATTTGGCTGTCTGCTATCATTCGGCGTCCCCTACCTTGTCAATAAAGTCGTCTACTAATATATCTCCAGCTTTTGAATCTAATTTTTCAGTAATAATTTTTTCTGCAAGCTGAACTGCAAGAGTCTGCATTTCTTCTCTTATTACTTCTCTTGCTCTTGCTTTCATCTTACCTACTTCTACTTCAGCACTTTTTAAAATCTTATCTCTTTGTGTAGTTGCCTCTTTTAAAATCTCTTCTTTTCTTTCGTCAGCTTTCTTTTCTGATAAACTGATTATGTTATGTGCTTCCATTCTGGCTTTTTTCAAGATTTCTTCTGCTTCTTCTCTTGCATCTTTGGCAGCTTGTTTATCTTTTTTTGCATCTTCAAGTTCTCCGGCAATCTTAGATTGTCTTTCTCTTATAATTCTTCTAAGAGGATGTTTGAAATACTTGTTGAAAACTACAATAAGTATAAAAAAGTTTATAATCTGCCAAAACATATTTATATCAATTGAAATTGCAGGCATATTTTGTGGTGCCAAGATTATTACCTCCTTCCTAGATTAATTAATTTTTGTAACTAATTTATCTAGTTCTTACTTAACAAGCTCTGCTGCTTTTTCTAATATTGACATAAATGGGTTTGCGTATAATAAAATCATAGCTATAACCAATGAGTAAATACCTGTTGATTCTGATACAGCTTGTCCAAGTATCATTGTAGAGATAATGTTGCTTTTTGCTTCTGGTTGTCTTGCAACTGCTTCTACTGCTTTACCTGCTGCATAACCTTCCCCGATCCCTGGTCCAAGTCCAGCTATCATTGCACACCCTGCTCCAACTGCTGATGCTGCTAAAACTATTGTTTTTGCTACTAAAATATCCATGTGAATACCTCCTGAATTTTCTGAATTTTTTGTTTTTTTAATTTTCTTCTTCCATTACGGAATCACCCAATGCTCCTTGAATATGAACCATTGTAAGCATTGTGAATACAAAACTTTGTACCACTGCTGCAAATAAATCAAAATATAAATGCAGAGGTGCTGGTACAACCCATGGTGCTGCTTTGTAAAGAAGCCCCATGATTACTGAACCGGCAAACATATTTCCGAAAAGTCTCATTGACATGTTTACTGGTTTTGCTAATTCTCCCACTATGTTTAAAGGAAGCATAACGGGTACTGGGTCTAAAAAGCCTTTGGCATAGCCAAATACTCCATTTCTCTTAATACTTGTTCCTACAAATACTACCATTACCATAAGAGCCAGACCTACTGTTGTGTTTAAGTCCATAGTCGGTGCACGGAAAGCCGGTCCTATTGTAACTCCGTCTGGTCCAAAAGACGGCCATGGGATAGGAAAGAAAAATGTCAGCAAGTTACTTGTTAAAATAAAAATGAATATTGTAGCTATAAAAGAAAAATATTTTTTCTTCCAGCTTCCTATCATCTGTCCTACCAAGTCATCAAGGAATACATATAGTGATTCCAATGCTGTCTGAAGCCAAGTTTTAGGTATAAGTTCCAATTTTCTTGTTCCTGCCCTAAATAGTAAAAATAAAACAAGCATACAGAACCAAGTTCCTATTACTGTGATTGTAACAGGAAGACCGTGCTGTCCGTTCCCCATATCCATTGCTATCGGAAGTCTGTTTAAAAACTCTGGCAGCGGAACGAAAAACACAATTTTTGGTCCTTCTACTAGAGGTGGAGTAAAAAAACCTATGTTCATATAAACCCTCCTCTCATTTTACTTTAAGTACTTATTTTTAAAATTTATAAAATTTTTATATAAAACCATTAAATAGATATTAAACTTTATATTTAATAATCCTATGGCTGTACTTAACATCATTCCTGTTCCAAAAAAATAAGCTGCTGATCCAAGGGATAAAGCATAAAGAAAATATCTCTTAAGATAACTAAGTATCCCCGCTTTATAAGATCCGCCTCTCACTGTTATGGATTTTACATCAATACAGAGCATATAAAAAGCTAAAATGGAAATAAGAGAACCTCCAAACATTCCTATGCAGACCATTTTTTCTTTTACTATAAGACCGTATATTATTATAATGGCTGAAGTAACTGATGCTCTTCTTATTAAATTTTTTATTTCTTCCATATAAAAACCTTTCTCTGTTTTAAAAACTAATGACTAAAATATTATACTCTATAACCTGACTACAAAGTCAAGTTTTTTATTTTTTCATTATCTGCTGATACACACTGTAAAACCCGCTGGCAACTCCAAGCAGAAGAAATATTATAAAAAGCACCGGGCTGTCATAGATATATCTTGCTATTACATACTTATATAGAGCAAGAGATACAAGAATATTTCCCATTATTATAAAGCCAAGAGTTCCTAAAAGAGATAAATATTTAAAAAAATCTCTATCAAATTTTAACATTTTTTATACCCTTCATAAAGTTTTTTCTATAATAATTATAATTTTGTTCGAAAATTTTACCTTCATATACTATTTTTTCATATTAAAAAATTTTTTATTCATTTTCGTACATTTTTAAAAATTTATTTTCATTTTTTAATTTTCATTCTTTAAAACATAAAAAAATCTCTTACCTGCTATTTTATCATTTTTTTCGTATTTTACAAGGTTTAATCGAGCATTTTTTGAACAGTTAAAAATTTCATTTTCTGTGAAAATTCTCTTCTCATAGTACTCTGTCAGCCTGTCAAAAGTTCTATTTTTATTTTTCACAAAATAAGTAGCTTCGATTTGGTCAATATTTTCCTCTTCATCATAAAAATGCTCCCAGATAACAGCAAAATCTTTTCTGTTATCTGCATATACATCATTTGCAAACATTTTATCCATAAATTCTCTGTCAACAACATCAAAGACATAAATTCCTCCATTATTCAAGGAATTTCTTACACTGTTGAATAAATCCATTAAATCTTCAGTTGATGTAAGATGATTTACAGTATCAAAAAAAGAAAATATAATGTCATATTTTTCTCCAGTGTCAAATGCTCTCATATCGCCCAGAAACAATGGTACATTTTTACCCTTTAGTCTTATTTTGGCTCTCTTAAGCATCTCCTCTGACAAATCCAGACCAGAACATTCATACTTCTCTGACAGTTTGAGCAAATTTTTTCCTGTCCCGCACCCTAAATCTAAGATTTTTTTCCCCTCAGGATTGTTTTCTTTTATGTGTCTTTCAAGAATTTCAATCCACTCATCATAATCACAGACTTCCATAAATTTGTCATAGACCTTAGAAAAATTTTTGTACATTATATTTTCTCCCTGATTTTTTATTATTTATTATTTTTAATTTTCTATGCAAGTTCTTTTTTTACAACTTCAGCTATTTCTTCTGCAATAACTTTTACTGCTTCTGCATCTTTTCCTTCAACCATTACTCTTACGATTGGTTCTGTTCCTGAAGTTCTTACAAGAACTCTTCCGCTGTTACCCATTAATTTTTCTTTTGCATCAATAAAAGAAACTATATTTTCATTTTTATTCCATAAATTTTTCTTTACATTGTCTACTCTTACATTTATTAAAACCTGAGGCCATTCAGGAATTACTCCAACAAGCTCATCAAGAGTTTTTCCGCTGTCTCTTACAACTTCAACAAGTTTTAATGATGACTGAATTCCGTCTCCTGTTGTTCCATAGTCAAGAAGAATAATGTGTCCTGACTGCTCTCCTCCTATGTTAAGACCTTGGCTCTTCATTTTTTCAAGAACATATCTGTCTCCAACATTTGCTCTTACAAGAACTATTCCATTATCATTTAAGAATGATTCAAGCCCCATGTTGCTCATTACAGTTGTTACAACTCTGTTATTTACAAGAGTGTTTTTCTTTTTCATGTCAACAGCAAGAGTTGCTATTATCTTATCTCCGTCAACTATTTTTCCGTTTCTGTCAACTGCAATAAGTCTATCTGCGTCTCCGTCATAAGCAAGACCTAAATCAGCTTCATATCCCATAACTACCTTTGATAAAATTTCTGGGTGAGTTGATCCGCATCTTACATTTATGTTTTTTCCGTTTGGTGCATCATTGATTACAACAATTTCTGCTCCTAAAGATAAAAATACATCTTTAGCAGCTCTGTATGCTGATCCGTTTGCAGCATCTAAGATTATTTTCATTCCAGAGAAATCACCTTTTACTATTGATTTTAAGTGATCTCTGTATAAGAAATAATCATCTTCTGCATATTTAAATTTTCCAACCTGATCTCCAGAAAGAGGATCTTTTGTCATTTCAGCAAAGTTATCCATATATTTTTCAAGTTCTAATTCAACTTCATCTGGAAGTTTACATCCGTCATTTGCAAAGATTTTTATCCCGTTGTCTTTTGCTGGATTGTGAGAAGCTGAAATCATAATTCCCGCTTCAGCACCTTTTGCCTGAGTTATAAAAGCAACTCCTGGTGTTGGAATTACACCAACAAAATCAATATTTACACCCATTGCATTAAGACCTGCTGAAAGTGCTGATCTTAACATATATCCTGATATTCTTGTATCAGATCCCATTATAACTTTTAATTTTTTCTTATCTGGATTTTCTTTTCTTAAATAGTATCCTAAAGCATATCCTAATCTCATTGCAAGCTCTGCTGTAAGTTCTCTATTTGCTTCTCCTCTTACTCCGTCTGTACCAAAATATTTTCTCATCTTTCACAACTCCTTCTAAGTAATAATTTTTCTCCTATAAACCCTGTCACTGCTCCGGCAGCACACCCTAAAAAAAGAAATCCCACTATAAAAAACATTATATATCTTGAGTGGATATTCATGTTTCTGAACATTAAAAAATAAACAACTATAAGCTGTATAAAATTATGAATAAGTGCTGATAAAACACTTATAGAAATAAGGCTTAAATTTTTCCTAAAATTATAAAGAAAAATCATTATATTTACACTCACTGCCCCCGAAACAAGACTTATTATAAATCCCGGAGAGAAAAGTGTTCCAAGCATTATTCCCTGAATTATTATTCTGCATAAAGTCACTTCTACAGCCATTCTTTTTCCAAATTTTTCTAAAGCTATTATTGTTCCTATATTTGCAAGACCCAGTTTAAGCCACGGAAAAGGTTTTGGAATTAAGGCTTCTGCCAACGAAAGATAAAGAGAAAGTAAAATTAAAAATACAAGATATTTTTCTTTTCTTATTTTCTTTCTATCTTCCAAGTTTTTTATTTCTGCCATAACTACACCTTAAGATCTGCATTCATTCCAATAAGATCAGAATATTTATCTAAAATTGGTTTTATTTCAATCTTAATAAATTCTTCTGTCTGTTCTTCTGCAAATCCTATGAAATTCTTAGGTGATAATATCTCTTTTAATTTTTCTTTATCTATATTAAAACTTGGGTCATTTACAATTCTTTCTATCAAATCATTTTCAAGACCATGAACTTTTACCATTTTTCCGGCTTCCATTGAGTGAACTCTTATTTTTTCATGAAGCTCCTGTCTGTCCCCGCCATTTTTTACACCTTCCATTATTATATACTCTGTTGCCATAAATGGAAGTTCAGCCATTATATGTTTCTCTATCATTTTAGGATATACAACAAGACCGTCTAAAATATTTTTCCATATAATAAGAATTGCATCTACTGCTAAGAAAGCCTGTGGAAGAGAAAGTCTTTTATTTGCAGAATCATCTAGTGTTCTTTCAAACCATTGAGTTGAAGCTGTCATAGCTGTACTTTGCTGAAGAGCTATAACAAATTTTGCAAGAGATGAAATTCTTTCACTTCTCATTGGATTTCTTTTATATGCCATAGCTGATGAACCAATCTGATTTTTTTCAAAGGGTTCTTCCACTTCTTTCAAATGCTGTAAAAGTCTCAAATCATTTGTAAATTTATGTGCTGATTGAGCTATATTTGATAAAAGATTCATTATTTCAGAATCAATTTTTCTATCATAAGTCTGACCTGCAACCATAAATCTTTTTTTGAAGCCAGCTTTTTCTGTTACCATCTCATCAAGAGTTTTTACTTTTTCAAAATTTCCATCAAATAATTCTTCAAAACTTGCCTGAGTTCCTGTTGTCCCTTTAACTCCTCTGAATCTTAAAGTTTTATCTCTAAATTCAAGTTCTTCAAAATCAAGTAAAAGACTTTGAAGCCAAAGAGTTGCTCTTTTTCCTACAGTTGTAAGCTGAGCTGCCTGAAAATGAGTAAACCCAAGAGTCGGCATTCCTTTATATTCAATTGCAAATTTAGAAAGACCGTCCATTACATTTACAATCTCTTTTCTTAAAAGAGCAAGCCCTTCTTTTATTTGAATTAAATCTGTATTATCTCCTACATAAGCACTTGTTGCTCCAAGATGAATTATAGGCATAGCTGATTTTGCCTGCATTCCAAAAGTATAAACATGAGCCATAACATCATGTCTCACTTCTTTTTCTCTTTTCTTTGCCATTTCAAAATCAATATCGTAGATATGTTCTTTCATATCTTTTATCTGCTCATCTGTAATATTAAGCCCTAATTCTTTTTCGCTTTCAGCAAGAGCCACCCATAATTTTCTCCAAGTTGAAAATTTATTTTTTGGAGAAAAAATCTCAAGCATCTCTTTAGAACTGTATCTTTCTACCAATGGATTTGAATAAATATTTTTTTCCATAAAACTCCTTTATTTAAATAAATTTAATATACCATTATTATTGCACTTTCTCCTGTGTCGCGATAATAATTTTTTCTTTTGCCGGCCTCTTTAAAACCGTTTTTTTTATAAAATTCTCTGGCTGTTATATTTCCTTCACGAACTTCAAGAAAAATTTCCATTCTTGATTTTTTCATTTCGTTTATAAGAATAGTTCCAAAACCTTTCTGTCTGTATTTTGGGTTTACACCTATTTTCATAATTTCAAGAGAATCACTGTTGTTAAAAATAATAACATATCCCGCTGTTATTCCCTTTTCATCTTTTACAGAAATTATTTTATACATATCAGGCATAGTATTTATATCTTCTATCTGTTTTAATGTGTAGGCACTATTTTTAAAAATTTCTTTTTCAAGATTATATATTTCTTCTGAACTGTTATTTTCACAAATTGTAAACATCATTAACTCCAATTTCTTATTTAAGCAGAGATATTCTGTTTAAAGGCCAGAACCTTACAACTGCCTTTCCTCTTATTCTGCTGTCTTTTACAAATCCCCAAAATCTTGAGTCATAACTTCCGTTTGTGTTATCCCCAAGCATAAAATAGCAGTCTTCATCAAGAACAATTTCAACTGTCTCTCCAGAAGTTATTTTTTTCAAAATATTTTCGTCATGAAGATAATCTAAAATCATTCCTGTTTCTTCTCCGTTTACATAAAATTTTAATTTTGGAAGAAACTGCTCAATTATATCTATATTTCCATTTTCCATAAGAAGTTTTTGAACTTTTCCAATATCAAAATTTACTTTTTGATATTCTTCGTTATAGTTCATTCCAGGTTTGATTATTATCACATCATTTTTTTTAGGGACAACCCATGTGTCAAATCCTATCATTCCAAGAGCTGAATATTCTCTCGAATCAATTTCTCTTCCATCTGCAAAAAGATGTCCGTTTCTTATATTTATTTTTTCTCCTGGAAGTCCCATCACTCTTTTTGTATAAAGAACTTTATTTTCAACAGGTTCTTTAAAAACAACTATATCTTCTCTTTTAGGAGCTTTAAATTTATACACAACCATATTTCCAAAAAGTCTGTCTTTCGGCATTATTGTTTTTTCCATTGATCCTGTAGGAACCATAAAATTTCCAATATAAAATCTTTGAATTATTAAAACTAACACTACAGCTGTTATAATTGCTTCTGAACCATTTACAATTTTATGAACTGCTTTTTTACTTCCTTCACCTTTTATTCCAAAAATAGTTATAATTTTTTCAGAAAATCTGTCTCTGTATTTTGTAATTTTTTCTACAAGATATTTTTCTCTCACAAATATATAAATAAAAAATGCCGTTAATATAAAATAAAATATTCCATTTATCACAAGATTTTCTCTGCTCATTTTTATGTTTCCTCTCTTTTTAATCTTTTAATTTATTAACATTCATGGACATATTTTATCACAAAAAATGAAAAAAAGCTAAAGGTATATAACACCCTTAGCTTTTCGAAACTATTTTCTAAGTTCTTTGATTCTAGCTTGTTTACCAGATAATCCTCTTAGGTAGTAAAGTTTGCTTCTTCTTACTTTTCCTACTTTTAACACTTCAATTTTGTCAACCATTGGAGAGTTCATAGGGATTATTCTTTCAACACCTACTCCGTCTACAACTTTTCTAACTGTAAATGTTTTTGCGATTCCAGAACCAGCTACTCTGATTACTGTTCCTTGGAAAAGTTGAACTCTTTCTTTGTTTCCTTCTTTTACCTTGTAGTAAACTGCGATTGTATCCCCAGCTTTGAATTGAGGTATGTCAGTTCTTAGGTAGTCTTTTTCAATTAATGCGATTAATCTTTCTTTCATTTTTTCCTCCTGTTAGATATTCATTTAATATTCCTTTTCATTAAAGAGGAATATCTATTTATATAGCGTAGTTATTTTAACATATCTTTTCTTTCTTGTCAAAATATATTTATTTTTTCTTCTTTATTTTCAATACTTTTTTTACTTTTTGTTCTAAAAAAATTAAATTTTTCTATTTTTTGTTAAAAATTTATCATTTGTCATTAGGTAGAACGGACAAATTTTGGATGTCTATTCAATTTTTTTTTAGTTCATAGCAAAAACGACCTTTTATGCAAATAGACACTTTCTTAACTATATTTTTTTAATTTTCAAAGCTATAAACTTTAAGCTTTGAGTACTCTCCTATCATCGGTGCAAGCTGTCTAAATCCGATTTTTCCACCCTCTAAGCATGGACCATATGTTGTTCCATCATCGTTGAAATTGAATACTTCTAAGTCATTGACAAAGAAGCGTACCTGATTCTCATATTTTAAAAGACCAAGCTTGTACGGTGCGGATACATCTGCAACGTCCGGAATAGGATCAGCGCCCTGCGCAACAAGATAAAATCCATAGCTCTTTCTTAAGTTGCATGTGTGGAAGCTTCTCTCATCTGGCTCTTTTCTTCTGAAATAAGACACATGGAAAGCATTTATATCTCCGTGATGATAAAGCGGATACTCTCCTGTTCTTGGCTGAAGTGATTCATCAAAGAGGTCTTCTCCATTTCTTCCCTTTGCAGCAAAGAAAAGGATGGCAAGTCCC
>UQJY01000022.1 GCA_900541465.1 uncultured Fusobacterium sp. | reverse complement strand
AGTAACATTCCGAACCTGGAAGTTAAGCCTGCAAACGCTGAAAGTACTTAGGGGGTAGCCCTTTGGGAGGATAGGAACTTGCCAATCTTTTTTTATTTTTTGGAAAAAATTTGACAAAAATCTAAAGATGATATATATTCCATATTAATTAATTATTTTTATCATGGGAGGGAAAGAGTTATGTTTAAAAGTAAAGTGATGCTTTTAACTGCTGTATTGATTTTTGGGGTTTTGGCAATTTTTGTAAGAAATATAAATCTTAGTTCTAAAGAGATAGCTCTTTTAAGAGGCGTAATAGGAAGTTTATTTTTAATAGCTGTAATGGTATTTTCAAAAGAAAAAATATCAGTTTCAGCTTTAAAAAAGAATAAATTTTTATTGACTGCTTCTGGAATAGGAATAGGTGCAAATTGGATATTTTTATTCGAAGCATATAAATATACAACAGTTTCTATTGCTACATTAAGCTATTATTGTGCTCCTATTTTTGTGACAATAGCAGCACCGATAGTTTTAAAAGAAAAATTATCTTTAAAAAAATTTTTATGTGTATGTGTGGCAATGTTAGGTATGCTTTTTATAGTTGGAACAAATAAAGGGAATGCAGGAACAGAATACAATCACTTATTAGGTATAATTTATGGTTTAGGTGCTGCAATATTTTATGCTAGTGTAATTCTTATGAATAAATTTATAAAAGATCTTAAAGGGGTGGAGACAACAGTTGCCCAGCTTGTTCTAGCTTCTTTGATTCTTTTTCCTTATGTAATGGCAACATCTGGATTCGATTTTTCAAATATGACGGAAAAATCATGGATGTATATGATATTTTTAGGCATATTCAATACAGGATTTGCTTATGCATTGTATTTTACGGCAATAAAAAATCTGAACAGCCAGACAATAGCTGTCTTAAGCTATATAGATCCGATTACTGCAGTTATTGTGTCAGCGGTATTTTTGGGAGAAAAGATGACAATGTTTCAAATAATTGGAGGGATTTTAATTTTAGGTTCAACATTTATAAGTGAGAAGATAAAAAAATAAAAATTTTTATAATATGATAAGGGGTGCTGCAAATAAAATTTGTATCATCTCTTTTTTATTTCAAAAAATATTAAAATTAAGTCTAAAATAAAAGAAATAAATCTGTAATTGTGGTAAAATATAATAGTCTGAAAATTTTAAAAGAGGGAGAAAATTTATGAAAAATAAAGCAGTTTTTTTAGACAGAGACGGGACAATAAATGTAGATAAAAATTATTTATATAAAATAGAGGAGTTTGAATTTGTTGAAGGAGCTGTGGAAGGATTGAAACTTCTTAGTGATTTGGGATATAAACTTATTGTTGTTACAAATCAGGCAGGAATAGGAAGAGGATATTACACAGAAGAAGACTTGGAAAAACTTAACAGATATATGGAAGAACTTCTTTTGAAAGAGGGAATAAAAATTGAAAAATGTTATTTCTGCCCTCATCATGCAGAACATGGAATAGGAAAATATAAAGTTGAATGTGAATGCAGAAAGCCAAAACCGGGAATGATTTTTGAGGGAATAAAAGAATTTAACATTGAGCCTGAAGAGTCTTTTATGATTGGAGATAAACTTTCTGATGCAGAAGCTGGAATAAATGCAGGTGTGACACCAATAATAGTTGAAACAGGAAAAAAAATAACAGATGAAATAAAAGAGAGAAAAATTGAAATATATCCTTCAATTTATGAATTTGCCAAAATCCTTCAGGAAAGATTGAAAAATAATCAGAAAAAATAATAGAAACAGTTGTTATAAAAATTTGAAAATGATAAAATAAAAGATATGTGTAAAGGAATTGAAAATGAAAAAATTGGTTGAAATTATTACAAAAATATTGCCAATAAAAACTAAAATTTTAAATATAGGCAATGTTCAAATGGACAGCAGAAAAATAGAAAAAGACGATGTATTTTTTGCATTGAACAGCGGGAAAAATTATATTCCGCAGGTGCTTGAAAAAGGAGCATCTCTTGTTGTATGTGATGATAAAAAATGGGAAGGGCATGAAAAAGTTGTAGTTGTGGAGGATACTCTTAAGACTATGCAGGAAATTGCAAAAGAATATAGAAAATCACTTCCTGTAAAAATAATAGGAGTAGTAGGAAGCAACGGAAAAACAACAACTAAAGATATAGTGTATTCTGTTCTTTCATCAAGATATAAGTGCATAAAAACAGAAGGAAATTATAATAATCATATAGGTGTTCCTTATACTCTGCTTCAAATTAAAGAAAATGATGAATTTGCAGTTGTAGAAATGGGAATGAGCAGCCGTGGAGAAATAAAATTTCTTTGTGAAACAGCACTTCCAGATTATGGAATAATTACGAATATAGGAGATTCTCACTTAGAATTTCTTTTAAACAGAGAAAATGTTTTTATTGAAAAAAGTGAAATAAAAAATTATGTTGATAAAGACAGCTTAATAATTTTCGGAGATGACTTTTATTTAAAAAATTTAAATGGAATAAAAGTTGGATTTGAAAAAAATAATAATTTTATCATTGAAAATTATAAAGAAACTTCTGAGGGAGTAAGTTTTGAAATAAAAAATGAAAAATATAATTTTAAGATGAATGGAAAACATAACTGCATAAATGCAGCTTTTGGAGTTGTCGTTGGAAAAACAGCAGGTCTTTCTTATGAAGAAATTGAAAGAGGGCTTGAAAACTGTAAAGTTACTCCAATGAGATTTCAAAAGATAGAAAAGAATGGGATAAAATATATAAATGATTCTTATAATGCAAGCCCTGTTTCAATGAAATATTCTCTTGAAACTTTAGCTGATGCTTATAAAGGAATTTTAAAAATAGCTGTTCTTGCAGATATGGGAGAACTTGGCAAAGATGAACTTAAATATCATATAGAAGTTCTTGAGTATGCTGCGGCTCTTGATATTGAAAAAATTATTGTTTTTGGAAATATTATGAAAGAGGCAGCAGAAAAAATAGAAAACAGAGAAAAATTAATTATTGTAGAGACAAAAGAAGAAATAAAAAATATTATCAGAAAAGATTTTGCAGACAGAGTGGTGCTTATTAAAGGTTCAAACTTCAATCATCTTTGGGAGATAATGGAATAGGAGAAAAGAGAAATGTTATATATGCTTGGGCTTTATTATGAACAGTTGGAATTTTTAAAATCTATATATTTTAGAACCTTTATAGGATTTGTTTTATCTTTTTTATTGGTGCTTATAATAGGAAGACCATTTATCAGTTTTTTAAAAAAGAAAAAATTTGGCGAAGAGATAAGGGAAGAAGGACCTGCTTCCCATTATAGTAAAAAAGGAACTCCTACTATGGGTGGAGTGCTTATGCTTTTTGGGTCTTTCCTGACAATTTTAATAGCGGGAAATCTTTATAATAAATTTACAATACTTCTTATAATCACTACATTATGCTTCAGTGCTATTGGATTTGTAGATGATTATAAAAAATTTACCGTTAATAAAAATGGCCTTTCAGGAAAGAAAAAACTTTTTGGACAGAGTCTTATTTCCATAATCGTGTGGATTTTTATCAAAGAATTTGGTCTTACAGGTTCAAAAGCAGTAGATTTTTCCCTTTCAAATCCAATAATTCCTGATGCAACTTTTTACATTGGGAGTTTTTTCATGCTTTTCTTTATCATGTTTGTGGTGAATGGAACTTCAAATGCTGTAAATATAACAGACGGACTTGACGGCTTGGCAATTATGCCGGTTATTATAAGCTGCTCTATTCTTGGGACAATAGCTTATTTCAGTGGGCATATAGAGCTTAGCACTCACCTTCGTTTATTTTCAATTCCAGGTTCTGGAGAGATAGCTGTTTTTCTTTCAACAATAATAGGAGCAGGGCTTGCATTTTTATGGTATAACTGTTATCCTGCACAGATTTTTATGGGAGATACAGGTTCTCTTGCACTTGGAGGAGTGATAGGAGTTATTTCAATTCTTTTAAAACAGGAGCTTCTTCTTCCAGTTATTGGAGGAATATTTGTAATGGAAGCTGTTTCTGTTATTCTTCAGGTTGGTTCTTACAAACTGAGAAAGAAAAGAATTTTTAGAATGGCACCTATTCATCATCACTTTGAACTTATGGGAGTTCCTGAAAATAAAGTTACAATGAGATTTTGGATTGTAGCTCTTCTTTTTGGAATATTAGCTCTTGGAATGATAAGATTAAGAGGAATTATGTAGGAAGTTTTTTTGGAGGCAGAAATGAAAGTAGGAATGATTTTCGGAGAGGGAGTCAGTGGAAGAGGGGCAAGAGAAGTCCTAAAAAAAATGAAGTATGAAATAATTATGGTTGATGATAAGACAGGAATGCCTTCAGATTCAGCAGAAGAATTGATGGATAAGGTAGATATTTTTATAAAAAGTCCGGGGATACCTTATACACATTTAGTAAAAAAAGCATTTGAAATGAAAGTTGAAGTTGTTGACGAAATAGAGCTTGCATACAGATATATGAAAAAAGCCGGGATAAAAACAAAAATTATAGCGGTTACAGGAAGCAACGGAAAAACAACTGTGACAAGCAAGATAACAGAACTTCTGCAGAAAGCCGGATATAAATGTGAGCATGCAGGAAATATAGGAAACTCTTTTGGAGAGCTTATTTGTGAAAGAGAGGACCTTGATTATGTTGTTCTTGAATTAAGTTCATTTCAGCTTGAAAATTTAAAAGAATTTAAAGCAGATATAGCTATGGTAATAAATCTTTCACCAGATCACTTAAGCAGATATAAATCAGAGCAGGAATATTTTGATGCAAAATTTAATATTGGAAAAAATCAGACAGAGGAAGATATTTTTATTTATAATCTGAATGATAAAGATTCAATGAAAAGAATAGAAAAAATAACAGGACATAAACTTGGTGTCACAGTTGGAGCTGGAAAAGAATATGCAGTCTGCCACACAACTGATGCATATGTTGTGTATAATGGAAAAATAGTTTTGGAAAAAGAAAAACTTTCTTTAAAAGGAAAGCATAATCTTGAAAATGTTTTATTTATTTTAACTGTTGCAGAATGTATAGGAATAGATGAAAATATTGTGAGAGAATTTTTATATTCAACAAAACCTTTGGAACACAGAATGGAAAAATTTTATAAATGGAAAAATATATATTTTGTAAATGATTCTAAAGGAACTAATATAGATTCTACTTGTTTTGCAATAGATGCCTATGAAGATGCAGTTCTTATCTGCGGAGGAAAAGAAAAAGGACTTCCTCTTGATGAGCTGGTAGAAAAAATAAGAGAAAAAATAACTGAAGTTTATCTTATAGGTGAAATGACAGAAAGATTTAAGGAGGCACTTCTTTTAGGAGGTTATCCGAATAAAAAAATTCATGCAGCAGGAAATATGGAAAATGCAGTGAAAACTTTGAGAGAAAAACTTTCTGGAGATGAAGAAAAGGTTGTTCTTCTTTCTCCGTCAACTTCAAGTTTTGACCAGTTTCCAAATTTTGAAACAAGAGGAAGAGTATTTAAAGAACTTGTAAGAAAGTATTTTAAAGAGGGAGAAGAGTTGTGAAAAAAGCAATAATAACCACAGGAGGTACAGGAGGACATATATATCCGGCACTTTCAGTGGCAAAAGGATTAATAAGAAGAGATGTTAATGTTTTGTTTGTAGGAAGCCAGAGCAGAATGGAACACGAAATGGTTCCAAAAGAAAATATAAGATTTGAGGGGATTGAAATATATCCGGTAAAATCTGTAAAAGCATTTTTTAAACTTGTTTCAGCAGTTATAAAATCTATAAAAATAATAAAAAGCGAAAAACCAGATGTTGTTATAGGATTTGGAAATTATATTTCACTTCCAATGATAACAGCAGCATTTCTTACAAGAACAGATTTTTATCTTCAAGAACAAAATGCAAATCTTGGAATGACAAACAGACTTTATTATAAATTTGCTAAAAAAACATTTTTGGCTTTTGAAAAAACTTATGATGATATGCCTATGAAATATCAAAATAAATTTAAAGTGACAGGAAATCCTTTAAGAGAAGAGATATATAATATTGACTGCCGTGAAGAAAGAGAGAGCTTAAAAGCTGAAGAGGGAGAAAAAATTCTTCTTATAACAGGGGGAAGTCTTGGAGCTCAAAGTATTAACGATGCAGTTTTAAATGAATGGGAAAAATTAAAAGAGGAAAAAAATATAAGAATATACTGGGCAACAGGAAAAACACATTACGATAAAATATTTGATAAAATTGAAAAAAGAAATATGAAGGATATTATAAAACCATATTTTGATAATCTTATAAATATAATGGCGGCAGCGGATTTAGTTGTGTGCAGAGCTGGGGCTTTAACAATTTCTGAGCTTATAGAACTTAAAAAACCGTCAGTTTTAATCCCTTATAATTCAGTAAAAGTTGGACAGTATGAAAATGCTGTAATCCTTGAAGAGAGAGAGGGAGCACTTGTTTTTAATAACAGTGATGCAGACGAGGCAGTGAAAACAGCTATAGATTTAATACAAGATGAAGAACAGCTTAGAAAAATGAAACTGAGAATAAAAGCATTGAGAAATATCAATGCTACTGAAAATATAATTAACAGTTTGGATATTTGGAGGAATTAATTAATGGAAAATGTATTTTTTGTAGGTATAAATGGGATAGGAATGAGCGGGCTTGCAAAAATAATGAGAGAGCTTAATTATAATGTAGCTGGTTCTGACCCAAGCAGCAGTTACCTTACAGATGAAATGAGAAATCAAGGAATAAAAATATATTCTGAACATAAAAGAGAAAATATAGATAATATGGATACTCTTATTGTTTCAACAGCAATAAGCAAAGAAAATCCTGAATATAAAAGAGCAGTTGAAGAAGGGATACCTGTTTTAAAAAGAGGTGAACTTCTTGCTAAACTTTTAAATGAAAAAACAGGAGTGGCAGTAGCAGGAACTCATGGAAAAACTACTACAAGTTCTATGATGGCAACAGTTCTTTTAGAAAAAGATCCCACTATTGTTGTAGGGGGAATAGTTGATTCAATAAAATCAAATGCAAAATACGGAGCTGGAGAATATTTCGTAGCAGAAGCAGATGAAAGCGATAACTCTTTTCTTTATATGAGGCCAAAATATTCTGTAATAACAAATATAGAAGCAGATCATTTGGAAAAACACGGGTGTCTTGAAAATATAAAAAAATCATTTAATATTTTTATGCAGCAGACAGAGAGAGAAGTTATAGTATGCAAAGATAATAAAAATATACAAGACTTGATAGGATACAAAGATAATGTAGTAACTTACAGTCTTTTAGATAAAGCTGCAGATATATATGCAGAGGGAATAAAAATAAAAGATGGAAAAACAATTTATGATGTTTATATAAAAGGTGAATATGTCGGAGAATTTTCTCTTTCAATTCCAGGAACTCATAATGTTTATAATTCTCTGCCTGTAATTTATCTTGCAAGAGAATTTGGTCTTAATATGGAGAAAGTTAAAAAAGAAATAGCAGAATTTAAGGGAGCAAAAAGAAGATATGATGTTCTTTTTGACAATGGAAATATAAAAGTTATAGATGACTATGCACATCACCCTACTGAAATAGAAGCAACTCTTCAAGGGGCAAGAAGTATAGAAAAAAATCATATAACAGTAATATTCCAGCCTCACAGATACAGTAGACTGAAGTTTTTATTAGAAGAGTTTGCAGGAACTTTTAAAAGTGCTGATGAACTTATTCTTATGCCTGTTTACAGTGCCGGTGAAAAAGATGAGTTTGGTGTTTCACTGGAAGATTTATTAAATAAAATAGGGCATGAAAACAGCAGAATAGTAAAAGATAAAGATGAGCTTGAAAAAGATCTTTTAAGCAGAAAAGAAAATCATGTTTATATGTTTATGGGAGCAGGAAGTATTTCTGCAATAGCTCATGAATTTGCCGAAAGATTAGAAAAAGAAAAGAAGGGAACATTTTAATGAGAATATTAGAAAACTATAATATGAAAAAACATTCTAATATGAAAATAGGCGGAGAAGCTAGAAAATTCATAGAAGTTGAAAATAAAGAGGAACTTCCGGAAATCTTAAGAGAAAATGAAAATTGTTTTATCATAGGAAATGGAACGAATACTCTTTTAAATGATAAATTTTTAGATACAACATTTATTTCTTTAAAAAGTCTTAATAAAATAACAGATCTTGGAGAGGGAAGAATAAATGTTGAAGCAGGTCTTGATTTTGGAAAACTTATAAAATATATGGATGAAAATGATTTATCAGGGCTTGAGGAACTTGCAGGAATACCTGGAACTGTAGGGGGACTTGTTTTTATGAACGGAGGAGCTTACGGAAAGGAAATATTTGACTGCATAGAATCAGTTGAAATTTTAGATGCTGATAGAAATATAAAAGTTATTTCAAAAGAAAATTTAAAAATTGATTACAGAAAAACTGAAATAAAAGAAAATCACTGGGTAATTATAAGTACAAACTTTAAATTTGAAAAAGGATACAAGAAAGATCTGGTAAAAGAAATACAGACTAAAAGAGAAAATAACCAGCCTCTTGAAATGCCAAATCTAGGAAGCACATTTAAAAATCCAAAAGGTTATTTTGCAGCAAGACTTATAATTGAAGCGGGCGCTCAAGGTCTAAAAATAGGGGGAGCTCAAATGTCAATGAAGCACCCTAACTTTATAGTAAATGATGGAACTGCAACATTTGAAGATGTATTAAATCTTATTGCAGAAGTTAAAAAAATGGTAAAAGAAAATTCTGGAATAGAACTAGAAAGAGAAATAATAATTTTGAAATAAAAAGGGAAGTGAAAAAATATGAAGATAGCAGTTTTTATGGGGGGAATATCTTCTGAAAAAGAAGTTTCTGTAAGAACAGGAACAGCAATACTTAATAGTTTAATAAGACAGGGTTATGATGCTTATGGTGTAACTCTTGATAAAAATAATTTACTTACAGCATTTATTGAAAATGAATATGATTTAGCTTATCTTGCACTTCACGGAGAGTATGGAGAGGACGGAAGAATTCAAGGACTTCTTGATATACTTGGAAAAAAATATACTGGGTGCGGAATGATTTCAAGTGCTGTTTCAATGGATAAAGACCTTACCAAAAAAATAGCACAGGCAGTTGGCGTGAGAACACCAAAATCTTATACAAGAGAAAATCTTGAAAATATAGACAAATTTCCTGTTGTTGTAAAACCGTCAACAGAAGGTTCAACAGTTGGTTTATATATCTGCCATAATAAAGAAGAACTTTTAAATGCAGTAGAAAAATCAGGAGATAAAGATCTTGTTATAGAAGAATTTATAAAAGGTGAAGAACTTACAGTAGGTGTTTTAGAGGGAGAGCCTCTTGGAGTATTAAAAATAACTCCAAAGATTGGTCTTTATGACTATAAATCAAAATACACAGCAGGGATGACAGAATATGAATATCCTGCAAAAATAAGTGAAAAATCCTACCAAGAAGCCATGGAATATGCTACAATAATTCATAATAGCTTAAAAATGAAAGGGGTTTCAAGAAGCGATTTCATTTTAAAAGACGGAGAATTATATTTCTTGGAAGTAAACAGCTGTCCCGGAATGACAGAAACAAGCCTTGTTCCAAAACTGGCAACACTTAAAGGATATACTTTTGATGACATTACAAGAAAAATTGTTGAAAAATTTAGATAAATAATGGATAATTAAAGAGACAGGTGGTTTTGTTGAAATTAATCTTTAGAATAGCTTTAATAACTCTTTTTACACTGGGAGTAATTAAAACAGATAGGTTTTTTCTCAAAAAATCTGTGTTTGAAATAAAAAATATAAAAATTGAGGGGGCTTCAGAAAAACTTGAAAAAAGTTTTGAACCTCTAAAAGAGCAGATTATTAGCAAAAATATAAATGATATAAATCTTGGAGATATTAAAAAGAAAATATCTGAAGATGTAAGAGTGCAGAAGGTTTCTGTAAAAAGAAATTCTCTCAATGGAATTTTAATATCAGTAGAAGAGAGAGAGCCAAAATACTATCTTCAGTATAAAAAGAATATCTATCTTCTTGACAAAGAGGGAAAAATTTACGGTTATCTGAATGATTTAAAAAAGAGGGATTTTCCTTTTATAGTTGCAGATTCTGAAGAAGAAATAGAAGCAATTTTAGGAGTGCTTGATAAGGCAGAAGCAACTGATTTTAAAGATATAATATCACAGATATATACAGAAAATAAAAAAATGATAAAAATAGTTCTTTCAGATGGCGCTGTGATAAAAACAGATAAAAATGTGACCAAAGAAAAATATGATACGGGAAGTTATCTTTTCTTTGATTTGTCAAGCAGGAAAAAAATAGATTATATGGATCTTCGCTATGAAGATTATATAGTAAAATATATGGAGGATAAAAATGGAAGATAGTATTATAAAATTTATCCTGGATGTAGGAAATTCCAAAATTAAAATGCTTGCAGGAGAGCTGAGCAACTATGGTGAAAAACTTAGAGTGCTTAAATATGTGGAAGTTCCAAGCAGGGGAATAAGAAAAAATGTGATAGAAAACCAGATTTATCTGAGTGAAAGTATAGCTGATGCTGTGAGAGAGATGGAAACAGCAACAGGGTTTGAAGTTAAAAAAGTAATCTTGGGTATAGGTGGAACAAATATATATTCAAGAACAAAAAACATAAGATTGAGTTTTGATGAAGAAAAAGTTATTACAAACTCTCATATTACAGAACTTTTTCTTACAGCAGAAAAAGAGTTAAAACAAAAATCTGAACAGGTTTTAGAAAGTGAAATGTATAATATAAGAGTCAATAACTCAGGAATTGTAAAAAATCCTGTGGGACTTACTGGAAGAGAGCTTCAGGCAGATGTTCATCTTATTTTTGTAAATGAAACAGAAGTTGAAGAACTTACAGAAGCAGTGAACAGAGCTAAGCTGGAAGTGGATAGTATAGTTTTAAATCCTTATGCTTCAGCTAAGGCAACTCTTATGGAAGAGGATAAAACAATGGGTGTTGCCCTTATTGATATAGGAGAGGGAACAACAGACATTATAATCTATAAAAATAATAAACTTATATATGCAAAATCACTTCCTCTTGGAGGAATGCATTATGTAAGCGACTTGGAATATATTTTCAGTATTCCAAAATCAGATGCTCAAGAAATAATAAGACAGATAGGAGAGCTTAAAGATAAACAGGACTTTAATTTCCCTGTAAACGGCAATAAATATATTTCTATTGGAAATATAAGAAAAGTTATAGATGCAAGAACAGGAGATTTGGTAACATTTATCAAAAAGACAATAGAAGAATCAGGATTTACAGGGTATCTTGGAAAGGGAATATACCTTACAGGTGGAGCTACAAAAATGGATGAAATTTTTGAAGGCGTAAAAAGTAATCTTGGTTACTCTGTAAAAAGAGTTCTTCCTGTACAGCTTGCAGGACTTGAAGATGTAAAACCTGAAATGTCTGCAGTGGTTGGTATTCTTTTAGAAGTTATGGAAAAAGAATATAACAAAATGGAGAAAGAGAGAAAGAAAAAAGAAGAGCAGGAAAATTTATTAAAAGAAAGTATAAAAATAAACGAAGAAAAAGCAGAAGAAAAACCAAAAGTAAAAAAAGAGAGATTTAAATCTGTAAAAGAATGGCTTTCTAACTTTATATAATTCTGGGGAGGTAAAACAATATGGAGAACAATATCGTAAAAATAAAAGTTCTTGGTGCTGGTGGAGCAGGAGGAAATGCAATCAATGATATGATTTCAGCTGGAGTATCTGGTGTTGAATTTATAGCTGCAAACACAGATGCACAAGATTTAGGAAAATCTCTTGCTGATGTGAGAATTCAGCTTGGAGAAAAACTTACAAGAGGACTTGGAGCAGGTGCAAATCCTGAAATAGGAAAACAATCAGCAGAAGAAGATTTAGAAAAATTAAAACAGCTTCTTGAAGATACAGATATGCTTTTTATCACTGCAGGAATGGGTGGAGGAACAGGAACAGGTTCATCTCCGGTTATTGCAAAAATAGCTAAAGAATTAGGGGTTCTTACAGTTGGTATAGTAACAAAACCTTTCGGATTTGAAGGGGGAAAAAGAAGAGCCAATGCTGAAAAAGGAATAGAAGAGCTTAAGGAGTTTGTAGACTCTCTTGTTGTAATTCCAAATGATAAATTGTTTGAACTTCCCGATAAAACAATAACACTTCAAAATGCTTTTAAAGAAGCTAATAATATTTTAAAAATAGGAATAAAAGGTGTAGCAGATCTTATGATTGGAAATGGTCTGATTAACCTTGACTTTGCTGATATAAAAACAACTATGCAGAATTCAGGAATAGCTGTGCTTGGATTTGGAGAAGGAGAAGGGGAAAACAGAGCTATAAAAGCTACTGAAAAAGCTTTAATGTCTCCGCTTCTTGAAAAATCAATTTCAGGAGCAAGTAAAATACTTCTTAATATAGCAGGGTCATCTGACCTTACTCTTATGGAAGCACAATCTATTGCAAATATAGTAAAAGATGCAGCTGGTAAGAGTGCAGACGACGTTATGTTCGGAGTAAACTTAAACGAAGATTTAAAAGATGGAATTCAAGTTACAATTATAGCTAACAACTTTGTTGATACAGTTGAAAAAAATGAACCTTTTATAAATGTTGCTATAAATAAAACTGAAGAACAGAAAGAAGAAAGCAAGGAAGATGCTGAAGAAAAAAGAATAGAGCTTGATCTTCCGCCTTGGATAAGAAGCAGTAAATAAATAGATAAAAATTTGCAAAAAAATATTGAAAATAAAAGAACGGTATGGTATAATAATTCTTGCCCTGCTCAAGAACAAAAGTTTTTTGGGCTAAAACCATAGGGAGGAGGTAAATGACGAATGACTAAATACGAAATTATGTACATCATCAACCCAACTATATTAGAAGAGGGAAGAGATGCAGTTATAGCTAAAGTTGATGCTATATTAACTGAATCTGGAGCAGCTCTTACTAAAACTGAAAAATGGGGAGAAAGAAAGTTAGCTTATCCTATCGACAAAAAGAAAACAGGATTTTATGTACTAACTACTTTAGAAATGGACGGTACAAGATTAGTTGAAGTAGAAAGAAAACTTAACATAACTGAAGAAGTTATGAGATATATCATCGTAAAACAAGACTAATTTCTATAAGACTTAATCACAGTATCAAAAGTTTATTTCAAAAAGGAGGTATTTAAAATGGCTGAATTCAGAAGAAGAAGAGCAAAATTAAGAGTTAAAGCAGAAGAAATTGATTATAAAAACGTTGATCTTTTAAAAAGATTTGTTTCTGATAAAGGAAGAATCAATCCTTCTAGAGTAACAGGTGCTAATGCTAAGTTACAAAGAAAAATAGCTAAAGCTATAAAAAGAGCTAGAAATATTGCTTTAATTCCTTACACAAGAACAGAAAGATAATTTCACATAAAAAAGAGATGATTATTCATCTCTTTTTTTGTAACACTTAATTATGCATTTATAAAAGATAAAAAAACTACACCTAAAATTTTAGTTTTTTAAGATTTTAGGTGCAGCATATAGTGATTTTTTTATTTTAATATTTTATAAATTATCTGGATATTCTATTTTAACAGAACTTTTTTCCATATATTCTTTTCTTTCATAACTTCCATCTCCACCATAGCCATATTTCTTTTTGCTGTTAGTTTTGAAAGTTTTAGAATATTTTTTCTTGCAGGCTGCATAAAAAGATTTTATATCTGTAATCTCTTTTCCATCTTTGTCATAAAATTTTCCATTTTCAAAATAAGAACCATATCCATAATTTTTTCTATTCATTATAACTTCACTGCCTTTTATCTAGTATTACTTATATTTTATATTTTTTACCAAGACAGTTCAACATCTATTTTATTTTTTTATCCATTTCAAATAGCCAAATCTTGCTTTCTCTTTCTGATTTGCTGTTTTGTGTCATTATCACTTTAGCTTTAGGAGCAGTTTTTCCTTTATAAGTAAATTCTTTTTTATTTCCGTCATAAATATAGTCTTCCATCTCAGAATCAATATGGTCAGGATCTTCTATTTTTGTTGCTATTCCAAAATCATTATCATTTACAACTGCTATTGTTTTTCCATCTGGCAAAACAGTTAACCCCTCTGCTTTTTCTATATCCCAGCCATATTTTCTCAAATCAAGAACAAGTTCTTTTTTTGCAGGATTTAATTTTTTTAGTTTTCCATATTCAAGGTCTCCATTATTTTCTATTTCATCTGCTCCATTTATATCTATCATATAAATAAGATTCTGCATTTTTCCATTTTGTTTTCCCTGCTCAATTACTAAAAATTTTCCGTTTCCTACTGAGCAAATATCTCCTATTTTAGCTACTCCAAAATTTTTATATCCTTTATCCACTGGATAAGCATACATCACACTTTCTTTTGTTTCAGGATTAAATTTTATTATTCTTGTATATCCTGCAGTTTTTTTAGTTTCACCGTTTATATCCAGAGGACTTTGCACCGCTGCATAAACATATCCTTTTTCATCTATAGTAATACCTTCAAATCCTCTGTTTGGAACTCTATATTTTAATATTTCAGGAAGTCCTTCTTTAGGTCCGTATTTTTCTATTGTTTTTCCATGCTTATCTGCCTTAACAATAAAAGGACCATACTCATCACATAACCAGAAGTTTCCATTTTTATCAACTGCAATCCCCTCAGTATCCAAGCCGTCAATATCATTATTTAATCTGCTCATATCATAGTTTAAAGGAATTTCTCCTGTTGTACCTAAAAGACCTTTTGGAATAACTCTTCCTGAAATTTTTTCTCCAAAACTATTTCTTAAAGGAATGCTGTCTACAATCTCTGCTTTATTTCTTTTTACTTTTATTACACCTATACTTGGAGTAAAATCAGGCACAGGGAAAAATTTTCCTGCTGTTTCTTTGCCGTTTTCAATATATTTTGGAATATCTCCGTTTGGACCTCTGTCTGTTACAGCATAAAATTCTAAATTTCCGTCTTTATCCTCTCCTTTAAACGTTAAAGCTGAACCATATCCCGGAGTTATCCCTGTTATAAATTCTCTTTCCTCTCCATCGTAAGTTATTTTATAATCACCAGAGTTTACAATATATTTTTTTACATTTACAGCCTCTGCATATATCATTGTACTTATAAGCATACTTAAAAAAATTATTTTTTTCATTTTTCATCACCTCTTATATGCAGAATATCATTTAAATATAAATTGTATATTTAAATGATGTAAATTTTAAGTAAAATTATTTAAGCAAAAAAAGGGGCTGTTGCATTTTTTAACAGCTCATACAAAAAGTGCTGAAAAGAAT
>UQJY01000021.1 GCA_900541465.1 uncultured Fusobacterium sp. | reverse complement strand
CATTTTGAAAAAGTCTTTTAATTTTTCCATTTTTTTATTCCTCCTGTTTTTAATTGTCTTGTAGATACTCCTGAGAGTTCAGGAATATCAGCCAGGCAACTAAGCTATTCCATGAACATTTTCAAATATGAATCTTAAAAAACATTCATAACATTCATGAAGAGTATCACAAGTTACTTGGAAGTTTGTATTTTTTTCTTTTAACACCCAACAGTTCCAACCTACTTGAGGATCATAACCGAACTGAGTTTCAACTATTGCTTTATTTTTAAATTGAGGTTGAAATGTTTGATGGCATATATTCATCAAAAATTCTAAATTTTCTTTTTCTACTCCTCTTAAAATATAATCAACTCTTTCTTTTGCTGTCATTTTCATTACCTCCTAAACAATTTCAATTTGTTTTCCTGTGTTTTTTAGTATCATAGCGTCTTTCTCTGTTCGCTTAAAAGCGTATAAAGTGCTTAAAAAATTTTCCTCTAAATCCTATGGTTTTATTATACGCTTTAAAGCGGAATATGTCAACAAGAAATTTCGCTTTTACACGAAAAATATTTTTTAATACGCTTTTATAGTATATAATTAAATTAAAGAAAAGTATCAAAGGAGGGGAAAATGTTTGGTGATGTATTAAAAACTTTGATTATAAAAAAATATGGAACGTTTTCTAGGTTCGCGGATATATGTAACGTGCCAAGAAGTACCTTGAGTGATGTAATAAATAACAAAAAATTACCAAGAGAAAGGAATTTGAATTTATATATAGAAAAATTAAAGCCTCTTTCTAAAGAAGATGAAACGGAATTATTAAGAGAATGGGCGTTCGGTAGAACAAACGGAAAAATAAAAAAAGACGTTGAAGAACTAGAAATAAAAAATAAGAATATGCTTGAAGTCTTAAAAACAATGAAAAGCGAGAAAGTATTATTAGAAGAAGTAGCACAGTTAAAAGAGTATGAGGCTTTTTATAATTTATTTTTTAAAGATTTAAGTTCAGAAGAAACAAAAACAATTTTAAAAGCAATGGTTAAAGAATTAAAAGTTATGTCTATCGACAGCCCTAAAAAAGAATTGTTAAAAGAAAAATTTGAGAAGTTAGACGAGATTATAGATAAAATATAAATATTAAAATGTACTAAAATATGATAGAATGAAGGTGAAAAATGTTAGATGGTAATATTTCAAAAGAAAATAAAAGAATGATTATGTCTGTTCTTTTTCAAATTATATTTTGCTTATTTTTTATTTATGCAAAATATGAAAATAAAGAAGAGTATGTATTGGCAACTATTATTTTTATAATTCCTTTTATTTTAGATAATTTAGTAGGAGTTTGTACATCAGAAACCCAAAAAGGAACTATGGCATATTTGATAGTATCAGTACTTTTTATATGTTTGATTTTGCCGTGTGCTTTTTATAAAATTGGATATATTCCTGATGTAGAATACGGAATTTTTAAATTATATATAAGTGAGGGAAAAATAAATTTTTTTATTACAGTTTTTTCTATTGTTTCTAAAATAATAGGTTCCAAATTTTAGAAAGGAGAAATGAAAATGAAATTTGAAGTTGTATTTTTACCAGTGATATTTGGTGGAATTATAGGTATATTTCTAGGTTTGTTTTTAAAAATATATTTAAAAATTTCAGAAATATTTGAAGAAAAAGGAATAAAAAATTCTTGTTTTATATTATCAATTAAATTAGTTGTAACATTATGGATTAATATAAAGGAAGTCCTTAAACAATCTTCATTAAAGCAATATTTATTACCTTATGTAGAGCAATATATAAAAGAACAAAAATTACTTGAAGAAGATATTAAAACTCTTGATTTGGAAGTTGAAAAAATTATAAAAAAATTTGAAGATGAGGAGCAAATAAAAATACTGCAGACAGAAAAAAATGTCTCAATTTTCTTTGTAAAAGAAGAAATTAAAGAAAAGGGTAACAGCAGTTTACTTCCAAATATTGATAAATTAAAAGGAGTTGAAACAACATGGCAGTGCAAATTACCAGCTTAAAAGTAACTTTAAAAGCATCTAGTTTTTTTAGAGGTTATACAGAGGTTAAAGAAAAAATTAAATCTAATATAAATGTTGGTTTAAAATCCGAAAGAATAAAAGATAATCTAAAAGAATTTAGTGGAAGTTCCAAAATGGAAATTTTAATAAGAGACGATAACAAAACTGTTGAATATAAAGGTGAATATATTATTGAGTTTAGTGTAAAAACAGATAATAATGAGTTTTTAAAACAGCAAGAGGTAGACGAGGCAGTTGTAGGCAGTTCTGTAGATAAAATTTTTGGAGAAATAGAAAATGTTTTTAAATCTGCAGGATTTAATGATTTTAAATTACCAAGAATATTAGAAAGAAAAGAAGATAAAAATAATTAAAAGTCAGATTAATTTCTGGCTTTTTTTTCTTGACTTTTTACGCTTTTCGGCGTAATATATTACTAGGAGGGTTAAAATGACTAATCAAGAATTGTATAAAAGATTTATGGAATACAAAAATAAAAATAAAGAAATAACCTACAAATTTCTTGCGGTTAAACTTGGAACTTGCACAGGGAACGTCTGCGATAAATTTACAAGATTAAAAAATGGTCAATCTGTAAATACTCAATTTTTAATAGATGTTGAAAGAGTTTTAGGAGTATCAATTTTTTTTGCTGATTAGTTCCGCTTTATTGCGTACTAAGTTCTTTACAAATTTCAACTATCAATTTTAATGCTTTAATTGTGTTTTCTTTTTTAATATCAGTTTTTTTATTATTATTTTTATCCATAAAAATCAATCTCCATATTATAAATAAATTTCTATATGTTATCTGTAATTATAGATAACTTAATTATAAAACTTTTTATAATAAAAATCAAGTGGAGAAAAAAGAAAATAAAGAGATATATCTCTTTAAATAAATCATGGTGTCTACTGCCAAAAAGGAGCGAACGATGGAAAAATTAAATAATTTAGAAGAGGAGATAAAAAACTTATCTGAAAAAATAGCACAGGCAAGAATAGAATTAGAAATTCTAAAAATAGATGGTTTTTATTCAGGAGAAATAAAACTTCTTGAAGAACAAATACCAGCTATGTATGAATATTTAGATAAATTAATTTTAAGATTAGCTATTATAAAAAATAGATATATAAAAAGTCCTCCAATGTTTTTACAAAGGAGGTTTTAAAAGTGAAAATAAATCGTTATAATTTTACAACTTTTGTCCTTATATTTTCAGTATTAGCATTTTGCATAACTTTAATAGAAAGAGAGCTAAATGGAACAATGCTAACATCAAAAATATTTGCATTTATCTCTTTAGGTTTGTGCTTTATAAATATCTTTATTACTTTCAAAGATTAAGATTTTAGAGCAAGAATTAAGTTAGCTATGGCGATAATAATTGATACTATTGTTTGAATACGAGAACGAAAATTTCTTTTCTTATTTTCTTTTTTTAGTTCTTTGGCATAAAGTTTATAATCAATTAAAACTTTTCTTCCTTTGCTAGAAAGAGAAAAAATATTCTTACTATTTTGGAGATGAAAATAATAACTTTCAGTATTTTCATGGAAATGTTCAACAACATAATTTTCATATTTTATATTTTTTAAATCTGAGAAATAATTATTTTCATCGCTATAAATATCTTTATTTGTATCAGATAACATACGAAGTCTATACTTAGTACCGTATTTATCATCTGGAAATTTTTTTAAAATTGTTTCTAATGAACTTTTACCTTGAATCTGTAAGAATTCTAAAAGTTCATAATCATATTTATTTAATTTCATAGTTTTAAATCTCCTTTCTTTATGTAGTTATTTCGCAAATATATTATATAACAAAGGAGTTTAAAAATAAACATGGTGCTTACTTCCAACAAAGTAAGAAAATAATGTGCAAACATTAAGATGACTGCAGCAGCGACACTTTGGCAAGGTGTCGCACTTATGGGAATATAGTTCAATAGGTGAGAACATTAAATGGCTATTTAAGATATCAGTTCGAATCTGATTATTCCCTTTGGTTTTTCATCCGTTCTTATTCTTTCATAGTAAGAACAACCTCCTTATTAATATTTATATTTTTCAAGTTTTTAGGGCTTTCTTGAAAAAAAAGTCCTGACATTATGGGAACTTTTCAATAGGTCTTAATTGGTAGATATATACAATTAGACTGATAAATGGTTTTTGAAAAAGGTAAATCCTTAGGCAGTTCGAATCTGTCAGTTCCCTCTTTTCAAACACATCTTAAAATAAAAATTATTCTGAATTACCTTGTTTTCAGACTTTTCAAGGACAATAAAAAAAGTCTGCTACCATTTTGTTGACACCAACAAAATGATAAACCTAACCGTTTTTATAAAAAACCTAGGCAAAACTTAATCACACCTAATCATTTTTTATTTTATATGTGCCTCTGTGAGATAAAGCCGTATATCTTTACTCTCACGGGGGTATATACAAAATAAAAATAAAGATAACAGAGAGATATACGGCAATATACTCTCTGGAAAAGGAGAGGATAAAATATGGCTAAAAAATATGTATGGCTAAAACTTAAAAAAGATTTTTTCCAACAGAGAGCTATTAAAAAATTAAGAAAAATAGCTGGAGGAGATACCTACACAATAATATATTTAAAACTTCAACTGTTATCACTTGATGATGAGGGAAAATTATTTTACGAGGGAGTAGAGGAGAATTTCGCCGAGGAAATGGCTTTGGCAATAGATGAAGACCCTGACAATGTAAAAGTTGTTTTAATGTTCTTAGAAAAAAATGGACTTCTTGAGAGTGTAACAGAAAATGAGTTTGTATTACCTGAGACAGTAGACAGCATAGGCTCAGAAACTGCAGCAGCAGAGAGAATGAGAAAAATGAGAAACACTAAAAACAAGGAAAAAATAGAACTTAAAGAAAAAGAGTGTAACTCTGTTACACCTATGTTACAACCTGTTACAAGTGAGTTACAGGAAGTTACAGACGAGTTATCCTCTGTTACAAACTGTTACACAGAGAAAGAGAAAGAGAAAGAGATAGATAAAGATACTACTACTAAGATAGATATACTAGATAAGAAAGAGCCAGAGCAGACAGAAGAAAAAGAAAACAGTAGTAGTAGTTCTTTTAGTTTAATTAAAAATATGTTAGAACAACATTGTATTTCTAACAATACAAAATTAAATATCATGGTATTAGTTAAAGATGAGAATATCACAGTTGAAAGAGTAGCGGAAGTTCTAAAAGCAGCACAATTAAAACATTGGCAAGATGGAGCAATATATCAGGCTCTTAGAGATAAATGGACTATAAACCTTGATGCAGAGCAACAAGAAAGACAGAGACAAAGGGAGAAGTCTGCAAAAATTGATGAGGAGATAAAAAAATCTTCTCAGGAATTTCAGGCTGTAAAAGACAAGGTTAATGCAGAGAGACAGGAAAAAGAAGATTTATTAAAATACTTTAATTCTCTAAGCAAGGAAACACAGACAGAAATTAATAACATCGCATTACAGAGAGCAAAGGAAAAATATCCGCCTGTAGTTTATGTTTCTATGTTTAAAACTCTTGTTATTTACGAAGTTATAAGAGAATACAAAGCAGAAAAGGAGAGTTAAAAAACAATGGATAATAAAAAAATAAAGATTGAAGTTCCTTATCTCCCTCCCTCTGTAAATTCTTATTGGAGAAGAAACATGAACGGAGGGGTAAGAGTATCAGAAAAAGGCAAGGCATTTAAAAAAAATGTCTCTGATTATGTTTTTTATGAGTGCAGGATTCCAAGAACTCCCGTTTTCATGACTGAGAACTTAAAAGTCAGCTTAACTTTAAATTTCAAAAACAATATAAAATGCGATATAGATAACTACTGTAAGGGTATATTTGACAGTTTGAACGGGATTTTATGGGCTGATGATAAGCAAATTACATTACTTACAATAGAAAAAAATGTCGGGACTAAGAAACCTAATAATTTTATACTTGAAGTGCAGCAGAGGGAAAAATAATTATGATAATTTATAAATGTGAAAAATGTGGTCTCTTTCTTGCAAGTTTTAAAGATAAAAATAACTTCACGATTAAAGCTAAAAAGGGAATACGAGCAGAGGGAGACAAAATTATTTTAAAATGCCGTTGTGGACATGAAACAGAAATTAATAAAAAAATCTTTGATAAATAAAAAGAGCCGTCTTTTTTAAATTCTGACGGCTCAAGATTAAATAAAGTTTTTTTAAAGTTTATTAAGCTATTTTTTCCACGTGCATATTTTGAATAGTTTGGAATCCGTGATGTTTTTTAAGTTCCTCGAAGTCACCTTTAAATTTTCCTTTTGCTTTCTCCTCTGCAAAATACCATCTTTTTCTTTTAGCTGCCCATTTGAAACCAGCCTCTTTTATAATGTCCTTGTGTTCGTATGTGTTACCACTTAACCAAATCCAAGTACCAACTAATTCAATTTCTACATCTTCAAGAGTAACAACCTTTCTTAATGCTGTTTTTAGTCCCTCAGATAAAATAATGTCTTCTGCTTGAGCTTGAACTCTGAAACCGTGAATTTTTATATCTTCGTACTCTTTCATCATAGCTTTGAATTCTGATTCATTTCCGCCGTGGTCTGGGTGTAATTTCTTGCATAAATCTCTAAATTGTTTCTTTAAATCTTCATTACTGTTAAAAAATCTTGCTGTCATTTTCTCCACTCTCCTATTTATTTTTTTTGGAGAATGTGATATAATTACACTTGTTCTGGGTGTTGGTTTATACCACATTCTTTAGGGGTTTGTAGTTACCAGCTACAAACCTCTTTTTGTTTTGTTGATTAGATATTATCATATCTTTAAAGATATGTCAAATGTTTTTTAAAACTTTTTTTCTCTCTGCTATAAGTTGCTCTATTTCTTCAAGTTCTTCAAGGGTTGCATATTCATTTATATATTTTCTAGCTTGAGATTTGGCAACTGATTTTTTTTGTAATTCTTTTGCTTTTGGATTGTTTTCCATGTATCTTTTAGTTGCTGCCATTTGTTGCTCAATAGTTTTATATCCTTTTCTTTTTGGCTTGTCTTCCATCTTCTCCTCCTTGATTTTTAAGAAAAATTATAGTATAATGTATAAAAATAAAGGGTAACCAATAAACCCTAATGGGTAAGAGGGAAACTTTTTAAAAGTTTAGTCTTATAGTTATTTTAAGTCTGCCAACTTTTATAACTAATTCAACATAGCTTTTCATAAGTTTAACCCCCTTTCATCAGTAATCTAAAGGTTGCCCTTATGTTTCTATGTTATCATATCTTTAAAGATATGTCAACAACTTTTTTAAATTTTTTTCTTTTTTCTGTATAATTGTATTAAGAAAATTAAATATTTTTAAAAGTTCACAAGATACTAATTTTTATTAGAAAGGACTACAAATAAACGTTCGAGTTGTAAAAGATTCGGGCTTTTATTTGTAGTCCTTTTTTATTTTGTTTTTCAGGAGGTGCGAAGATGTGGCAAAGAAAAGAAAAAAAATTGACTGGCTAGAGATAAGGAAAACTTATATTACTAGCAAAGATGTAACATTGAAGGAATTGGCGGACATCTTTGGAATCTCAGAAAGCTCTATTTTTTTAAAATCTAGGGACGAAAATTGGATAGAAAAAAGAAAACAATATCAGGAAAAAGTTTTTAAAAAAACTTGTAATAAGATAGCTGATAAGGCAGCAACACGGCTCGCTAAATTGTCAGATAGATTACTTGATAAGATAGAGCAAGCGGTGGACGAGTTGCATATATATGAAGAGGTCAATGGTTTCGGGCAGCTTATCTATAAAGATACGGAAACTGTAAGAACTAACAAACTTGAAAAACTTGTGAAGTCTGTAACACTGCTAGAAAAGAACGAACTTGAAAAGGAAAAAATCAAAATCGAGAAAGAAAAACTTCGAGGCGGAGACGGTGCAGAAAATAAAGTTCTGGAATATATGAAAGTGTTAAAAGAGGGCTTGGAAGATGAGACAGAAAGCTAAATCATTAAGAAAATTATATACAGAAAAACAGCTACAAGCCTTAAAAGCAATTTTAAATGACTTCTGGATTCTTATCCTGCACGGAGCAAAGAGAGCAGGAAAAACAATCGCTGACAATGATATATTTGTCCAAGAACTTATAAAAGTGAGGGAAACAGCAGACAGACTGGGCATTCCTGAGCCTCAATATATTCTTGCTGGGAACAGTCTTGGAACTCTTGAAAGAAATGTTTTGACAGAGTTAAGGAACAAATACGGCTTAGAGTTTCATTTCGATAAGTTCAATCGTTTTAAATTGTTCGGTGTGCTTGTGTGTTGTTTCGGGCATGGAACTATAAAAGATATGTCACGTATAAGAGGAATGACAGCATTCGGGGCTTATATAAACGAGGCAACAACAGGAGTTGAAGATGTTATTCGGGAGATACTGAACAGATGTTCTGGAGAGGGTGCAAGAGTATTGATGGACACCAACCCAGACAACCCAGAACATTATATTAAAAAGGATTACATCGACAAAGCAGATGGGAAAAAAGTAATAGAAATATCTTTTCAATTAGACGATAACACTTTTTTATCTGAAAGATACAGGGAAAATGTAAAGGCAACAACTCCAACAGGGCAATTTTACGACCGTGACATTCTCGGGCTGTGGGTAAACTCTGAGGGTGTTGTATATAAGGATTTTGACCAGAAAGCGATGGTTTTAAAAGGATATAAAAAAGAGGCAATCTCGGAATATATAGCAGGTGTGGACTGGGGTTATGAACACTTAGGAAGTATTACAGTAATTGGAATAGACCAAGAGGGCAATCATTGCATAGTTGAAGAACACACGGCACAGTACGAAGAAATTGACTATTGGGTAAACATAGCAAAAGGAATTAAAGAAAGATTTGGGAACATTCCTTTTTATGCAGATTCTGCAAGACCTGAACACGTCGCACGTTTCAGCCGTGAGGGATTCAAGATTAAAAACGGTAATAAATCTATACTTTCAGGAATTGAAGAGGTCGGAAAGTTAATGAAACAAAAGAAATTTTATGTACTTGAGACTTGTAAGCAATTCTTAAAAGAAGTCTATAACTATGTTTGGGACGAGAATAAAGGTTTACCTGTAAAGAAAAATGATGACGTGATGGATTCTGTAAGATATGCAATCTATACACATTCACTTTTAAAACTTGGTTACAATGCAGCAAATGTGGAATGGGGGAATTATAAAGATGATTCGAGAATTAACCAGTTCAGAAATAAAGACTATTGAAGACTATATTCAAATAGTTTTCAAAGACAATGCGGAATATAAAAATTATTTTGCTGGAGAAACTAAAAAAAAATATGCTGATAGAGGTTTTTTAATCGGAAATAACTCCTATTACATTGATGTAGAACTCATAAACTCAATAAATTTCATTGGTATGTGCAAATTACAAGCTGTAAAAGATAATTTTCTTACTGACATAATATCTTTATTTGTAAGACTTTATAAAGAATATGGAGCAATCGGAATTTATAGAGTTGAAACAGACGAGAGAATAAAGAAAATTCACGAACACATACAGAGAAGATTTAAAAATAAAGGTGACACTGTTTATACAGCAACTGAAAACGGTGTGACTGTGACAATTATTAAAAAAGGAACTGATAAAAATGAGATGTTGGAATAAAAGAAAAAAAGAAAAATTCACGACAAAAGGGAAATATAAAATTTTAGATGAATTTAATTTAATTTTTCTGGAACATAGAAACATGAAAAGAAAAAGCAAATTAAAAAATGTTTTTTCAGGAAAAATTTCATTTGTTCCAGCTTTCATAATTCCACAAAAAGGAGGTGCGGAAAAATGACCTTAAAAAATAAATTTTTATACTCAAAGCTACATCACAAAGGCGGTTGGGTAGGCGATATAGTCGGAGGGATAACAGGCGGACTAATCGGTAATGACCCCAAGGAAGAGGCTAAAAAAGAGGCTAAAAAGGAAAGAGAAAGACAAGAGGCACTATTAAAGCAGCAAGCAGCAGACAGAGAAAAAGAAGAAAATTTCAACAAAGAAGTTGCAGAAGATAAAAAAGAAATGCAAGACAGCATAACAGAAGATACTAAAAAGGGAAAGCCTCAAACAACAGTAGATTTTTCTCAATCAATAAAAGGAACTGGAACAGAGGACGAGGAAGAGGACAAATTAAGAAAATCTTTAAGAAAGGCTTTTAGGGGGTAATGTGAATGTTAATAAGTGTTGAAAAATTAAAAACATTATACCAACAAGCTCAAGAGTACAAAGGAGATGTAAGGGACAGCTTAAATGAAACTTACAAATATACTGACCCTTTTTTCGAGATTAAAGACTCAGGAAAAAAAGAGAAACTAGAAAGAAGAAAGGTAGACAGTACAACCCTTGTATCAATAAGATTTTTAGTTAACTTCATTATGACATCTATGTTCAGCCGTTCTGGGACATGGGCAATGCTTAAAGTCAATAAAGCTGCATATTCTGAGATATTCGGAGACGACGGAGAAGTAACAACTGCTAATATTCAAGCTATAGATAAAAGCATGGAAAAGAACAGTGAAACAGTTTATCAGACTAATGAAAATACAAACTATTACACAGAAACAGCAAAAGCTTTGAAAGATTGTTGTGTAGTAGGTACAGGAGTTAGAAAGACTGTAGAGTTGAAAAGCACAACTAAGCCGTTCACATATGAGTACATAAACTTAGATAATTTCTACTACCTAGAGGATAGTTTCGGACAGCCTACAGTAACATTTAAAGTGTATCCTGAAAAAACTCTTGCACAGCTTAATGATATGTTCGGACACATAGAAGGCTGGAAAGCTCCAAGCAAGCTGGAAGATGAGGAAGATTTAAAGAAAACTGTAAATGTTATAGAGTGCTGCATACCTGATTTTAACGAGAATAATTCAATAACTTCTTATATTCACGTAGTCTATACAGACGGATTTGATGAATTGCTTGTTGAGGAAGTTTTAAAAAGAAACCCTTTCAGGGTATTCAGATTTGCCGTTGACAGTTCTAACCCGTGGGGAATTGGTATTGGAAGGGAAAATACAGACCTTTTCAAAGACTTGGAAACTTTTAAGAAGACACGTTCAGAGCATGCCGAAAAGATAGTTGACCCTCCGGGAAATTTCAAGGGAAACATAGATTTAATCTACAAGGCAAGTTTTGAGGCAGGGGCAAGAAACTATGCAGGTGATGGACTAAGTGCAGAGAATGATATGGGATACCAGCCAATCAATATTGGAGGCTCTTTAATTCCACTGGACCAAGACATTGCAGATTGCAGACAGAGAATAAGAGATGTATTCATGGCACAGCCTCTAGGAGATGTGATTGACACTAAGAACAGAACAGCAACAGAAATGAGCATCAGGCACGAGATGTTCAGAAAAGAGTTTTCTGGAGCTTATGAGTTATTGAATACAGAGTTATTACAATATACTTTCTTAGATGCTTATATAATCATGCAGGAAAAGGGACTTCTGGACAATACTCTTGAAAATGAAGATGACAACAAAGGGTATAAATACCTTGAATTTTCTCAAATTAACTACATAAATGAGCTTACTAAGTCGGCAGGAGCTGAGGAAGTAATGAATGTTGTTAACTGGTACAGTGTAAATGCACAATTAGTGCCTGAGGAAAGAAGACAGTATTTATTAAAAATCGGAGAGTTCACTAAGTGGAGTGCAGAAAAAATGATGATTCCACTTGAAGTTATAAATACACCTGAGGAAATTAATGCAATGATAGCACAACAACAAAAAATTGAGCAATTACAAGCATTATCACAAGTTCAATCTGAGCCTTTACAGGGACAAGTTGAACACGTAGCAGAAAATCTGGGTGGTGATATGTAATGTTTACACCTGATTATGAGAAACTTTTAAATAAGTTTTGTGGAGATAATGACATTTATAAACTTATTGAAGAAAGCATAATTGAGGATTTTGGAGAAAGAGAAACTTTCTATAATAATCATGGCAAGTACCCTGAGCAAAGGGACAGGCTTATGAAATTAAAAAATGACTTACTTATGCAAAGGAGAAAGATAATTCTATCACAAGGAGGCAATAAATAATGGCAGATGAGGTTGTAGAAACAGTTGAAACAACAGAAACACAAGACATTAATGATAACTTAGATATTGATAGTACAGAAATAGATGACACAACAGGAAGTACAGAAACTGAGGATACAGAGGGGGCAACAGAGCAGCAAGAAGAAAGCACAGAGTTTGACCCAGACAACTTGGAATTTGAAGAAACAGAGGAAGATTTCACATTTGGAGATTATAACCTTTCAAGATTTAAAGATAATTTAAATCTTTCCGATGAGAATGTAAGAAGAGGAATGACAGAACTTGCAGCAGAACTAAAAGAAAATAATTTCACACAGGCACAGATTGAGTGGCTGATGGAAAAAGAAATTTCAGCTGTTCAGAATAAAAACTCTATAGAGCCTACAAAAGAACAGGTTATGAAAGAGCTGAAAGAAACTCTTACTATTCAAGAAAGAAAAGATTATAAAGCTGTAGGCGGATATTTGAAGGAAAATTTAAAAGGAACTGAGCTTGAAAAATATTATAAAGAGGCAATGGCAAACCCAGCTGTATTTAAAATAGTTCATGCTCTTTACAGTAAAAATATTTCTGGAAAGCCTATCACCCCAACAAAAGATACAAAAGAAGTGAAAAAACCTGAAAAAACTTTCGAGCAGGTAACAGAGGAATATTTGGATTTCTTATCTAAAAGTTCTTTGAGCAAAGAAGATAAAAAGCCTCACATTGAGAAAATTTTAAGCAGCTTATCAAAGACTCAAAGAGCAGAATTTAAAAAAATGTTTTCAATAGATTAAAAAATAAAAGGAGATGATTTAAATGGCTAATACAACAGCTACTGTACAACAAATATTTGCTGCATCAGTTTATCACACAATGGACGAGTTAAAAGAAATTGGGTTAAAAACTTTTGCAGAAAGAAGAACACAAGACGGAGGAGAAAGTATTGACTTTATGAGATACAAAGGTGGTAAAGCTAAAGACGGAGTACCATCAATGTATGGAAGTGAAGAAAATAACGATGGTGGAGATTTCAAAAAATTTACTGCTACAATAAAGCCTATTTCTTCACAAGATAAGCCAACTTGGGAACAAATAAGTAAAACTAAACTAGACATCAAGAATACAATCTTCACATCATTAACAAGAGCAGTTGTTAAAAAAGAAGATTCTAAAATTCTTGAGGCAATAGCAACAGCAGATGCCAGCCTTCACAAAGTAGGAAGTGCAACACTTGACCCAACAACAATAGATTTTGCAAGAGCTCTATTAGCAGAGGTTAGGGACTGTTTAGTATCAGCAGAGTTCACACCAGACGGTAAAAAAGGTGTGGCACTTGTAATGAACAGAGAAGACTATAAAAGAATGTCAACATCTGATGCTTTCATTAATGGAGACTTCAAAGACTCAATCACTGGAGGACATAACGGTTTACCATTAGTATTTGGTGGAGCTGAGATTTTAATTACTGACGACGTAAAAGTTCCAACAGGAACAGCTTATATTATTCCTTCAAATACATTCGGATTTGGTGAATGGGAGGGTTCAGTAAAACCTTTCTCAAAATTCGTTGAAGATGACGGTATGAGATGGCACTTACAGGTTGTAAAATCAATCGGAGTGGTTGTTATAGAGCCTAACTTTATTACAAAAGTTACTATGAAACCATCTGAAACAGTAAGAGAGGCAACATCATTAGTATAACCTTTAAAGGCTTAGGGCTTTCAAGCCTTGAGCCTTTTTTAGTAGGAGGAATAAATGGCGAATGAAGATTATAAAAATGGGAAACTTGTAGAGATTATAAGAGAATTTGAAAATACAGGCAATCGTTATGAAATAAACGGGATAAATCAGTCACTATCTTTTCCTTTCTGGAGAGAGGAAGAGGGTAAATTCAAAGTTATTCCTAAAGGAAGTTATAAATTCATAAACGAATCCGGAAATAATTATCTTGAAATTACTGATGAAACTATTTTACAACAAGCATTACAATTTCAAATTGTCTATGTATATTCTCAAATTTCTTCAAAATATGTGGAAGATTTTCCAGAACTTAGTGTTTTAACCACAAAATACAATGAACTTGTAGATGATGCAACAAAGCTATTTAGTTATTTAAAATCTGTAGGAATGATTGCTGATACATTTCAAATGACAAAAGTATTACCACAATTAGAGCCTTTAACAACTTGGTATATGGACGAATTGGGAGAATTAAAGGCGTTACCTATATCTGATTTATATAAAAAATTCCAACAGATGATTGATAAACTGCACGAAGAGATAAAAAAATTATTAGATATTGATTATGAAGATATGTCAAATTCATTGAAAGAAGAAAGCAAAACATTAATAGAAAATCTTGTAAATAAGACAACTTCTTTAAAAGAAGAGCTAGACAGCTATATGAATGAAAAAAAAGTAGAAATAAATGATTATATAGATGAGACTTCAAAACCACAAATAAATTCTCATGTTTCCCAAAAAAGAGAAGAACTCGATACGTATACAGCTCGTAAAAAATCTGAACTTGATATTTTCATAGCTGAAAAAAAAGAAGAACTTAAGGGAGAACAAGGAGAACAAGGAATTCAAGGTGTTCAAGGAATTAAAGGCGATAAAGGAGATAGAGGAGAGCAGGGTATCCAAGGAATTGAGGGACCACAAGGTCCAAAAGGAGAACAAGGCTTACAAGGTCTTACAGGTCCGCAGGGAGTAAAAGGAGAGCAGGGAATAAAAGGTGACCCTGGAGCGACAGGACCTCAAGGAGCAACAGGAGAAACAGGAAACCAAGGACCTCAAGGTATCCAAGGACCAAAAGGCGACAAAGGGAATACAGGACCTGCAGGTCCACAAGGTATTCAAGGAATTAAGGGAGACAAAGGTGACAAGGGTGACCCTGGAGCAAACGGAGTATCTATCCCTATTGAAAGCGGACGATTTGTAATGACAGTTGAGGGAGACAATCTTGTAATGTATTACAACGAGGGAACAACTCCGCCAACTTATGAGATTAACGAAAATGGAGAACTTGTTGAAATATTTGATACAGAAAATACAGCAAAGGAGGTTAAATAATGGCAGTAATAAAAACAGTTATAGGAGTAGTAAGAGGACCAAAAGGTGACAAAGGAGACACTGGAGATATTGGACCACAAGGACCAAGAGGAGCAACAGGTCCACAAGGGGAAGCGGGAGTTCAAGGTCCAATAGGTCCCGTAGGTCCTGCAGGTAAAGACGGAGCAGTAGGACCACAAGGCGAACAGGGAGAAAGAGGACCACAAGGCTTACAAGGTGTAAAAGGTGAAACAGGACCCGCAGGTCCACAAGGTCCAAGAGGAGCAACAGGGGCAACAGGAGCAATAGGACCCACAGGTCCTCAAGGACCTAAGGGAGAAAAAGGAGACCCAGGCACAAGTGTTGACATGAACAATTACTATAATAAATCTCAAATAGATACTAAATTTAAAAATTCTGTTCCTGTTCCCGTAGGGGCTGTACTTACTATGTGGAATAATACCAATCCTGCTGAATTATTCTCAGGAACTACTTGGGAGTTAATTACTGCAGGAAAATATATCCAATCTGGTAGTATAGCTTTGAGTACAGGAGGAAGCAATTCTGTAAGTATTGCAAAAGCTAATCTTCCAAATGTTAAGTTAAAAGTAGATAGTTTCTCATTAACTACTCAACCACATACACATAAACTTGATTGGAATGCAGGATACGATGGTGGAGCAACTGGCCCAATTACAAGAAGTAGATGGGGAGTTAGCGGACAATCTTCAAGCGGTGTTCATTCATCAGGAGGACAGAATACAGGAACAGCTTCTCCGTCAACTGAAAGCCTTGGAAGTGGTACAGCTTTAAATATTCTGCCTACTTACATTACTTTAAAGTTTTGGAAAAGATTAACTTAATCTTTTCCAAGCTCTTATTGTAATATATGTTGGGTTTATAGAAATTGCTGTACCAGAACCTAAGTTCTGTGTATAAG
>UQJY01000020.1 GCA_900541465.1 uncultured Fusobacterium sp. | reverse complement strand
CCTAATAATACTGTGTTAAATTTTTTCATAATAATTTCCCCCTTAAAAAATATATTTTAACTTTATTTAATATCTGATATAAAAATTTTAATAAAAAAAGAACAGCTTTTGTCAGGCTGTTCTTAAAATCAAACTAATTTATATTTTTAAATATACTCACAAAATTTAAACCAAAATTTACTTGGTCTCTTAATTATGAAAGACTATATTTAAATAAAAATAACGAAATATGATTATAAATTTCCCTAACAAAATTATCTGCATATTCAGTTGTGCTTATTATTGATATTATTATGGCACATATGACAAATATTATGCTAAGTATTACAAACATATTTCCTCCTTTTTTAATCATTTACACTGTTTTATTTTTTATAATTTTTTGTTTTCTTTTATTGAGCTAAGTATAAAACAAAAATAAAAAAAAATCAAGAAAAATTTTATATTTTTAATAAATTTTTATTAAATACTTTTATTAATAAGAAAAAAAATGCTCTGCCCATAAGGCAGAGCATTAATCTAATAGTTTCTATTTAATTGTAGTTTTATTTATTATTCTTCTACTGGAGCAAGAGATGCTTGGAAGTGACGAAGAATAGGTGGTTCCCAAGTAATTTTGTAACCATGTTTAATTTCGTGTGCTCTCTTACTTACAGCTATAATAGCATCAGCCATTATATCAAAGTGAGATTGAGTATAAACTCTTCTAGGGATAGCTAAACGAGTAAATTCAAAGTCAGCTTTTAATTGTTCACCAGTATCAGGGTCATTTCCTAACATATAAGAACCAACGTCACAAGTTCTGATTCCAGCTTCAATATATAATTCTACTGCAAGAACTTGTCCTGGATATTCATTATAAGGAATTTGAGGGAACATAGCTTTAGCATCTATAAATGCTCCATGTCCTCCAATAGGTGCTTGGTAAGCTATACCAGCATCATCAAGTCTAGATGCTAAGTATTCCATTTGTCCATTTCTATATTTCAAGTAGTTTTCATCTATACCTTCATAAAGTCCTATAGCAAGAGCTTCTAGGTCTCTTCCTGCAAGTCCTCCATAAGTGAAGAATCCTTCGAAAGAAATACAGTTAGCTTTTATTTTAAGAATTAATGGACTTTCAGGATCTTTAATACCAATAAGTCCTCCCATGTTAACAATAGTATCTTTTTTAGCAGACATAGTGAAAGTATCAGCATAGCTGAACATTTCTTTAACTATTTCTTTTATAGATTTATCTTGATATCCTTCTTCGTCTCTCTTAATAAAGAAAGCATTTTCAGCATAACGAGCAGCATCTATGTTAAATAGAACGTTATATTTTTTACATACAGCTGCAGTTTCTCTGATATTTGCCATAGAAACTGGCTGTCCACCTGCAGAGTTGTTAGTAACTGTCATAACAACTACACCTATATTTTCAGCACCTTTTTCAAGGATTATTTTTTCTAGTTTTTCTACGTCCATATTTCCTTTAAATTTGCAACGTAATGAAGGATTTTTAGCTGCTTCAACAACACAATCTATAGGTCTTGCCCCTGATAAGATAACATGAGCACGTGTAGTGTCAAAGAACATATTAGATATACCAAATTTTCCTTTACCTAATAATGTAGGGAATAAAACTTTTTCAGCAGCTCTTCCTTGGTGAACTGGTTGAATAAATCCGTATCCAAATATATCTTTACCAGCTTCAACTAATTTATAATAACTTGATGCCCCTGCATAAGCTTCGTCTCCACGCATAACTCCTGCCCATTGTTTGTCACTCATTGCATTTGTACCAGAGTCAGTTAAAAGGTCGATATAAACATCTTCACCTTTAAGATTGAAAAGATTATATTTTGCCTCTTTAATTTTTTCAATTCTTTCCTCTCTAGTCAACATTTTAATAGGTTCTACCATCTTAATTCTAAATGGTTCTGGGATATACTTTACTGCCATAAAAAAACACCTCCAAAATTTCTAAAAAATAATAAAAATTTGTCTGTGCCCCGGTCATCGTACAGGCCGACTGGCGGGCGGCATCTTTTTAAAAAGCTGGTCACAGTATCCAGCATATTTAACAAAATTATTTTTTTCAGGAAAACTCTTGTTTTTCCCCTGCTGAGACTATATTATCATTTTTGTAAAAAAATGTCAATATTTTCTTAAAAATTTTTTGAATTTTTTATGATTTATTTGTACTAAAAAAGTTTTTTATTACCTGAAATAAATCTAAAATTTAAAAATTAAAAGAAAAGTTCATTGCAAAAACCTTTATTTTTATGGTATTGTATAGATGTAGATTTTTTTTAATAAATTCATTTCTTAAAAAATATTATAAAAGTAAAAAAAAGTCTAAAAAAACAAAAACAATATTATTTTTACGGCTAAAAATAAGACTTTATATTTGTTTTACGAAAGAAGTGTTTTAAAATAGATTGATAATTTACATAAAAAACATATATAATATATATTTTACATATTAGAAAAATGTATTATACTTAAGAGTGTAAAGTTAGAAATACTTCTCGAATAAAAAAATATGCAAGAAAAAATTCTTAGAAAAAGAAACGGGAGGTTAACATGACTTTTAAAGACAGCTTTGAATACTATTCTATTATAGTAAATTTTCTTGAAAAAACATTTGGAAATGTGGCGGAGATAACTCTTTATAGTTTTGAAAATAAAAAAGAAGGAGAACTTATATCAAAATCATCTAATTGTAGTTTTGAATTAGGAAGTCCTGTTCCAAAGACTTTGGGAAAAATATTGGAAAAGTATGAAAAAAATGAAGATCCTAATTTAAATTTTGTAACAAATTTTCCTGGTAAAGGGAATGATGGTCAGCTTTTTAGGGTTTCTACATTTTTTATAAGAAATGATAAGAAACGTTTGAGAGGAGCCTTTAACATAAGGATAGATATATCAAATATGATAGGGGCAGCAAATTTTCTTAATGAACTTTTAAAATCTATAACAGGTGGAGAAGAAAGAAATATTGCTAAGGAATCAGATGAAGTTGATGAATTAGGTACAATAGAGGAATATGCTAAGTATGTAATTAATCAATATTTTAGCAGTTTAAGAAAGCCTGTTGATGCTATGAGTACTTCTGAAAAGATAGAAATTGTAAAAAATCTTAATCAGAAAGGAATATTTCATGTAAGAGGAAGTGTCAGTGAATTAGCAAATAGATTTAATACGTCAGAAAAAACAATTTACAGATATTTAAGTACAGAACATTAAAAAAAGAGTGAAAGAATCATATTTTTAAACAGCTACACAAATAGAAATTGCAATTAATTTTATAAAGAGAACAAGAGGGAGTAAGTGAACGAAGTTAACTTTATAAAATAAAAAATAAATTAAGAAACTACGATTTTATCTTAAGGAGGTCTATCATCATGGCTGAAGCAAGAGAGTTATGGCAAAGTAGAAAAGGATTTATTTATGCAGCTGTAGGAGCAGCAATAGGACTTGGAAATTTATGGAGATTTCCATTCCAAGCTTATAAAAATGGTGGAGGAGCATTCTTCTTTCCATATATAGTTGCTCTATTTACTTGTGCAGTACCATTAATGATATTAGAATATCAATATGGTAGAAAAATTAGAGGTGGTTCAACAAAAGCCTTTAGAATGTTAGGAAAAAAATATGAATGGGTTGGTTGGCTTCAAGTAATGGTACCGATAGTTGTAATGATGTTCTACAGTACAATTATTTCTGTATCTGTTGTATTTATGGTATGGTCTTTATTACATGCTTTTGGTGTAGTGAACTGGATGTCAAATCCTGGACCGATAATGGGAATGATAGCAGGAAGTGCTTCAGGACCGTTTGACCTTGCAGCAGGAATCAGTAAATATATGCTAAGTTTTATAATTGTTGTATGGCTTGGAAACTGGATAATTGTTAAAAATGGTATATCTGGTGGAATAGAAAAATGTTCTAAAGTATTTACACCTGTTCTTATGATTATGATGGTAATCTTTATGATTAACTCTATAAGACTAGATGGTTCTATACTTGGACTTAATACATTATTTACACCTGATTTCAGTAAAATAGCAAATCCTAATATATGGGTTGCAGCTTATGCACAAGTATTCTTCTCTACAACTCTTGCAGTTGGAGTTATGATTGCTTATGGATCTTATATTCCTGATGATTGGGATATAGTAAACAGTTCATTTATGACAGTATTCTCAAATGCATCATTTGATATTATTGCTGGTATAACAGTATTCTCTACACTTGGACACCTTGTTACAAAAATGGGTGTTGGATTTGACTCTTTCGGAAGCGGAGCAGGAGTTGCTTTCATAGCTTTCCCAATAGCAGTGTCAACAATAACTTCTAATACAGTATTACAAGGATTAATAGGATTTTTATTCTTCTTCTGTCTATTTATAGCAGGTCTTTCTTCAAGTATTTCAATGCTTGAGTCATTTGCAGCATCTGTTATGGACAAATTCAATATAGACAGAAAGAAACTTATTGGAATTATATCTGTAGTAGGTTTCTTAGGAAGTGCTTGCTTCTCAACTTATGCAGGATTTAACTATATTCTTGATATAGTTGATGCACATGTAGGAAACTACATTATAGCAACTTCAGGACTTTTAGAAACAATTCTTATAGCTAGACTTTATGGTCTTGAAAGAATAAGAGAAGATGCAAACGAATTCTCTGATTTCAGAATAGGAAAATTATTTAATTTCTTATTAAAATATGTAACTCCTATAATTTTAGGAATAACAGTTGTTTCAAACTTAATAAGTGGATTTACAACAATGACTTCAGCAAAAATTGTATTTGGTTGGGGAACAATAGCAATAATGCTTATTACAGCTACAATTTTCTACAATAAAAAATGGGAAAAATCTATTGATGATTAGTTTAGTTGTTGAAGGAGGAAATATATGAATGCAGGAGCAATAATAATGATGCTTATAGGTTGTGGTATAGTTTGGGGCGGATTAATAACTACAGTTGTTATAGCAGTTAAAAAGGGAAATTTATAAAATATATGAAAGGGGCTTTAGTAGAAGCCCCTTTTTATATATTTATTTATTTTTTGCAATTACTTCAAGAACACCGGAAATAAAAATTCTTACTCCTATGGACATGATAAATACCTGCATGACTCTTGAAAGAATATAAAGAACTAATTTTCCTAAAAGTTTTTCGATAAAAGTTCCAATGTAAAGGATAAATCCTATAACGGAAAAAGCGATAATAAGAGAAAGTGTACTTTGAACAACCCCAGTTTGTGATTTTACAATAAGCATTGTTGCAAGACTTCCGGGACCAACCATCATTGGAAAAGCCATTGGAATAACTCCTTGTTTAACTTGATCTTCAGCAGTAAGTGAAAGCATATCATTATCTTTGGCTTTTTTAGGAGGAAATAAAATATTTCTGAAAGCAAGACCGGCAAGAAGGAATCCTCCTGCAATTCTAAGCTCTTTCATCTCTATCTTATAAAGGTTCTTCATAAGAAATTCTCCCACAAGACCAAATATAAGCATAATAGAAAAACCTGTAACAGCTATTGTTTTAAAAAGCTTTGCACGGACTTCTTTATCCATTCCATCACTCATGCTGACAAAAAGAGGAACGTTCCCAAATGGGTTAAGTATAGCAATAAGAGTTAGGGCATCAGCAATCACATTGTGAAAAATCATAAAAATCAACCCTCCGATAAATAAAAAAAATGACTGAGAAATAAAATATAAAAAAAATAAATATATAAAATAATAAACATATATATTTAGCGAATACATGATAGTACAAATCTATTAAAAAGTCCAGCAAAAAAACATCTTATCACTTTTTTGTATAATAAAAATGAAAATAGTTAAAATTAATTATACATTGGCAAAAAATAAAAAAACTGCTGTAAATTTGCAGCAGTCTTTTAATTTTTTATATTAATCTTTTTGTGTGCTATAGAAAAGTTTTTTTGAAATCATATCTTCTTTTTTATTTTCAAGCATAAATTTAGCATGATCTATAAACATTTTTCTTATATCTTCCATCATACCAAGGCTTGTAAGTTTAACTTTAACAATAAATCCTTCTTTTTCAAGTGCTTCTTTCCAGTCAACAGCAATATCATTGTTAGCATGGTCACCGGCAACAAACATGAAAGGCATAAGGATAACTTTTTTGATATTATCTTTTTTAAGCCCTTTTACAACATCGTCAAATTCAGGGAAACCTTCAATAGTTCCAACATAGAATTTATATCCCATAGATTTTGCAGTATAATCCATAGCAGGATAAGCTGCATTTCCACTGTCGTGAGTCCCGTGTCCTACAAGAACCACAGCTTCATCATCAGCAAGTTCTCCGACTTCTTTGTTTATAATTTCAGCAACAGCTTTATAGTCTTCTGGAGCAGAAAGAAGAGCAGAACCTGTTCTTATTTCTTTAAATTTATCTTTGTACATTTCAAGCTGTTGTTCAAGGGTTTTTGATTCAACACCATTTATTACATTTGTAGGCTGAACTATTATGTGAGTGTATCCTTCTTTGGCAAGTTTATCAAGAGCTTCAGCAGGATTATCTTTTACAATTCCTCTTTCCTTTAATCTTCTCATAATAATTCTTGATGTGTAAGCCTCTCTTATTTTCATATCAGGAAATTCTTTTTTGGCTTCATCATTGACAGCATCGATAGTATTTTTTCTTGTGTCATCAAAGGTTGTTCCAAAGTGTACCATCAGAACAGATGCTTTGTCATTTTTTTCCATTGTTTTGTAAAAATCAGATTTCACAAATCCCCCTTCTTCACCGTATAGGGCAGCAGACATAGCTGCAGCCATCATCATTGTAGCAAATAATTTTTTCATAAAAACCTCCTCATATAAATTTTGGGAATAAAAAAACTCCCAATTAAAATTGAGAGAAGTCCATGACAAAAAGTCATTACTTCTCCTGTCCTCGCAGGCAGTAAAACATTGATTTTTACAGCAGGTCTCCTGATTTAGATTCATCTTACCGGCATACCTTCCCAAAACATCCGTTTCAGTGGATTTTATGCTTTCATCATCATCACAGTGGCGGGACCATGGGAGAATTTCACTCCTCTTCCCTTTTAACTGCCCTAAGGCAGACTGTAAAAGTATTTATTTATATATTAATTAAATCAAAGAAAAAATTCAAGAATAAATTTTTCCATTCCTATATCATTTTCAATCTGTCCTGTTTTTATTTTATACTCAATAACCAGTGTATCTTTCATTTTCTTTTTATAAAAATTCATAGAGTATAAATCAAGATATTTAAATTTTAAAAACAAGGGATATTCGGCTGTAAATCTAAAGGAATTAATTTTAAAATCTTTTTTTATTGAAGGGTAAATATCAGCTTTAAAAGTATTGTATGACATTCCTTTTTTAATAATTCCCCTTTGTGAAAGATCTTTAAGCTTAAGAAGAGCTGTAAGCTCCTCTCCTAAAATATTAAGAAAAAGCATATGATTTTTTTCTGCTCTTAAATGCTCGATAAGATTTTTATTTTCTTTGTTGTAAAGAAAGTTTTCTGTAAGCTTGTAGAGATTATATTCAGTGTTTATAGAAAGAATATTTTTTATTTTTTCAAGATTAAATGGTTCGCCATTTAAAAAGTTTTCTACTTTTGCTATTTCATTTTTTATTTTTAAGAAATCTTCTCCAACCATTTCGATAAATTTTTCAGCTTCATATTCAGTGCATTTAAGTTCTTTTTCAACGAAGAACTGCAGAGATTTCTTTTCTTTCTCTTTTCTTGCACATATAGGCTTTGCAACAGCTTCAAGATTTTTCATAGTAAGAGCTTTTTCTAAAGGATTTTCTGTTTTTCCATAATCATTTAAAGTTTCTTCGTATATTAAAATTATAATCTTTTGAGAATAGTTAAATTCTCCTAAAGATTTAATAAAATTGTTAAGACCTTTCATCTTTTCAAGTCTTTTTATAACAATAAGAGACTTTGGAATAAACATTGAATTTGTAGAAAGAGCCTGAAAAATACTGTCTGTTTCATCTTGAGTGACATCAAAATATTGTTCAGGAATACCAGCATTCTCTTCTCTTATTTTTTTTATAAGCTCATCATATTTCAGTTGTAAAGGTATGTCTCCGTATAAAAAATAAACCAAAATAAATCCTCCTTAAAAATTCTTACAACTAATTATACCATAATCTTAAATATAAAAATAAAATTTTCTATGTAAAAAATATTTTTATACAGAAGATAAATTTTATACTTTTTATATATTTTTTACGTCTATATGATATAATTATTTTTTAAAATAGATTTAAAGAATCAGGAGGAAAGAAAATAATGAGAATAGGAATTTTCTATGGAAGCACAACAGGGGTAACTAAGAGAGTGGCTGAAAGAGCAGGAGAACTTCTTGGAGCAGATGTTATGAATGTAGCTGAAATAGAAGAAAAGATTGATAATTACGATATGCTTATATTTGCAACATCAAGCTGGAACAGAGGAGATGTGCAGAAAAGCTGGGAAAGTCATCTTAAATTTTTAGGAGGAAAAGATTTCGGCGGAAGAAAAATTGCTCTTATAGGAGTTGGAGATCAGGAATTTTTCGGAAAAACTTTTGTAGAGGGAATGAATGTCATTTATACATATATAAAATACAATAATATAAAACTTATTGGAAGAACATCAGCAGAGGGATATGATTTTGAAGAATCAAGAAGTGTTGAAAAAGGAAAATTTATAGGTCTTGCAATAGATGATAAAAATCAAAAAGAACTTACAGAAGAAAGAATAGAAAACTGGGTGAAACAACTGAAAGAAGAGATGAAAGATTAAAAAATATAAAAAATCAGGTATAAAAAAAAGACATGCTTTGTTAAGTAAAACAAGCTGTCTTTTTTTTAATACATATAAGTTATGAGTTTTTACTATTTGCTTAGAGCTTTAGTAATTCTTGGACTTAAAGTATTAGCGTTTGCTTTTAAAATTTGCATTAATTCAGTTTCAGAAGCTCCTTTTATAGACTTAAGAACTTTAGTACAAACTTTAAGTTTTAATGTTTGTCCGTTGATAACAACAGTAACTGGTTGTAGATTTGGTTTCCAAACTCTTCCTGTTAATCTGTGAGAGTGAGATATTTGGTTTCCGAAAGTAATTCCTTTACCAGAAATTTCACATCTTTGCATCGATCAGCACCTCCCCCTAAAATAATTATTGCAAATTATTATATCATTATATAGAAAATATATCAAGGACTTTTTAAACAAATTAAAAAGAAAAGTAAAAAAAAGAGTAAAACTTTCTAAAAAAAATTTACAGTGAAATAAAGTATTATCAATATTTCACTGTGGTATGGTATAATATAATGTAAAATTATATAGAAAAAAGGTGATAAGATTGAATACTCACAGCCATAATATATTAGAATTTAATAAACTTAAAGATGTTCTTAATGAATATATGGTCATTGAAAAAAACAAAGAAAGAGTTTATGAACTTGGAATTTATAAAGATATAAACTCACTAAGAAAAGATTTTGAAATTGTAAGAGATTTTATAGATTTTTCAAAATATGACGGTGGAATTGAAACTGCTGGAATGAAAAATATTTTAGAGATATTAAAAAAATGCGATCTTATGGGAATGTATTTTGAGCCTGAAGAACTTTATGACATAAATCAAAATTTAAGACTTTTTAGACTTTTTAAAAACAGACTTGAAGATTTAGATAAGTATAAAGAGCTGAAAGGAAAATTTTTATCAGTTCCTGTTGTAAAATTTATTGAAGATGTAATAAATAAAACAATAGATAATGAGAAAAAAATTCAAGATGATGCTTCTCTTGATTTAAGAGATATAAGAGCTCAGAAAAAACTTTTATCAGCAAATATAAAAAGAAAATTTGATGATATGTTTTCAAATGAAACTTATTCAAAAGCTATTCAGGAAAAAATAATTACAATTCGTGACGGAAGAAGTGTCATTCCTGTAAAATTAGATTTTAAAGGTCTTATAAAAGGAATTGAACATGACAGATCTTCAAGCGGACAGACAGTATTTATTGAACCTCTTTCAATAGTTTCTCTTAACAATAAAATGAGAGAGCTTGAAGCAAGAGAAAGAGAAGAAATAAGAAAAATTCTTTTAAGAATAACAGACCAGATAAGAATGAATGTTGAAGATATAAGAAAAATAGGGGAAGGTGTTTTAGAACTAGATTTCTTAAATGGAAAATCAAGATATGCAATAGAAAACAGTTGTGCAATTCCTGAGATAAATGCAAGAGAACAGCTTTCAATAGTTGAAGGAAGACATCCTTTTATTGAAAAAGATAAGGTTGTTCCTCTTACATTTGAAATAGGAAGAAAGTATAATACTCTTCTTATAACAGGGCCAAATACTGGAGGAAAAACTGTAGCTCTTAAGGTTGCAGGGCTTCTTACTCTTATGGCTCTTGCAGGAATACCAATTCCAGCAAAAGAAACTTCAAGTATAGGATTTTTCTCTGGGGTGTATGCAGATATTGGAGACGAACAGAGTATCGAACAGTCACTTTCATCTTTCTCTGCACATCTTAAAAATGTTCAGGAAATTTTATCAAGTGTGACAAAAAATTCTTTGGTTCTTCTTGATGAGCTTGGTTCAGGAACAGACCCTGTTGAAGGTTCTGCTTTTGCAATGGCAGTTATAGACTATTTAAAAGACAGAAAAGTAAAATCTATGATAACAACTCACTACAGTGAAGTTAAAGCATATGGATACAATGAAGAAGAAATTGAAACAGCTTCAATGGAATTTAATGCTGATACACTTTCTCCAACATACAGACTTCTTATAGGAATTCCTGGAGAAAGTAATGCACTTACTATTGCAAAAAGATTAGGTGTATGTGATGAAGTTATAGAAAAGGCAAAATCATATATAAGCGACGAAAATAAAAAAGTTGAAAAAATGATTTCAAACATAAAAGACAAAGCTGATGAACTTGAAGCTATGCAGGTTGAAGTTGAAAGACTAAAACAAAAAGCTAAAAAAGACCAGGAAGAGTATGAAGAGAGATTGAGACAGCTTGAGGCTGAAAAAAATATTATTCTAAAAGAAGCATATGAAAAAGCAGATGCAATGATTAAAGATATGCAGAATAAAGCAGCTGCTCTTGTTAAAAAACTTCAGTCTGAAGAAAATAAAAAAGATGACATGAAAAATGTTCAAAAAAGTCTTAATATGCTTAGAACAAGTCTTGACCAAGAGAAAAAAGCAAATGTTGAGCAGAAACCTAAGACAGTGAGAAAAGTTGATATAAAAGAGGGAGAAAAAGTTCTTGTTTTAAGCCTTAAACAATATGCTGTAGTTTTAAAAATAAATCTTTCTAAAGAAACAGCATTTATTCAGGCAGGAATCTTAAAACTTGAAGTACCTCTTGATGATCTTAAAAAGATAACAGAGAAAAAAGAAAAAACTTACAGTTCTGCATCAACATCAAGCAGAACAAGTGTAAAACCAAAAATTGATTTAAGAGGAAAAATGGTTGAAGAAGCAATCTATGAACTTGAATCATATTTTGACAGAGCTATGCTTAATGGATATAAAGAAGTTCAGGTTATCCATGGAAATGGAACAGGAGCTTTGAGAAAAGGAATTGTGGAATATTTAAAAACCTGCAGATATGTAAAAGAATTTAGATTCGGCGGACAAGGTGAAGGTGGTGTAGGTTGTTCAGTAGTAACTCTGAAATAAGATATACACTTATAGTTGCAGCAGCAGGGGTAGGAAAACGTATGGGTCTTTCTTATCCAAAACAATTTCTTGAGCATAATGGAAAACCTCTTTTTATAAATGTTCTTGAAATCGGTGAAAAATCAAAATTAATAAGTGATATTATTATTGTAACAGGAAAAGAACTTAAAGAAGAAGTTAAAAATATGTGTGAAAAATTTAAAATCACAAAGGTAAAAGAGATTGCAGAGGGTGGAAAAGAGAGACAGGATTCAATATATAACGCTCTTAAATTTTGTGATAAAAATTCAATAGTAGCTGTTCAAGATGGAGTGAGACCATTTTTTAAGGAAAAATATTTAGAAGATGCTTTTAATGAACTTAAAAATAATCCACATATAGATGGAGTTGTTGTAGGTGTTCCCGTAAAAGATACAATAAAAGTTGTAAATGAAGAGGGAATAATAATCTCAACTCCTGTGAGAAGAGCTCTTGTTGCAGCTCAGACTCCTCAGGTATTTAGAGGAAAAATTCTTATTGAGGCTTATGAAAAAGCAAAAGAGGAAAATTTTCTTGGAACAGATGACTCGTCTCTTGTGGAAAAATATGGGGGAAAAGTTAAAATATCACTTGGTGATTATGGAAATATAAAAATAACAACAATAGAGGATATAAGTTTTTTGAAGCGGGAAGGAGACTAGAATGAAAATTTTAATTTCGCAAATAAAACCATATCTTGGAGATGTGGAAAAGAATTTGGAAAAAATATTAAGAGACGGAGAAGAGGGAATAAAGGAAAATTGTGATATAGCTGTTTTTCCAGAGCTTTCTTTAACAGGAACTCTTCTTGAAGATGGAGTTTTTCAAGTAGCTCTTTCTGAAATTCCTGAAAAGCTTTTAGAATTAAGCAGAAAAATAACTTTAATTTTTGGCGGAGTATTAAAAGAAAATAAAAAATTTTATAACTGCGGATACTGTCTTGAAGATGGAAAAATTTTAGCTGTGCATAAAAAAGTATTTTTATCAAACTGCTTCGGCGGAAGCGAATCAAGATACTTTTCAAGAGGAAAAGAGATAAAATCTTTTAAAAGCAGACATGGTGTTTTTGGAATAACTCTTGGAGAAGAGGGACTTAACCCAATGGTAAATGGAATTTTATCACAGGACGGAGCAGAAATTATTTTTAATCTTATAAATGAAAGTCTTTCTGCAGAAGATGAAATTTCTGTTTATGAAACAGCTGCTAAAGCAAACTCTGTATACAATAAAAATTTTACAGTAACAGTAAACAGAGCTGGAACTGAAGACGGAGTTGTTTTCACAGGAAGTTCTTTTGCTGTTTCTCCATATGGAAAAATTATAGAAAAAACAGAGAAATTTGCAGAGAAATTAAGTATAATAAATGTAGATTTAAAAGATACAGAAAGAGCAGGATATAATTCGTGCTGGGATAATGAAAATAATCTGGAAGTTATAAAAAAAGAGATAGAAAGAATAATGGAATAATTGTTTTTAAAGTCAGGAGGATTAATGAAAAGATTGGGTAAGGCATTGTTATCTCTGATAGTAATAGCAGTGTTTGGAGTTTTAATTTTTAAATATTCTTATAAACTTGCTCCCGATGATTTTATAACTGACAGAACAACTTTTATTTACATCAATAAAAATATCAACAGGGAAAAATTGAGAAAATTTGAAGAAACTTTTGGAACAGAAAAAATTGCAGAAAAAGATATAGTGGAAAAAATAAAAAATATATGTCTTTTATCTCAAAGTAAAATATACAGCAGCAGATTTGATGTGGTAGGCATAGTTGACATGGGAGCTTATCACCCTCTTATGCTTATGAAATTAAAAAAATATTTTGACTTTAGAGAAGATAATTTTTATGAGCTTAAAGATGAATATAAAGATGAACTTGGAATTTCTCAAAGAAAAGAAATATTTTTAAAGCCTCACAGGGGTCTTTTCTTTATTGGAGGAGATACAGAGAAGATAGACGAAATTATTTTTAATAAAAATAAAAGAAGTCTTAAAGCTGTAAAAATATTAAATGAAAAAGCAGAATCAGGGCTTGGGGCTTTGATGTTAAATCAAGAGAGAGAAAGACTTTTCGGTATTGACAGAATAATAATTTCGGGAGATACTAAGGGAAATAAAGTATTTTTAGACGGCTGTATATATGGAGATAATGAGATTATAAAAGATTTAAACATTCAGCCTGAAAAAAGAAGAATGAATAAATATATTACAAGCAACAGACTTTATATTTCTACAGCAAATCTTAAAAAGAGGGATACTTTTATTTTAAGAGCATTGTCATATAAAGCAAAGAGCAGTCATAAAACTAATCTTGTGCAGGAGCTTTTTGCCAAAGGTTTTGCTGATATGATTTCAGAACTTAACGGAGAAATGGTAATTGACCTTGAAAACGGAAATTATCTTTTAGGACTTAAATCTTCTCAAAATGCTGAAATGTTTGTAGAATATTTAAAAAATGATGAAAATATAAATATTGAAAAAGATATAGAGGGAAATATTTATATTTGTATAGGAAGAGATACATTTGTTCCTGTTGAAAATCCAAAAATAGTGGAAGATAATCAATTTTTGACAGGAGAGATTGATACATATTATGGAAAAGTTCAGGCAGACGGCTTTTATGCACCTGACAGACTTAGAATAAAAGCAGAGATAGAATTAGAAAAATAATACTAGGAGGATAGATTTATGATAAGAGTATACAATACAATGAACAAAAAGATTGAAGAACTTGTTCCCTTAAAACCAAATGAGATTTCAATGTATGTATGCGGACCGACAGTCTACAATTATATCCATATTGGAAATGCCCGTCCAGCAATATTTTTTGACACTGTAAGAAGATATTTTGAATACAGAGGATACAAAGTTACTTATGTTCAAAACTTTACAGATGTGGACGATAAAATGATAGCAAGAGCAAATCAAGAGGGAGTTTCTCTTAAAGAAATTGCTCACAAATATATAAATGCTTACTTTGAAGATACTAAAAAAGTAAATCTTAAAGAAGAGGGAATGATAAGACCGAGAGCCACAGAACATATCGGTGATATGATAAGAATAATTCAAAGTCTTATAGACGGAGGATATGCTTATGAAGTAAACGGAGATGTTTATTTTGAAGTTGAAAAAGATAAAGATGATTATGGTTGTCTTTCTGGACAAAATATAGAAAATCTTAAAGCAGGAGCAAGAATAGAAGTAAATGATATAAAACGTTCTCCAGTTGATTTTGCTCTTTGGAAAAAAGCAAAAGAGGGAGAGCCTAGCTGGGATTCTCCTTGGGGAAAAGGAAGACCGGGATGGCATATTGAGTGTTCTGCAATGTCTAGCAAATACTTAGGAGATACATTTGATATTCATGGTGGAGGACAAGATTTAATATTCCCTCACCACGAAAATGAAATTGCACAGTCAAGATGCAGCAGTCATGGAGAATATGCAAGATATTGGATGCACAACGGATATATAAATGTAAACGGGGAAAAAATGTCAAAATCTTTAGGAAACTTCTTCCTGCTTAGAGAAGTTCTAGAGCATTACGAAGGAAGAGTTATAAGATTTTTCGTTTTAAGTGCCCATTACAGAAAACCGATAGATTTTTCAGATGCTGAGCTTACTCAAAGTAAAGCTGGTCTTGAAAGAATAGACAATGCAGTTCTTAGAATAAAAGAAAAACTTTCTGAAAAATCTAGCGAAGACGGAGACGACTTAAAGGGATTAGCTTCATACCTTGAAGAAACAAAAGAAAAATTTATTGCTGCTATGGACGAAGATTTCAACACAGCTCAAGGTATAGGAGCAATATTTGAACTTGTAAAAGAAGTGAATAAATATGCAGATACTGAAAAAGTTTCAGAAGAGGGAATGAAAAATCTTGCAGCAGCAGAAACTTATATAAGATATATAATGGAAGAAGTGCTTGGAGTTCTTCTAAAAAATGATGAAAATATAGGAAATTTAACATCTGAACTTGTTGAATTTATTCTTGAACTAAGAAGAGAAGCAAGAGCTGAAAAGAACTGGGCATTATCTGATAAGATAAGAGACAGACTTGGTGAAATGGGAATAAAAATAAAAGATGGAAAGGACAAAACTACATGGTCCCTATAGATTTGAGAGAAACAAGCGGAATTGTTTTGGCTTACTTAGGTGATTCTGTATGGGAACTATACGTGAGAGAGTTTTTTATATTAAAAGGATATAATATAAGAAATCTTAATAAACATGTAGTGGAGTCTGTAAATGCAAAAACTCAGAGCAGAATACTTAGAGATATTTTTGATGAAGTTGATGAAAAATATAAACAGCTGATAAATAGAAGCAAAAATGGAAATATAAAAACTTTTCCTAGATCATGCACTGTTATAGAATATAGAGAAGCCACAGGTTTTGAAGCATATATAGGTGCATTGTATATTGACGGCAGAATTGATGAGATAAAAAATATTATCAGAAAAAATTTAAATGGAGAGGATAAATAGCATGGGATTATTTAATTTTAATTTTGGTTCGGGAAAAGGTATAGGAATAGACCTTGGAACTGCCAATACACTTGTTTACAGTAAAAAACAGAAAAAAATAGTTTTAAATGAACCTTCAGTTGTTGCAGTTGAAAAAGAAACAAGAAAAGTTCTTGCAGTAGGAAACGAAGCAAAAGAAATGATTGGTAAAACTCCTGATTCCATTGTTGCAATCAAACCTTTGAGTGAGGGAGTAATTGCTGATTATGATGTGACAGAAGCTATGATAAAATATTTTATCAAAAAAGTTTTTGGAAATACAATTTTTATGCCTGATGTTATGATCTGTGTTCCAATAGATGTAACAGGTGTTGAAAAAAGAGCCGTTCTTGAAGCAGCTCTTTCAGCAGGAGCAAAGAGAGCTTACCTTATAGAAGAAGCAAGAGCAGCAGCTCTTGGTGCAGGAATTGATATTTCTGCTCCAACAGGAAATATGATAGTTGATATTGGTGGAGGATCTACTGACGTTGCTGTAATATCTTTTGGAGGAACTGTTGTAAGTAAAACTATAAGAACAGCCAGCAATAACTTTGATATGGATATTATAAAATATATCAAAAAAACTCATAATCTTTTAATCGGAGATAAAACAGCTGAAGAGATAAAAATAAAAATAGGAACAGCTATTCCTTTGGAAGAGGAAGAAAGTCTTGTTGTAAAAGGAAGAGACTTAATTATGGGACTTCCAAAATCAATTACAATAACATCAGAGGAAGTAAGAGAAGCGATTTCAGACTCTCTTATGGAAATAGTTACTTGTGTAAAAGAAGTTCTTGAAAAAACTCCTCCTGAACTTGCAGCAGATATAGTTGACAGAGGAATTGTAATGGCAGGCGGAGGTTCTCTTATTAAAAATTTCCCTGTGCTTATTTCCCAGCATACTCATCTTAGTGTAAGACTTGCTGAAAATCCTCTTTTAAGTGTGGTTGTCGGTGCAGGAATGGCGATGGATCAATTAAAAGTTTTAAAGAAAATTGAGAAAGCAGAAAGATAAAAATGTTTAAAGATATAATTTCCAATGAAGAGGCTAAAAGTTTTTTAATAAATGAGCTTAAGAGCAGAAGAGAACAGGGAACTTATATTTTCTATGGAGAAGACAAGGAACTTTTGATGGAATTTGCTCTTGCTTATGCCAAAGCCCTTACATGTAAAAACGCAGAAAATGATTTCTGCGGAGTGTGTGACAGCTGTATAAGAATGGACAGCCTTACTCACGGGGATCTGGAAATATATGAAGATTCCAACGGAATAAAGATAGATGAGATTCGTGAGATAGCTTACAGAGTTTCAACAGCTTCTTATGAGGGCGGGAACAGAATTTTTATTCTGAAAGATGTTGAAAAAATGAAAAAAGAAGCTGCCAATGCTCTTTTGAAAATGATTGAAGAGCCTGAAAAGGGAGATTTCTTTATTCTTTTGGCAAATAATTTAAACATACTTCCAACAATAAAATCAAGAGCTATGTTTTTAAAAATAAAAATGAGAAGTGCTGAAGAGCTTTGTGTTTCTCAGGAAGAATATAATTTCTTTCTTGGAAAAGGAAAAGAAATTTTAGAATACAAAAAAACAGGAATTGATTTAAAATTGGGAGAACCCTATAATGAAATAGGGAACTTTATAAAAAATTATATGGCAGAACCGAATATTGAAAATAAAATAAAAATTTATAAATCTTTGAGAGATTTTTTTACAAGCAGGCAGTATATAAATGAGATAGATAAACTTTCTTTTGCAGAAAATATTTATTTTTCAGTGGAAAATGACAGAGTTTTATCACAGGAAATCTGCAATTATATGTGTCATCTTATAAAGAATTTTGACAGGATTGAAAATCTTATTACTGTAAAAAATATGATAAAGATGCCTGTAAATTTAAAACTTCTGCTGAAAGTTTTTATAAACGAAATTTATTAATATTCATTTTCTTTGTACAAACAAAGAAAATGAATCAAAAGAAAATTGCCCTGCTGGTGAAAAATAGTTTTATTAATTTTGTTCTCAAAACT
>UQJY01000019.1 GCA_900541465.1 uncultured Fusobacterium sp. | reverse complement strand
AAAAAGAGCTGAGCAAATTAATGATTGAAAATCATCAATTTGCAACAGCCCCTTTCCTTTTCTTTCTGAGTTAAAATAAAAATTTCCGGATATTGAAAAAATTTTTATTTATACTACTTCTAATTTTATTTTTTTCTTTGAAATAAATGTAATTCTTAGTTCGCTGTTAATCTCTGCATTTTCTTCAAACCACATTCTAAGAGGTTTATTTCCTATTATTCTTGCAGCCTTAGAAACATTTGCAGTTCTGTTTATTTTTCCAGGAATAGTATATTTTTCTTTTCCTTCAAGAATAATTTGAATTTCACTTTTATCTTCTCCTACAAGATGTGAATAAGATGTTTTTAAATTGAAAAAACCTCTTTCATAATAGCTTTTTCCAAGAATAAAAATATAAGATTCATACTGCTTTTTGCTTTTTTCTTTAGCTGCAGGCTTTGATGCAGTTTCTTTTACAGGTTCAGGAGCTTTTTCTATATCAGCTGCAGCTTCTGTTTCTTTTGCTGCTTTTTCTTCAGCTTCTTCTCTCTCTCTTTCTTTTTCTTTAAGCTGTTCTGATTTTAAAACGGCATTTCTGTCTTTGCCTACAATATTTTTCATACGGTCTTTTACATCAGAATTCCAAGAAGGTTTTATTTCTTTAATAAGATTTATAATTTCAGACTGTGAAAATCTAGTCATAAGCCCAAAGAATTTTTTATTTTTCAAAGCATATATTGCAACTTCTCCGTTATCAAGAGCTTTTAAAATAGAATTTTTTATTCCTGTTTTTTCAAGGTCAATATTTGAAGGATTAACAAATGTGTTTAAAAAAGTTTCAAAATTTCCATTTGAGACTGCCATATAAGCAACAGTAGAATTTTGAACAAAAGCAAAAATTATATCAGCAGAGTCTTTAAATTCAGACAGTTCAAAAGAAAGAACTTTTTCATCTTTTTTCCAAATACCGACTTTTTTAAATCCAAGTTCCAATAATTTTTCCATATATACCCCCCTAAAAAGAAATAATAAAATAAACATTGATAATAAACACATTGTTTATATTATAGTACCCTAATTTCTATAAAAAAGTAAAGAAAAATTTGAAAAAAGCAATAAATTTTTAATTTTTACATAACAAAAATAAAAGAGAAAAAATTATTTCAAAAAAATAAAATAAAAAGTGAAATGTTTTGAAGAAACAGAAGTATTGATATAATATAAAAAATGGTGTAAAATTGTAGAATAAATAAAATCTGATTGGGAGGATTTCCGTGATTGTAGACAGAGAATTTGGAAAAAAATTAGTTGAAGAATTAAAAAAGCAGAATAAAACAGTGGTATTTACAAACGGTTGTTTTGATATTCTTCATGTGGGGCATTTAAGATATCTTAATGAAGCAAAAAGACAGGGAGATGTTCTTATTGTAGGTGTAAATTCAGATGATTCTGTAAAAAGACTTAAAGGTGAGTCAAGACCTATAAACAATCAAAATGACAGAGCTGAAATGCTTTGCGGACTTAAGGCTGTTGATTATACAGTGATATTTGAAGAAGATACTCCTGAAGCTCTTATTGGAGAACTTAAGCCGTCAATTCATGTTAAAGGGGGAGATTACACAAAAGATGACCTTCCTGAAACAAAAATTGTGGAAAGTTATGGAGGAGAAGTAAGAATACTTACTTTTATTGAAGGAAAATCTACTACAAATATAGTGAAAAAAATCCAAGGATAAGGTGAGTTATGAAAAAAATATTGAGCTTTGATGAAATAAATAAAATTGCGGAAAAACTTGCTGATTATGTAAGTGCAGGGGATATAGTTGCTCTTATCGGTGATCTTGGAACAGGAAAAACAACGTTTACTAAAAAATTTGCTGAAACTCTGGGAGTGAAAGAGAATTTAAAAAGTCCAACATTCAACTATGTTCTTGAATATTTTTCAGGAAGAATTCCTTTGTATCATTTTGATGTGTACAGACTTTCTGAGCCTGAAGAAATATACGAAGTGGGATATGAGGACTATTTAAACGGAGACGGAGTTATGCTTATTGAGTGGGCTGATATAATAAAATCAGAACTGCCGAAAGAATATATTGAAATAATTCTTGAATATGATGGAGATGAAACAAGAAAAGTTTCCATTGAATATATAGGAAATAAAGAAAAAGAAAAGGAGATGCTGGAATATGTTAATTTTAGCCGTTGATACATCTACAAATGTCGGGAGTGTTGCACTGTATTCCAGTGAGACAGGACTTATTGGAGAGGTAACTCTTAATATAAAAAGGACTCATTCTGAAAATATAATGACAGCTATTGATGATCTTTTAAAACTTACTGAGCATACAATAAATAATGTGGATAAATTTGCGGTGAGTATAGGTCCTGGATCTTTTACAGGAATAAGAATAGGAGTTGCTGTTGTAAAAGGGCTTGCTTATTCAACAGGAAAAACTATTGCAGGAATAAATGAACTTGATGCAATAGCCTATGGAGCAAATGAAACAGATTGTGAAATAATTCCAATAATAGATGCCAGAAAAGAAAGAGGATATTATTCAAGATATTCTTATGAGAATGGAAAGCTTGTAAGAAAAGATGAATATGGTGTGGGAGAAATAAGAGAATATTTAGAAGATAAAAAAGATAAGAAGATTTTATTTTTAGGAGACGGAGCTTTAAAATATCAAAATCTTATAAAAGAAATAATGGGAGATAATGCAAAATTTGCAATGAAATCTTTAAGTCTTCCAAAAGCCTCTGTGATTGCTGAAATTTCAGAAAAACAGGAAGATAATTTATACACACTTGAACCTTTCTATTTGAGCAAGGCTCAGGCTGAAAGAGAAAAAGAGAGAAGAACCTAAAAAGTTTTTAAAAAAATAACTATAACAGTACATACTGTTTAAAAAGTTTGAAACTCAGAAAAATTTATCATTAAAAATAGTGAGTATTTGACAAAAAATAGTACATATGATAGATTAAAGTAAGGGTTATTTTTTAAGGAGGAAACTTAATGGCTGATATAATTAAAGTAGATATAAGCTCTTTTGAAAATGAAGTATTAAACCACCTAGGGATTGTACTGGTTGACTTTTGGGCAGAATGGTGCGGACCATGTAAAATGCAGCTGCCTATTTTGGAAAAAATTTCAGATGAAATCCCAAGTGTAAAAATTTGTAAAATCAATGTTGATGAAAATACTGATCTGGCTGTGAAGTTTGGAATAAGAAGTATACCAACAATGATGGTTTTTAAAAATGGAGAAAAGGTTGAACAATTTATCGGATTGAAAAATAAAAAAGAATTATCCGAAAAATTAAAAGCATTATAAAATAAAATTCAGACAGTTGAGTGAAAATATTCATTCAGCTGTTTTTTTATTTTTTAAATGTAAAATAAATTTGATAAAAAGTAAAAATAAATAAAATAAACTTTTGAAACCCTATAAAAATAAATAAATATATGGTATAATCAAATGAAATATTGTTGTATTAACTACATTAAAAACTGAGGGGTATTTTTTATGAAGAAAAAAATATATCTTCTTCTGGCATTGATGCTTGTGTGCATGAAAGCTTTGTCTGAAGATAAAGTCATTGAAAATGAACCGAATAAAAAAGAAAGTGAAACAGAGGTTGAGATAAGTCTGGACAATGAAAGTGTGACATCAACCAATGGTATAGATGTAATTTATGGAGCAAATAAATTTAAAGTTTTCAATGTAAGAAGAGATGAGCCTAAAAACAGAATGTATATAGACGGCGATTTCACTCTTGATTCTTATCAGCCTATGGGAGATATAAGAATTGAAGCTAGAGATGGTGAAGCACTTCTTGACGGAACAAAAGCTGTTTTTGGAAAAAGTTTTGGTTATATGGAAGTGGGAAAAGTAACGGGGGCGGAAGCTCCTAATGATAAAATATATTTTGGCGGAGAAAAAACAAAGTTTGATAACGGAGTTGTTCTTCTAAAAAATGCCTGGCTGACAACAGATCCAAAAGTAAATGAAAATAGGGATTTGACGGGACTTGGTTATTATCTTCAAAGTGATAAGATAAAAATAGAGCCTGATAAACAGGTAACGCTAACCTATTCAGATCTTTTTATTCAAGATTTTGATGTGATGCCTTTTACATTCCCTTGGTATAGATTTAATATAAGACAAGGTTCTGAAGTTCCTTTGTTCCCAATGTGGGGAGATGAAGATGACTACGGATGGACAATTTCTACAGGGGTTCTGTATGAAAGCAAAGACAACAGATTTAGGGGAGGTTTTGCACCTAAGTTTGGAGACCAGATGGGATTCCTTATTGGAAGAATGGAAAATTGGTATGACACAGGAACTTATGGAGAATCAAGACTTAATATAACAGATCTTCTTGTTCATAAAAAAGAAGATCAAAAAATAGATTCAGAAACAGGAAGACCTGATGCAAGCCATGATGACAGATGGAGTATAGATTATACCCATGAATATGAAGGAAGCTACGGGCATTTTAATTTTGGTGTTCAAAGCATGACCTATAATATGAATGAAAATCTTAAAGATATTATAGAAGATTATGATGCACAGGGAAGATTTAATGGCTATGATAAAAAAACAGGAGAATATGATGATAATAGACAATTAGGAGAAATTCCAAATATGGGAGATTATTCAAATTTCTATACATTGGATACAGGGCTGACGGGACTTGGTTCAAGAAAAGATATTTCTCTTGATGCAAAAGTAAAACTTACTGATGATAAAAAAGCATATCAATATATAGTTACAGATCAGATTGATGATTTGGGATATGATGCTCAGGTTGATAACGATTTATTCTCTGAAGTTTCTCTGGTAAAAGACAATGAAGATTATAAATTAAGCGGATATTATAATTATCTTTATGATATGGATTCGGGATCAAGCAAAGATGATTTACAGTCAAGAGCAGAAGATTTTGGATTCGGCTTTGAAGATAAGAGAAATAAAATATCTTTCAGTTATGATGAAGCAAACGGTGATAAATACAGAAGACTTAATTCTTGGGAGAGAAATCCGGATTTAAGTAAGAAAAGACTAAATATAGATAAAAAAGGTTTATATGCTGACTATGTTCCGTGGACAGTATTACAGTATGATATTTACGACAGCCGTAAATTAAGCACAGCTTTTGGAGAATATAAGCTGACGGACAGCACAGCTTTTAAAACAGGATATGATTTCACATTTGCCGAAAAAGAATTAAATCTTGAAAATGACCCAATGAGAGAAAATGTTTTTGGAAAAGACAGCAGATGGAGTCAGTATAACAGATTTGAAAATATTGTCTATGAAAAAACAAGAGAAGATAGAGCTTATGCAGCTCTTTATACAGGACTTGCAGATTTTACATTTGCAGGCGGACAATCTGAAGAAACTGTTATAAGCAGAGAGGGATTGAACGGAACAACGGGTTATAGAACTTATAAAAATGATTCTGATTTCTATGAATTTGGAATTGCTAAAAATAATATAGGTTTAGGATACCTTGGAGAAGTAAGTCTTTTTGGAAATATTAGACAGGATAAATATACTGACGGTGTAAATAATGGAAGCAATACAGAAAATAATGATAAATCTACAAGATATCAAGGAGGACTTACTCATAAAGTAACACTTCTTGATAACTCTGACAATGTAAACAGATGGGCAGATATAGGACTTAACAACGAATTTACATTATTCTGGCAGGATTATAAATATGACGGAGATAATGAAAGCCAAGAATACGGAAGATTTATCAACAAAGAAAATGTTTCTAAATTTGGAGATAAAATTGCCTTTGAATTTGGAAATACTGAAACTGTTTACACGGGAGAATATACTGTAAAAGAAAGACCTGTTAATGATGAAAAAACAGGAGAGATATTTAAAAATAAAGTTGATTTCCTAATTGATGGAGATAAAGCATTCAGTGCATATTATAACAGCGATGATAGATATGTAAGTGAATATGGTTCTAACGATTTATTTAATAATTATAAAAATGATTTAGGATATAAAGATTATGGAACAAATATCTATTTAGGAAACCATGAATTTTATTATAAAAATCAAAGTATAGATTTTGCTGATAACAAGTTTGCACCTTTTGCAGATAAAAATATTGTAGAGAAACTTGATGAAAAAATAAGAGAAAATGTATTTGGTTACACTTACTCTTTTGATGAAAACAGATTAAACTTTGAATATACAGAGGGTAAAGACAGTGCTTCTGTAGGAAGTAATGATGTTCTTGATATCAATAATAAAACTTATGCAGTTTCATATTTAAACGGTGGAGAGATCGAACACTCTTACGGTGTAAAATATGAAGATTATCAAGGAAATTATAAAGGATTAGATTATCAAGGAAATAAATATAGTGATAAATTTAAAACAAATTATAATTCAAATGTAATTACCTTAAGATATGGTTTCAAAGATAAGAGACTTTCTGAAGCAGAACTTTCAAAATATGCAAGAAAAGAGTATGGTAAAGAAGCTGGAGAACTTACTGCTCAAGATATAAATAATATCAGAACAATTCTTGAAAACAGAAATTCTGTTGGATTTAATCTTAACAGTGTAATGGATAACAAAGTAAACTTTGGAGATTACAGAAGAAGTTTTGATGCAAGACTTACTTTTGAAAGTAAAGACCAAATGAGACATGAAGAGGGATATTGGGACTCACTTTCTAAAATAGAAACTGCGGTATTCTATTCACAAAACAGAACAGGATTTGGATATACATTTACTCAAGAAGCAGATGGAACAAATAAAGAAGATTGGAAAGTTACAGAGAGAGAACATGAATTCAGTTTCCATACGAAACTTGGAAAACCTAGTGAGGGATGGAGACTTAAAACTTATATAGAATTTTATGATACGAAAGATACTCCATATGCTGATGGAAGAGGAAGAAGATACTTTGACGGTGCAGGAGTTGAAATTGGAAAAGAAATGGGATACTATGAATGGTCTGTTGCTTATATGAGAGAGTACAGCATTACTACCCGTGATTATGAATGGAAAGCGGCTCTTCAATTTACACTTCTTACATTCCCAGAAAAGAGATTATTTGGTCTTGGAGCTAAAGGAGGAAGTGCAGAGGGAGAACAAACGAAACCAGATGTTCATGTATTCAATGGTATAAAAATTGAAGATGAAATTGATTAATTAAAGAATAACTAAGGAGAGGATATATATGAAAATAGAGTTAATGGACGGAAGCGTAAAAGAATTTGAAAATGCTGAAAATATGTTTGTGATTGCAAAAAGCATAAGCAACTCACTAGCTAAAAAATCAGTTGCAGCAAAAGTAGACGGAGAATTAAAAGATATGTCTTATGTTTTAGACAGAGATGCAAAAGTTGAATTTATAACTGCAGATTCTGAAGAGGGAGAACATATTATAAGACACTCAGCAGCTCACCTTATGGCACAAGCTGTTATAAGATTATTCCCAAAAACAAAAGTTACAATAGGACCGGCTATTGAAAATGGATTCTACTATGACTTTGATCCTGAAATTCAATTTGTTCCTGAAGATTTAGAAAAAATTGAAGCTGAAATGAAAAAAATATCTAAAGAAGATATAAAAATAGAAAGACTTGAAATGTCAAGAGAAGATGCAATAAAACACTTTGAAGCTCTTGGAGAAAACTACAAAGTTGAAATAATAAAAGATATAGCTCAAGGAGAGATGTTATCTTTCTATAAACAGGGAGATTTCATGGATCTTTGCAGAGGACCTCACGTTCCATCAACATCTTATATAAAAGCATTTAAATTAAAATCTCTTGCCGGAGCATACTGGAGAGGAGACTCTAACAATAAAATGCTTCAAAGAATATACGGTCTTGCTTTCGCTGACGAAAAAAGATTAAAAGATTACTTAAAGTTCTTAGAAGAAGCTGAAAAAAGAGACCATAGAAGACTTGGAAAAGAACTTGAATTATTCTTTGTAAGTGAATATGGACCTGGATTCCCATTCTTCATGCCAAAAGGAATGGTTCTTAAAAATACTCTTATCGATTTATGGAGAAAAGAACACAGAAAAGCCGGATATGTTGAAATTCAGACTCCTACAATATTAAACAGAGAACTTTGGGAAACTTCTGGACACTGGTTCAACTATAGAGAAAATATGTATACAACTTCTATTGATGAAACAGATTTTGCTATTAAACCAATGAACTGCCCAGGTGGAATTTTAAATTATAAAAATAAAATTCACTCATACAAAGATCTTCCAGAAAGAGTAGGAGAACTTGGACACGTTCACAGACATGAATTCTCTGGAGCATTACACGGACTTATGAGAGTTAGAGCATTTACTCAGGACGATGCTCACATCTTTATGACTCCTGAACAAATAGAATCAGAAATTATTGGAGTAACAGAACTTATTGATAAATTCTATAAAGGAATTTTTGGATTTAACTACACAATAGAACTTTCAACTAGACCTGAAAAAGCAATCGGAAGCCAAGAAATTTGGGACAGAGCTGAAGCAGGGCTTGAAGGTGCTTTAAAGAAAATGGGAAGAGAATATAAAGTTAACCCAGGTGATGGAGCATTCTACGGACCTAAACTAGATTTCAAAATTAAAGATGCAATAGGAAGAACTTGGCAGTGCGGAACTATTCAGCTTGACTTTAACTTACCAGAAAGATTTGATATAAACTATATCGGTGAAGATGGAGAAAAACACAGACCAGTTATGATTCACAGAGTTATTTACGGATCAATCGAAAGATTTATTGGAATCTTAATTGAACACTATGCAGGTGCATTCCCTATGTGGCTTGCTCCAACTCAAATTAAACTTTTAACTATTAATGAAGATGTAGTTCCTTATGCAAAAGAATTACAACAAATCTTAGAAGATATGGATTTAAGAGTTGAGCTTGACGACAGAGCAGAATCTATTGGATATAAAATCAGAGAAGCAAATGGAAAATATAAAATTCCTATGCAGTTAATAATCGGTAAAAACGAAGCTGAAAACAGAGAAGTTAACGTAAGAAGATTTGGTTCAAATGAACAGGTTTCAATGAAGCTGGATGATTTCTTAAAATATGTTGTTGAAGAAGCAAAAATAAAAATTAATAAATAGTAAATGAAAAGGGATTGCTCAGGCAGTCCCTTATTTCATTAATTCTTCTGCAAGTTTTTTAAATCCTATCTGTTCAAAAAATTCTTTTTCTTCAACAGATGGAATAGATTTTTTAATAACTGCTTTTACTATTTTTTTATCAAAAGGAATTTTTACAGAAATTTCAAATCCTTTTTTGCTTAAAAATTCTTCAATTTTATCAGAAATTTCTTTTGATAAATCAAATTTATTTATTACAAAATACGGCTTTATTCTAAATTTTTCAATGAGATTTAAAACTCTTTCTAAATCGTGAAGTCCTGAAAGTGTCGGTTCAGTCACAACAACAGCTTTTTTAACTCCTGTAAGAGAGCTTATAACATTGCAGGCAACTCCCGGAGCTCCGTCTAAAATAATATATTCAATATTTTTTTCTTTAGCTGTTTTTTTAGCTTTTTTTCTCACTTCAGCAACTAATTTTCCGGAGTTTTCTTCCCCAGGGAAAAGGCAGGCATGGATAATTTTTCCATATTTTGTGTCTGATTCAAAAATTTCACCGGCTTTATTGTCAACCATTTTAATTGCTCCCACAGGACAGACATATTCACAAAGCCCGCAGCTTTCACATTTTTTTATATTTTCCACAGCACCAAATTTACAAAGCTCATAACATTTTCCGCATTGAATACAAAGTTCTTTATTAAGAAGAGCTTTTTTCATTCCAAAGAAATCTTCTTTTACAGTGTTCTGGGGATTAAAAAGAATTTGAAGATTTGGAGCATCAACGTCGCAGTCGCCTATAACAACATTTTGAAAATAGGGAATAAGTGAAGATGTAACTGTAGTTTTTCCTGTTCCCCCTTTTCCTGAAATAACTACTATCTCTTTAATTTCCATAATTTTTCACCTTCTTAAAAATATCCTCAAAGATTTTTCTGTATTCAGGAAGAATATCTGATGTAATATTTCCTTTGGAATAATTTTCTGCTATTTTTCTGCTGAAAGGTATCTCTCCAAGAATTTCTATATTTTCAGAAAGACAGTAATCTTTTACTTCCTTTTCGTTTTCTTCGGCTTTATTTATAACAACACCGAAAGGAATTTTCATATCTCTTAAAAGTTTTATTACAAGTTTCATATCACTTAATCCAAATGGAGACGGCTCTGTTACAACAACGGCAAAATCTGATTCTTCTACAGCTGCAACAGTAGTACAGGCAGTTCCGGGAGGGCAGTCAATTAAGAAATCTTTCATTTTAGCATTTTTATACATCTCTTTTATAATTCTTACTCCTGACATTTCTCCTACATTTAATTTTCCACATACAGTATCAGAATTAAAATATGTTTTTCCAGTAAAAATTTTTCCAATCTCTCTTTTTTCCCAAGAAATTGCTTTTTGTCTGCAGATAACCCCGCAACCTCCGCAGTCGTGACAGCTTTCTTCGAAAATAAGAACAGTGTTTTTAGCAGGGATAACAGCATTAAATCTGCAGAAATCCCCACATTCTCCGCATAGATTACATTTTTCCGTATCTACTTTTGGATAATTCATATATACAGATTTTTCTTCAAGAATATTATTTTTTAAAAAAATATGTGAATTTGGTTCTTCTATATCAGTATCAAAAAGAGGAAGTTTTGAGATAAAAGCAAGGTTTGTGCTTACAGTGGTTTTTCCTGTTCCTCCTTTTCCGCTTAAAACTGCTATTTTCATTTTTCACCCCGCTATGCCATTCTTAAACCTTGTGGTTTTGGAGATAAATCATATTTTTCTAATTTATTTTCTTTATAATTTTTTAAAATTTCAGAAACTTTTGTAAGTTCTCCCATCTTATAAACAGGAATTTCAAATTCATTTATAAGTACAGCTGCTTTCGGCCCTATTTCTCCTGCAATAATTTCATTTACTCCAAGATTTACAAGAGCTTTTACAGCTTTAAGTCCTGCTCCTGAAGTTTCATCTTTTGCTTCATTTTCAATTATTTCATAATCATTTGTTTCTGGATTTATTAAAATAAAATAAGCTGCTCTTCCAAATCTTCTGTCAGTTAAAGAATTGTAACTGTTTTCTTCAAGTGCTATTGCTATTTTCATAATGTTATCTCCTTTTTTCATTTTTAAAGAGTATAAAAATTAAAGGACTGTTAATCTTATAGTTTATAAAAATAAAATTTTATACCGTGAAAAATATTTTCTATTTACTTTGCTCACTTCACTAAAAACGACAAACTCGGACTTTGTCCTCAAACATGTCGTTTTTCAGCATTCAGTTCGCTGTGTAAATTACGAAAACTTTTTCAATCTCCTAAAATTTTATTTTTATAAATGTATAACAGCCCTTTTTTAGTTATAATATAAAATTAATGTTCACATTTATGGTCGTCATCGTGATGATGGGCACAAGCAGAACCTTTTGAGTATAGGCTTCCTTCTAAGTAAACAGCAAGAACATCTTCAATTTTTCCACTTGCTCCTAAAATAACTTGTCCTCCGTTTGCTTTTATAAGGTCAATAGCTCTTTGTCCCATTCCCCCAGTTATTACAACATTAATATTATTTGCTGCAATAAATCTTGGGAAAACTCCCGGTGCATGTTCAGGTGCAGTTAAAAATTCTTTACCTACAACTTTCCCCTCTTCTATTGAATAAACTGCAAACTTTTCACAGTGTCCGAAATGTTCCTCCACAGTTACTCCGTCATTTGTTGGAAAACCTACTCTTAATATTTCAGCTGCCATTAAAATCATCTCCTGTCCTGTATTTTTTAATTTTATAGCTTTTAAATGTAATAATCCGTCCAGAATTTTTCTTCTTCCAGAATTTAAAAGTCTCTGCACAGTTCCTCTTGAAATCTGCATAATCTCTGCTGTTTCAATCTGACTTTTTCCCTCATAGTCACAAAGTCTCACAGCTTCAAGTTCATCTATTTCAATTTCATTTATTTCAAGATTTGACATTGGAATTCCTGTGGGCTTAAAAATTCTTTCATCATTTAAAATTCTGCAGCATCTCTGCTTTTTACATCTTGGCATATGTCCTCCTTAATTTTATGTGCATATGCACAATTAAAGTATACTCCTCTTAAAAAAAGTTGTCAACATTTATCACTCAGAAATATTAAATTTTTTTCTTCCTAATAAAGTAAGTCTTGAACCTGCTCTTCCCTCTCCGGAAGAAACAAGTCCGTCTGCTTTCATATTTTCTAAAATTTTTCTTACTTTTGCTTCAGATAAAAAAATCTTTTTATTTTTAAGTTCATCTGAAACAGCTTTTCTTCCGCAGGATTTTCCCTTTTTTTCAAGAGCATTTAAAACAACAGCAGTTTCATAAAAAATATTTTCAGGCTCAGAATAAGAAGAAATTTTTATCTTTTCTTTAAAAAGATTATTCATATTTTGAGGGAGCATTTCCGGTTCTATTATTGTTTCACCCAGACAGCCTAAATACTCAATACAGTTTCTAAGCTCTCTTATATTTCCCGGCCATGTATAATTTTCAAGAAGATGTTTTGTTGTTTTTGTAAATACAAAATCAAAATCCATTTCCTGTTTAAAATCATCTATTAATAGATAAAGGTCATCAATTCTTTCTCTTAACGGCGGAATTGTTATTGGAAGAGTATTTAACCTGTAATAAAGGTCCTGTCTGAAATTTTTATTTTCCACAAGTTCTCCCAGATTTTCATTTGAGGCGGCTATAATTCTTACATCAATAGGAATCATTTCATCTCCGCCCACTTTTATAATTTCTTTTTCTTGAATAACACGAAGAAGTTTAAATTGAAGATTTTTACTCATTCCTTCAATTTCATCAAGGAAAAGTGTTCCGTTATTTGCAATTTCAAAAAGTCCTGTTTTTCCGCCTTTTTTTGCTCCTGTAAAAGCTCCCTCTTCATATCCGAAAAGTTCTGATTCAAGAAGATTATCAGCAAGGGCGGCACAGTTTATTGCTACAAAAGGCTTATCTTTTCTTGAAGAATAATTGTGAATAGAATGGGCAAAAAGTTCTTTTCCTGTTCCGCTTTCACCTGTGATGAGAACAGCTGAATTTGATTTTGCCATTTTTTTAGCAACTTCTTTTATCTTTGTCACATTTTTAGTTTTTGTAATTATTGAATCAAAAGTATATCTTGCAATATGTCCTTTTTTTAAAATCTTATTCATGGCATTTGTAAGGATTTCATCTTCTGGATTTGCCCTTGTTATTATTCCTATTCCAGAAAGATAAACCCCATGTTTTACAATAGGAACAACTTTAAGACGAAGTTTCACTCCTGTGTCAGAAAGGAAAAGAACAGTTTTTGTAATTTCATCTTTTGCTGCCTGTTCAAAAATATTATTTTGAAATATTGTTTCAGCAGGTTTGTAAAGAACATCTATTCTTCCTTTTCCCAGAAAATCATTTGCTTTTTGGTTGCACATCACAATATTATTTGTGCTGTCCACAAGAATAATTCCCTCACTGGAAAGACGTAGAAGAATATTAAACTGCTGTGTTGCAAGCTCCATTTTTGAAATAAGAGATTCTATACCTGTGTTGTTTTCTGAAATCTCATCAAAATAATTTATAAGCCTGTCAGTTTTTAAAAGATATTCACAGTCTGTAAAAGATATTACTTCAAGAAGTGTGTTTGTATCAAGAACTCTGTTTCCTATATCTAAAACTTCTTTTCCTACAGGAGCAAAATGGCCCTCACCAGGAGTTATAGCAAGGGGAATATCATCATATTTTTCTTTACACCCCGGATAGTAAGAAAAAAATTGAATATTACTTACCCCTTTTTGATGAAGAAGAACAATAGTTTCTTCACACATTGATTTTGTAGAATTTACGAGAAGAGCTTTTGTACCTGCCGGAAATTTTTTTAATTTTTCAACAGTGCTGTTTCTTATAGTTATAGTTCCGTTAACAATGTGTTTGTCTTTTGGTATATATCGTAAAACTTCGTTGTGGCTGTCAAAAGATATTGTAGTGATAAGGAAAATATCTTCTGTTTTTGGAGAATAAGCTGTGCCGTCTTCAATAGAATATGTGTAAAGTTCAACGGCATCAGCAAAAAAATATTCAAGCTGTTTTTTATAAAATATCCCAACATCTTTTCCTGCTGAAATAACGGCAATTTTTAAAGAAATTTTAAACACCTCCGATTTAAAAATTATTTTTCTTTATTTTACAATATATATTTCAGTATGGCAATAATAAAATAGGTTTTTATAACCTAAAAAACCTAAAAAAACAGGTTAAAAAATAAAAAAACCATATGAAAATAAAATTGATAAAAAACAGTTCAAAATATATGAAAGAAAATCAAGGATATAGAAAAAATATTTTTTTGGCATTAAAATTGCTAAAAAGAAAATATGTAATAAAAAAGTGAAAAAAATTCTTAAACAAAACTATTTTCGCTTTAGATGATATAGAATTTTTGAGGTGATGAAAAAATGAAATACAATTTTAATGAGAAAATTGACAGAAGCAATAACCATTCAGCTAAATGGGAAGAAATGGGAAATAAATTTATTTCTAATGATTTATGGCCAATGTGGATAGCAGATATGGATCTTAAAACTGCTCCTGTTATAATTGATGCAATGAGAGAAAAACTTGAGCAGGGAATATTTGGATATGTTTACAGACCAGCTTCATATTATCAAAGTGCAGCTGACTGGATTGAAAGAAGATTTGATTATAAAATAGATCCTAAAACTTTAATAAACAGTCCAGGTGTTGTTCCAACACTTTCAATACTTGTAAGACTTATGACAAAGGCAAATGAAAAAGTTTTAATTCAAAGCCCTGTATACTATCCTTTCTCAGCAGTTGTAAGAGAAAATGAAAGAGAACTTGTTGTTAATGAACTTGTAAAAGATGAAACAGGATATTACACAATAGATTTTGAAGATTTTGAGAAAAAAGTTTCTGATGAAAAAGTTACATTATTTATAATGTGCAGCCCTCATAACCCTGTGGGAAGAGTTTGGAAAAGAGAAGAACTTCAAAAAATGTCTGAGCTTTGCTTAAAATATAATGTAAGAGTTATAGCTGACGAAATCTGGAGAGATATAGTAATGCCGGGACATAAGCATATTCCTGCAGCATCACTTAGCAAAGAGATTGAACATAATACAATAACATGTTTCTCTCCAACAAAAACTTTTAACATTGCAGGACTTCAAGCATCTTTTGCAACACTTCCAAGAGAAGAAGAGTGGAAAATGCTTGATGAAGAATTAGGAAGACTTGACGTAAAAAGAAACAGTCCATTCAGTTTAGTTGGATTTGAAGCAGCTTATACAAAAGGTGAAGAGTGGTTAGAGGAACTTTTAATTCATCTTGACGGAAATATGGACTATGTAGTAAACTTTGTGAAAGAAAGAATTCCAGAAGTAAAAGTAAGAAAATCAGAGGGAACATACCTTATGTGGCTTGACTTCTCTGGACTTGGTATGACAAAAGAAGAACTTTCAATGTTTATGCAGAAAGAAGCAAAAATTGCTCTTGATGACGGATTCTGGTTTGGAGAAAATGGTGCTGGATTTGAAAGAATGAACATTGCCTGCCCAAGATACATGGTTGAAGAGGGAATGAACAGAATAGAAAATGCAGTAAAAATATGGAGAAAAAAGTAAAATTTTAATAAAAAACAGGGGGTAGTAAAATTATGGAAACAGGTAATAAGAAAGGGCTTGGAGGAATATCATTCCTGCCGTTATTTATTTTTTTAGGATTATACATAGGAAGCGGAGTATTCTTCTCAATTAAAGGAGCAGCATCACCATTTAATCAGTTCCCGCGTCATGTGGCACTATTTATAGCAATAGGTGTTGCAGTTCTTATGAATAAAAATAAAAAGATTGATGATAAAATAGAAATATTTTCAAAAAATGCAGGTTCATCTGGAGTAATGATAATGGGGCTTATTTATCTTCTTGCCGGAGGATTTTCAGGAGCTGCTAAATCAATGGGTGGAGTTGAATCTGTTGTAAACTTAGGACTTACATTTATACCATCAACATTTATCGTTCCTGGAATATTTTTAATTTCTTGTTTCATAGCAACAGCTATGGGAACATCAATGGGTACAATGGCAGCTATGGCACCGATTGCTGTTGGTGTTGCAGCAAAAAGTAATATGGACGTTGCAATAACTCTTGCAGCTGTTATGGGAGGAGCTTACTTTGGAGATAACCTTTCAATTTTATCAGATACAACAATCTCTGCAACAAGAGGTGTTGGCTGTGAAATGAAAGATAAGTTTAGAATGAACTTCTTAATAGCAATTCCTGCAGCAGTTTTAACAATGACTCTTTATACAATAATGGGTAAAGCAGGAGAAATAGAAGGAAATCTTACATTTAGCTTTATAAAAGTTATTCCTTATCTTTTAGTTCTTGCTGGAGCTTTAGCTGGAGGAAATGTTGTTCTTGTTCTTATGGGTGGAATTGTTCTTTGCGGAATAGTTGGCTTTGCAACAGGAAGTGTAACATTCCTGCCTTTCATAAAAGCTATTGGAAGCGGTATGGAAGATATGATGGGAATTACAATAGTTGCAATTCTTATTGCTGGAATTATAGGAGTAATTAAAGAAAACGGCGGAATAGAATGGCTTATTGAAAAAATTACTTCAAAAGTTAAGACAAGAAGCGGTGCTGAATATGGAATAGGAATTCTTGCAGGTTCACTTGCAGCAGCTCTTGTAAATAACACAGTAGCAATAATTATCTCTGCACCAATAGCAAAAGAAATTGGTTCAAAATATCACATTGCTCCAAAAAGACTTGCAAGTCTTATAGATATTTTTGCCTGCGGAATACTTGCTCTTTGTCCTCATGACGGAGGAATGCTTATTATGACAGGTATGGGACATGTATCACCTATAGATATTCTAAAATTTGCTTATTACCCTGTGTTCTTAATAATTGCAACTCTTATTACAATTAAGTTTGGACTTTTAAGAACTCCTGAAGAAAAAGAATTTGCACGTCTTGCAAAAGAAAAACACGAATCAATAACAGAAATTTAAAAAAGATATTAATTTGTATACTGCACTCTTCATCTTAGAAAAATGAGATGAAGGGTGTTTTTTATATTAAGAAATTTAGAAATAAAAAATATTTTTAAAATTTCGTATATGAAATTATTTTGATGTAATTTATTAGATACAAAGATTAAAAAAATAGAGGTTTGAATAAAAATAAAAAAATTTATTTTCAGTAAGTTTCGTATATGAAATTATTTTTAGGATTTTATTATTGAAGTTATTGAAAATATGAGGTAAATTAATATTATAAACAGAAACAAATGTAACAGAGAAATTTATAATATAAGTAAATTTTATTTCATTGGGAGGAAAAAATGTTAAAGAAAAGTGAAACTTTAGAAAGAATAATAAATACAGGAATAGTTGCAGTAGTAAGAGCAGAAAGCATTGCTGAAGCAGTAAGAATTTCAAGTGCTTGTATCGAAGGTGGAGTTCCAGCAATCGAAGTTACTTATACAGTACCGGGAGCAACTGAAGTTATAAAAGCATTAAAAGAAACATTCCCAGCAGATAAATTAATCGTTGGTGCAGGAACAGTTTTAGATGCAGCAACAGCAAGAATGGCAATACTTGCAGGAGCAGAATATATAGTTTCTCCAGGATTTGACGAAGAAACAGCAAAACTTTGCAACCTTTACCAAATTCCGTATATGCCAGGTTGCATGACAATAACAGAAATGATGAAAGCTATGCAATACGGAGCAGACATTGTTAAATTATTCCCAGGAAGTGCTTTTGGACCATCATTTGTTAAAGCAGTAAAAGCTCCTTTACCTCAAGCTAACATAATGCCAACAGGTGGAGTAAGCCTTGACAACGTTGAAGAATGGTTTAAAAATGGAGTTGTTGCAGTTGGTGCAGGAGGAAAACTTGCAACTGGTTCAAGTGAATCAATAACAGCAACAGCAAAAGCGTTCGTAGAAAAAATAAGAGAAATCAGAAATAAATAATTGGGAGGAGTAAAAAATGGCAAAAATATTCGATTTTAAAAATAGAGAAATTGGACTTGCCTGCAGCGGTGAAATCTTACTTAGACTTTCTCCTGTAAACAATGAACTTCTTGTTCAAGGAACTCTTCTTGAAAAAAATATCGGGGGAGCAGAGTTTAATGTGGCAACAGGTGTTTCTTCACTTGGAGTAAAAAGTACACTTATAACTAAACTTCCTGAAAATGAACTTGGAAGATATGCAAAAAGAGTAATAAATTCAAATGGAGTTGACAGCAGTTTCATAGTTGATGACAATTCATTATACAAACGTCTTGCAATATATTTCTATGAATACGGGGCATCTCCAAGAAAACCAAACGTAACTTATGACAGACACGATTCATCATTCCAATTTTTATCAGTTGATGAAATTGCTTCTGAAATATATGATAAATGTGAGATTTTTCATACAAGCGGTATAAGTCTTGGATTATGTGAAAAATCAAAACAGCTTACTAAAGATTTAATTGCGAAATTTAAAGAAAAAGGAGGACTAATCTCTTTTGATGTAAACTTCAGAAGAAATCTTTGGGGAGACGAAGAAAATGCAAGAGTTGAAATAGAAAAAATACTTCCTTCTATAGATATTCTTTTCGCATCTGAAGAAACTTTAAGAAAAATGTTCAAAGAAACAGGAGATATGGAAACAATAATGAGAAACTTTGCAAGAAAACACAATCTTTCTCTTCTTGCATCAACTCAAAGAACAGTAAATTCTCCTAAATCTCATAACTTTACTTCTATAATATATAACTGTAAAGAAGATAAATTCTATTCTGAAAAACCTTATGAAAATATAGAAATAGTTGACAGAATAGGAAGTGGAGATGCTTATGTTGCAGGAGCTCTTTACGGAATATTAAAATACAACGATACAGAAATGGCTCTTAAATATGGAAATGCCTGCGGAGCTGTAAAGAATACAATTATGGGTGACAACAATTGTGCTGGAGCTGGTCTTATAAAAGGAATAATTGAAGACCATGAATTTGGAAGCACAAGTGAAATGAACAGATAATAAATATGCTACAATATTTTTCATGCCGAAAAATTTTTACCTTTCTGAAAAGGCGGGACTGCTCTCCCGCTTTTTCTTTTTGTATTTTATTTTATATGTGACTTTGTCACATACATATTTTTGAAAAGGGGGTATAATTAGCTTGTAAAGATGATTAAAGAGATTTAAGGAGGAATTAAAATGGCAGTTCTACATGTAACAAAAGATAGTTTTGAAAAAGAAGTATTGAAATCTGATATACCAGTGTTGGTGGATTTCTGGGCAACATGGTGTGGACCTTGTAGAGCGTTAGGACCAATTCTTGATGAAGTGTCAGAAGAAGTTTCATCAGTTAAAATTGTAAAAGTTAACGTTGATGAAGAATCAGACTTGGCAGGAGACTTTAGAATTATGTCTATTCCAACAATGATCTTATTTAAAGACGGTAAACCAGTTGAAAAATCAGTTGGACTTCTTCAAAAGAGCGAAGTTCTTGATTTAATAAAAAAATAATCCTAAAAACTAAAAATAAAATTTTACAAACTCCCAAAAAAGGGGCTGTTGCATTTTTTAACAGCTCATACAAAAAGTGCTGAAAAGAAT
>UQJY01000018.1 GCA_900541465.1 uncultured Fusobacterium sp. | reverse complement strand
AACCAATCACCTACTGATTACAAGTCAGTTGCTCTACCAGATGAGCTAAAGCGGCATCAGGAACGCATATAATAATACCATAACTTTAAAATCTTGTCAAACATTTTTTTTATTTTTTTAAAAAATTTTTATTTTTTTCTTTTTCACTAAAAAATAAAAACTAAAAAATATTTAAAATCAATCCTTTTATAATTTTTATCTTTTAACTTTTTTGTAAAATTTAAAAATAAAACTTTTATACTCCCTGCATTCTACATTGAAAAATAATTTGCCACTTTCACTATATATTAAAAAATCAAAAATAAAATTTTCTGCATTAAAAATATCTGTTTAATTTATGCAGCGAATTGAACGCTAAAAAATGATATGTCTGACGAACAACGTGAGGAGTTTATCATTTTTAGTGAAATGAGCAATATAAATAACAGATATTTTTACCTAAAGAAAATTTTATTTGATTTTTATTTGATTTTTATTTTTTTAATTTCCAAAGATATTTTTAAGTTTCAACATGAAGCTTTTTTTAGTATCAAGCTCAAGGAATGGAATATCTTTATCCAAAATTCTTTGAACGATATTTTTAAATGCTTCAGCAGCAAGAGATTTTCCTCTGTAAACAAGAGGTTCTCCTTTATTAGTTGAGATAACAATGCTTTCATCATCTGGGATTACACCTAAAACATCAACTGCAAGAATATCAACTATATCCTGAACACTCAGCATATTTCCCTGTTTAACCATTTCTATTCTCAATCTGTTTACTATAAGTTTTATATTTTTTATTTCATTTGCTTCCAAAAGACCAATTATTCTGTCAGCATCTCTTACAGCTGAAATCTCAGGAGTTGTTACAACTATTGCTTCATCAACTGAAGCTATTGCATTTTTAAATCCCTGTTCTATTCCTGCAGGACAGTCTATCACTATAAAATCAAAATCATTTCTCAAAACATCAATAAGTTCTTTCATCTGCTCTTCATTTATATCTGTCTTTTCTCTAGTCTGAGCAGCAGGAAGAAGACAAAGTTTTTTATTTCTTTTATCTCTTATAAGAGCCTGTTTTATCTTACATCTTCCCTCAATAACATCTATAAGGTCATAAACTATTCTATTTTCAAGCCCCATAACCACATCAAGATTTCTAAGACCTATATCTGTATCTATAAGAAGCACTTTGTAACCTTCAAGAGCCAGTCCTGTTCCTATGTTAGCACTTGTTGTTGTTTTTCCTACACCGCCTTTTCCTGATGTTACTACTAACACTTTCCCCATAACCACGTCCTCCTAACTGTCATTTTCAAGCATAACTTCCAGCATATCCTTATTATAATTTTCTATAAATATATTTTCCCCATTTACATAAGCTATTTCAAACTTACTGTCTTTCTTAGATTTTTTATTATTTTCCATTTGAGGATTTGGATTTCTTGCAATATATTCTCCTATTTTTATTTGTATAGGATTCATATACAAAGCACCAATAAAAGCATCTTTTCCGCTCTCTGTTCCAGCATATACAGTTCCGTTTAAATGTCCGAGAACAATTACAGAATCACCTGCTTTTACAATTCCTCCTGGATTTACATCTCCAAATATTATAATACTTCCATCATATTCTAAAAGGCTTCCCGATCTTAAAATTCCTTTATAGAATTTTACCTTTCCTTCACCTTTCAAGGAATTAAGCACAGCTTTCATTTTAGGATCTGTCTCTCCGTTTGAAAAAACATAAGTAATTTCCATTTCACTGTTTTCTCTGATTAAATTAAGAAGTTCATCTTCTTCTTCATCTGAAATATTTCTTTCAGCAAATTCAACAGCTGTCTTAACTTTTCCAACAAAATTTTTAACTTCTGTTATTTTATCCAATAAATTTTGTTTTATTTGAAAAAAATCTGCCTCTGGATCAAGATATATCTTCAATCTGTCTCTTTTTACTTTTAATGTAACTACATCTTTCATATCCATGCTCCCTGTTTTCTTTTAATTTTAGTATATCATACTAGGTTTTTTCTATCAATATTCTTTTATTTTAAAACCTTTTCTTTATTTTTTGTAATAAAGTTTCATTGTATTTACTCTTAATTTTTGTTACACTATAAAAAGCAAATGAAATATTATTTTAAAAAGAACTTCTCTAAAAACCAGGAGGTAAAAATGGTAACTTTAAAAACTCTCTCTGAAATAACAGGATATTCCATAACAACTATTTCAAGAGTTTTAAATAATGACAAAACTTTGAGAGCAAGCGAAGAAACTAAAAATATAATAAAAACAATAGCCAAAACTTCTGGATATAAAACTCTTCAGAGCAAAAAAACTAAACAAAAAAGCAAGGCTTCCCTGTATCACAGATGTTGTCTTGGAATTATTGAACCCTCTAATATACAAGAACATATCCAAGATCCTTATTATCTTTATTTAAAAGGATTTGTTGAACAGGAATGTTTCAATAAAAAAGTTGAAACTATAAAAATTCAATATGATATAAAAACTGAAAAATATAATTTTTTTCCAAATAAAAAAGTTGACGGAATTATTACAATAGGTCATTTCTCTTTAAAGGAAATTAATGATATGACAAAAATTACAAAAAATATTGTATTTCTTGACTGTGCTCCCCATGACGGAAATTATTCCAGTGTTATTGCAGACCTCCAGCTTGGATTAAAACGGGGAATAGATTATTTAAACAGCTGCGGCCATAAAAACATATGCTTTGCAGGGCCTAAAACAGCTCCAAATATTTTTAAGGAATTAGAACCTGAAATAAAAAGAATTGCATTTTTAGAATATACAAAAGAAAAAAATATTTCAGAGTCTTGTTTTCTTCTTGAATGCGAGCGTTCAACAGAAAGTGCCTATGAAAAAACTAAAAATTTTATAGATGAAAATATAAAAAATCTTCCCTCTGTATTTCTGGCAGTAAATGAAAGTGTTGCAGTTGGAATATTAAATGCTTTAAAAGAAAAAAATATTAAAGTTCCTGAGGATATAAGTATTTTAAGTTATAACAACACTGTTTTCTCAACTTTTATAAATCCACCTCTTTCCAGTATAAGTATAGACAGCGGATTTATGGCTCACACTGCTGTGGAACTTGCAATAAAGCAGGCAAATACTAAATCATTTTATCCTATACAGATTCTTACTTTCCCATATATCACAGAAAAAGAAAGTGTAAAAAAAATAAATAAATCATAAAAAAGAACCGCTTCATGCAGTTCTTTTTTTAGGTATATTCATTTTAACTTAGGTGACAATAAATTTTAGCCATATATTCCTGTGTAAGAATATATTTATTTTTATATATCATATAGCTCGCAGCTATAAATATCATAGGAATTACACACATTATCAAACGAAGTACAAATATAGTTTCTGCTCCCTGTACAGCATTAGGGACATATCCTGTTAAATCTAAAACAAATCCCACAAGTAAAGCTCCCAATGCTCCTGTAAATTTTGTAAGCAGAGTCTGAGCCGAAAATATTATTGTTTCACTACGTTTTTTTAATTTATATTCTCCATAGTCAACAACATCTGCAAGAGTAACAGTTATTATTCCAAGGAGAACTCCTGCTCCAAATTTTATTAATGCTCCTGAAAGTGCTGTCATGATACTATTTTGAGGATAGAAAACTCCTGTTACTAGAAGTACAGCAAAACCTACTATCTGAACAACTGCTGAATAGAAGTATATTTTCTTTCTTGTTGTAACAGCTGCCATTTTAGGAAACAGGAATAGCCCTGCAACTTCCGCCAGACTTGCAAATGACATAAATACCCCAAACATTCCTTTGCTTCCGCAGGCATATAGGAAATAATAAACAGCCACAGTAAACATTAAAGACATTGAAACATTGTAAGTTAAACTCACTCCTATTGTAACTAAAAACTGATCATTTTTCTTTATTAAATCTTTCATTTTTTTGAAAGTTAATTTTTCTTCATTCTGTACTGTTGAAAGTGCAGCAACTTTATCTGGAGTTTTTACATTTGCTACTGTAACAGCTATTGTCACAAAGAAAACAGCAGAAATTGTATAAGCAAATCTTGAATATCCAAGCCCTGTATTTCCTCCCCCTAAAAAATCTATAATCTGAATTCCAAATCCACCGATTATAAGAGTGTTTGCAACAGAAGCAAATATTCTTGGAAGAACTGATATTCTTTCACGTTCTTTTTTATCCTTTGAAAAGTTTGGAATCATTGCCCAATAAGGAATATCCATAAGAGTATAAGTCATTCCCCAAAGAACATAAGACACTGCAACGTATGTATACAAAGCTGTTCCTGTAAATCCAAAATCAGTGAACATAAGAGCTAAAACAATTCCATTTGAAACTGTTCCAATAACAAGCCACGTCCTGAATTTTCCAAATTTATTTTTAGTATTGTCAACAATCACACCACACATCAAGTCATTTATAGCGTCCCAAAATCTTGCCACAAAGAATACAATCCCAATAAAACTAGCACTTACTCCTAAAACATCTGTAAAATAAATCATTGCAAATGTTGCTGTTATTCCATAAACCAAATCTTTTCCCAATGCACCAAATGCAAAGGAATATCTTTCTTTGGCTGATATTCTTTCTGCTGCCTGTTCCATTACTCTTCTCCTCCTGCTTTTGTTATATAAAATGAATATTCATAATCTACATTTGAAGGGATACAAAATTCTTCTAAAACTGGAGCTCCCCAGCTGTCGTCTCCTCCAACTCCCATTTGTTTCATTATTATTGTTGCATAAGTATAATTTTGTTCTGGAAGTTCAAACTGGTGTCCAGCTTGTTCTAATTCAAGAAAACTATATGGAAGCACACTTAATTCAAAATTTTCTCCTTCACTTCTAAATCTTATTCCTTCATCTTCAGCTGATCTAATCTCCGCCCATCTCACATCTGTTCTTCCACCACATTCCTGTGGAGTAAGATAAGGAATTAAATTATCTTTTACATTTTTTTCAAAAACATCTAATCTTGCTCCCATGTTACGATCAATATAATTTTCTTCTGCCCCTCTTCCAAAATATTTAAACTTATCATATTCTTTATTAAATTTAAATCTCATTCCAAAAAGTGGAAGTTCTGGAAGCCCATTTTTTCCATTATATTTTAATGTAACTTTTACTTCACCTGTATTTTCAACTCTGTAAATTACATTTACTTCTGTTTTTGGCACAACAGGAAGCTCATGAACATATGATACTTCTGCCCATTTTTTATTTTCATCTGTTTTTAATTCAGCATGCTGAAGTTTTTGGAAAACAGATGCTCCAAACCACAATGCACATTCATAAGGGTGTGAATATCCTCTGTCATTATCTGTTGAAGCTCTCCAGAATACCGGCTGAGGTCTTTCGGCTATAAGTTCTTTTTCATCTAAAATAAGTGAAACAAGACCTTTATCTCTGCTGAAAAGAGCTTGTGTTTTTCCTGCATAGATACCTATATTTCCATCTCCCTCTATAATTTTTATTTCATTTTCAGCTTTTTCTATTTTTTCTTTTCTTTCAATAATTTCCTGTCCATAAGCAATTTCAAATCCTGAAGAAGCCCACAGTTCATCTTTTTTAAGCACCATTGAAATATTTTTTGTATGTGTTTTTTCTGATTTTTCCCAAGGAATTTCAACCTCTTTTATCTCTCCAGGTTCACACACAACTTCAAACTGTCCTAATAAAATTACATTTTCTTCCTCTTTCATGCTGTAAATAAATTTATATTTTGACAAATTATCAAAAAGTGATTTATTTCTTATTAAGCATCCTCTCTCTGTTGGTCTTATTTCAACATTTTGGTAAAGATATTTTATTTCTTGAGCTTTAGGGGTTACTGTTCTGTCTGCAAAAACAATTCCATTTCCACAGAAATTATAATCTGTAGGTCTTTCCATGAAATCTCCGCCGTAGTAAAGAACATCTTTCCCGTCCCTTTTTACTTTAACAGCCTGATCTATATAATCCCAGATAAATCCCCCTTGATATTTTTCATATCTGTCTTCAAGTTCTGTGTATTTCATAAATCCACCGCATGAATTCCCCATTGCGTGCATATATTCACAGCTTATATACGGCTTTTCTGGATTAGTTCTTAAATATTCTTCTATATCTTTTGCTTTTGCATACATTCTTGTTTCTATGTCAGAACAATTTTCATATTCTCTGTTCCAGTTGCTTCCCTCGTAATGAACTATTCTTGTCTTATCTTTTTCATGGAAATATTTTGTCATGCTTAAAATATTTTCTCCAGCATAAGACTCATTTCCACAAGACCACATTAAAACAGAAGGGTGGTTTTTATCTCTTTCAAACATTGATTCTGCTCTGTCAAGAACTGCACCTTTCCATTCTGGAATACTTCCCGGAACATTCCATGAAGGTTCACATAATCCCATCTTCATCCAAGAACCGTGGCTTTCAAGATTTGCTTCATCTATAAGGTAAATTCCATATTCATCACAAAGTTTATACCATAATGAATCATTTGGATAATGAGAAGTTCTCACTGCATTTATATTATGCTGTTTCATAAATTTTATATCCCACAGCATATCCTCTTTTGTTACTGCTCTTCCCCTTTCACAGTTAAACTCATGACGGTCCACACCTTTAAAAATTATTCTTTTACCATTAAGTTTCATAAGCCCGTCTTTAAGTTCAAACTTTCTTATTCCTGTTTTTAAAGGAACAACTTCTTTTACTTCTCCCTTTTCATCTTTTAATATAAAGTATAAAGTGTAAAGATTTGGATTTTCTGCACTCCAAAGTTCTACATTTTCAATTTCAAAATCTATATTAATATTTTCTTTAAGTTCATATTCTTTTGTTTTAAATAATTCTACATTATGAGGATTTACAGCACTTACTGAAACAGTTCCTTTTTTATCTTCAAGAAGTTTTATTTCAGCTTCTACTTTTGCATTTTCATATTTTTTATCTAAATCTGTTTTTACAAAAATATCTTTCACATGAATTTCTGGAACAGCATATAAAAATACTTCTCTGAATATTCCAGAAAATCTCCAGAAATCTTGGTCTTCCAGCCATGAAGCACTGCTTCTTTTATATACTTCCACTGCAACTTTATTCTGTCCATCTTTTAAAAATTCTGTCACTTCAAATTCAGAAGGTGTAAATGAATCTTCACTGTACCCTACAAATTTTCCATTTACCCAGACATAAAAAGATGTTTCAACTCCCTGAAAAGAAAGAAAAACTTTTTTATTTTTCAATTTTTCATCAAGTTCAAAATATTTTATATAGCTCCCCACAGGATTATATTCTTTTGAAATATGTGGCGGTCTTAAATGCTCACGTCCGTCCCAAGGATACATTACATTTATATACTGCATCTGATCAAATCCTTGAATTTGAATATGCCCTGGAACTTCTATTTCCGAAAATTTTGAGCAGTCAAATTCTTCTTTATAAAATTCTTTTTCCCTCACATCTGGATTTTTTGCATAAGCAAATTTCCACATACCATTTAAACTTTGTTTTAATTTTATTTCATCTAGTTTTTCAGCCTCTTGTAAAGTTTCAAAATATAAGTGATCCGAATGAGCATCTATTCTATTTACTCTAAATACTTCTGGATTTTCCAACCATTCAACTTTAGGAATTTGTATATTCATTTTTTCCTCCTTATGTTTTTTTTCAGATTGTTTTTTATTATTAAACATCATTTTTAATTTTTTTCATTATACATCATCATTTTTCTTTCATCAATTTATTTTTTTATTTTTTTACCAAATTTTTTATTTTTAAATAAATATTTAATATATATTATATAAAAATAAAAAATAAAAATTTTTTATTTTTTACCATTTATTTTTACCAAATATATTTTTATTTTAAGTAATCTTGTATTTATCATATATTTTTGCTAGACTAAAAATAAAAACTCTGAGGAGGAAATAATATGAAACCTTTATTTGTAAACTATCCTAAATGCTCTACATGCCAGAAAGCTAAAAAATGGATGGAAGAAAATAATATAGAATTTGATTCAAGACACATTGTTGAAAATAATCCTAATAAAGAAGAATTAAAAAAATGGCTTTCTATGAGTGGCGAACCTGTAAAAAAATTTTTTAATACAAGTGGAATTTTGTATCGTGAAATGAACTTAAAAGAAAAAGTGGCATCTGAAAGTGAAGATAATCTTCTTACACTTCTATCAACAAACGGAATGCTTGTAAAAAGACCTCTGCTTGTAACAGATGATACTGTCCTTATCGGATTTAAAGCTGAAAAATGGGCTGAATATTTTAGAAAATAATTAAATATTTTTAAAACAAAAGGAACAGCAGAAATTGTACTGTTCCTTTTCTATTTTATAATATTAATTTTTATTATTTGTGATATACTTCATGGTCTAACATATTTTCTGCTTTTGCAACATAAATACTTGCAGCACTGTCTCCAATTACATTTAAAGAAGTAACAAGCATTTCAATAGGTCTATTGATTGCAAGTATTAGAGAATATGCAAGAATTGCAGAATCGTTTGTATATCCAAGCCCTGAAAGGATTGTGAATAATACTATTGCTCCAGCTCCAGGTGCTGCCGGTGTTCCAACTGATGCCACAAGAGCAAGAACACCTATAACAAAAATATTTGCAATTCCTATATCGTATCCAGCTGTTGTTGCCACAAACACAGAAGCTATAACCTGCATTATTGCTGTACCGTTCATATTTGTTGTCATTCCTAAAGGAAGAACGAAAGAAGCTATATCGTCGTGAACTCCAAGTTCTTCAACTGTTGTCTTTTTATTTAATGGAAGTGTTGCTGCACTTGATGAAGTTGAGAATCCAAAAAGTGCTACTTTTGCTGCTTTTCTCACAAATGGGAATGGATCTAAACGAGTTGAAGCAACTATTAAGAAAGCATATCCAAATGTTAAGAATACCAGAAGAGTAACAGTTGTAACTCCCATGTAAACAAGAGCCGGTTTTAAATGTTCTATTCCATAAGATGCAAAAGTTCTTGTAAGAAGAACGAAAATTGCAACAGGCCCAAATTTATTAATTACAAATGTTAAGAATGTTATTACTATATCATTTATTTCTTGTAAAACAGGTTTTAAATATTTTACTTTATCTCCAAGGAAGTTGATACAAAGTCCTGTTGAAACTGCTAAAAATACTGTTGCCAAAACTCCGCCGTTATTTGAAAATGCTGCAAAGATATTATTTGGCACAACACTTACTAAAACTAATAACGGGTTGCTTCCAGATTTTCCTGATACAACATTTACAGAAGATTGAATATCTATGTTAAAAGCTCCCGATGCTTTTACTGCCATTCCAACTATTCCTGCAAGGATAAGAGCAATTACAGATGATACAAAGAAAAATCCTAAAGTCTTATAAGAGATACGTCCAAGTTTTTTAGAGTCGCTTATATGACACATTGCAAGAGTTATTGATGTAAATACCATTGGAATAATTATAAGCTGAAGTGAATTTATGAAAAGCTGTCCGATTATGTAAAAAATACCAACTGCTTTTTCAGCACCTTTTGCTGAAATATCTTGGAATAAAAATTTATTTATCATTTTCCAAGTTTCACTTTGAGCTCCCACATTTTCTCTCAAAAGTATACATAAAAATCCTGCTGCAATCCCTGCCACAAGTGCGATTGTCATTTTTACCGCAAGTGTGTTTTTACCTTTTACCATTTCTACCTCCATTAATATAAAAAAAGCCCTACTTATCAGAAAGATAAATAGGGATAAATAAATTTTTGTCATTTCCTTATTGACTTTCTGACAATGCCAAAATTTTTTCCTTTAATGATTATAGGAAATCTTGCAGAATATGTCAAAGGTTTTTTTATTTATTTTATATTCTTTTTATAAATTTCTCTCTTCTTTTAACTTTTTCTCATAATCTTTTAATGAATTAAAAGCATATTTACGAAGCGGAATTATTGCAAAAATATTCACTATAGCCATAAGGCCAAGACCTAAATCTGCAAGAGCCCACACTAAAAATGCCTGTTTCATTCCACCATAAAAAAGCATACAGCAGGCAAATATTTTAAATGCTGTCTGAAGCCAGTCTTTGTCAGCTATAAAAATTAAATTCGGCTTTGCATAATAAGTAATTCCAAGTGCCGTACTAAAAGCAAAAAGGAAAAGCACACAGGCTATAAATATAACTCCCCAGTCACCTACGTGATATCTGAATGCTTCCTGAAGAAGTTTCATTCCTCCCAATCCTTCAATCACACTTTCTTTTGTTACAAGAACAACCAAAGCTGTTGCTGTACATATTACAAGAGTATCAACATAAACTCCTAATGCCTGAATAAGCCCCTGTTTTGCAGGGTGATTTACTTCTGCTGCTGCCGCTGCACTTGGAGCTGAACCTGTTCCTGCTTCATTTGAAAACAGCCCTCTTTTTACTCCTTCCATAACAACTGCACCAAAACTTCCCCCTACTGCCTGTCTTATTCCAAAAGCTTCTTCAAAAATTCTTTTAAATACATCTGGAATCACTGTAATATTTTTTACAAGAATAAATGCTACAAGAATAAGATATGCAAATGCCATAAAAGGCACCATTTTTTCTAAAACTTTTACTATTTTATCTTTTCTTCCAAAAATTACTATCGCAGCAAAAAAAGCTAAGATACCTGACATAATTTTTACATCTATTCCAAAAGCTACATGAAAAGATTCTGTCACAGAATTTGATATAACTTGAAGAACTCCTCCCCAGCATATCATTGCAAAGAAAACAAAAATTATACCAAGCCATCTCATATTAATATTCCATTTTGAACCAAGACCTTTTTGAATATAATATGCTGCTCCTCCCACATAATCTCCTCTTTTATCTTTTTCTCTGAAAAGAATTGCAAGAGTGGCCTCAACAAATCCTGTTGCTGCTCCAAAAACTGCAACTATCCACATCCAAAATACTGAACCTGCTCCCCCTACTGAAAGAGCTGCAACAACCCCTACTAAATTTCCTGCTCCGACCCTCGTTGCAGTAGATACACAAAAAGCCTGAAAAGAGCTTATCCCTCTTTCACTGTCCTTATTATTTTTTATAAGAAGCCCTGCCATGTCTTTTAAAAGCCTTATCTGCATAAATTTCATGCTCAAAGTAAAAAATATTCCTGCTCCTACTAAAAGAACAACTATTATGTTCTTTCCCCAAATAATACTGTTAATGTAATCCACCATACTGCTGAAAAAATTCATTTCTCTCCTCCTATACTACTTTCCTACTAAAAACAAAACTATTTTTATCATACTCGGATTTATAAATTTTTTCAACATTTTTTTCAGTTGTTTTTTACAATATGAATTTCACCTACATTAAAAAGTTTTTTTACTCCGGATATTTCAACTTCCAGCTGACCGCTCCTGTGAATATTTAGTCCTTTCCCTGTTTCTTTTTTCCCGCTGCCGTGTTCTATACATAAATCTTTTCCTGAAAGATAATTTTTCTGATTAAGTTCAAATAAAATTTTATCCCAGTTTCCGTTGAAATAAAAAGCTAAATCTTTTTTAAAGTTTTCTATAACTGAAATAATTATTTCTTCTATTTTATATTCCTTTGAAGTTATCTTACTCATTGAAACTGCTGTGTTTTCAGCTTCTCCTTTTATTTCATTATTAAGATTTATTCCTATTCCTATAATGAAATAATCTCCAGTTTTTTCCACCAAAATTCCACTTATTTTTTTGTCAAAAATATAGATGTCATTGGTCCATTTAAACATAAAATTAAGTTCTGGCTCTATACTTTCAAAAGTCTTTAAAAGAGAATATCCTACTACAAGAGGAAGTTTCATGTATTCTTCTAAAGCTATATTTTTATCTTCTTTCAAAAGAAAACTGAAATATGCTCCCCCTTTTTCAGAAGACCACTTATTTCCTCTTCTTCCTCTTCCCAAAGTTTGTGTTTCCGCTATTGCTGTATTATAATCTTCTTTCTCTTTCATCTCTTTTAAAAATTTATTTGTGGAATCTATTTCTTTAAACTTAAAAATCCTCATTCAATTACTCCCTATTCACAAACTCCCAGCAGTTTTTTATAAATTTCCACTGCCCTATATGACCTTTTTCTTCTGCTCCCATTTGAAAATGAAGCATTGCTATTCCTAAATCTATTTTTTCAAAACCTGTTTTCTTCCCATTTCCTTTTATATAAACACTGCCATCTTTATATCCAAAAATCCATGGCTGGCTGTTAAGTGCTGAGGGAGCTTTTCTCACACATTCAAGCCCGTTTAAAATCCAATCTCTGTCTTCATCTTTTACTTTCTCAATACTTGTAAAAATTTCTCCTGCACTCTTTCTGTTTTTCCCAAAAAATCCTATCACTTTTTCAAAATTCGTTTTTTCTTCACTTTCAAGATTTCCAAGTGCAATAACACAATAAAGTTTATCACAGTATTCTGTTTTTATATCCTTAGCCACTGCTTTTTTATCAAAAGTTCCTCCTACCCAGCATGTTCCAAATCCCATCTGTGTAAGTTTAAGAACTAAATACTCTCCATAATATCCAATTTTTTCTTCTATAAGTTTATCTCTTGAATCCCCTATAAGAGCAGTATAAGAAGAACAGCCTTTTATAATCCCATAAGATGCTGTAAGCCCGTCAAAAACTTCATTACCATAATTTATACAACATTCAAATTCAAGTCCACTGTCATCATTTATTTTTTCGATTATTTTTAAAATTTCAACTTCTTCTTGAACTGTAATTGGTTTTTCAGAAAATCTTCTTCTTGAACATCTTTTATTTACCTCTTCTGTAAGTACCTCATCTATTCTTATCACAAAAAGCACCTCCCTGCATATCATATTTCTATTGTAAAATATCATTCAGATTTTAACAAGTTTTTTATATAAAACAAACATAATTATTGATTGATTTTATACCCTCATATATTTTATATATTTAACATAATTTTTCATTTGTGCTATCATACTTCACAAGATAAAATTTATTTCTAGTTTTTCCTAAAAAATATATTATTTAAAAAAAAGAGGAGGTGATAAAATATGTTAATTGATGTACTTAAAGGAAAAATCCACAGAGCTACAGTAACACAGGCTGCCCTTGATTATGTTGGAAGTATTACTGTAGATGAAGCTCTTTTAGAAGCAGCTGGAATACTTGAATATCAAAAGGTTCAAATTGTTGATGTAAATAACGGAAACAGGTTTGAAACATACACTATCTGCGGAGAAAGAAACAGCGGAGTAATATGTCTTAACGGTGCAGCAGCAAGATGTGTAAGCACTGGAGATAAAGTTATAATAATGGCATATGGAAACTGTGATCCTGAAGAAATGAAAATTCACAGACCTTCTGTTGTTTTCGTTGATGATGAAAACAAAATTGTCCGTGTAACAAATTATGAAAAGCATGGTCTTTTAAAAGATATGTAAAAATTTTTAAACAGGAAAATAAATTTTATCTAAAAAATAAAAATTAGGAGAAAAAATGGAAATTATCACAAAAATTCCTGAGCTTAGAGAAAAAATTAAGCAATGGAAAAGAGAAGGAAAAAGTGTAGGTCTAGTTCCTACTATGGGATTTCTTCACGAAGGACATGCCAGTCTTTTAAGAAAATGCCGTGAAGAAAATGACATCGCAGTTACTTCAAATTTTGTTAATCCAATCCAATTTGGACCAAACGAAGATTTGGAAGCATATCCGAGAGATTTTGAAAAAGATTGCGAACTTTGCCGTGAAATCGGTATGGATATTGTATTCCACCCTGAGCCTGAAGAAATGTATAATGACTTACATGCTTTTGTAAACATTGATACTCTTTCTGATACTCTTTGTGGAAAATCTCGTCCTATTCATTTTAAAGGTGTATGTACAGTAGTCACAAAATTATTTAATATTGTTGCTCCTGACCGTGCCTACTTTGGTGAAAAAGATGCCCAGCAGCTTGCTATAATCAGAAAAATGGTAAAAGATTTAAGTTTTGATATAGAAATTGTTGGCTGTCCTATAGTAAGAGAAGAAGACGGACTTGCAAAATCTTCAAGAAACACATATTTAAATTCAGAAGAACGTAAGGCTGCCCTTTGCCTTTCAAAATCTATAAAAAAAGGAAAAGAAATTATTTCTGCTGGAAAAAAAGCAGAGGATGTTTTAAAAGAGATGACTGCTGTTATAGAACAAGAGCCGCTTGCAAAAATAGACTATGTTTCAATAGTTGGACTTTACGATATGCAGCCTGTTGAAGTTATCGATAGAGATGTTCTTGCAGCTATGGCTGTATATATTGGAAAAACTCGTCTCATAGACAATTTTTCTTATAAGGTATAGTTTTCTATGAACTTTTTAAAAAATATAAATGCCTTTATTTTAAAATACATAAGTTTTATTATAATTGCATTTTCTATAACAGCTTTTTTTATTCCTGACAATTTTTCATGGATGACAAAACATACAGCTTTCTTTTTAGGAGCAGCTATGTTTGGAATGGGAATGACTATAAAAGCAGAAGACTTTAAAAATATCTTATTTCAGCCAAAATATATTGCAATAGGATGTATCATTCAATATACAGTAATGCCTTTATCAGCTTGGATAATTGCACGTATATTTAATTTAAATTCTGACCTTGCACTTGGTGTTATTCTTGTCGGGTGCTGTCCAGGAGGAACAGCCAGCAATGTTATAACATATATTGCAGATGGAGATGTCCCTTTATCTGTGGGAATGACTATTGTTTCCACTCTCCTTGCACCATTTCTTACTCCGGCACTTGTATATCTTTTAGCTGGAAAATGGGTTGAAGTATCTTTATTTTTAATGTTCAAATCTATAGTAAATGTTATACTTATTCCTATACTGGCAGGACTTATTCTTCGTCAGTTATTAAAACATCATATTGAAAAAATCCTGTATATTATGCCTTTAACATCTGCTGTATCTATTATTCTTATAATTTCTGGAATAATAGGAGCAAATGCCGATAAAATAGCTGCCTGTGGATTATTGGTTCTTGCTGTTGTCATGCTTCACAACTTTACCGGAATTGCGGGAGGTCTGATTGCAGCAAAAATTTTTAACCTTGAATACAAAAAAGCAACTGCTGTTGCCATAGAAGTTGGTATGCAGAACAGCGGGCTTGCTGTATCACTTGCAGTTACAAATTTCGCCTTAAATCCTTTGGCTACACTGCCCGGAGCTGTTTTCAGTGTCTGGCACAATATATCTGGATCAATATTTGCAGGAATACGTAAAAGAAACTCTTAAATTTAAAACATGATCATTGACAAAAGTATATCAGCAGTATTTTATGTACTGCTGATATATGTGACCGATTTATCACTCTTCATTCTTTTCATATAAAAAAGAGCAAAAATATAAATTTTCACTCTTTTTATTTTCAACTATTTTATTTTTTCCGATTAACTTTTATTTTTAATTCATATATCTCAGCCACATATAAATTGTTGAAGCTATAAGTGTCTGAACAGATATTAAAGCACCGAATTTTAAAAATTTGATAAAATCTATTTTACACCCTACTTTGCCAGCTGCTCCAACTGCAACTACGTTTGTTGCTGAAGCAAGCATTGAAATATTTCCTCCAAGACATGACCCAAACGATAATGCCCACCAGAAAGCCTGAGTATTTCCTATTTTATCAAAAGAAGGAATCATTACTTCCACAATTTTTGAAACTGTTGCCGCATTTGCAACATTTCCTATTACAGATGTAAAGGCTGCTGAAAGCCATGTTATTGCCACAAGAGCCATGTTAAAGTTTCCTGCTGTAATTTCAATAAGTTTTCCTCCAATTATATCTATAACATGAAGATTTTCTATCCCTCTTATCATCATGAAAAGTCCTATGAAGAAAAACATAGTATCCCATTCAACATTATTTAACACTTCTTTCGGTTCTCTTTTTGCAAGAACAACTAAAATTACTGCTCCTGAAAGTGCAATTACTGCAAGACCTTTATTTATAAAATTATTTAAAATAAACCCTGCAAGAACAAGAGAAAATATTATTGCCGCTTTTTTTAAAAGCTTTACATCTTTAAGCGAACGGCTTGAATCAAGTTCCATTATTCTTGCTTTCAATTCTCTTGAAACGTGCATATTTTTCCCGTAAATAAAATATACATTAAGTATCAATATTACCATTGATACAATTGCCATAGGTGATGTATTCATCAAGAATTCATTAAATCCAAGATGTCCTTCTGAACCTATAATAAGCTGAGTGGGGTCACCTATAAGAGTTGCCACTCCCCCTATGTTGGCTGACATTACTTCACTTATAATAAATGGAAACGGATCAAGTCTAAGCTGATTAGCAAGAAGTATTGAAACTGGTGCCATTAGAAGAATTGTTGTCACGTTATCCAAAAATGCAGAACAAAGAGCTGTTACCACAGAAAGAAGAATTATAAGTCTAAACGGTTCTCCTTTTGCAAGCTGTGCAACTTTAATTGCAAACCATTGGAAAACTCCTGTCTCTGAAATAATATGAACTATTATCATCATTCCTACAAGAAGAAATATAATTTCCAATCTCTCGTAAACAGCTTCTAAAGCATTTTCCTCATTTATTATTCCCAAAAGTGCCATTACAAGTCCCCCAAGCAATGTTGCCCAAGCATTAGGAACTTTTTCTGTAATCATTAAATAAAAAACTGTTAAAAATATTAAAACACCTAGTATTAGGTAAAGCATTTTTCCTCCTTAAAAAATCTATAAAATTTTTCCCTTAACACTTTACCATATTTTCTTTTTTCAATTAAATGTGAAGAACTTTCTTAATTATATCTGATCTTTTTATAAGCCCTAAATATTCCCCGTTTTCAACAACATAAAGTCTTGTGATATTTTTGCTTACCATAATAAAGCAAATTTCCATGATAGGAGCTTTTCTGTCAAGAATTATAAGTTCATCTTTGCTTCTGTAAAGATTTTCTATTGTTGTTGTTTTTTCATTTACAAGATATTCTTCAAAAGGCTCTCCAACAGTAAGGAAATTTAAATCCTGCATAAGTGAAAGATATTTAGGCATACCAAATTCTATAAGCTCCTTCTCTGTAATTTCACCTAAGAACTTCCCATTTTCATCAACAACAGGCAGACCGCTTATATGCTCTATTATAAATCTTTTTGCAACTTCTTCCAAAGTTGAATTTGGAGACAAAGGAATAATATCAGGACTAAGTACATCTTCTGCTGTAATTTTATGTCCTATTTCTATGTCTGCCTCTTGAACTGCCTTCAATATTTCTGCTGAATCTTTTATAGTTTTCATTTTATCTGCTATATGCGGATATTTTATTACTAATTTTGATACAGCACTCATTATTTTTAAAATATTTTTGTTTTTTAAAACATCTGAAATAATTAAAAATACAAGCTCAACAGTATCTTTTGATGCTGATGCTTCAACTTTTGCTCTGAAAGGAGTTTCTACAACACCTACTGCAACAATAAAATCATTAAAGTTTTCTATTCTTGCATGGGGTATCGCCACACCTTTTCCAATAGCCGTTGATATTTCCTGTTCTCTTTTTATGACAGCAGAAGTGATTTCATCTTTTCTTAAGTTTACACTTTTTTCCTTTGATGCAATTTTTTCTACCATCTCTTTAATTATTTCTTCCATTGATGAACCTTTTACATCTGTAAAAATCAGGTTGGAATCCAAATAATTAGAAAATTTCATTTTTCCTCCTCTTCGATACTTCTAGTATCTCACATTAATATATATTAAACTTAAAATAGTTGACTGTAGTACGACTATAATTCCCCATTTAAAAAACTCTTTAAAACTTATTTCTATCCCTACTTTTTTAGCAACTGAAGATCCAACTATATTTGCTGCTGCACCAACTATTGTCATATTTCCTCCAAGACAAGCTCCAAGTGATAATGCCCACCAAAGCACATCTGTCTGTCCTGTATACCCGGGAAGAATTTCCACAATTATTTTCCCGAAAGAAAGTGTATGAGGAATTGATCCTATTATAGGAGAAAGAATTGTTGAAATAACTAAAATTAAGCTTGATGTAAGTTTTAAATTTCCATCTGTAACAGCTATTATACGTTCTCCTAAAACTTTAATTATTCCTAGATTTTCTACCCCTTCAACAAGAACGAAAAGTCCTCCGAAGAAAAATAAAGTTTCCCACTCAATCTTTGCAAAAATTTCTTCAGGCTTTTTCTTACTTACAAAAATAAGAACTATTGAACCAAAAAGTGCAATTACTGCAAGACCTATATTTGTAACACTGTTAGTTAAAAATCCAAGTATTACTATTGAAAACAAAACCAGCGATTGAACTAAAAGTTTTTTATCTTTTATTGTTCTTTCAAGATCAAGTTCCATGATACTCATCTTAAGCTCTCTTGATACTGTAAGTTTTTTCTTAAAGTAAAGTGATGCACTTCCTAAAAGAACTACAGTGTTTATAATAATAAGCGGAGCAAGATTTATTATAAAATCATTGAATCCTATATTACCAAGACTTGCTATAATAAGGTTTGGCGGGTCTCCAATCATTGTTGCAGTTCCGCCTATGTTTGACATAAATATTTGAAGCAGAACAAAAGGCTCCGGATCTACTTCCAGTCTTCTTGCCAAGAAAATTGTTACAGGAACAACCAATAAAATTGTTGTAACATTATCAAGTACAGCTGAGAATAATGCTGTAACAATAGAAATAAAAATTAAAATTTTTGTAGGATCTCCCTTTGCAGCCTGAGCTATTTTTATGGCTACCCATTGAAACACTCCTGTATCTGACATAATTTCAACAATCATCATCATTCCTACAAGAAGAAAAATAACCTCCAGGTTGTAGCCAATAGTCTCCAAAGCCTCTTCCTCATTTAAAATTCCTGATACAACCATAAGGCTTCCGCCTATTATGGCTACTAAAGACTTCGGATATTTTTCTGAAATGATATAGTAGAATGTTACAATAAAAATAGCAACACCCAAAACAAGTTTAAAAATTTCCATTATCTCCCCCATATAAATAAATCTCTGCCTTAAAACTTAAATACCCAATAAAAATACATAAAGGACCCCTTTCAGCAAAAAAGAGTCCTTTATAAAAAAGTGTTATCTTATCTTATCCATTACTCCCATACCATAAACAGGACCTGTATGAGAACCTAATGTTGCCCCTATTTCTACTCTGCCTCTGTAATCAACTCTCTTCATTTTTTCTGCTGCATTTCTCAGTGCATCTGCATTTGCAAGTTCACTTTGAGTTCCGCCCCAAGCTGTATATAAAATTATAGAGTTTTTACTGTTTTTAATAAGTTTTTCCATATGAAGCATAGCACCTCTTTCTCCGATAGCTTTTGCCTCAACAGATACTTCTCCGTTTTCAACCTTAAGCACAGGTTTTAATTTTAAAAGACCTCCGACCATTGCTGAAGCTCTTCCGATTCTTCCGCCTTTTTGAAGAAATTCCAAATCTTTAACAACGAAAAATACCTTCATGCTTTCTTTAGTTTCTTCTATCCAGTCTATTATCTCTTTAAAGCTTTTTCTTTCTTTTGCCAGTTTAGCTGCTTCTGTAACTATATGCCCAAGAGCAAATGTAGTTGTTTTAGAATCAATTATTGCAATATCTCCTTCTCTTGCTGTCATTCCTTTACCAACTCTTGCAGCCTGTTGTGTTCCGCTAAGTTTTCCGGAAATATGAATTGAAATAATTTTCTTATATCCCTTAGCAAATAATTTTTCATACATTGCTTTAAATTCTGCCGGTGAAGGCTGAGATGTTTTTGGAAGCTGTCCTTCAGTAAGAAGTTTTCTCCAAAATTCTCTTTTGCTTATATCCACACCTTCTCTGTAGTAATTGTTGCCGTCAAGTTTAATTTTAAGAGGAACAATTTCAACATCAAGGTCTTTTATAAGTTCAGGAGTAAGATCTGATGTAGAATCTGTAACTATTGCTATTTCTGCAAGTTTTGGATCTCTGTTCTCTATGTAAATATAGTATGGATAATTATTTTGATTTCCTTCTATATCTGTATAAGATTTTTCTCCGCCGATTTCTCTTAAAACAGCTGTCGCTTCTTTATCTACATCTTTACCTATTGAAACAAATACATTAAGAGTATACTCTGTAATATAATTTTCTTTTATTATTTCAACAAGTTCTTTAAGTGAAGAAGCCTTTTCTCTTATTCTGCCATTTACCATAGCAATATAATCTCCTTCGCTTATTTCAAGATTATCAACTTTTGTATTTCTTACAGCTCTTGTTATCTCCACAGATGAATTTCTGTTAAGATTTTTAGCTATTTTTTCCATATTAAGATCTTTATTTTTTACAATGTAATGTCCTCCAAGCATACTTGTTGTTTCAAGAACTGTTACATCTTTATTTGATCTTTCTGCCGCTATTTTTGCAGATGAAATTATATTCTTATTATTTGGAAGAATAACTATAGTCTGAGCTTCTATTTTCTTAAGCCCCTCTTCTATATCTGCAACACTTGGATTTTGTGTCTGTCCTCCAAGAAGAACAGCAGTTGCTCCAGAATTTAAGAAAAGCTCTCCTATTTCCTTATTATCTGCTATTGCAAAATATGCAACAGGTCTGCTGTTTTCATTTCTCACAAGAATTTTATTCTTACTGTCTTCAGCTTTGTAAGCATCATCAGAAAACATCATATTTTTATGCTGCTGAAGTTCCATGTTGTCTATTTTAATATTTGAAAGATTTCCAAGTTTTCCTGCAATTTCAAGAACAAGTCCCGGATTATTTGTATGAATATGTGTTTTTGTTTTCTTTGAAGTCTGAGCACAAACCATAGAATCTCCAAGAACACCTATTTCATTTTTATAACTGTCTAAATCAAATTTTCCATTTTCAATAATAAATTCTGTACAATATTTAAATTTGATTTCTTCCATTGTCATTGCATTGGCATCAAGTCTTTCCTGTCTCTTTGCCTGAGATTGAACTATTCTTTCCAAATCTTCAAGCATCTGCGGGTCGCTTATTGATTTTTCAAATCCCTCTAAAATATAGAATATTCCTTTACCACCAGCATCAACAACTCCAGCTTCTTTTAATTTTGCAAGAAGTTTAGGTGTTTCTTCAACAGCTTCTGCAGCCACATTTTTTAAATGTATTAAGAACGGCACAAAATCTGATTTGTCTCCTGTATAGGCTTTTGCTCCTTCAGAAACTTTTCTTATAACTGTAAGCATTGTTCCTTCAACAGGATTGCTCACTGCTTTATATGCTTTTTCTTTTGCAAGTTCAAAAGCAGCTATTGTATCCTCAACAGTAGCTTCTTCTTTATCTCTTATTCCGTCTAAAAATCCTTGTATAATCTGAGATAAAATTGTTCCAGAGTTTCCTCTTGCTCCTAAAAGAATAGCTTCTGACACTGTGTCACAAAGTTCTTCCATATCAGGTTCATAACTTAATTTTATAAGCTGGTTTTCAACAGACTGCAGAGTCATTGACATATTTGTTCCTGTATCTCCGTCTGGCACAGGATAAACGTTAAGGTCATTTAAAATATCTGCGTGTCTTGAAAGCCATCTGCTCGCAGCAATAAGAAGTTTTGTAAGTCTCATTGCATTAAGCACATTTACTTTTATTTCCATTCTTTCCTCCGATTTTTAAAGTCTTTTTTCATTCAGGTTCAATTAAAATGTAGGCGGGGTTACTATCCATATAGCTTTTGTTAATTTTTTCCCATTATTTTTAAATCTATGGTTTAATGATGATTTAAAATAAAAACTATCCCCTTCGTTAAGAGTTGTAAGCTGATCTTCAATATATATATCAAGAGTTCCCTCTACTATATATATAAATTCTTCTCCATTATGATTGAAAAAACCTCTTCCGCTTTCTCCTCCGGGTTTTATTTCATACATAATAGGCTCCATATTCTTCTCTATTTTAGAAGAAGTTAAAAGAGCTATCGAAGTTTTTGAATCAATACTTTCCACATATTTTCTATCTTCTTTTTTTATATGGAAAGAACCTAAGGCCTCATCTTCCTCTTCAATCAAATAACTTACTTTTACTTCAAGATAATTGGCAATTTTTTTTAGATTTTCAATTGAAGGAGATGCTTTTCCCTGCTCTATCTGAGATAAAAAACTTGCTGATAAATCCACTTTTCCTGCAAGTTCCCTCAAAGAAAAACCTTTTTCATTTCTCTTCTTTTTAATTCTTTCTCCTATCGTCATCTGTTTACTTCCTTTTTAACATTTTATTTAAGCAGAATAAACTATGCAGAACTGCTCTTTCTCTCACTTTCCTTCTTGAACCTTTAAATATTTTTTTCTCTACTGAAATTTCATTTCCATTTCTTATTCCCATATACACAAGCCCGACTGGTTTTTCTGGAGTTCCTCCGCCAGGTCCTGCTATTCCTGTAACAGATATTCCTGCATCTGTTTTAAGACCTAAAACCATTTCTCTTGCTGTCTCAGGGCTTACTGCTCCAAATTTTTCAAGAGTTTCTTTTTTTACTCCCAGTCTTTCCATTTTTGCTTCATTGGAATAAGTTACAACACCTTCCATAAAAACTTCCGAAGCTCCCGAAACATTTACAAAGCTGTCTGCAAGAAGCCCTCCTGTACATGATTCTGCAACAGAAAGTGTTTTTTTATCTTTTCTTAATCTGTCTATTATCAGGCTTTCAAGTCTTTCTGAATCTTCTCCAAAAATATTGTCGCCTACTCTATTATATATCTTTTCAACGATTTTTTCCACTATGTTTTTCTTGCTCAGCTTGCTCTGCATTCTTATAAGAATTCCAAAACTTTTTACAAGAAATTCATATTCTATTCCCTCTTCTGTAAAAAGGTCGCTTATCATATTATCCAAATGTGATTCTGCTATCCCGTAAGTCACTAAATCTTTTATATAAATTTCATCTGAATTAAGATTTTTTTCTTCAGCATACCATTTTAAAAATTTTGGAAACATATCATAAAGTTCAACAGGCACTCCGGGAAAAGAAACTATCCCGTCAATATAAACTGCCGGTGCCATTCCTGCTCCATTTTTAAATGTAACAGACCCTTCCGGCTTTTCAACTTCTTTCACATTAATATCTAAAAACTTTATATCACGTTCTCTGAATTTTTCTTTAAGTTCTAAAAGTTCATCTTCATCAACAATAAGTTTTTTTCCAAGATATTCTGCCACAGCTTCCTTCGTAATATCATCTATGGTAGGGCCTAATCCCCCTGAAGTTATAATGAGATCACAATTTTTTCTTCCAAATTCAATGGCATTTATTATGTCAGGAATGCTGTCTTTTACAGTCATCTTTGAATAAATTTCTATCCCGTATTTATTAAGCTTTTCCGCCATATAAATACTGTTAGTATCTACCATGCCGCCATTTAAAAGTTCTGTCCCCACCAAAATAAGCATTGCTTTCATTTTATAAAAACATCTCCTTAATAACATTTCTTTTGATACATACTACAAATTTCTAATAAGAATTTCTTATTTATAAAAACTAAAATAATTTTATCTCTGCATTGAAAAATTTTATTTTTACATATAACTTACTTATAGAATATAAATGTCCAAATACATGCAAGCAGAAAATTTCCTATTATTCCTGCTAAGAAATCATCAATTACAACTCCAACACCATGTCCTAAAAACTGAGACTTATAAATTGGCCCCGGCTTAGTTATATCAAATAATCTAAAAATTACAAAAGCAAGTCCCATAGCAACAAATGCTTGAAACCACCCAACAGGATTTACTAAAAATAAAGTTGTAAGATATCCTAAAACTTCATCTATAACCACATTCTGCGGATCTTTTTTATGATAAATTTCTCTTTCTGCAATATCCGAAACATATACAGCCACAACAAAAAATGTCATAAGAAACATAAAATAAAAAGAATTATAAAGCATATGATTTGGAAATACTTTTCTTAAAAAAAGCATTCCTATATAGATTGGAATTCCTCCAAGTGTTCCGAAAGTTCCGGGAGCTTTAGGCATATCTCCCAAACCAAAACAAGTGGCTAAATTTTTTATAAAGGATTTTTTCATTAAAATACACCTCTCTCATAATTATAAGGACTGTATGAATTTTCTTTCTTATCAATATTTTCAAGAATAAATTTTATCTCTTCAGGAGTTTCATCAAGAAGTTCAATCACAACCTCATCTATTCCTATTTTTCCAAGCCTTTTTACCTGGCTCAAAACATTAAGAGGTTTTTCAAAATAAATTTCATCATTTCCAAGTTCATTTTTACGAACCACAAAATTATCTCCCTGCTCGTTTGTAATAACTTCCCCATCTTTAAAAATCGGAAGTTCTACATACATTCCTTTCAGCTTGCTGTATCCTAAAAGAGCTTTTCTCACAGGAACTTTTCCAATATTTTCTATCTGCTCAAAATTAAGCTCCGGAGTTATTATTACAGTTTCAACATTTGGAATTTTTCCATATTCATTAAGTGAATAAATATTTCCCACATTTAAATTCCACCCGACTGTAACATCGTTATTTTTATTTTCTAAAACTTGATATAAATTTGTAGCAAGTTTTTCATTTAAATCAATTCTGTCTAAATTATTTTCCCTTGCAACATCAAACCCGCGTCTGTATATTTTTTTAATTCCCAATTCTCTTACAGTTTTTTCTTGGATTTCATTTGTAACCATAACAGAGATTTCACAATTTTTAGGTTTATCTTTTTCCACAGGAATTCTGTAAATTTCTCTCTCTCCTAAAATTCTTCTGTGGCTTTCCACAAGTTTTTTTCTTAAATCTTCAAGAACATCTCTTCTCATCTGCTTTAAAACAGAAAGAGGCAGAAAAATATTATTGTCTATATACACATTACAGTCTTTAACTTTAAAAACTGTTTCCCCTGTTTCAGAAAGTTTTTCAATTATATTTTCTTTTTCAGCTCCTCTTTTAGCTGCTTTCTCAATTAGATTTTCACCTTTTATTTCAGCAGAAATCTTTTCTCCTCTGTTATTTACTGCACAGGCTTTTAAGATAGGACATTCTCCCTCTTTTCCAATAAATTCCAAAGAAATTTCTTTTTTCTTTCCTGAATTTTTAAGTTTTGACTCTATATCATCATTTACATTTTTATCATAATTTTTAAAAACATATTTTGCACCTTTTGGAGCATTTATAAGAATTATTTTTTCTCCTTTTTGTGCAGTTTTAAATTTTTCTTTTTTATTTTTCTTTTCAATTCTGTTTATATAATCTCCGCCCAGAGTTTCATAATCTTTTGAAAGATAAATTATCCCGTCACCAAGCATTACATTTTCTTCAAGCAGAAGTTCTTTCCCTGAAATTATTCCAATAGGTTTACCCATATTGGCAGGATAATTTTTATTCATTATATTTTCTCTATTTTCATAAAAATATCCTTTAGAATATCCTCTGTTAAAAATTGAAGAAACTCTTTCTTCTGCATTTATTCCGTCTATAAGATTTTTAAAATAAGTTACAGCTTCATGAACATAAGTTTTCTCTTTCATTCTTCCTTCAATTTTTATGCTGTTTATCCCTATTTCTTTTAACTTTTTTATTTCTTCAAAACTCATAAGCTGATCTTTAGGACTTAAAAGATAACCTTTCTCTCCTTCAGATGAAGTATAAAATTTTCTACAAGGCTGAGCACACATTCCACGATTTCCGCTTCTTCCACCAATAAAACTGCTCATGTAACAATTTCCAGAATAACAGATGCACAAAGCACCAGAAACAAATATTTCAAGTTCAATATCTGTGTTTTCTCTGATTTTTTTTATTTCTTCAAAACTCATTTCACGAGGAAGAACAACTCTCTTAAATCCCAAACTTTTAAGATAATCTGCTTCCACATGATTTGCTGCTGTCATCTGAGTGCTTCCGTGATAATCAATATTAGGAAAGTTTTCTTTTAAAAATCTAAAATATCCTAAATCTTGAACTATTACTGCATCAAGTCCATGTTCATAAAGTGCTTTAAAATTTTGATACAAAAACTCTATTTCAACATTTTTCATAAGAGTATTTAATGTAAGAAATATTCTCGTTCCTCTTTCATGGGCATAATCAAGAGCCTGTTTAAATTCTTCAAGAGTAAAGTTTTCTGCATTTCTCCTTGCACCAAATCCTTTAAGCCCCATATATATTTCATCTGCACCTGCATTTACAGCTGAATAAAATCTTTCCATGTTCCCAGCGGGAGCAACTATTTTCATAACTTTTATTCTCCTTTTAACTCTCTATAAATCTTCTCTACTTTCTCTCTCAGATTTTCAAGCGTCCCATTATTTTCAATATGAATTTCCGATTTTTTTAATTTTTCATCAAGACTCATCTGAGAATTTATAATTTTTACAGCAAGTTCTTCTGTTATATTATCTCTTTCAATCATTCTTTTTATCTGTGTGTTTATGTCCACAAAAACCAGCATAATTTTATCACACATTTTATCCATTCCTGTTTCAAATAATAATGGTATATCAAATATTATTATATCATTTTTATCTGCATTTTCCTTTATTTTTTTAAACTCTTCCATCACTTTTGGGTGAATTAAATTATTAAGCATTTTTAATTTTTCTTTATCAGAAAAAACTATTTCTTTTATTTTATTCCTGTCAATTTTCCCATTTTCATTTAAAATTTTATTTCCAAAAATATTTTTCATTTCACTCACAACTTCTTCTCTTTGTGAAATTTCTTTTGCTTTTATATCCGCATCTATTATTTCTGCTCCCAGCTCTTTAAACATCTTGCTCACTGTTGATTTACCTGAAGCAATTCCTCCTGTAAGGCCTACTATCATCTTTTATTCTCCTATTGTTTTTTATTTATTTTAAGTCTTTTTTTAAAGTTTTTCAATCTTTTAATTTTCCTAAAAATATAATTATTCCAAAAAATAAAAAAACAGCTATTAATACAGCTGCTCTAATTTTTTTAATTCTATAACTTTTCTTTTTTTCTAAAATATATTTACTCTACTTAAAGCTTGTCTCCTGCATTGACAAAAAATAAAAAATGGCGCTTCTTGTTGGACTTGAACCAACGACAACACGATTAACAGTCGTGTGCTCTACCGACTGAGCTAAAGAAGCACCTGTCTTGAAACTTCTGTTTAATCCGTTTGGAAAAACTGTTTCAAGATTTATTAAAAGATTGGCAAGTTCCTATCCTCCCAAAGGGCTGCCCCCTAAGTACTTTCAGC
>UQJY01000017.1 GCA_900541465.1 uncultured Fusobacterium sp. | reverse complement strand
TAAGTACTTTATACCTTTTTTATTTTAAAAGAAAAAAAAATGCAACAGCCCCTTTTTGTATGAGCTGTTAAAAAATGCAACAGCCCCTTTAAAGTTTTTATTATTGTAAAACTTCTATTGTAACTCTTCTGTTCATTTCTCTTCCTGCAGCAGTTTCGTTTGATGCAACAGGCATATCAGGTCCCATTCCAAGAGCATTCATTCTTTCAGGAGAAACACCTTGAGAAATCAGGTAGTTTCTTACACTGTATGCTCTCTGTTGAGAAAGATTTAAGTTGTAGTTATAAGAACCAGTGTTATCAGTATAACCTACAATTCTTATTCTTGAACTTGGATAGTTGTTAAGAACATATGCGATAGAATTTAATGGTCTTGCAAATTCAGGTTTTATTTGTGCCTGATTTGTTTTGAAAGTAAGCCCTCCTGGAAGAGTAAGAAGGATAGAATTTCCTGTATTAACTATTCCTACTCCAGAGTTTGCTAAAACACTTCTGAATTCATTTTCTTGTCTCTGCATAGAAGAACCTACAGCTGTTCCAAGTAATGCACCGGCAGCAGCTCCTATAAGAGTTCCTTTTGTATCTCCGCCGATAACTTGTCCGGCAAGAGCACCAGCAGCAGCTCCGCTTAAAGCTCCTCCTGCAGTATATGATGTTGAACCTTCAGGTCTTACAAATCCACTAGAACAACCTGTAAGAAGAGTGGAAACAAGAAGAAAACCTACGGCTATTTTTTTATTTTTCATAATTTATTACCTCCTGTAACAAAAATTTTGTGAAATATATAAAAAATTTTAGAAAAAATTGTAAAAGTTTTTATATATTTTTATTTTATCACAGAAATAAAGTAACATTCAAGATATTTAAAAAAGTATTGGAAATAAAAGAGAAAACAAAAAGATGAAAATTTTTTTTAAAAAATTTTAAAAAAATTAAAAAAAATTGTTGACAGAATTTTATATCTATGGTATCATTACTCTTGTCTTAAGGGACGTCGGAATATAGCGCAGTCCGGTAGCGCACCTGCCTTGGGAGCAGGGGGCCGCAAGTTCGAATCTTGCTATTCCGACCAGATGCGGGAATAGCTCAGTTGGTAGAGCGTCAGCCTTCCAAGCTGAATGTCGCGAGTTCGACCCTCGTTTCCCGCTCCATTTTTGTGTCTGTAGCTCAGCTGGATAGAGCAACGCCCTTCTAAGGCGTGGGTCAGGGGTTCGAATCCCTTCAGACACGCCATTAATTAAAAGTGGTGGCTATAGTTCAGTTGGTAGAGCGCCAGTTTGTGGCACTGGTTGTCGCGAGTTCAAGTCTCGTTAGCCACCCCAATAAAATATGCGTCATTAGCTCAGTAGGTAGAGCACACGACTTTTAATCGTGTTGTCACTGGTTCAAATCCAGTATGACGCACCAATAAAGAATGCGAGGATGGCGGAATTGGCAGACGCGCTAGACTTAGGATCTAGTGTCTCCGACGTGAGGGTTCAAGTCCCTCTCTTCGCACCATTTAAAAACTAAGCTGTTGAGCAATCAACAGTTTTTTTATTTTTTGTTTTCCTTCATATATATTAATAAAAAAGTACGGAGTTTTCCGTACTTATTTTTTAGGGATAGATATAATTTTATTTGAAATACTCTTTTCAAGTTTTATAATATCAGATTTATATTCTTCATGAGTTTCTGTTTCCGGAATATAAATATATATATTCTCTCTTGAAATATTTAAAAATTTAAAATTTCCATTTTCATTTGTAACAGCCTTATCTAACAATGCTCCGTTTTGTGAAAAAAGATAAACTTCTTGATCTCTTAATGGAAGAATTTCATCAGCAGCAGTTCCTGAGATAAAATAAGTTTTTTTATCTAAGGTGAAAACATGAAGATTTACTGTATCCTTTCTTGAAAATTTACCTATAAAACCTTTCGGCTTATATCCCTCTCTTGATATTTTCATGGAAGTTATTCCTTCAGAAAGAAAAATAGTGAAGTTTCCATTTTTATCTGATTGGAAGATTTGATCCTTTTTGTTATTTGACACAAGTATTTTTGCTTCTGGGATAGGAAAACCATTATCTCCCAAAACTTTTCCTTTTATTTTTCCCGGAGATTTTTCCATAGAAACGGGAATAGTGTAGGATTTATCTGGTTTTGAAAAGTCAAAGCTCTCATCTTTTACAGTTTCATAACCAAATTGTGAACTCATAAGAATATATTTTTCCGGGGGCAGATTAATTGAATATTTTCCCTCAGCAGAACTTACTGCTGAATATTCTCTTCCCATAGAATCTGCAAAAGTTATTTTTACATTTTTAAGAGGAGATTTTTTTTCTGATATTATTCCCTCAACAAAAATAGATTTTTTAGGAATAAATGAGATATTAAAATCTCTGTTGTCAGTGATATAAAACTTTTTAAAAAGATATCTGTCCTTTCCGTCGAAAAATCCAAAAAGGTAAATCCCGTTTTTTAAATTTATTTTTACATCTTTTTTGTTAAAATTTACTGTTGTAAGATTTCCAATGGAGTCAATATCTGCATTGCTGTAATATATAAGCCCTGAATCAACATCAAAATGAAATTCAATCTCTACCTGTTTTCCAAAACTCAGGACAGAAAAAATAATATATGCTAAAAAAATAAATTTTTTCATAAAGTTTCTCCGATAACTGTTTTTTATATAATAAAATTATATCATTTTTCCATCTTGCGACCAATTTTATTTTAAAGTTTATTGTTTTGTGTTATAATTGTTATAAAACATTAATGCTTACATGAAAGGATATAGTAAAATGGAATTGTTTGACGAAAAAGAAAAAGCAAGAATAAAATTCCAGCAAGTTCAAGTAGAAAAAAACTATTTCCTTGGAGAATTTAAAGAAAATGTAATTCTTGCAGTAAGAAAACAGGAGTTGGACGGAAAAGTTTTAAGAGAGGTTATTGAGGTTATGAAAAGGGAAGATGCAGTCCTTTTAAAAATAAACAGAAATATTCCTCTTAAAAAAGTTAAGGTATATATAGATGAAGCTGAGAAAATAGGGATAAAGTACAGACTTGTTGACGGGCTTTCTTTTGTTGGAGATGTGGGGCTTGTAGTTGTTTCTAAACTTTCTTTTGATAATGCCAAAAAAGATGTAATTCTTGAAAAAAGAAGCCAGCCTTATGAAGACCTTGGGCTTCCTGCCTGTTTTTCTGAGTATGAGGGTCAGAGAATATGTACAAGGCATTTCACTATGCTTATGGATAAGATACCTCTTTATGCAGAACGTTTTGATAAATTAGATATATTGGACAAATTGATGGGGAAAAAATGCCCTATATGTGAAGAGGAAAGGAAAGGTAAAAAGAAATAATGGCAGTAGAAGCTTTTAAAGTTAGAGGCGGGAAAAAACTTAAAGGAATTTTAGAGGTAGAGGGAGCTAAAAATGCAGCTCTGCCTATTTTTATTGCAACACTTATTGAAAGAGGAACATATATTTTAAATAATGTTCCAGATCTTATGGATATAAGAACTCTTACAAAACTTTTAGAAAGTCTTGGGCTTTCAATAGAAAAATTAGATAAAAACAGCTATAAAGTAGTAAACAGCGGATTGAAAAGTTTGGAGGCCTCTTATGATCTGGTAAAAAAAATGAGGGCTTCTTTTCTTGTGATGGGACCTATGCTTGCCCACTGCGGAAGAGCAAGAGTATCGCTTCCTGGAGGGTGTGCAATAGGAGCAAGACCTGTTGATCTGCATTTAAAAGGTTTTGAAGCACTTGGTGTTGAAATAGAGATAGATCACGGATATGTTGAAGGAAAAGTTTCTTCAGGTGTAAAACTTAAAGGAAATAAAATAGTTTTAGACTTCCCAAGTGTGGGAGCAACAGAAAATATAATAATGGCAGCAGTGAGAGCAGAGGGAGTTACAATAATTGAAAATGCAGCCAGAGAACCGGAAATAGATGACCTTTGTCATTTCTTAAATAAAATGGGAGCTAAGATAGAGGGAATAGGAGGAGGAAGACTTGAGATAACAGGTGTTGAAAAACTTACTCCTTGTGAATATACAGTGATGGCAGACAGAATTGTTGCAGGAACTTTTATAATAGCAGCAGTGATGTTTGATGGAGAGATTGAAGTTAAAGGTGTAAATCCAGAATGCCTTGAAAGTTTTCTTATGAAACTTAGTGAAATGGGAGTGACTTATGAAATCAATGACGGTATATTTAAAGTTACTTCAAAATTAAAAGATCTTAAACCTGTAAAAGTTACAACAATGCCGTATCCGGGATTCCCTACAGATTTACAGTCTCCTATGATGACTCTTATGTGTCTTGTAAAAGGGAGCAGCGAAATAAAGGAAACTATTTTTGAAAATAGATTTATGCACGTTCCTGAGCTTAACAGAATGGGCTGTGATATTTCTACAGAGGGAAATATGGCAGTAGTTAACGGAATAGAAAACTTCTCTTCAGCAAAGGTTATGGCAAGTGATTTAAGAGCAGGAGCTTCTCTTATATTAGCAGCTCTTAAGGCAGAGGGAGAAAGTGTTGTAAACAGAATATATCATGTGGACAGAGGATATGAAAAGCTTGAACTGAGACTTAAAGCTATTGGAGCAGATATAGAAAGAGTTAAAGAGGAAATATAATAAGGAGAGCTGATGGAAAAAATAATCGGAATTAATCCAGTGATGGAAATTTTGGATAAGAAAGATAAAAATATAGAAAAGATAGAAATCTTTCAAGGGCTGAGAGAAGATAAAATAAATATCATAAAAAGAAAAGCGTCTGAAAGAAATATCAAAGTTCAGTTTATAAAGAAAAAAGTTGATAATTCTCAAGGTGTTGTGGCTTATGTAAATTCTTATGATTATTATGTGGAAATAGGTGAGTTTCTTGAAAAAGCAGCTCTTAAAGATAAAGGAATAATCCTTGTTCTTGACGGAGTTCAGGATCCGAGAAACTTTGGAGCATTAATAAGAAGTGCAGAAATTTTCGGAGTGCTTGGAATAATAATTCCAGAGAGAAATTCTGTTCATATAAATGAAACTGTTGTAAAAACATCAACAGGAGCTATTGAATATGTTGATATAGTAAAAGTGACAAATATATCAGATGCTTTAAATAATTTGAAAAAATTAGGATATTGGATATACGGAGCTGAAGGGGACGGAGCAAAAGTATATTATGAAGAAAAATATCCAGATAAAGTCGTAATTGTTCTTGGAAGCGAAGGTTTTGGAATAAGAAAAAAAGTTAAAGACAACTGTGACATTTTAATAAAAATTCCAATGTATGGAAAAATAAATTCACTGAATGTTTCTGTGGCTGGAGGAATTTTACTTTCTGAGGCAGCAAAATCAATATACTAAGTATATAAGGGGGTTATTTTTGTGGATGCTGCAGAGATTGAAGCACTAAAAAAAGCAAAAGCCGGAGACGATGAGAGCTTTGAAATGCTTCTTAAAAAATATGAAAAATATTTATATATAAATACAAAAAGTTATTATCTGGCAGACGGAGATAGGGACGATCTAATTCAGGAAGGAATGATAGGGCTTCTTAAAGGGATTAAGAGTTTTGATTTCAGTAAGGATACATCATTTAAAACTTTTGTCATTATGTGTATGAGAAGGCAGATAATAACAGCTATAAAAAATTCTAATGCAAAGAAAAACCAAATGCTTAATACAACATATTTTTCCGATGAGGAAAGTTCAGATGATAAAATATATATAGAAACATCTTCAAATGCAGAGGAAGAATATTTATACAAAGAACTTTTGGAAGAATTTAAAAAATATTCAAAAGAACATTTCAGCGAGCTGGAAAAAGAAGTTCTGGATTATCTTTTGAAAGGATACAACTATGGAGAGATTGCTGATAAAATAGGAAAATCCAATAAGGTTGTAGATAATACATATCAGAGAATAAAATCAAAAGTAAAAAATTGGCTGAAAGATTAAAAAATAAAATTAATTAAATAATAAAAGATAAAAGCGAGAGAGGTGTAAAATGAGAGAGTATAACTTCAAAGAAGTTGAACAAAAATGGCAGGAAAAGTGGAACTCTAACACTCTCTTTAAAACTAATGATAAGGTAGAGGGAAAAGAAAATTATTATGTTTTAGAGATGTTGCCATATCCATCAGGAAATCTGCATGTAGGTCATGCAAGAAACTATACAATAGGTGACGTAATAGCCAGATATAAAAAAATGAAAGGGTATAATGTTCTTCACCCAATGGGATGGGATTCATTCGGGCTTCCAGCAGAAAATGCTGCTATCCAGCACGGAGCACACCCTGCAACTTGGACAAAATCAAATATAGAAAACATGAGAAGACAGCTTAAACTTATGGGTCTTTCTTATGACTGGGACAGAGAAGTTGCAACATACACACCAGAATATTACAGATGGAACCAATGGATATTCAAAAGAATGTACGACAAAGGGCTTGTTTATAAAAAGAAATCAACTGTAAACTGGTGTCCAGACTGCCAGACTGTTCTTGCAAATGAGCAGGTTGAAGATGGTTACTGCTGGAGACACTCAAAAACTAAAGTAATTCAAAAAGATTTAGAACAATGGTTCTTCAGAATTACAAATTATGCAGATGAACTTCTTACAGGACATGAAGAATTAAGAGAAGGATGGCCGGAAAAAGTTCTTGCAATGCAGAAAAACTGGATAGGAAAATCTTTTGGTACTGAAATAGTATTTACAGTTGCTGAAACAGGGGAAAAACTTCCAATGTTTACAACAAGAATAGATACAATTCACGGAGTAACTTACTGTGTTGTTGCACCAGAACACCCTATCATTGAAGAAATAATTAAAGTAAATCCATCAATAAAAGAAGCAATCCATAATATGAGAAACATGGATATGATTGAAAGAACAGCAGAGGGAAAAGAAAAGAACGGAGTATTTACAGGATGGCACGTAATTAACCCTGTTACAGGAGACAAAGTTCAGCTTTGGGCAGCAGATTATGTTCTTATGAACTATGGAACAGGGGCTGTAATGGCTGTTCCTGCCCATGACGACAGAGACTTTGCTTTTGCTAAAAAATACAATCTTCCAAGAAAAGTTGTAATCAATGGATACAATAAAGAAACTAAGGAAGAAATTATAATAAATGCTGACGAAATGACAGCAGCTATGACAGAAGAGGGAGTAATGACAAATTCTGGAGAATTTAACGGAATGAATTCAAAAGAAGCTCTTGAAAAAATAGCTGACTATGTAACAGCAAAAGGTGTTGGAGAAAAAACAGTTAAATACAGATTAAAAGACTGGGGAATTTCAAGACAAAGATACTGGGGAACTCCTATTCCGGTTTTATACTGTGAAAAATGCGGAATGGTTATGGAAAAAGATGAAAATCTTCCTGTAATGCTTCCAGAAGATGTAGAATTTACTGGAAACGGAAACCCTATTGAAACTTCTGAAAAATATAAACATGCAGTATGTCCAGTGTGCGGAGGACCAGCAAGAAGAGAAACAGATACAATGGATACATTTGTTGACTCATCTTGGTATTTCTTAAGATACTGTGACCCTAAAAATATAGAACTTCCATTTGGAAGCGAAGCTGTTAATGCCTGGACACCTGTTAATCAATATATCGGCGGAGTTGAACACGCTGTAATGCACCTTTTATATGCAAGATTTTTCACAAAAGTTTTAAGAGATTTAGGACTTTTAAAAGCAAATGAACCATTTAAGAGACTTCTTACTCAAGGAATGGTATTAGGGCCATCATATTATTCAGAAAAAGAAAATAGATTCTTATTTGCACATGAAGTGAGAACTGCTGGAGATAAAGCATATTCAATTGAAACAGGTGAAGAACTTGTAATCAAAGTTGAAAAGATGTCAAAATCTAAAAACAATGGTGTTGACCCAGAAGTTATGATTAAAAAATATGGAGCAGACACAACAAGATTATTTATCATGTTTACTGCACCGCCTGAAAAAGAACTTGAATGGAATGAAAACGGGCTTGCAGGAGCAGCAAGATTCTTAAACAGAGTATGGAGAGTTGTTCTTGAAAACGTTGAAATGATAAAAGATGAAAAGATAGATTACTCTAAACTTTCAAAAGAAGATAAAGCTCTTGTAAGAAAACTTCATCAAACTATAAAAAGAGTTACTGAAGCAATAGAAGACAACTATCACTTCAATACATCAATAGCAGGAAATATGGAGCTTATAAATGATGTATATGACTTCAGAAATAATGTTTTAGGAACAGAAAAAGAAAGTACAGAATCTCAAAAAGTATTCGGAGAAGTTTTAAGAAACATTGTAATAATGCTTTCTCCATTTGTACCTCATTTCTGTGATGAGCTTTGGGAAGCAATGGGAGAAGAAGGATTCCTGTTCAATGCTTCATGGCCTGAATATGATGAAAAATTAACTGTTGCAGATGAAATTACAATGGCAATTCAAGTTAATGGAAAAGTAAGAGGTTCTATCTCTGTTGAGAGAACAGCTTCAAAAGAAGATATAGAAAAAATGGCTCTTGCTGTTGAAAATGTACAAAAACATACTGAAGGAAAAACTGTGGCAAAAGTTATAGTTGTTCCGGGAAAAATAGTTAATATAGTAGTAAAATAAAAAAATAAAATATAAATATTTAAGGAGATGAAATTTTATGAACATTATGTTATTCGGAGCACCAGGTGCTGGAAAAGGAACTCAGGCAAAATTTATAATTGACAGATACGGGATTCCTCAAATTTCAACAGGAGATATATTAAGAGCTGCTGTTAAAGAAGGAACACCTATGGGGCTTGAAGCAAAACAATTTATGGAAGCTGGAAAATTAGTTCCAGATTCTACAATAATCGGAATAATAAAAGAAAGACTTTCAATGGACGACTGCAAAAAAGGATTTATCCTTGACGGTTTCCCAAGAACTTTAGCTCAGGCAGAAGCTCTTGAAGTTTTAATGAAAGAAATGGGTATAAAACTTGATAAAGTTATATCTTTAAATGTTCCAGATGAATTAATCGTTGGAAGAGTTACAGGAAGAAGAGTATGTAAAGACTGTGGAGCATCTTTCCACGTAGAATTTAATCCATCAAAAGTTGAAGGAGTATGTGACTTATGTGGTGGAGAACTTATCCAAAGAAAAGATGACACAGCTGAAACTGTAACAAAAAGACTTTCTGAATATCATGCACAAACAGCTCCTCTTTTTGATTTCTATATGGAAAGAGGAATCCTTGCTGACTTAGACGGAACTAAAGATATAGACGAAATTACAAAAGAAATATTTAATATTTTAGGATAGTTTCATTTTATTTGTTCAGGCTAAAAGTTAATGGACAAATTGAAAATTTTTAATTTATCGGCTTTGCCGGAAGAAAACTACCCTGCATATTTTATATGCAGGGTAAATTTAATAAATTTATCTTAATAAAAAAAGAGAAAGGATAAGAAGAATGTCAATAGTAATAAAGACTATGGAAGATATAGAGGGAATAAAAAAGGCAAATCAGATAATAGCCAGATTGTATGAAGATATTCTTCCTCCTCATATTAAGCCGGGAGTTTCAACTTACGAACTTAATAAAATAGTAGAAGATTATATCAGATCTCAGGGAGCAGTTCCTGGGTGTATCGGTGTGCCTGGACCTTACGGAGCTTTTCCGGCAGGAACTTGTATTTCTGTAAATGAAGCAGTTGTTCACGGTGTGCCGAGCAAAGATGTAATTCTTAAAGAGGGAGATATAGTAAGTGTTGATACAGTTACTATTTTTGACGGTTATTATGGAGATGCAGCAGTAACATATCCTGTTGGAGAAATTGACGAAGAAAGCAGAAGACTTCTTGAAGTAACAGAAAAAGCCAGAGATATTGGAATAGAAGCTGCAGTTGTAGGAAACAGGCTTGGAGATATAGGTCATGCAATTCAAAGCTATGTTGAAAAAAATGGATTTTCTGTTGTAAGAGATTATGCAGGACATGGAGTAGGACTTGATATGCATGAAGATCCAATAGTTGCAAACTATGGAAGAAGAGGAAGAGGACTTAAAATTGAAAACGGAATGGTTCTTGCTATTGAGCCTATGGTCAATGTTGGAACATATAAAATAAATATGCTTCCAGACGGGTGGACTGTAGTAACAAAAGACGGCAAGAAATCCGCACATTTTGAGCATTCCATTGCAATTATTGATGGAAAGCCTGTGATACTAAGCAAAAAAGATTAAAAAAATATTAAAATTTTTTCAAAAAAATGTAGACATTTTTTGCTAGATATGGTAATATGATATGAATTTCTGTTCGGTAGGAGGAGTTATGTCAAAAAAAGATGTTATCGAATTAGAAGGTACTATTCTAGAGGCCCTTCCAAATGCGATGTTTAAAGTAAGCTTAGAGAACGGGCATACTATTTTAGGTCATATTTCCGGAAAAATGAGAATGAATTACATTAAAATCCTTCCAGGAGATAAAGTAACTGTTCAAATTTCGCCGTATGACTTATCAAGAGGAAGAATAGTGTATAGAAAGAAATAGTTTTTATGTTACACATCACGAAAAAGGAGGTAGAGATGAAAGTAAGAACATCAATTAAACCTATTTGTGACAAATGTAAAGTAATCAGAAGACATGGGAAAATCAGAGTAATCTGTGAAAACCCTAAACACAAACAAGTACAAGGATAGTTTGGTTATTTTACTGGAACAAATTTTAGTACTGACATTGGAAGTACTGTAAAGACATGCAGAGCTGTAGAGCCTGTTCTTACAAAACGTAAGGCATGTCGAAGAAAGTGTTGGCTGACCACAGATGTCAGCGAATATATAAAAATTTTTGTGAAGAGGAGGAAACAATTTGGCTAGAATTGCTGGTGTAGATGTACCTAGAAATAAAAGGGTTGAAATCTCTTTAACTTACATCTACGGAATTGGAAAGAAAACTGCTCAAGACATTTTAACTCAAGCTGGAGTTAACTTTGATACTAGAGTAAAAGATTTAACAGAAGAAGAATTAAACAAAATCAGAGGAATCATCGACGGACTAAAAGTTGAAGGAGACTTAAGAAAAGAAGTTAGACTTGCAATAAAAAGACTTTTAGACATCAGATGCTACAGAGGGTTAAGACATAAAATGAACCTTCCTGTAAGAGGACAAAAATCTAAGACTAACGCTAGAACTAGAAAAGGTCCTAAAAAAATGGTTAAAAAATAATAATTAATTCTATTGTTGAGAAATTAATTATTAATGCTTATTGTAGAGTAATAGACAAAGAAGTGAGGAGGTAGCTAAGTTGGCTAAAAAGAAAGTAGCTAAAGTTAAAAAGAAATTAAAAAATATTCCTAGCGGAGTTGCTCATATACATTCAACATTCAATAACACTATTATCGCTATCACAGATACAGAAGGTAAAGTAGTTAGCTGGAGATCAGGAGGAACTTCTGGATTTAAAGGTACTAAAAAAGGAACTCCATTCGCAGCTCAAATCGCAGCTGAACAAGCAGCAAACATTGCAATGGAAAACGGAATGAAAAAAGTGGAAGTTAAAGTGAAAGGGCCTGGTTCAGGAAGAGAAGCTTGTGTAAGATCATTACAAGCAGCAGGTTTAGAAGTTACTAAAATAACAGACGTAACTCCAGTTCCACACAATGGTTGCAGACCACCAAAAAGAAGAAGAGTGTAGTTCAGCCCTTTTGGGAGTACAATTATCGCGAAAAAAAGTTTTAACAAGAAGGAGGAATATTTAAGAAATGGCAAGAAATAGACAGCCTATATTAAAAAAATGTAGAGCACTTGGAATTGAGCCTATGGTTTTAGGAGTAAATAAAACTTCAAAAAGAGGATTCAGACCAAACGCAAACAGAAAACCTACAGAATATGCAGTACAATTAAGAGAAAAACAAAAAGCAAGATTTATATATAACGTAATGGAAAAACAATTCAGAAAACTTTATGAGGAAGCTAACAGAAAAGACGGTGTAACTGGTCTTAACCTTGTTGAGTACTTAGAAAGAAGATTAGAAAACGTTGTTTACAGAATGGGATTTGCAAAAACTAGAAGACAAGCTAGACAAATCGTTTCTCACGGACACGTTTTAGTAAACGGAAGAAGAGTAAACATCGCTTCTTACAGAGTTAAAGTTGGAGACGTAATTTCTATATTAGAAAACTCTAAAAACTTAGACTTAATAAAAGAAGCTGTTGAAGCAGCAAATGTTCCTGCATGGATGGAACTTGACAAAGCTGCATTCTCTGGAAAAATTCTTCAAAACCCAACTAAAGATGACCTAGATTTCGATTTAGATGAATCATTAATCGTTGAGTTATATTCTAGATAATAATTTTAGCCTTTTAATAGGAGTTGATCAAATGTTAAAAATTGAAAAACATGCTAGAGGTATAAACATTACTGAAGTAAAAGAAAACGAATTTAAAGGGCAATATATTATTGAACCTTTATACAGAGGATATGGAAATACAATAGGTAATGCTCTAAGAAGAGTTCTTCTTTCATCTATACCCGGTGCAGCTATAAAAGGTGTAAGAATTGATGGAGTTTTAAGCGAATTCTCAGTTATGGAAGGAATTAAAGAGCCTGTTACAGACATAATTCTTAACATAAAAGAAATCGTTGTAAAAACTGAATCAACTGGAGAGAGAAAGATGACTCTTTCTGTCAAAGGACCTAAGATAGTAACAGCTGCTGATATAATACCTGATATTGGATTAGAAATAGTTAATCCAGACCAAGTAATCTGTACAATAACAACTGACAGAGAATTGGACATTGAATTTTTAGTAGATGTTGGAGAAGGATTTATTGTATCAGAAGAGATAGATAGAAAAGATTGGCCAGTGGACTATATAGCTGTTGATGCTATATACACTCCAATTAGAAAGGTTTCTTATTCTATTGAATCAACAATGGTTGGTAGAATGACAGACTTTGATAAACTTATTCTTGATGTAGAAACTGACGGAAGTGTTTCTATAAGAGATGCTATTTCTTACTCTGTTGAACTTCTAAAACTTTACTTAAATCCATTCCTAGATTTAGGAAACAGAATGGAACACTTAAGAGAAGAGATTGAAGAAGAAGAAGAGGAAGTAGAAAGCACAGCTAAAGATGACAATATGTTAGAGACTAAGATAGAAGAGCTGGATTTAACAGTTCGTTCATTCAACTGCTTAAAGAAAGCTGGAATCGAAGAAGTTGGGCAGCTTGCAAAACTTACTTTAAACGATCTTCTAAAGATAAAAAATCTTGGAAGAAAGTCTCTTGATGAAATCCTTGAAAAAATGAAAGAATTAGGATTTGACCTTAATCAGAATGAATTTTCTGAATAATATTGAACAAGGAGGAAAACTAACTAATGAATCACAATAAATCATATAGAAAGTTAGGAAGAAGAGCTGACCACAGAATGGCTATGCTTAAAAACCTAACAATCTCATTAGTAAGAGAAGAAAGAATAGAAACTACAGTTACTAGAGCTAAAGAACTTAGAAAATTTGCTGAAAGAATGATCACTTTAGGTAAAAACGGAACTTTAGCAGACAGAAGAAGAGCTTTTGCTTTCTTAAGAGATGAAGAAGCAGTAGCAAAAGTATTCGGTGACTTAGCAGCAAGATATGCTGAAAGAAACGGTGGATACACTAGAATAATCAAAACTTCTGTTAGAAAAGGTGACTCTGCTGAGTTAGCTATCATAGCTTTAGTTTAATTTTAAATTAAAAATTTGATTATTATATATAAAGAGACTGTTGCAGTTTAGTGACAGTCTTTTTTATTTATGTTATAATTTTTCTGAGGTGATAATTTTTGAAAATAAATGTAAATAATATTATAGTTTCAATAGAAAAAAATCAAGACAGAGAAATAGAAAAAGAGATTGTTAAAAGAGGAATACAAAAGGAAAATATAGAAAAAGTTGTATGGGCAAAAAGGTCAATAGACAGCAGAAAAAAAAGCGACATTAAATTTGTGTATAATGTGGAAGCAACTCTAAAAAAAGAGATTGATTTATCAAAAACTAAAAACATTTCTCTTGTAAAAGAAACAGAAAAAATAAAAAGAAAAGCTCTTAATAAAGATGAAGAAGTTTTAGTTGTGGGAACAGGGCCGGCAGGACTTTTTGCAGCATTAAGACTTGCAGAATATGGATATAAGCCTATTGTAATTGACAGGGGAGAAACTGTTGATGAAAGGGATAAAACTGTTGACAGATTTATAAAAACAGGAGAGCTTAATGAAAATTCAAATATTCAGTTTGGAGAAGGTGGAGCTGGAACATATTCTGACGGAAAATTAAATACAAGAATAAAGAGCGAATATATAGAAAAAGTTTTTACAGAATTTGTAGAATGCGGAGCTCAGAAAGAGATTATGTGGGATTATAAACCTCACATTGGAACAGATGTTCTTAAAGTTGTAGTAAAAAACTTAAGAGAAAAAATAATTTCTCTGGGGGGAAGATTTTATTTTAACAATCTTCTGACAGATGTAGTTATAGAAAATGGAGAAGTGCAGGGAGCTGTAATAAGAAATAATAAAAATGAGATGGAAAAACTTCCTGTGAAAAAAATAATTCTGGCAATAGGGCATTCCTCAAGAGATACTTACAGAATGCTTCATAAAAATGGAGTGTTTATGGAGAATAAACCTTTTGCAGTAGGGGCAAGAATAGAACACCCAAGAGAAGATATTGACAGAATGCAGTATGGAAAATATGCCGGAAATAAAAATCTTGGGGCGGCTACTTATAGTCTTACGTACAATAATAAAGAGGAAGAAAGAGGAATTTTTTCATTTTGTATGTGCCCCGGAGGAGTGATTGTAAATGCTGCTTCTGAAAATGGGGGAACTCTTGTAAATGGAATGAGCTATTCTGATCGAAACGGCAGATTTTCAAATTCAGCTCTTGTTGTAGGTATAAAAGAAAATGAATTTGGAGATGAATTGTTTTCGGGAATGAAGTTTCAAGAAGAACTTGAAAGAAAAACTTTTGAGCTTGTAAAAAATTATGGGGCATTGTATCAGAGTGTGCCGGATTTTTTAGAGGGAAAAATAACTGAAAAAGAGATAGAAACAAGCTATGAAATGAAAAAAACTCCTTATGATTTAAATAAGTTATTCCCAGAGGTAATCACAAGGAATATGAAAATGGCACTAAATTACTGGGGAAAAAGATATGAGGGATTTGTGTCTGAAAGGGCAAACCTTATAGCTCCAGAAACAAGAACTTCTGCACCTGTAAAAATTACCCGTAATGAAATAGGAGAATCTGTAAATATAAAAGGACTTTATCCTGTCGGAGAAGGAGCAGGTTATGCAGGGGGAATTGTAAGTGCTGCTGTTGACGGATTAAAAATTGTTGACTTGGCATTTAGTGTAGAAGAATAGTTTATAATATAAAGCGTAGATGAGATTTATAAATGTATAATTAATTATAATTTTTTATACATTTATAATCGTATAAAAATCTAATCAATTTTTATTATATTTTTATAAAAAATAACAAAAATTTACTTTTTTTTCTTATTTTACCCCTTGTTGAAATAATTATAAATATTTATATAACGAAGGAGAAAGGGAAGATATGAGATTTTTTGAGTTATTATGTTTTTTTAGTTTTTTATATTTAACTATGATGAAAATAAAGTATAGTATTTTTAGAAAAATATTCGGATTTATTTTAATTACATTTACATTTTTAGATTTGATTGCTATTTTAACAAAAAGACATCATATTGATTTTTCTTTTATTACTAATATAGATAAAGATACATTTTTATTTACAATTAATTTTTTTATGAAAGAGCTCATTATTATATCAGCTGTCTATTTATTCTTGGTATTATTATCTATACTAAATGATAAAAAAATATATTTGAGATTAAAAAAATCAAAACAAATTTTTTATATAATATTATTAATAATAAATGTGGTGTTTTCCTTTAAGAGTAAAAGTATAGTTTATTCTTTAAAAAGTATTTTTGACATACATACAGAAACAAATATAAAATCAGATAATAAAAAAGAAGTTTTAAGTAAATTAGGAATTAAACATGAAGATTTCATAGAAAAAGAAAATATTCTGGCAGAGAAAGGAAAAAATATAGTAGTTATATACCTTGAATCTTTAGAAAAAGGATTTTTGGATATGAAAGAACTAACACCTAATTTGAATAAATTAAAAAATGAATGGAATTATTTTAAATATGAAACAAGCCCTTATTCAAGCTGGACTATGGGAGCTATATATTCTACACAGACAAGTTTTCCAATGGTTTTGGGCTTAAGAAGTGGAAATGAAGTGTTAAAAAGTGCAACAGATAATGAAGGAATTTCTATAGGAATGGTACTTAATAAAGCAGGATACAGACAAGTTTTTTTAGGTGGAGCATCCTTAAAATTTGCAGGAAAAGGAAATTTTTTTAAATTAAATAATTATGAAACTTTTGGAAATGAAGAATGGGATACAGATTATCCAAGAAATAATTGGGGAATATATGATTATGATTTGTTTAAAGAGGCTAAAAAGAAATATATGGAATTATCAAAAAATGGAGAACCTTTTAATTTAACTATACTTACAGTGGATACTCATTTCCCTACAGGTTATCCTGATGAGAGATTGTCGAAGTATTTAGGTACAAGAGAAAGAAATATGGAGTATTGTGTGGAAGGAACTGATTATCTTGTAGGAGATTTCATAAAATTTTTAAAATCACAGGCTAATTATCAAAATACATCTGTTTATATTTTAACTGACCATTTGATGATGGGAGAAGAAAATACAGTTCCTGTATTAAAAAAATTAGAAAAAAGAAAAAGAGAATTATTTTTGATAACTAATGAGAAAAATATAAAGGGTTATGAGGATAAAAAAGATTTTATATATTTTTATGATATTCCAAAGTTAATATTAAATGGATCAAAAATAAAAACAAATGTTAAATTTTTAAATGAAATGATACCAGATATAAATTTAGAAAAAATAGAAAATACTATAAAAGAATATGTGAAATTAAATAACAGTTTTTATAAAATTAAATATGTAGAATTAAACACTGATTTATATCTGAAAAGAAGAAGTAAAAATAACAAAAAATTAAGGATATATAGTGGTTCAATAGAAATGGATAATATTTTGTTATCTGAAGAAAGACGAATGATATATGTTTTTGATAAAAATATGAGTTTTAATCCTGCTTATCAGACAGATAAAGATAGTATGGTTTTACATACTCAGTATGGAAAACTTTTCTTGAGCTTGAGATTAAAAAATGAAGATATAATAATGGAAATAATTTCTCCTGATAAAAAAATCTATGAAACACAGATTATAAAAAGTTCTAAAATCTCTAATCTTTTTAAAAAGAAAATTTTTAATTATGAAAAACTTAAAGATTTATCAGAAAAAGTGAATATGGTTTATAGTAGTGATATTTTAGAAGATATTTTTAAGAATATGAAAGAAGTATTAGGAAAAGAAATAACAGTTAAAATAAATGATGAAAAAATAATTTTTTATGATGTTAAAACTAATATAGTTCTAAGAGAAATAAGAAGATAAATATTTAATAAAATTAAATTATTTATAAATAGTTGGAGGAAAATAATGAATGCAAGGGAATTATTAGAAGCATTAAGTGTAGCAGAAAGATTAAAAGATACAACAAGACATTGTTATACATCAAAAGGCAGACATGAAAGTGTTGCTGAACACAGCTGGATGATGACTTTAATGGCATTTTTTATGAAGAATGAGTTTCCTGAAGCTGATTTTAATAAAATAATTCAAATGTGTATTATACATGATTTAGGAGAGTGCTTTACAGGAGATATACCTACTTTTTTAAAGACAAAAGAACACGAAAACTCTGAAGAAGAACTTCTAAATAATTGGATTAAATCACTGCCTGAGGCAGCTCGTTCTGAAATGATAAATTTATATAAAGAAATGAATGAGAGACAAACATTAGAAGCTAAAATTTACAAGGCGATTGACAGTTTAGAAGCATTAATACAACATAATTTTTCAGATATTTCAACATGGTCTGAAAATGAATTTGACTTAAATCTGACTTATGCAGATGACAGAGTAGATTTTTCAAAATATTTATCAGATCTGCGGGAAGAAATAAGAAAAGATACTGTTAAAAAAATTTCAAATAAATAAATTAAAAGTAAGAAAGACTGCTGTAATAAAATTATATATTTTACAGCAGTCTTTTATAATTAAATAAATATTTCAGGTTCTTTTCTTTCAAGGCATGTTGTTTCAAGGAAGTTTAAAATTTTTGCAAGTGGATTTCCAGCAAGTTCTCTTCCATCAAAACGGCAGGCTCTTACACAGGCATAACATCTTATACATTTTTCAGGATTTATTTTTCTGTGGTCGTCAATATCTATTGCACCTGTTGGGCATACAGAAGCACAGCTTCCGCAGTCAACACAATTTTCATTTGGTGTTGGTGCAAAGACCATTTTTGGCATATCAGCTTTATAAGGAAAATTTCCTTTTACTTCTATGTCGTGTGAATAAGTTTCATTTTCAAGCTTTTCTCTTATAAGTTTTCCAAATTCCTGTGCTTTTTGGATATCGATATTATCAGGACGATTTGTTCCTACTTTTTTTGTATAAGAATGTTCACCAATAAAAGCTCCCCCTGCAATACAAATAAATCCATTTTCCTTTAAAATATTTTTAAGCTCTAAAAGGCAGTCTTCATAGGCTCTGTTTCCATAGACTACAACAGGAACAGCAAGAGCTTCGCTTCCTTTTATTTTTTCTAAAACTTTTCTTGTAATGACAGGAGTTCTTCCTCCGTAAACAGGAACTCCCACAATAACTAAATCTTCTTTTCCAAAATTATAATCCTTTGGGCTGTCACAAGAAAAAGTAAAATCATAAATATGAGTTTCAAGATTAATTCCCTTTCCAATATTTTCTACAACAGTTTTTGTAGTGTGAGTTGGGCTGAAGTAAAAAATATGTACTTTTTTTATATTCATTAAAATTCCTCCTAAAAGATTATAAAAAAATAAAATTTTCTTTCGTGAAAAAATTTTCTATTTATATTGTTCGTTTCACTAAAAATGACAAACTCGTTTCACTCAAACATGTCATTTTTTAACGTTCAACTCACAGCATAAATTACGAAAATTTTTTCAATCTTCTAAAATTTTATTTTTTATAATTTTGTAAATTTTTTATAAAATAGCCTGCAGAGATTTCTCTAAAATTCCTGTAAGATAAGCTATAATCATTCCGTAGTTTGTAACTTGTACACCTGCTCCGTTACATTCAGCTATTCTGTTTTCCATAGCTTTTTTTGTAATCATACAACCACCGCAGTGAATAATTAAATCAAAGTCTCCCAGATTTTCAGGAAAATCTTTTCCCATAGAGAAAGAAAAATTAAATTTCTTTCCTGTTTTTTTCTGAAGCATCATAGGAATTTTTACACGTCCTATATCTTCGTGGGAAGTGTTGTGTGAGCATGTTTCAGCAATTAAGATATTTGCTCCGTCTTTTAAATTTTGGATAACGTCAATCCCTTTTATAAATTTATTTATATCGCCTTTTTGCTTTGCAAAAAGAATTGAAAAACTTGTAAGAGGGTATCTATCAGCAACAATTTTATCAACTTTTTTAAATGCCTGTGAATCAGTTATCACAAGTTTTATATTTTTATTTTCATCAAGAACAGAAGAAAGTTCTGTATCTCTTGCAACGATAACTTTTATTCCATTATCAAGAGCATCTCTTAAAATCTGCACCTGCGGAAGAATAAGTCTTCCTTTTGGAGCTTCAGAATCTATTGGAACAACCATTACAACAGTGTCTCCATATTCAACAATCCCTTTTAAAAGACTCGGCTCTTCTTCTAAAACATCAAGTTTTTCAATTAAGAATTTTTTAAAATCAAGGACAGAGTTTCTGTCGTGTGCAGAAAGAAAATAAGGTTCTTTCAATATATTTTTTAATTCCTCTTTTTTTTCTTCAGAAAGAGTTTCTTCTTTATTAATAACTGTGATAAAAGGAAGATTATATTTTTTTAAAAGATTTAAATTTTCTTTATAAATATTTTCATCAAAATCATTTCCGCCTATGACATAGACAGCGAAGTCAGATTTTTTTATCTCTTTTATTGTTTTTTCAATTCTTAATTTTCCAAGCTCACTGCTGTCATTAAATCCTGCTGTGTCGATGAAAAGAACAGGGCCATAAGGAATAAGCTCCATAGATTTTTTAACAGAGTCGGTAGTAGTTCCTTTTATATCAGAAACAATAGAAATTTCCTGCTCTGTAATTGCATTAAGCAGAGAAGATTTCCCGGCATTTGTTGAACCTAGAAAAATTATATGTGTTCTGTTTGAATTTGGTGTTGTCTGCATTTTTTCTCCTTAATTATAATATTTCACAGCTTTTTATTATTACTGCACCTGCATTTTTCATTTCTTCTACAGCTTTTTCAGAGTCATCAGGATTAATATTTACTCCTTTGCATCCGTCAGAAACAAGGTAAACTTTATATCCTAAAGAAAGTGCATCTAAAACAGTAAATTTTACACAATAATCTGTAGCAAGTCCTAAAATATAAAGAGTATCTATATTATTTTCTTTTAAAATTTCATCAAGTTTTGTTTTATGAATTTTGTTGTTGTCAAAAAAACCGCTGTATGAATCAACTTCAGGATCATTTCCTTTATAAACAATATTTTTTACAGGTAAAAGATCTTTATGAAATTCGCTTCCTTTTGTATTTTCTATGCAGTGATCAGGCCACCACACTTGAGGAAGCCCATTAAGTGTTCCTATTTCTCCAACTTTTGTATTTGATACAGAAGCAAAACTTTTATGATCTGCAGGGTGCCAGTCTTTTGTGGCGATTATAAAATCATTATTTTTTTCAAATTTTTTAATAAGATTATTAACAACGGGAATGATTTCAAGGGAATTTTTTACAGCAAGATTTCCCCCCTCACAAAAATCATTCTGTACATCTATAATAAGCAGAGCTTTCATAAAATAGTTCATCTCCTTTATAAACATATTTATTTTTTAATGAAATTATATCATAAAAAATTATAGAAAACTAATAATTCAAAGGTTTTTTGTTGACATTTTTAAATAGTAATGGTAAAATGAAATGCTGTAAAATATGCACACTGACTATTTCTAAACTGGGTGCTTGAAAAAGTTGTTTAGTTTTGAGGTCAGTGGAGGGCAAAACCAAAAATATTAGGAGGAACAAAAATGGCAGTAGTAACAATGAAACAATTACTTGAGTCTGGAGTTCACTTCGGACACCAAGCAAAAAGATGGAATCCAAAAATGGCAAAATACATCTTCACAGAAAGAAACGGAATCCATGTAATCGATTTACACAAATCACTTAAAAAAATTGAGGAAGCTTATGAAGTAGTAAGAGAAATCGCTGCTCAAGGTGGAACAGTTCTTTTCGTAGGAACTAAAAAACAAGCTCAAGAAGCTATGAAAGACCAAGCTGAAAGATCTGGAATGTACTATGTAAACAACAGATGGCTTGGAGGAATGCTTACAAACTTTGAAACTATCAAAGGAAGAATAGCTAGATTAAAAGAATTAGACAGAATGGATAAAGACGGAACTTTAGATACAGCTTACACTAAAAAAGAAGCTGCTAACTTAAGAAAAGAATTAGAAAAATTATCTAAAAACTTAGCAGGAATTCAAGATATGCCAAGAATCCCTGATGCTTTATTCGTAGTTGACGTTAAAAAAGAAGCTCTTGCAGTAGCAGAAGCAGATCACTTAGGAATTCCAGTAATCGCAATGATCGACACTAACGTAGATCCAGACTTAATTACTTACCCAATTCCTGCAAACGACGACGCAATAAGATCAGTAAAATTAATGTCTACTTTAGTAGCTAACGCTATTATCGAAGGTAAACAAGGTGCTGAAGAAAAAGTTGTTGACGAAACAACTGAAGTTACTGAAGAAGTAGCTGAAAACGGAGCAGCAGAATAATAGAAATATAATTCCTTAAAAAAAGGAAATAAGGAGGACATATAGATGGAAATCACAGCTAAGATGGTAAAAGAACTTAGAGAGATGACTGGTGCTGGAATGATGGATTGTAAAAAAGCACTTCAAGAAAACGAAGGAAACTTTGACAAAGCTATTGACTACCTAAGAGAAAAAGGTATGGCAAAAGCTGTTAAAAAAGCAGGAAGAATTGCTGCTGAAGGATTAGTATTTGACGGTGTTACAGCTGACCACAAAACAGCAGTTGTAATCGAATTCAATGCTGAAACTGACTTCGTTGCTAAAAATGACGAATTCAAAAACTTTGGAAAATTATTAGTGGAAACTGCTTTAAACAACCCTGTTTCAACAGTAGAAGAATTAAAAGCTGTTAAATTAGAAGACGGTACTACAATAGAAGAAAAATTAGTTGCTCTAATTGCTAAAATTGGAGAAAACATGAACATCAGAAGAATGGAAAAAGTTACTACAACTGGATTTGTAACAACTTACAACCACCTTGGAGGAAAACTTGGAGTTATCGTTGAAATGTCAGCTGATATGACTCCTGAAAGATTAGAAAGAGCTAAAGGAATAGCTATGCACGTTGCAGCTATGAACCCTTCTTTCTTAAACTCATCAGAAGTTACTCCAGAAGTTCTTGAGCATGAAAAAGAAATAGCTAGAAAACAATTAGAAATGGAAGGAAAACCAGCTAAAATTATAGAAAACATTCTTGTTGGAAAAATGAGAAAATTCTATGAAGAAAACTGTTTAGTAGACCAAATCTATGTTAAAGCTGAAGATAAAGAAACAGTTGCTAAATTTGCTGGAGATATGACAGTTCTATCTTTCACAAGATACAAAGTTGGAGAAGGAATTGAGAAAAAAGTAGAAGATTTCGCAGCAGAAGTTGCAGCTCAAATCAAAGGATAGTTACTTCTAAGAACAATATTGGGGATGCAGCCTGCATCCCTATTTTTTTAAAATAATGGGAGGAAAGAATGACACCTGTATATAAAAGAATATTATTAAAACTTAGCGGAGAAGCCTTAATGGGAAATCAAGAATTCGGAATATGTTCTGATGTTATAACTTCTTATGCAAGACAAATCAAAGAAATAGTTGATATGGGAGTAGAAGTTGGAATAGTTATCGGAGGAGGAAATATTTTCAGAGGACTTTCTGGAGCAGAACAAGGAGTGGACAGAGTGACAGGAGACCATATGGGAATGCTTGCTACTGTAATAAACTCTCTTGCACTTCAAAATTCTATTGAAAAACTTGGAGTTCCTACAAGAGTTTTAACAGCTATTGAAATGCCTCAGATAGCTGAGCCATATATCAGAAGAAGAGCTGAAAGACACTTAGAAAAAGGAAGAGTTGTAATTTTTGGTGCAGGAACAGGAAATCCATATTTTACAACAGATACAGCTGCAGTTTTAAGAGCTATTGAAATAAATGCAGATGTTGTAATTAAGGCAACTAAAGTTGATGGTATTTATGATAAAGACCCTGTAAAATATAGTGATGCTGTAAAATACGAAACTATAACATACAGTGAAGTGCTTAACAAAAACTTAAAAGTTATGGACGCAGCAGCAATTTCTCTTTGCAGAGACAACAAACTGCCTCTTATTGTGTTCAACTCTCTAGTTGAAGGAAATATTAAGAAAGTAGTTCTTGGTGAATGTAACTGTATAGGAACAAAAGTTATATAAAAAATTTTTTTTAGGAGGAAAAGATGAGCGTAGAAATTTTAATGAATGATTGTAAAGACAAAATGGCAAAAGCAATAGAAGCTACAAGACACAAATTCACAGCCATTAGAGCAGGAAGAGCAAGCGTTGCTATGCTTGATGGAATAAAAGTTGAACAATATGGGTCTTTAATGCCTTTAAATCAAGTGGGAACAGTATCAGCTCCAGAGCCTAGATTACTTGTTATAGACCCTTGGGACAAATCTGTAATTCCTGTAATAGAAAAAGCTATCATGGCATCTAACGTGGGACTTACTCCAAACAATGACGGAAGAGTTATAAGACTTATGGTTCCTGAACTTACAGCTGACAGAAGAAAAGAATATGTAAAACTTGCTAAAAAAGAAGCTGAAGAGGGAAAAGTTGCTGTAAGAAACATAAGAAAAGATGTAAACAATGCTCTTAGAAGACTTCAAAAAGATGAAGAAATAACTGAAGATGAACTTAAAAAATATGAAGATGAAGTTCAAAAATTAACAGATAAAACTATAAAAGATATAGATGCTTTACTTGCTGTAAAAGAAAAAGAAATTACAACTGTTTAATAAAAAAGGTTGCATATATTACAAACTAGGAGTATAATCATACTATCTGTTCGTTTAATAAGGGAGTTTATCAATAATCGAACTCAGATGATGATTATAATTTTTGGAGGTTTTACAGAATGCTAAAAGGGTCAGTAAAATGGTTTAACAAAGAAAAAGGTTTTGGATTTATTACTTCTGAAGAAGGAAAAGATTATTTCGTTCACTTCTCAGGAATAGTTGGAGAAGGATTCAGAAACCTTGAAGAGGGACAAACAGTAACTTTTGAAGTTGAAGAAGGTGCTAAAGGTCCTGTTGCAGTAAAAGTTACTGTAGCTTAATAAACCATAAAAAATAATATAAATTTTTTAAATGAGAGTATTTTATATTGCTCTCATTTTTTTATTTATTATTTATATTTTTCAAGTGTCAAATTTTGTTCAAGGATTGACACCAAAAAAGATAAAAAAGTGTTCAGTAAGAAAATTGACAAGATACGATTTATTGTTTAAAATTTAAACAGTGAGAAAAATAAATAAAACTTATTTAAATATTGTTGTGAAAATTGTGTGTATAAAAAATTATTAATAAATTTATTGAGGTGATTTTGTGAAAAAGACTAAAATTGTTTGTACAATAGGACCAAAAACAGAAAGCAAAGAAGTATTAAAACAACTTCTTGAAGCTGGAATGAACGTAATGAGACTTAACTTCTCTCACGGAGATTACGAAGAACACGGAAGAAGAATAAGCAACTTAAGAGAAGTAATGGCTGAAACAGGAATGAGAGCAGCTATATTATTAGATACAAAAGGACCTGAAATCAGAACTATAAAATTAGAAGGCGGAAATGATGTTTCTCTTGTTGCCGGACAAGAATTCACATTTACAACTGACAGAACTGTAATAGGAAACAACAAAATAGTTGCAGTTACTTACGAAGGATTTGCTTCTGACCTTAAAGCTGGAGATACAGTTTTAGTTGATGACGGATTAATCGCTATGGAAGTTAAAGAAGTAGCTGGAAATGAAGTAAGATGTATCGTTAAAAACAACGGAGACCTTGGAGAAAACAAAGGAATCAACTTACCAAACGTTTCTGTAAACTTACCAGCTCTTGCTGAAAAAGATATAAATGACCTTAAATTTGGTTGTGAACAAGGAATAGATTTTGTTGCTGCATCTTTCATCAGAAAAGCTGAAGACGTTTTAGCAGTAAGAAAAGTTCTTTGTGAAAACGGTGGAGAAAACGTTAAAATAATTTCTAAAATAGAAAACCAAGAAGGATTAAACAACTTTGATGAAATCCTTGAAGTTACAGACGGTGTAATGGTCGCAAGAGGAGACCTTGGAGTAGAAATTCCAGTTGAAGAAGTTCCATTTGCACAAAAAATGATGATAGAAAAATGTAACGAAGCAGGAAAACCTGTAATAACAGCTACTCAAATGCTTGACTCTATGATTAAAAACCCTAGACCTACAAGAGCAGAAGCTAACGACGTTGCAAATGCAATCATAGATGGTACAGATGCTGTAATGCTTTCTGGAGAAACAGCAAAAGGAAAATATCCAGTTGAAGCTGTTAAAGTAATGGCAAGAATAGCTGAAAAAACAGATCCATTAATCTATACAAACGTAGAATTTGACAATGAAGAATCTACAATAACAGAAGCTGTTGCAAAAGGAACAGTAGATGTTGCAGAAGCTCTTGAAGCAAAATTAATCGTTGTTGGAACAGGAACAGGAAGAGCTGCAAAAAGCTTAAGAAAATACTTCCCAACTGCAAGAATTTTAGCTCTTACTAACTCTCAAACAACTGCTAACCAATTATTACTAAGCAGAGGAGTTTTATCAGTAGTAGCTGAAAAACCTGAAACTTTAGACTGCTTCTTTAAACAAGCTGAAGCTGAAGCTGTAAAAACAGGACTTGTAAAATCTGGAGACATCATTGTTGTAACTTGTGGAGAGCAAGTATATGTTCAAGGAACTACAAACACAATGAAAGTTATAAAAGTAAAATAAGAAAAAATATAAAATATAATGGTATTAATTTTTAAAATAAGTTAGAATATAATTAATATAATAAGTTTTTAAAAAATATAAAGCTGTCTTCTGGCAGCAAAGAGGAGGAAAAAGGCAATGACAAGAATTATTGATGTAATCGCTAGAGAAATACTTGACTCAAGAGGAAATCCAACAGTTGAAGTTGACGTAGTATTAGAGTGTGGAGCAAAAGGAAGAGCAGCTGTTCCATCTGGAGCATCTACAGGAGCTTACGAAGCTGTTGAATTAAGAGATAACGATAAATCAAGATACTTAGGAAAAGGTGTTTTAACTGCAGTTAAAAACGTTAACACTGAAATCAAAGAAGCTATCTTAGGAATGGACGCTTTAGACCAAGTAAGAATAGACAAAACTATGATCGCTTTAGACGGAACTCCAAACAAAGGAAGATTAGGAGCAAACGCTATATTAGGTGTTTCTCTTGCAGTAGCTAAAGCTGCAGCAGAAGCTTTAGGAATGCCATTATATAAATACTTAGGAGGAGTAAACACTACTGAATTACCTCTACCTATGATGAACATCTTAAACGGAGGATCTCACGCTGACTCTGCAGTTGACGTGCAAGAATTCATGATTCAGCCAGTTGGAGCTTCTAACTTCATGGAAGCTATGAGAATGGGTTGTGAAGTATTCCACCACTTAGGAAAATTATTAAAAGCAAATGGAGATTCTACTAACGTAGGAAACGAAGGTGGATATGCTCCTGCTAAAATAAACGGAACTGAAGGAGCTTTAGACCTTATGGTTGAAGCTATCAAAAAAGCTGGATATGAACCAGGAAAAGACATCACTTTCGCAATGGACGCTGCATCAAGTGAATTCTGTAAAGAAGTAGCACCTGGAAAATTCGAATACCACTTCGAAAGAGAAGGAGGAGTTACAAGAACTTCTGAAGAAATGGTTGAATGGTATGCAGGACTTGTAGAAAAATATCCAATCAAATCAATAGAAGATGGATTAGGAGAAGACGACTGGGCTGGTTGGCAATTATTAACAGCTAGACTTGGAGATAAAGTTCAATTAGTTGGAGACGACTTATTCGTAACTAACACTGAAAGACTTAAAAAAGGAATTGAATTAAAAGCAGCTAACTCAATCCTAATCAAACTTAACCAAATCGGATCTTTAACTGAAACTTTAGATGCTATCGAAATGGCTAAAAGAGCTGGAATGACTGCAGTTGTTTCTCACAGATCTGGTGAAACTGAAGATGCTACAATAGCTGATATCGCTGTTGCAACAAATGCAGGACAAATCAAAACTGGTTCAACTTCAAGAACAGACAGAATGGCTAAATACAACCAATTACTAAGAATTGAAGAAGAATTAGGAGATATGGCTCAATACAAAGGAATGGATGTATTCTACAACCTTTCTAAATAATTGAGAAATCAAAATTAAAATAAACTGGCGGCGAAACAGCCGCCTTTTTATATTATTATGTTTGCAGAAGGGGCTGTTGCATTTTTTAACAGCTCATACAAAAAGTGCTGAAAAGAATTTTT
>UQJY01000016.1 GCA_900541465.1 uncultured Fusobacterium sp. | reverse complement strand
AGAGCTGAGCAAATTAATGATTAAAAATCATCAATTTGCAACAGCCCCTTTTTTACAATAAAAATTATAGTTTTTAATTTATATTATATTTATTTTTTATAAATTTTACAAAATTATCTATAGTGGGATAAAAATATACATTTTTAGGAAAAATCATATATATAGAACGTTCTATAGCAGGAGTCAGTACGACACTTTTTATTTCAAAATCTTTATATCGTCCAGTTGTAAGATTTTCATTTGTAGTAAGTTCACTACACAAAGTTATTCCAAAATTTTTTTCAACCAATGAAAAAATTGTCTCAAGCTGGGTACATTGACATGAAGTAGTGAAAGGAATATTTTTGTTTTCCATATAGTCTGTTACTAATTTAGGAAATTGGAAATTATTGTTTGAAAAAATTAAATTTTCTCCAGCTAAATCTTCTATATTAACACTTTTTTTTCTAGCCAATCTATGCTTATTGTTCACTACAACCGTTATTTTATCTTTTCTTATTTTCAAAATATTAAATTCTGATTTTAGACTTTCTATTTTTTCCTCAGATAAAATAGCAAAAGCAACATCTATTTCTCGTTTCAACATCATATTTACTAAGGCAAGGCTTCCTATTTCTTTTATAAAAATATCTATATTTGGAAATTCTTCTTGAAATTCATATATATAATCAAGAATTTTTAAAGAAGTGGTTACAGGCAGAATTCCTACAGTAAGAGTTCCTTTGTTCATGGAAGCATACTCCCCCATAATTTTTTCAAGTTTATTAAAGCTGTTTATAATAACTTGAGCATGTTCAATAAAAGCTCTTCCAGCTTCTGTAAGTTCTATTTTTGATGTCTTCTTTCAAATAATTTTATCCCTATTTCATTTTCTAACTTTATTATTTGATTGGATAGAGAAGGTTGCGAAATAAAAAGTTTTTCTGCTGCTTGAGTTATACTCTTATATTTTGCTGCATATAATACATATATAAGTTGATTTTTCTCCATAATTTTTATTATCCTTTCAAAAAAAATATATTTTATAGTATATCTTAACATTTTATTTTATTTATAGTCAATAACATTATAGTTAAAAACTATTAACTGTATAGCTTTTATGATTTTTACAAATGGTATTTTTCTTGTTAGAATTTAACATATAATATAAAAATGGGAGTGTATTATGGAAAGAAATTTAAAATACGATGTAGTGGTTATTGGTGGTGGTTCAGCTGGTGTTTCTGCTGCTATTGGTGCAAAAAAATTTGGTCAGTCTGTTGTTCTTATAGAACGTAGCAGTTTTCTAGGAGGACAAGCTACTAATGCAAGCGTTGCTTCTTATTGTGGCTTTTTTACCCATGAAGATAAACCAAAACAAATAGTAGGCGGAGTAGGACAAATGGTTTTAGATAAACTTTTGGCTATGGGGAAATACGATGGCTATCGTTTATCAACAATGGGTAATGCCATTATTCCTTTAGACTCAGAAGCTTTAAAACTTGTTTTTGACGAAATTGTAATTGAAAATCAGATTGATACTCTTCTTTATTGTAATCTTTTTAGTGCTAAAACTAGAGACAATAAAATCATATCTATCCAATGTTTTGACGATGAAGGAATAATAAATATAGAAGGAAAAGTTTTTATTGATGCCAGTGGAGATGGAAATTTAGCATATTTATCAGGAGCAGAAACTATTTTCGGAAATCCCAATGGAGTAACTCAAGTAGCAACATCTGTAATGAGAATAGGAAATTTTAATATGAATCTTGATATTTCTCCAGATGATGTAAAAAAAGCTATTTTAAAAGCCAAGGAAGAAGGCTTAAAAAACTTTAGCAAAGATTCAGGTATAATTTTTAAAGTTGAATATACAAAAAATGGTTTTGCAATTCTTCCAAGCATAAAAGTAAATTCTTTAGATTGTAAGACTCTTACTGCATGTGAAATGAGTACCAGAAAACAAGCACAAGATTATATTAATGCTTTTAGAAAATATATTCCAGGAATGGAAAATTGCATCCTTTTAACAACAGGACCTAAATTAGGAATTCGTGAAGCCAGACATATAGTAGGAAAATCTACTTTAACAGGTAATGAAGTTATAAATGCAGTAAAAAATGAAAGAGGAATTGCCAGAGGAGCTTGGCCATGTGAAAATCATAGTAAAGAAAATGAATTAGCTGAGTATTTTTGGATAAAAGATGGTGACTATTACCATATTCCAATAGATATATTAATGTCAAAAAATATTTCTAATTTATGGAGTGCAGGAAGAACTGTCAGTGCAGACCCAATTGCTTTCGCTTCAATACGTGTTATGGGAATAAGTTTTGCAACAGGTCATGCAGCCGGAGTTGGGGCAGCCTATATGTCAAAATTTGGTAATATTAATGTTGATGCAATTATTGAAGAATTAAAAGCACAAGGAGCTATAATTTAAAAAGGGGGAGAATTTGAATGAATAGTATTTCAAAAAGAAATATTTATATAACAATTGCTTTTATTTTTATTTTTTTAGGAAGATTTATTCCAATTCCAGAAGGAATGACAGCAGGTGAAATGAATGTTTTTGGTATTTTTATTGGCTGTTTATTACTTTGGTTAACTGTTGCCATAGATTGGCCTAGTCTTTTATGTATAGCTGCTATAGGTTTTATTCCTGAAATAGGTTTCAAAAACATTTTTCTTTCTTCTTTTGGAAATGAGACTTTTATATTTTTGATGTGCACTTTTATGTGTACTTATGTATTATCTGAGACTCCTTTTTTAAAAAGATGTGCTCTTTATTTTATAACAAGCCCGATTGCTAAAAAAGGACCTTGGTTATTTATAATTTCATTTTTAACAGCAGTTCTATGTATAGGAAGTTTTGTTTCTCCTACTGTGCTTTTTGTTGTCTTTTTACCAATTTTAGAAAAAATAAATGAAATTCTTGGATTAAAAAAAGGCGATAAAATAGGAAAAATGTTAATGATTGGATTAACTTTTGCAGTATCTGTATCTGCTGGAATGACTCCAATTGCTCACGTTTTTAGTATTATGGCAATGGGATTTTATACAACTGCAACAGGAAACACTATAGGATATGCACAATATATGGGATTTGCTATACCAGTTGGTATTATTTGCATGATATTTCTTTTATTAATTTTTAGGTTCTTAATAAATCCTAATATGTCTCAAATAAAAAATATAGATGTTTCTTTTATGAAAAAAGAACTAAAACCAATGGATAAAAGAGAGAAATGTATACTTTTGATTTTTTCATTAATAGTTTCTATGTGGGTCTTTCCTAGCTTATTAAAAGATATTTTTCCGGTTGTTATAAAAATAAGTAAAATGGGAACTGCTATGCCACCTATAATTGGTATAATTCTTTATTCAGTAATTTCTTTTGATGGAAAACCTCTATTAAATTTTGCAGAAGGAATGAAAAAAGGAGTTCAATGGCCTAGTGTTATAATGAGTTCTGGAACACTTGCAATAGGAAGTGCAATGACAAATCCAAATATAGGACTTACTCAATTTCTTATAGATAAGCTTACCCCTATGCTTCAAGGAGTAACTCCATTAATTTTAATACTTATTCTTGTATCGTGGGCATGTGTCCAAACTAATTTTTCTTCTAATATGGTTACAGTAACTGTTGTTACTACAGTAGCAATTCCTTTAGTTGAAGCTACAAATGGAACAGTATCATGTCCTGCTGTTGTAGCTATGATAGGAATGATGTCAGCTTATGCTTTTGCTACTCCGCCAGCTATGCCTCATGTCGCTATGGCTATAGGTTCTGGTTGGGCTGATACAAGCAGTATTATGAAATATGGGTTCTTATTTATGCTTATTGCAATTTTAGTAACAGTTTTAGTAGGATATCCTATTGCAGCATTTTTAATGTAGGAAATATAATTTTAAATTAAAAAGGGATTATTACATTTTCTAATTTGTAAAATTTTGTTTTTACAAGTTTGTACAATCCCTTTTTTATTTTTTATAATATTTCTATATTTTCACTTTCCATAAATCTGTCACCTGTCATATTGCAGATGTTGTCAAGAATTTCTGTTCTTAAAGTACCGTTTCCGTTTCCCACAGAATAATGTTCTTCAGCTTTTTCGCCGGCAATTCCCATCATAGCCACTCCGGCTGCAGCAGCTATAAAATAATCTCTCTCTGCTCCGCAGGCACTTCCCACAAGAGAAGCTGTCATGCATCCTGTTCCTGTAACTTTTCCTAAAATTGCAGTACCGTTATTTACTTTTGCAACTCTTTCACCGTCGCTTATTATATCCTGTTTGCCTGTAACAGCAATTACAGTGTCATATCTTTTTGCCAGAGCTTTTGCAATTTCAACTCCGTTTTCTAAATCTTCAACAGAATCTACTCCCCTGTTTGCAGAATTTTCAATTCCGTAGATTGATTTTATTTCTGCCATATTTCCTTTTACAACAGCAAAGTGAACATTTGCTAAAAGTTTTTCTACTAATTCTTTTCTGGCTCTTGTTGCTCCTACACCAACAGGATCAAGAACAACAGGTTTTCCCAATCTGTTTGCAGTCTGTCCAGCTTTTACAGCCATTTCTCTCATCTGTTTATCCATTGTTCCAATATTAAGAACAAGTGCAGATGCAAAAGATAAAATATCTTCAAGCTCATCTTCACAGAAAGACATAAGAGGAGATGCTCCAACTGCAAGAGTTATATTTGCACAATCATTTATTGTTACTGTATTTGTAATATGAAAAACAATAGGCTGTTTTTCTCTGATCTTTTTAATAACATTTCCAAGCTGTTCTTTTTCAAAAATCATTTCTGCCTCCTGTATTATTTTATAAAAGAAAGTAAAGTTTTTGAGGCTTTTTCAATATCTTCTTTTCCAAGAATTTCAGATATTACTGCAACACCGCAGACACCTGTTTTCATTACTTCTTTAACATTATTAAGATGTATTCCGCCGATAGCTACACTTGGAATTTTTATACTGTCTGCAATAATTTTTAAATTTTCAAGACCTAAAGGCTCATTTATATCTTTTTTGCTTCCTGTATAAAAAACAGTTCCTATTCCAAGATAATCCGCTCCTCCTCTTTCAGCTTTCAGAGCCTCTTCCACAGAACCGACAGAAACACCGATAATTTTATTTTTTCCTAAAATTTTTCTTGCTTCTTCTAAAGATTCATCGCTCTGACCGATATGAACTCCCTCTGCGTCAATCTCTTTTGCAATTTTTACATTATCATTTATGATAAGAGGGATATTATATTTTTTTGTAACTTTTTGAACTTCTTTTGCTATTTCAAGAAATTTTTCATCACTTACAAATTTTTCTCTCAGCTGGACAATAGTTGCTCCGCCTTTTATACTGTCTTCAACTGCTTTGCATAAATCTCTTCCTCCAAGAATATCTCTGTCAGTTACAAGATAAAGAGAATAATCAATTTTATTCATATTTTACTCCTGCTTTTTTATATAAATCTATAAAGTGACCCACAGGTCCTACACCGTGACCGATTGCAAAAGAATTTCTTATAGCTTCAGTGATATATTCTTTTCCAAGTCTTACAGCTTCTTCAACAGAATATCCTTTTCCAATAAGAGAAGCTATTGTTGATGAAAGTGTGCATCCTGTTCCGTGAGTATTTTTTGTATCAATTCTAACTCCAGGGAATTTTACAACTTTTCCATTTTCAAGAAGAAGAACGTCAGTACAGTTATCTAATCTGTGTCCTCCTTTCATAAGAACATTTTTTGCTCCAAGTTTTTGAATTCTCTTAGAAGCTTCAACCATATCATCTTCATTTTTTATTTCCATATCAGCAAGGATTTCTCCTTCTGGAATATTTGGAGTTACAATTTCTCCAAGAGAAACAAATTTTTTAAGTTCTTCAATGGCTTCGTCTTTTAATAATTTGTATTCACTTTTAGAAACCATAACAGGATCTATTACTATATTTTTTGCATTATATTTTTTAAGAGCTGCTCCTATTGTTCTTATAAGTTCGCTGCTTGAAAGCATTCCTACTTTTACGCTGTCAACTTCTATATCTTCAAAAATTGCTTTTATCTGTCCCTCAACTATATCTGTGGAAATTTCCTGAACTCCAAAAACTCCCATAGTATTTTGAACTGTTACAGCTGTAATAACACTCATTCCGTATACACCCATTGCACTCATTGTTTTTAAGTCTGCCTGTATTCCTGCTCCTCCGCAAGAATCAGAACCTGCTATTGTCAAAACTTTTTTCATTTATATCCTCCTGTACAACAATAAATGGATTTTCACTTATAAAAGTATTTTACCATGTTTTTTTAAAAATTTTAAATATTTAAAAAATTTTCTCTCTGTGGTACTATATTTTTGAGAGAAACTTTTTGATGAAACAAAGAAAATATAAATTGACGAGAGAATAAAAGTTTATTATACTAAAATCAGAATATAAAGTTTTTATGGTTCATGAAAATGATTAATAGGGAAGATGAGTGAAAGTCTCACACGGTCCCGCCACTGTAAGAATGATGAAAGCAGAATAATTACCACTGAAATTTGAAAAAACTTTTGGGAAGGTCTGCGAGTAAAATGAATTCAAGTCAGGATACCTGCCTTAAAAACCTTTACAACCTGCGAGGACGGGAAGTATTTATTTTTTAAATTTTTTGAGTCCTTCTTTTTGTATTTGGAAGGATTTTTTTATTTATTAACTTATTATTGTTTTTGAAAATTTAAAGAAAGAGTGAATTTATTTATGAAAAAAAATAAAAATATAATGATACTCGGGACATCTTCAGGAGCTGGAAAAAGTATAATAACAGCTGGTCTATGCAGAGTTTTTTATAAAGATGGTTACAGAGTTACACCTTTTAAGGCACAAAATATGGCTCTTAATTCTTTTGTTACAAAAGAAGGGCTTGAGATAGGACGTTCTCAGAGTGTTCAGGCAGCAGCCTGTAAAATTGAGCCAAAAGGATATATGAATCCTCTTTTATTAAAACCCTGCGGGAATAATCAAATCCAGATAATTTTAAATGGAAAACCCATAGGGAATATGAGCGGCTATGATTTTTCAAAAGAAAAACCAAAATTTAAAAAATATATTCTGGAAGCCTATAAAAATACAGAAAAATTTGATATTTGTGTCCTTGAGGGAGCGGGAAGTCCTGTTGAAATAAATATAAAAGAAAATGATTTAGTAAATATGGGAATGGCAGAGATGGCAGATGCTCCTGTAATTTTAGTGGCTGATATAGACAGGGGAGGAGTTTTTGCTTCTGTTGTCGGGACAATGGTTCTTCTTGAGCCCCACGAAAGAGAAAGAGTAAAGGGAGTTATAATAAATAAATTCAGAGGAAGAAAAGATATGCTTCTTTCTGGAATTGAAAAACTTGAAGAGATAATAAAAGTTCCTGTTCTGGGAGTTGTTCCATATTTTGAAATAGATATAGAAGACGAGGACAGAGTAACAGAGAAACTAAAAAAAGAAAAAGAAAGTATTGTAAATATTTCTGTGATAAATCTAAAACATCTTTCAAATTTTACAGATTTTGATCCATTAAAAAAAATAAATGGTGCAAGTGTATCCTATGCAGATTATCCTTATGAAATTGAAAATTCAGATATAATAATAATTCCCGGCTCAAAAAATACAATTTCTGATATGGAGTTTTTAAAAGAAAAAGGATTTGATAAAAAAATAAAAGAGCTTTCTCAGAAAGGAAAAATAATAATAGGAATCTGCGGGGGATTTCAAATTCTTGGGAAAGAGATAAAAGATGATAAAGGAGCAGAGGGAATTCCAAAAACTTGCGAGGGACTTGGTCTTTTAAATATAACAACAGTTTTTGCTGATGAAAAAACTCTCACTCAATATGAGGGAAGATTAAAAAATACAAGTGGTATTTTAGAAAATCTTGACGGAGAAGAAATTTACGGCTATGAAATTCATCAAGGGGTAAGTTTTTCTGAAACAGAGATTTCTATAACAGAAGATAAATTTTTAAAAGCTCTTGTAAAAGATAATGTCTTTGGAACATATATTCACGGAATTTTTGAAAATAATTCTGTTACAGAAAAAATTATTAATGCTGTAAGAGAGAAAAAAGGGTATTCTCCGGAAAAACTTAAAGAAACTTTTGAGGAATACAGAGAAAAAGAGTTTGATAAACTTGAAAAAATTATGAGAGAAAATCTTGATATAAAAAAAATATACGAAATTATATTTAAAAAATAAAGAAATGTGATTAAATAAAAAAGAAAATGAACATAATTAAATTTAATAAAAGAGTGTGATTTTATGAATTTTGCAGTAAAATATTTTATTGCTTATATACTTGATATTTTATTTGGAGACCCAGAGTGGTTTCCGCACCCAGTGAGATTTATAGGAAAACTTATAAGTTTTCTGGAAAAATATTTATATAAATTAAAAAATAAAACTTTCTGGGGAGGAGTTACAGCAGCTATTGTAATATTTACAACTGTTGCTGTTTCATATTTTCTGGCATCTCTTGGTGAATGGCTTGAAATATTTTTTCTTTATACAACTCTTGCAGCAAAATGTCTGGCTGATGAGGGGATAAGAGTTTATAAAATTTTAAAGTCCGGAGATTTGGAAGATGCGAAGAAAAAACTTTCTTATCTTGTAAGCCGTGATACAGAAACTATGGATATTGGCCAGATAATAAGAAGTGTTCTTGAAACTTTCAGTGAAAATTCTGTTGACGGAATAATTTCACCAATGTTTTTTGCTTTTGCAGGAAGTTTTTTTGAAATAAACGGTGTATCTCTTGCTCTTCCTTTTGCAATGGGATATAAGGCAGTGAACACTCTTGATTCAATGTTAGGATATAAAAATGAAAGATATATAAATTTTGGAACTGTTTCTGCAAAAATTGATGATGTTGCAAATTTTATTCCAGCAAGGATAACAGGACTTATTTTAATTCCTGCAGCTGCATTTTTCTTAGGATTTGATTATAAAAAATCTTTTAAAATATTTTTAAGGGACAGACTTAATCATGCAAGCCCAAATTCAGCACATGGTGAGTCTGCTTTTGCTGGAGCATTGGGAGTGCAGTTTGGGGGAAAAACAAAATATTTCGGCAAAGTTTATGATAAGCCCACAATAGGAGACAAGCTGAAAGAATTTGAATTAAATGATATTTTAAGAGGAAGAAAATTATTATATGGGACTTCAGTTATTGGATTAATATTTTTTTCATTATTGAAAACTATTATATAAAAATAAAATTTTATTCCGTGAAAAATATTTTCTATTTACTTTGCTCGTTTCACTAAAAATGATAAACTCGGCTATGCCTCAAACATATCATTTTTTAGCGTTCAACTCGCTGTGTAAATCACGAAAAATTTTTCAATGTCTTAAAATTTTATTTTTTATAATTTATTTTTAATAAAGATATTTCAATAACTTCTATTTAAGAGAGGGAGGAATAATTATGGAAATCCATGGAGGAAATATTTATAAATTACAAAGAGAAGGAAAAAAAGACATACTTGATTACAGTTCAAATATAAATCCTCTTGGAGTTCCAGAGAGTTTGAAAAAAGCTGTGTCAGAAAATTTTTCTGTTCTTACAAGATACCCAGATATAAATTATACAGAGCTTAGAGAAAGTATAGGAAAATATAATAATATATCTCCAGAAAATATTATTGCTGGAAACGGGGCAACAGAAGTTTTATTTTTATATATAAAAGCACTGAAACCTAAAAAAGTTTTAATTGCAGCCCCTACATTTGCTGAATATGAAAGGGCAGTAAAAAATGCAGAATGTGAGATAGATTTTTTTGAACTTAAAGAAGAAGATAATTTTATTTTAAATAAAGATAAATTTATACAAAAAGCTGTGAATTATAATCTTGCTGTTATATGCAATCCCAATAATCCAACAGGAAAATTTATTTCAAAAGAGATTATTTTTGAGATAAATAACAGCTTGGAAAAAGCAGGAACAAAGCTTTTTATAGATGAATGTTTTATAGAATTTATTTCAGGATGGGAAGAAAAAACTTCAGCACTTTTTAAATCTGAAAATATTTTTATATTGAGAGCTTTAACAAAATTTTTTGCTCTTCCCGGTTTAAGACTTGGCTACGGAATATGTTTTGATAAAAAAATTACAGAAAAAATAAATGAAATAAGAGAGCCGTGGAGTGTAAATGGATTTGCCGACCTTGCAGGAAAGGTTATTTTAAATGATATTAAATATATTAAAAACAGTGAAAAGTGGATTTTAGAAGAGAGAAAATATTTTACAGATTCATTAAAAGAGATTGAAAAAAGCGGAAGAATAAAAGTCTATGATACAGAAACAAATTTTATTTTAATAAAATTATTTGAAATGACATCAGAAGAATTTAAAAGCAGAATGGAAGAAAAAAATATTCTTGTCCGTAATGCTTCAAATTTTAAATTTCTTGATAACAGTTTTGTAAGGCTTGCAATAAAAGACAGAGAAAAAAATCAAAAAGTTATTGAAGCTGTAAAAGAGGTGCTTTTATGAAAGGATTTTTAATTGCTGGAACAAGAAGCGGAATAGGAAAGACGACAGTTTCAATGGGGCTTATGTCATGTTTTTCTGATGTATCTCCATTTAAAATTGGACCTGATTATATTGACGGAAAATTTCATGAATATGTTACAGGAAATAAAAGCTATAATCTTGACTTTTTTCTTATGGGAGAAGATGGTGTAAGAGAAAGTTTTTTAGAACATCATAAAAACTTTTCAATAGCTGAGGGTGTAATGGGGCTTTATGACGGGATTGATAACTCCCTTGATAATGGAAGCTCTGCTCATATTTCAAGAATTTTAAATCTTCCTGTTATTTTAATTGTTGACGGAACTGGAAGAAGCACAAGTATTGCTGCTGAAATAACAGGATACCAGAATTTTGATAAAAGGGTAAATATTATCGGTGTCATAATAAACAGGGTTTCAAGTGAAAAAACTTATGAAATTTTAAAAGATGCTGTAGAAAAATACTGTAAAATAAAATGTTTCGGGTATATTCCTAAAATGGAAAATATTTCTTTATCAAGCAGACATCTTGGTCTGGTTGAGGCTTACGAAGTTTATGATTTAAAAGAAAAAATAGAAGTTTTAAAAAATGAATTTCAAAAAACAATAGATTTAAAAGCAATTTATGAAACAGCAGAAATAAATCCCTGCTATGAATTAAAAAATATTTTTTCAGATTTTAAAGACAGATATAAAAATATAAAAATTGGGATTGCAAAAGACAGTGCTTTTTCATTTTATTACAATGATAATATAGAGTTTTTAGAAAATCTGGGAGCTGAAATAAAATATTTCTCCCCTTTAAAAGATGAAAAAATTCCAGATAATATGGATATGCTTTATTTCGGAGGCGGTTATCCAGAAAATTATGCAGTGGAACTTGAAAAGAATATTTCAATGATAAATTCCATAAGAGATTTTTATAATAAAAATGGAGTTATTTATGGAGAGTGCGGGGGATTTATTTATCTTTCAAAAAAACTTATAACACTTGACGGCAGAGAATATAATTTTGTAAATCTTACAGAAAATATTATTGAGATGAAAAATCGTCTTGATATAGGAAGATTTGGATATATAAATATAAAATACAGAGAAAATTTTTGCGGAAAAGGGCATGAATTTCATTATTCAAAAATAAAGGAAGAGGGAAAAGAGAAAAAAGAATTTAAAATTGAAAAACCAAACGGCAGAAAATGGGAGTGCGGTTATTCATTAAAAAATCTTTTATGCGGCTATCCTCATATTCATTTTTTTAAAAGCAGCGATATAATTTTTGACCTGCTTAACAGGGCAGAGAAAAACAAGGAGCAGAAATAATGGGCGGATATATAAAAAAACCTGAAGATATAGAAAAAAGAAGTTTTGAAATAATAACAGAGGAGCTTGGAGAGAAAGTAGAAAAATTTACAGAGGAAGAACTTCCAATTGTAAAGAGGGTAATTCATACAACAGCTGATTTTGAATATGCAGATTTAATAGAATTTTTAGGAAATCCTATAAGCTCTGCTAAAAAAGTTTTATCAAATGGTTGCAAAATTTACTGTGATACAAATATGATAGTAAACGGGCTGAGCAAAACTATTTTAAAAAAATTTAACTGTGTTCCTTATACTCTTGTAAGTGATGCAGAAGTTTCAAAAGAAGCAAAGGAAAGAGGGGTTACAAGATCTATAGTCGGCATGGAGCATGCTGGAAAAGATAAGGAAACCAAAATTTTTCTTATAGGAAATGCTCCCACAGCTCTTTATAAATTAAAAGAGATGATTGAAAAAAATGAAATTGAAAAGCCTGCTCTTGTTGTAGGAGTTCCTGTTGGTTTTGTAGGGGCAAGTGAATCCAAAGAAGTTTTTAAGGAAACAAAAGTTCCATATATAACAATCAACGGAAGAAAAGGGGGAAGTACAGTAGCTGTTTCTATTCTTCACGGGATTTTGTATCAGATTTATAAAAGAGAGGGATTTTAATGAAAAAATTAAAATCAGGGTACACAACAGGAGCTTGTGCTGCTGTCTGTGTAAAAGCTGCTCTTCTTTCTTTATTAGAAAATTATGAAGCTGAAAAAATAGAAATTGACAGTTTAAACGGGAAAAAAATAACAGTTCCAATAAAAAAAATAAAGAAAAGAAAAAATTCTGCAACTGCTGTTGTGGAAAAATATTCTGGTGATGATCCAGATGTAACAAACGGTATTGATATTTGTGTGAAAGTAAAACTTCTTGAAAAAGATAAAAATTTTCCAGAAATAAAAAGAGGATATTATTTTAATAATATTTTGATTTACGGAGGATATGGTGTGGGAATTTCTACAAAAAAAGGTCTTCAGTGTCCTGTTGGAAAATCAGCAGTAAATCCCGGTCCTCTTAAAATGATTGAAAATACTGTAAAAGAAATTTTAGATGAAAGAAATTTAAAAGCAGAAATTTTAATATATATTCCACAAGGGAGAGAAAAAGCTAAAAAAACTTTTAATGAAAAACTTGGAGTTACAGGGGGGCTTTCTGTTCTCGGTTCAACAGGAATATTAAATCCCATGAGTGAAGAAGCCTTAAAAGAATCTCTTTATACAGAGCTTAAAGTTTTAAAAGAAGATAAAGGTGGAGATTTTGTAATTTTTTCTTTTGGAAATCACGGAAAAAAATATTGTGAAGAACATGGATTTTCTCCAGAAAGAATTATTGTTATGAGTAACTATGTGGGATTTATGCTTGAAAGTGCAGCAGAACTTGGCTTCAAAAAAATAATTTTAGTTGGGCATATTGGAAAAGCTGTTAAAATTGCAGGGGGAATTTATAATACTCACAGCAGAACAGCAGACTGCCGTATGGAAATAATGGGGGCTAATGCTTTTCTTATAGGAGAGAAACCTGAAAATATTATGAAAATTTTAAAAGCAAACACAGTTGAAGAGGCCTGTGAATATGTGGAAAAGCAGGAACTTTTTTCTCTCATTGCAGAAAAAGCTGCGGCGAAATGCAGGGAATATGTAAGAGATGAAAATATTTCCTGTGAAGTTATGCTTTTTGCTTTCAGCGGAAAAGAATTGGGACACAGCAGAAATTTTTATGAACTTTTAAATGAGGTGAGTTCTGTTGAAAAAAATTAATGTAGTAGGACTTGGAACAGGAAATATTGATTATCTTACAGGGGCTGGAATAAAATGTATAGTATCTTCTGATATTTTAATCGGGGGAGAAAGACAGCTTGAAGATATTTCTCCTTTATTAAAATCTTCACAGGAAAAATATATTTTAAAAAAACTTTCTCATATGATTGAATACATAGAAAAAGAAATTGTTCATAAAAATATTACAGTTGTTGTTTCGGGAGATACAGGATTTTACAGCCTCTTGAGTTATATGAAAAAAAATGTTCTGGATACAGAATTTAATGTAATTCCGGGAATATCATCTTTCCAGTATCTTTTTGCAAAACTGGGAGAGAGCTGGGAAAATTACAGTCTCTGCAGTATGCACGGAAGAGAGCTTGATATAGTAGATGCACTTAAAAAAAGTACAGCTGGTATTATCCTTCTTACAGACAGTGAAAATTCTCCTTATTATATAGGAAGGATTTTGATGAAAAATAATTTTTTAGATGTAAAAATAGTTGTGGGAGAGAGGCTTTCTTATGAAGATGAAAGGATAACAGAGTTTTATGCTAAGGATACAGAAGAGCATAAAAGAGATTACAAAATGAATGTAGTTGTTCTTAAAAAGGAGAAATAATGGGGCATATAGCAGATAAAGATTTTATAAGAGGGGAAGTTCCCATGACAAAACAGGAAGTAAGGGCTGTTTCTGTTGCAAAACTTAAACTTTCTGAAAATTCTGTGTTAATAGATGTAGGAGCAGGAACAGGTTCTGTTGGAATAGAAGCGGCAACATATATTCCGCATGGAAAAGTGTATGCTGTGGAGAGAAAATCTGAGGGAATAAAACTTATAGAAGAAAACTTAAAAAAATTTAGTATAAAAAATTTGGAAGTAATACAAGGTACAGCTCCTGATGATTTGTGTATTAAAAATTTCGACAGAATGTTTGTGGGAGGTTCTGGAGGAAGACTTGACGAAATTATAAAATATTTTGTAAATTATTCAGCTGAAAAAAGTATAGTTGTTATTAATGCAATAACTTTAGAAACACTTTCAGAAGTAAAAAATATTTTTGAAAAATATAAAATAAAAAATATAGAAATTATAAGTATGAGTGTAGCAAGAGGAAAAAAAGTAGGGAACTATACAATGATGTTTGGAGAAAATCCCATATACATAATAAGCGGAGAAAAAGGAGAAATAAATGAGTAAATTTTATGGAATAGGGGTTGGAGTGGGAGACCCTGAAATGCTTACAATAAAAGCTGTAAATGCTTTAAAGGAACTTGATGTTATAATTGTTCCAGATGCAGGGAGAGATTTTGAAAGCACAGCTTATTCAATAGCAAAAAGTTATTTAAAAAGCAGCAGCAAAATTATAAATATGGAATTTTCTATGAATCCTGATGTAAAAAAACGTGAGGAAGAGAGGAAAAAGAACGGGAAAATTGTTGAGGAATATTTAAATGAAGGAAAAAATGTGGGATTTTTAACAATAGGAGACCCTATGACATTTAGTACCTATGTTTATCTTCTTGAAAATATTTCTTCTTCACATGAGGTTGTTACAATAGCTGGGATTTCATCTTTTGCTGATATGAGTTCAAGATTTAATCTTCCGCTTGTAATGGGAAATGAAACTTTAAAAGTTGTTCCTCTTCATAAAAATTGTGATATAAAAAAAGAAATTGAATGTGCAGATAATATTGTTTTTATGAAAGTTGCTCTTAAATTTTCTGAGCTTAAAAAAGCAGTAAAAGAAACAGGAAATATGAATAATATTCTTATGGTTTCTGAATCTGGAAAAGAAAAGCAGAAAATTTATTTTAATCTTGATGATGTTGATGAAGAAAATGTACCATACTTTTCTACAATGATTTTGAAAAAAGGAGGTGTGGAAAAATGGAAAAGGTTTATTTCATAGGGGCAGGACCTGGAGACCCAGAGCTTATTACAGTTAAAGGACAGAAAATTATAAAAGAAGCTGATGTTATAATTTATGCAGGGTCACTTGTGCCGAGAGAAGTTATAGACTGCCATAAAGCTGGGGCAGAAATTTATAACAGTGCAGTTTTAAATCTTGAAGAAGTTATGGAAATAATGATTTCTGCTGTAAAAAATAATAAAAAAGTTGCAAGAGTTCACACGGGAGACCCAGCAATTTTTGGAGCTCATAGAGAGCAGATGGATATTTTAGATTTATATGGAATAGATTATGAAGTTATTCCCGGAGTAAGTTCCTTTCTTGCAGCAGCAGCCAGTGTAAAAAAAGAATTTACTCTTCCAGATATAAGTCAGACTGTAATCTGCACAAGACTTGAGGGAAGAACTCCTGTTCCAGAGAGAGAAAGTTTAGAGAGCCTTGCTTCACACAGAGCTTCAATGGCAATATTTTTATCTGTGCAGATGATAGATGAAGTTGTAAAAAAACTTTTAAAATATTATCCTCCAAAAACTTCTATTGCTGTTGTTCAGAGGGCAACTTGGGAAGATGAAAAAATTGTCATGGGAACTTTAGAAAATATAGCTGAAAAAGTAAAAGAAGCAAAAATAAACAAAACAGCACAGATACTTGTTGGTGATTTTTTAGCAGAAAAACCTAAATATTCAAAGTCAAAACTTTATGATAAATATTTTACTCATGAATACAGAGAGGGGATAAAAAATAAAGAGGAAAAAATATGAAACTTGCAGTGATAACAGTTACTGAAAAAGGTGTGAGAAACGGTTTAAAAATAAAAGAAAAAATAAATTGTGATGTTTTTACAATTTCAAAATTTATGAAAGAAAAAACTCTTTTAATTGAAAACGGACTTCAGAATTTTTTTGAAAAAAATCTTTTAAAATATGATACTTTTCTTTTTATAACAGCTTCTGGGATAGCAGTTCGTACTATAGCACCTTTTATAAAATCAAAAGATAAAGATCCTGCAGTTCTTACTATGGACGAAGAGGGAAATTTTATAATTTCTCTTCTTTCGGGGCATCTTGGAGGAGCAAATGAAGCTGCAAAAATTTTAGGAGAGATAACAGGGGCAGTTCCTGTGATTTCCACAGCTTCAGATGTTTCTGGAAAAATTGCTGTAGATACAATAGCTATGAAAATAAATGGGAAACTTGAAAGTCTGGAATCTGCCAAAAAAGTAACGAGCCTTATTGTTGCAGGAAAAGAAGTTGATATAAAAGTTCCTGAAAATATGGAAAATGAAAATCCACAAGGGGTAATTTTAATTTCTAACAGAAAAAATATTGAAATTGCAAAAATAATTCCTCAGAATATTGTGGTTGGAATAGGGTGTAAGAAAAATAAAGAAGCAGAAAAAATAATTTCTGCTGTAAAAAATTCTTTTGAAAACTTAAATCTCTGTGAAGAAAGTATAAGAATTTTTGCAACAGCTGATATAAAAGAAAATGAAGCAGGAATAATCGGCACAGCAGAATATTTTGGAAAGGAACTTAAAATAATTTCTCGTGAAGATATACAAAAGATTGAAAATAATTTTGAAACTTCTCAATTTGTAAAAAAATCAATAGGGGTTGGGGCTGTTTCTGCTCCTTGTGCCTTTATTGAGGGAAAGGGAAAAGGAAAATTTTTATCTGAAAAATTAAAATATGATGGAATAACAATTTCAATTTTTGAAGAGGAGACAAAAAAGAATGAGCAGAAAAGGTAAAATTTATGTTGTGGGAATTGGGCCTGGGAACAAAGATAATATGACATTCAGAGCTTATAAAGTTATTGAAAATGCAGATATAATAATCGGTCATAAAACTTATATCGCTCTTGCTGAAAAAATTTTTCCAGATAAAAAAATGGTAAAATCAGCAATGAAAAAAGAGATTGAAAGATGTGAGGAAACTTTAAAACTTGCAGAAGAGGGAAATGTTGTGGCACTGATAAGCTCAGGTGATGCAGGAGTTTACGGAATGGCCGGGATTATGCTTGAAGTTGTAGGAGAAAGTGATATAGAAGTTGAAATAGTTCCGGGGATAACTTCTGCCAATGCTTCAGCTTCTCTTGTGGGAGCACCAATTATGCACGACCATGTTTCAATATCTTTAAGTAATCTTTTAACAGACTGGGAGCTTATTAAAAAAAGAATTGCCCTTGCTTCTGAGGGAGATTTTGTAATTTCTCTTTATAATCCAAAAAGCAATGGAAGACCAGAACTTATAAACGAGGCAGTAAGCATTATGCTTCAGTATAAAAATAAAAATACTCCTGTCGCTGTTGTGAGAAACACAGGACGTTCAGGAGAAAATTATGATATTACAACGTTGGAAAAAATGCTTGATTTTGAAATAAATATGTTTACAACTGTGATAATAGGAAATTCAAAAACTTTTGTAAAAAATGGAAAGATGATAACACCGAGAGGATATAAGGTTGATTAAAATGGATTGGATAATTGGCGGGACAAAAGATTCACGGGATTTTATAAAACTTTTATCAGAAAAAAATATAAATTTAAAAAATATTATTCTTACAACAGTAAGTGATTACGGAAAAAAACTTGCAGAAGAAAGCGGTGCGGCTGTAAAATCAGGAGCGATGAATAAAGATGAGATGAAAATTTTTGTTTCTCAATATAATATTGAGAGAATTTTTGATTTCAGCCACCCTTATGCTCTTGAAGTTTCTAAAAATGCCATGGAAACAGCGAGAGACACAGGAAAAAAATATTTCCGTTTTGAAAGAAAAAACTTAGAAAATGACTGCATATCTTTTGAAAAAACAGATGAGCTTATAAAATATCTTGAAACTTTGAAAGGGAATATTCTGATAACTTTAGGAACAAACAGTATTCATGAGTTTAAAAATTTAAAAAATATTGAAAATATATATTTCAGAATTCTCCCTGTGAAAATTTCAATAGAGAAAGCTGAAAATGTAGGGATAAAAGCCAAAAATATAATAGGGCTTCAAGGGCCTTTTTCAAAAGAATTTAATACAGCTGTATATAAAAATTATGAGATAAAATATGTTGTTACAAAAGAGAGCGGAGACACAGGAGGAGAGCTTGAAAAACTTCAGGCTGCCTACGAAACAGGTGTAATACCAATAGTTTTAAAGAGGCCGAAAATAGAATATCCATGGGTCACTGAAAATATGGAAGAAATTTTAAAAATAATAACAGAAACTGAAAAGCAGGAAAGGAAATAAAATGTTAAGAAATAAAATTATAATAGGTTCAAGAGGAAGTATACTTGCAATGGCTCAGACAGAGCTTGTGGTAAAAATGCTGAAAGAAAAATTTCCAGAGATGGATTTTGAAATAAAAGTTATTGTTACAACTGGGGATAAAGATATGAGAACAAACTGGGGAGATAAAAATGTTTCCCTTAAAAGTTTTTTCACAAAAGAGATAGAAAAAGAACTTTTAGAAAAAGATATTGACCTTGCAGTTCATTCAATGAAAGATATGCCGGCTGTAAGTCCAGATGGTCTTATCTGCGGAGCAATTCCCATAAGAGAGGATAACAGAGATGTTTTCGTTTCAAAAAGCGGGAAAAAACTTTCAGAGCTTCCTGAAAATCCAATAATAGGAACAAGTTCTTTAAGACGTGCTGTTATGGTAAAAGATATGAGACCTGATGCAGAGATAAAACCAATAAGGGGAAATATTCACACAAGACTTAAAAAACTTGAAGAGGAAAATTTTGACGGAATAGTTCTTGCAGCAGCAGGTCTTATAAGAGTGGGGCTTCAAGATAGAATTACTCAATTTTTTACAAAAGATGAAATTATGCCTGCACCTGCTCAAGGGGCATTGTGTGTTCAATGCAGAGAAGATGATAAAGAGATTCTTGAGATTTTAGAAAAAATAGCTGATAAAAATACAACAGAAGTTGTCGCTGTTGAAAGAGAGTTTTCTAAAATTTTTGACGGAGGGTGTCACACACCTATGGGATGTGCTGCTGAAATAATTGGAGATGAAATTGAAATTAAAGGAATTTATTACAGCGGAGAAAAACTTTACAGAGGAACTCACAGAGGAAAAAGAGAAAAGGGAATAGTTCTTGCTGATGAGCTGGCTGAAAAAATAAGAGGGAATATAAATGAGTAAAAAAGGAAAAGTATATATTGTAGGAGCAGGGTGCGGTGATTTTGAACTTTTAACTTTAAAAGGAAAAAGGTGTATATCTGAGGCGGACTGTATTATCTATGACAGACTTGTGAATAAGAGAATTTTAGGTTTTGCCGGAAAAGGAACAGAATTTATCTACCTTGGAAAAGAGAACACAGAGGGCGGACTTATTCAGGAAGAGATAAATAATAAAATCTTAGAAAAAGCTCTTGAGGGAAAAACTGTCGTAAGACTTAAAGGAGGAGACCCTTTTGTTTTTGGAAGAGGAGGAGAAGAGATAGAAAAACTTTCTGAAAAAAATATCCCTTTTGAAATTGTCCCGGGAATAACTTCTGCCATAGCAGTTCCAGAATATGCAGGAATACCTGTTACTCACAGAGGGCTTTCTAAATCTTTTCATGTCTTTACAGGAATGACTGCAAAAGAAAACAGTTTCCATGATTTTAAAAAAATAGCAGAGCTTGAGGGGACACTTGTTTTTTTAATGGGAGTGAAAAATTTAGGTCTTATAACAGGTGAACTTATAAAACACGGAAAAGATAAAAATACTCCTGCAGCTGTAATTGAAAAAGGAACAACAGGAAAGCAGAGGGTGATAACAGATTCTCTTGAAAAAATTTCTGAAACAGCAGAGAAAGAAAAAGCTGTTTCCCCGGCTGTGATTGTAATAGGAGATGTGGTAAAAAAAAGAGAAAAATTTAACTGGTTTGAAAAGAAAGAGCTTTTTGGAAAAAATATTTTAGTTACAAGAGATACGGCACAGGGAGAAAATTTCTGCAGAGAAATTGAAAAGCTGGGAGGAAATTCAGAACTTTTATCTTTTTTGAGAATTGAAGATAAGATGCACAATTTTAATTATGAAAATTTAAAAAATTATCAGGCACTTTTATTTAATTCTCCCAATGGAGTAAAATTTTTCTTTGAGCATATTCCTGATATGAGAGTTTTAGGGAATATAAAAATTGGTGCTGTGGGAGCAAAAACAAAAGAAGAGCTTGAAAAATTTAAAATTAAACCAGATGTTATGCCTGAAAAATATCTTACAGCAGAACTGGCTGAAGAAATTTTAAAAATTACAGAGGAAAATGATAAAATTCTTGTTATAACTTCTGACATATCTCCTTGTGATGATGTGGAATGGAGCAGAAAATACAACAGAAAATTTGAAAAAATTATAGGATATAACACAAATTTTAATTTAAAATCTAAAACTGACGTTGAAAAGATTTTAAAAGATGTGGAATATATAACATTTTTAAGCTCTTCAGCAGTAAAATCTTTTGTAAGTAGTTTGGAAAACGACATTTCGTGTGTAAAAAGATTAAAAGTTATCTCAATTGGACCATCAACTACAAAAACTTTAAAAAATTTTAAAATTAATATTTTCTCGGAAGCCCTTGATTATACAGCAGATGGAGTGATTGATATTTTAAGAAAAGAATAATTTTGTGAAAAGTGCTTGAAAATTTTCACCAAAAAAAGTATACTCTGGTTGAAAACAAAATAGTTTTTTAAATAAAACGGTTTTAAGTAGGAGGAATGTAAAATGGAAAAAGTAACGTTTGATATGATTAAGGAAGCAGCAGAAACCATAAAAGGATCAGTAAAAAGAACTCAAATTATTGAATGCCCTACTATGGAAAAATTAACAGGAAACAAAGTTTTCTTTAAATTAGAAAACTTACAAAAAACTGGATCTTTTAAAGTAAGAGGAGCTTTAAATAAAATTATGCACCTTACTGAAGAAGAAAAAGCAAGAGGAGTTATTGCATCTTCAGCTGGTAACCATGCTCAAGGAGTTGCACTTGGAGCAACAAATCTTGGAATAAAATCAACAATAGTAATGCCTGGAACAGCTCCATTATCAAAAGTAATGGCAACTAGAGGATACGGAGCAGAAGTTGTTCAAGTTGGAACAGTTTATGACGATGCTTATAAAAAAGCATGTGAAATCCAAGCTGAAACAGGAGCAACATTCTTACATCCATTTGACGATCCTTATGTTATAGCAGGACAAGGAACAATCGGTATGGAAATTATCGAAGATCTTGAAGATGTAGATATGGTAATCGTTCCAATCGGAGGAGGAGGTATCGCATCTGGTATCGCCAAAGCAGTAAAATCTTTAAAACCATCAGTAAAAATGGTTGGTGTAGAAGCTGAAAATGCTGCATCAATGCTTGAAGCTGTAAAACAAGGTTGCCCTTGTACAATAAAAACAACTCCTACAATAGCTGACGGTATTGCTGTTGCAAGAGCAGGACAATTAACTTGCGAAATGATAAGAGACTATGTTGACGAAATAGTAACTGTAAGTGAAGACGATATAGCAAGAGCTATTCTATTCTTAATGGAAAAAGGAAAAGTTGTTGCTGAAGGAGCAGGAGCTACTCCAGTTGCTGCACTTCTTGCAGGAAAAATTAAAGAACAAGGACAAAACATCTGTTGTGTAATTTCAGGAGGAAACTCTGACATTAACATGATAGAAAGAATTATAAACAAAGCTCTTATTCTTGAAGGAAGAAAAGCTGAATTTAACGTAGTTGTTCCAGACAGAGCAGGAGAATTATTCAAAGTTCTTCAAGTTCTTGCTGAAAAGAAAGCAAACATCTTAAGAATTAACCAATCTATGTATAAAACAGGAATAAAAATCAACAACCAAGTAGCTAAAATAGTTATTGAATGTGCAAATGCTGAGCATAGAAATGAAATAGCTGTAGCTATAAGAGAAGCTGGTTTTGAATTAAGACCATAGTTTTTAAATTAAAGTTTGTTTTTTCCTTTGACTTCTAGTAGAATATAGTATATGAAATGACTATTAATTCAACTGGAATAAGAAGGAAGGCAGATATTAATGAAAAAATTGGTACTATTATTATTTGTTTTATTTGGAATAAATGTATTTTCATACGATTATCCATTTAAAAATCCATATGTGGCAACTGTACTGGGGACGTCCACGATGATGACTCCTGGCATCATGGAAAAAATTCCTATTGATGTATACAGAACAAGTTTCATACAAACAAGAGAAACTCCTGCCAATTTGGATTATCAAAAGGACTACAAATTTTCAGTAGCCTTACAAGATAAAAAAGCACCATTAGTATTTATTTTATCAGGGACAGGTTCTTCAGCAACTTCGCTTAAGACAGAACTTTTCCAGAGAATATTTTATACAGCAGGATACCACGTGGTTGGAGTTTCATCTAGTATGAATACCAACTCCGTGGTATCTTTATCTTATGAGAAAATGCCGGGGATACTTTTAAATGACGGAATGGATTTATACAGAGCTTTAAACAGAATAAAAAGTTTTGTGGAAGAAAAAGCTGAAATTTCAGATTATTATCTTACAGGGTACAGCCTTGGAGCAACTCATTCAGCTGTTATTTCATTCATTGACGAAACAGAAAAAGATTTTAATTTTAAAAGAGTATTTTTAGTAAATCCAGCTGTAAATCTTTATACTTCAGCAAAAATTTTAGATGATATGTTTGAAAAAGCAATAGACAACGATATAACAAATCTTTTTATCAGAGTAAATGCGATAACAGATAATCTTGCTGTTCTTACAGGAAAAGATAAGGAAATTAAACATGAAAATCCTGAAAAAGTTTTAAGAGGTCTTGGAATTACAGACAGAGATTTGCAGGTTGGAATAGGTCTTGTATTTAGATTAAATGCAATAGATATTAATTTTCTTTCAGATACAGCTAACAAAAGAGGAGTGTATGTTGATAAGAAAATAGAAAAATTTGAAGATATGGGAGTTTATTTTGAAAAAATAAATTTTGCTGATTTTGAAAATTATATGGAAAGAATAGCTGTCCCTTATTATCGTGAAAAATTCGGTTCTTCAATGAATACCAAAACTCTTATAAAACACACTGATTTAAAAGTTATAGAAGATTATCTTCGTCACAGTGATAAAATTATGGCTGTAACAAACAGAGACGAACTTATTCTTACAAAAGAAAATATAAATTATCTGAAAGATGTCTTTAAAGGAAGAATAATAGTTTATCCTTACGGGGGACACTGCGGAAATATGTATTATTATGAAAATGTAAAAAATATGCTGAACTTTATGAAAGGAGGTAAGTTAATTGAAATTAAAAAATAAAATTTTAATATTAATTTTTTCTTTTATGCTTATCTCTTGCAGCAGTCTTCATAATACAAAAAATCACGATTTTAAAGAAGATGTAAGAAAAAGCTATAATGTAGAAAATGCAGAGAAAAAAGAAATTAATGAAGAGCTTGCAATTCTTTATGGAATAGATGACCCTTTAGGTCCTCTTAACAGAAGAATATATTATTTTAATGGAATGGCAGACAGATATGTTTTAAAGCCGGCAGTTACAACATATGAATATTATACTCCAAATTTTGTGCAGAAAAGATTCAGCAATTTTTTCAAAAATTTTGGAAATATAAGCACAACTTTAAACTCTTTTTTACAGCTTAAATTTACTCAAGGGTTTGAATCTGCTTTAAGATTTGGAATAAACAGTACAGTTGGAATTTTAGGACTTTTTGATCCGGCAACAAGTCTTGGAATACCACAGTATAAAGAAAATTTAGGAATGACACTTGGATATTATGGAGTTGGACGTGGTCCTTATGTTGTAGCTCCGCTTTTAGGTCCGACAAACGTGAGAGATTTAGCTGCAAGCGGAGTGAACAGTTATGCAGTTAACAGTTTTGATGTGTATCACCCTGTTGGAATAGATTTTGGTGAATGGTATATGATGGGGCTTTATGGTTTTTCAATGAAAGCTGACAGCGGAATTTACTTTATGGAATCAGATTATGTTTTTGAATATGAATATATGAGATTTTTAAGTAAAAAATATAATGACCTTGTGGAAAAAAGAAATAAGCACAGGAGTATAAATAAATAAAATTTTATTCTGTGAAAAAATTTTCTATTTATTTTGCTTGTTTCACTAAAAACGACAAACTCACTTTGTTCAAACACGTCGTTTTTTAGCGTTCAAGTCGCTGCATAAATTACGAAAATTTTTTCAATGTCGTAAAATTTTATTTTTATCAATATAGAAAGGTTAAGGAAAAATGAAAGTATCAATATTAGGAAGCGGAAGCGGAGGAAATTCCACTTTTATAGAAGTTGATGGAATTAAAATTTTAATTGATGCAGGTTTCAGCGGAAAAAAAATAGAATGCAGATTAAAAGAGATAAATGAAAATCCTGAAGAGATAGAGGGGATATTAATTACCCATGAACATGGAGACCACATTCAAGGAGCTGGAATTTTATCAAGAAAATATAACATACCGATTTATATTACAAAAGAAAGTTACAGTGTCTGTGCAGCAAAACTTGGAAAAATAGAAGAAGAAAATTTAATTTTCATTGATAATGAAATATTTTTTCTGAAAGAGAGAGTAAAAGTTCTCCCTGTTGATGTTATGCATGATGCAAAAAGAACAGTAGGATTTAGAATTGAGGGAGTTAAAAGCGGGAAAACTTTAGGAATTTCCACAGATATAGGTTATGTTGATAACCGTGTAAGAGAACTTTTTAAAAATGTGAATATAATGATAATAGAATCAAATTATGATTATAGAATGCTTATGGAGTGTAATTATCCATGGGAGCTTAAAGACAGAGTAAAAAGCAGAAACGGACATCTTTCAAATAATGATGCGGCAAAATTTGTATGTGAAAGCTATAACCATGATTTAAAAAAAGTTTATCTTGCACATGTGAGCAGAGACAGTAATAATTTTGAAACTGTATCAAGAACAATATATCAAGAACTGGGAAGATTTAATATAAATATTCCTGTTGAAATAGCACGTCAGGACGAAGCAACAGAATTGTACGAAATTTAGGAGGGCATCATGGAAAAAGATGAATTGTGGGAAGAACTGAGATTTGAAATAGAAACTATGAATAGACTGAATTCATCAAAAGAAGGGGAAGAAATTCTTCTGGGAAGCGGAAACAGAGATGGAAAAATTCTTTTTATTGGTGATGATGCTGAACTTTATGAAACAAGCGATTTAAAAGTTGCAGCAGGTTCCAGCGGAGAATTTTTAATAAAACTTTGTGATCTTGCAGAGATAACTCCTGAAGATTATTACATAACAACTCTTACAAAAAATAAAATAAAATACAGAGAAACCTTTGATGATGAAAAAAGAAAATTAAAAGATCTCCTTTACATGCAGATTGCTCTTATTCAGCCAAAAATAATTGCGGCTCTGGGGCAGGACGTGGGAGAACTTCTTCTTGAAAAAGAGATTGATATGTCAAGAGAAAGAGGGGAAGTTAAAACATGGAGCGGAGGAATAAAACTTATAGTTACTTATGATGTAAATTTTGCTAAAAAATCGAGGGACAGCAGCGGGAAAAAATCAAAAGTTGCCATTGATTTCTGGAATGATTTAAAAAGCATAAAAAATCTTTTGGACGAAAGTGAAGAAGATGGAGAATAGGACTATAAAAAATCTTGTGAGAAAAGAGATAAGAGAAAAAAGAGAAAATCTCACACAAGATGAAAAAGAAAAATTAAGTTCAGCTATAAGAGAAAAATTTTTAAATATTTCTGAAGTAAAAAATGCAGAAGTTGTTATGTCATATATGGATTTTAAAAATGAAGTGGAGACCAGAAATATTAATGAAATTCTTGTGAAGAATGGAAAAAAAGTTTTAGTTCCAAGAGTGAGCGAAGATAAGGAAAAAATAATTCCCGTTGAAGTTACAGGAGAATACAGAAAAGGAAATTTTGGAATAGAAGAAGCAGAAGGAAATGATTTTTTAAACGGAAAAATAGATATTGTAATAGTTCCCGGGATAGCTTTTAATGAAAAAGGCGGAAGAATAGGTTTTGGAAAAGGATATTATGATAAATTTTTTTCTGAAAGAGAAAAAAATGGAGATAAAATTTTAAAAATATCTCTTGCATATGATTTTCAAATAGATAATCGCTTCAAAGAAGAGGAACATGATAAAAATGTTGATATCATTATAACGAAAAAAAGGATTATAAAGGTCTCGTATTGAAAAAATTTTTTCTGTATGATAAAATAATGTGGAATAATAATATTTGATTAATATTTATAGGAGGAAAACTCGTGTCAGGACATAGTAAATGGAATAATATCCAACACAGAAAAGGTGCTCAAGATAAAAAAAGAGCCAGCTTATTTACAAAATTAGGAAAAGAATTAACAATAGCAGCTAAAGAAGGCGGAGGAGACCCAAGCTTCAACCCAAGACTTAGACTTGCAATAGAAAAAGCAAAAGCAGGAAACATGCCTAAAGATATCTTAGAAAGAGCAATCAAAAAAGGTACAGGAGAATTAGAGGGTGTTGACTATATAGAAATGAGATATGAAGGATATGGTCCAGAAGGAACAGCTTTCATAGTTGATGTTGTTACAGACAACAAAAACAGATCAGCTTCTGAAGTAAGAACAACTTTCTCAAGAAAAGGTGGAAACCTTGGAGCAGACGGTGCAGTTGCTTGGATGTTTAACAAAAAAGGAGAAATAATTGTTCCTGCAGCAAACGTAGCAGATTCTGAAGAATTTATGATGACAGCTCTTGAAGCCGGAGCAGATGACATTGTTGAAGATGGAGATGAATTCCAAGTTTTAACAGAGCCTGCAGCTTTCCAAGAAGTTTTAGATGCTCTTACAGAAGCAGGATATAAATATGAAGATGCTGAAGTAACAATGATTCCTGAAAATAAAGTTGTTATTACAGATGTAAACGTTGCTAAAAAAGTTATGCTTCTTTATGATTCATTAGATGAACTTGATGACGTTCAAGAAGTTTATTCAAACTTTGATATAGCTGATGAAATAATGGATCAGTTAGACTAATAAAAATTGAAAGAGGGTGGTTAATGCAGCCACTCTTTTTTTATAAAAATAACAAGGAGGAAAAATGAAAGAAGATTATAAAATTATTTTTGAAGATTTAAAAAATTTAAATTTAAAATCTCTTACAGCAAAAGAGACAGAAAAAATAAAAAATCTGAATATAAGTACTCTTCACGACCTCCTTTATTATTTTCCAAGAGCATATGATGACAGAACAAATATAAAAAAAATAGAGGAACTCCGCGGAGATGAATATGTTGTTTTAAAAGTTCAGTTCCTTGCTGTATCAACTCCATATATTCCCGGAAGATTAAAAATGACAAAAGCAAGGGCAACAGATGGTACAGGTGTTATTGATGTTGTGTGGTTTCAAATGCCGTATCTTGCAAAATCTCTTAAAACAGGAGAAGATTATATTTTAATTGGTCATGTGAAACGGGGATATAATTTCCAGATGACAAACCCTGAATATAAAAAAGTTTCCAATCAGATAGAGATGGAAAAAGGGGAAATTCTTCCTGTTTACAGCACTGTTAAAAACTTTGCACAAAACAGCCTTAGAAAAGTTTTGAAAAAAAATATAATTTCTAATAGAAAATATTTCTGTGAAAATATTCCAGATGAGATTATAAAAAAATATAAGATTATGGACAGGCAGACTGCTCTTAATGAAATTCATTTTCCAGATGATAAAAAGAATTTGGAAGAGGCAAAGAGAAGATTTGCAATAGAGGAACTTCTGATTTTGGAAATGGGAATTTTGGAGAAAAAATTTATTGAGGGAGTTTCTAATGAAAAAAAATATGAACTTTCTGATAATAAATTTCTTGTAAAAAATTATTTAAAAAATCTTAATTTTACTCTTACAAAAGCTCAGAAAAATGTGATTACAGATATTTATAAGGAGCTTAACAGCGGAATATTTATAAACCGTCTTATTCAGGGAGATGTTGGAAGCGGAAAAACGGTTGTTGCAATGATTCTTCTTTTATATATTATTGAAAACGGTTATCAGGGAGTTATTATGGCTCCTACAGAAATTCTTGCAACACAGCATTATCTTTCTATAAAAGATGATTTTGAAAAACTCGGTGTAAGAATGGAGCTTTTAACTGGAAGTGTAAAAGGAAAAAAACGTGAAGCAATGCTTTCTGGAATAAAATCTGGAGAAATTTCTCTTGTAATTGGAACTCATGCACTTATTGAAGATAATGTAGAATTTGGAAAACTTGGATTAGTAGTTATAGATGAACAGCACAGATTTGGTGTCGTGCAGAGAAAAAAATTAAGAGACAAAGGAATTTTATTAAATCTTCTGGTTATGAGTGCAACTCCTATTCCACGTTCACTGGCACTTAGTATTTACGGAGATTTGGATATTTCTATAATTGATGAACTTCCGCCGGGAAGAAAACCAATAAAAACAAAATGGATTGGGAATGAAATAGATTTAGAAAAAGCTTATGATTTTATAGAAAAAAAACTTCGTGAAGGAAGACAGGCATATTTTGTTGTGCCGTTAATTGAAGACAGCGAAAAAATGGCGGTAAAATCTATTGAGCAGTACAGATATGAAATTGAAAACAGATTTTCAGATTATAAAATTGGAATACTTCACGGGAAAATGAAAAATTCTGAAAAAGACGAGGTAATGAAATCTTTTAAAAATAAAGAGACAGATATTCTTCTTTCAACAACAGTTGTAGAGGTTGGAATAAATGTTCCAAATGCTACAATAATTTCAATAATAAATGCTGAAAGATTTGGTCTTTCATCTCTTCATCAGCTTCGTGGAAGAGTTGGAAGAGGGGAATATCAGTCATACTGCTTTTTAATTTCTAAAACAGATAATGATACTTCAAAAGCAAGACTTAGAATTATGGAAAAAACACAGGATGGTTTTGAAATTGCTGAAGAAGATTTAAGACTTAGAAAGTCTGGAGAAATTTTCGGCACAAAGCAGACAGGTTTCAGTGATTTAAAATTTATAGATATAATTCAGGACGTAAAAACAATAAAAGCTGTAAAGGATATGTGTGTGGAATATCTGAAAGAGAAAAAAGGAATAATAGATAATGAATATTTAAAAATGGATATTGAAGATAAATTTAAGGAAAACTTGTAATAAAATTTCCTTTAAAAAATATAATAATTATGGTAAGATAACAGAAGATATAGTCAAAAATTTTAAGGAGGATAGATAAAAAATGAGGTTCAGCAAATATTATGTGAAAACATTGAAAGAAAACCCAAAAGAAGCTGAAGTTGTCAGCCACCAACTGCTTTTAAGAGCCGGTATGATTAAAAAAATGGCAAGCGGAGTGTACAGCTATCTTCCCTTAGGGTATAAGACACTTAGAAAAGTAGAAAATATTGTAAGAGAAGAAATGGACAGAGCAGGTGCAGTAGAACTTTTAATGCCTGTATTACAGCCAGCTGAAATTTGGCAGGAAAGCGGAAGATGGGACGTAATGGGTCCTGAAATGATGAGACTTAAAGACAGACATGAAAGAGATTTTGTACTTGGGCCGACACATGAAGAAGCTATAACAGATATTGTAAGAAGCGATATATTTTCATATAAACAATTACCAATAAACTTATATCAAATTCAAACTAAATTCAGAGATGAAAGAAGACCAAGATTTGGACTTATGAGAGGAAGAGAATTTCTTATGAAAGATGCTTACTCTTTTGGACTTACAAGAGAAGATCTTGATAAAGAATTTGACAACATGCAGGAAGCATATTCAAGAGTATTTAAAAGATGCGGACTTGATTTCAGAATAGTTGATGCAGATTCAGGAGCAATCGGTGGAAGCGGATCAAAAGAATTTCACGTTATGGCAAACTCAGGAGAAGATGAATTAATTTTCTGTGATTCTTGCCACTACGGAGCAAACGTTGAAAAAGCAGTAAACGTTATAACTTCACTTCCAAAAGAAGAATTAAAAGAGCCTAAACTTGTTCCTACACCAAATATTGCAAAAATAGAAGATGTTGTTGCAAATCTTGGAGTTGAAATTGAAAGAACAGTAAAAGCAATTATGTATAAAGATATGGTTACAGATGAGCCTTATATGGTTTTAGTAAGAGGAGACATTGAAGTAAACGAAGTTAAAGTTAAAAATATAATCGATACAATAGATGTTGCAATGCTTACTGATGAAGAATTAGAAGCTCTTGGACTTTTCAAAGGATTTATAGGGCCATATGGAATGGATTTAAAAGCTAAAGGAATAAAAATAATTGCAGATCCGTCTGTAACAGAAATTCCTAACCATACAGCAGGAGGAAATCAGCCTGATACTCACTACTTAAATGTAAATTATGGAAGAGACTATGAAGCTGATATAGTTGCTGATGTAAGAAAAGTTAAAGAGGGAGATATTTGTTCAATCTGCGGAAAACCGCTTCGTGTTGCAAGAGGAATTGAATGCGGACATATCTTCAAACTTGGTAAAAAATATTCTACACCAATGAAAGCGACAGTTCTTGATGAAAATGGAAAAGATGTTGTAATGGAAATGGGATGTTACGGAATTGGAGTTTCAAGAACTATGGCTGCTGCAATCGAACAGAATAATGATGAAAACGGAATTATCTGGCCTTCTGCAATAGCTCCATTTGTTGTTGATGTTATTGCTGCAAATATGAAAGATGAAGCTCAGACAGCTCTTGCTGAAGAAGTTTATGGAAATCTTTTAGATGCAGGAATAGAAACTATCTACGACGACAGAAACGAAAGAGCAGGATTTAAATTTAAAGATGCTGACTTAATTGGATTCCCATTCAAAGTTGTCTGTGGTAAAAAATCAGCAGAGGGAATTGTTGAATTAAAAATAAGAAGAACAGGAGAAACTATTGAAACTGCAAAAGCAGATGTAGTTGAAGCTGTAAAAGAATTAATGAAAAAATATTAATAAAAATTAAAAATAAATTTTTAGCTGTCTAGGGATTAAACTTGGACAGCTTTTTTATTTTTTGAAAAATTTAAAAACAGCTGTAAACAAATGAAAAAACTTATTCTTAATTTTTAATTTAAATTTAAGATAAATTCAAATAAATTTTTCAAAAATAGCTTAACTTTTTTTGAATTTATGTTATAATTGAAAAAGAATAAAATAAAAAAGTAGAAAAAATTTTAAAATAGTAAATATTAAGTAGAAATACTTATAAGTTTTTATACAGTCAAAAAAACAAGTTTTTGACTGCTTTTTTTATTATAAAATAAAATTAATTCTTAAAAATTTAATACATTTTTCAGCAAATTTAAGTGTAGAAATAATTATAAATATTTCTACACTTTTTGTTTTATTCAAGGGAATTAATTTTTAAAGGTGAGTTTATATGAGGCATAGCAGAAATGGGAAAATAAGATTTTTTTATCTTTTGATTCTGTTCTTTATTTACAGAACTGTTTTTCTAGTGATGGATTTAAGCATTAATAC
>UQJY01000015.1 GCA_900541465.1 uncultured Fusobacterium sp. | reverse complement strand
ATAAATAGAAAATCTTTTTCACGGTATAAAATTTTATTTTTCTATTATATAATATAGTTAAAATTATAAAGGGGGAACAGAAATGAAAAATTTTGAAAATTTAAATGAAAAACAGAAAAAAGCAGTGCTTCATATAAACGGTCCTCTTCTTATAATTGCAGGTCCCGGTTCTGGAAAGACAAAAACTCTTGTGGAGAGAGTTCTACACCTTTTAAATGATGTGGGGGCAGAGCCGAAAAATATTCTTCTTGCTACATTTACAGAAAAGGCATCAAGGGAGCTTATCACCCGTGTATCTGAAAATATAGAAAAAAATATAAATTTCAGTGAAATGTATGTAGGGACAATTCATTCAATCTGCTTAAGAATAATAGATGAAAATATAGAAAAATCATTTCTTAAAAAAAATTACAAAGTTCTTGATGATATGGACCAGAAGTTTTTTATTTATAAAAATATGAAAAACTTTGAAAATATCGAAGGGTTTGAAAAATTTTTTAACGGCATGAATGCAGTGGGCCATTGGAGAAAAGCCGGTATTTTAAGAAAATGGATAGATAAAATAAATGAAGAAAAACTTGATAATAAGAATATTGAAAACAGCTTTGATGAAAGAATTATATTTTTAAATGAAGTCCATAATAAATACAGAGAGCTTTTATTTTTGGAAAACAGCATAGATTTTTCAAATATTCAGCTTGAGTGTCTGAGAATGGTTTTAGAAAACAGTGAAATTTTAAAAAAACTTCAAGAAAAAATAAAATATATTATGATAGATGAATATCAGGACACAAACACAGTTCAGGAAAAACTTTTTCTTCTTATTGGGGGAGAAAGAAAAAATATCTGTGTTGTAGGAGACGACGACCAAGGGATATACAGATTTCGTGGGGCAACAGTAAAAAATATTTTACATTTTCAAAATAATTTTTCTGAGGGAGAATGTGAAAAAATTGAGCTGGATATAAACTACCGTTCAAATGAAGATATAGTAAATTTCTGCAACACTTGGAACAGCCAGCTTAACTGGGACGGCTGGAGATACGATAAAAAAATTGTTTCCGGGAAAGAGAGAATAAATAATACCTTGGGTGTTGTAAGAATTTCTGAAAATTCAGAATATAAATGGGAGGAAAAACTTTATAAATTTATTAATTTTTTAAAAACTTCCGGAAAGATAGAAGATTACAACCAAGTAGCTTTTCTTTTTCGTTCTGTAAGAAATCCAAAAGTGATAAAACTTATGGAGTCGCTGGAAGCAAGGGGGATTCCAGTTTATTCTCCCCGTTCAAATATGTTTTTTGAAAGAGAAGAAATTAAATTTATAATAGGGATTTTTACAATGATATTTCCAAATGCTTCAAATATTATTTTTAAAAACGGCTATGGGATAGAAACATATTATGAAATCTGCTACAAGACAGCAAGAGATGTTATAAGAGATGATGAAGTTTTAATAAATTATATGAAAAATATAAGAGAGAGATTTAATGATGATGAGATAGAAATCAAATCTCCAAACTTTTTAGGAATTTTTTATAGCATTCTAGGAACAGGAACAAAGAGCATAAAAAAATATCTTAATTTTTCTGAAGATCATATTTTAAAAAATAGAAGTACATATAATCTGGGGATATTTTCAAAAATTTTAAATAAATTTGATATTCTCTGCGGTTTAGAACATTTTACAAAAGAAAATACAGATAAAATTGTAAATTATTTTTTTAATACACATCTTAAATTTTTAATTGATGACGGAATAGGAGAATATGAAAGCATGAGGGAATATGCTCCAGAGGGGGCTGTTTCATTTCTTACAATCCATCAGGGAAAAGGTCTGGAATTTCCATGTGTGATAGTCGGCACTCTTGAAGAATATCCGACAGTTGAAAAAAATGAAATTCAAATGAAACTTGAACTTTCTCTTACAAAATCTTTTGAGCCTGAATATAGAATAAAAGAATTTGATTTCTGGAGAATGTATTACACAGCTTTTTCCAGAGCAAAAAATCTTTTAGCTCTTACCTGTATAGAAAACAGTTCAAAGCCTGTGCCGAGTCTTCCTTTTAAAAGGGTGTATGAAGATTTAAAAGATATAAGGAGCAGAGATTTTGAACTCCATAAACTTCATTTTGAAAAAGTGAAAGCAATAAATATAAAAGATATTTTTGCATTTACTTCCCATATAAGAATTTATAATATCTGCCCGAAACTTTATAAACTTCAGAAAAAATATGAGTTTGTTCTTCCAATGAAAAAAGGAATGATTTTCGGAACTCTTGTTCATGAAACTTTGGAAGATATTAACAAGAAAATTTTTAGAAAAGAAAATATTTCAAAAAATATTATAAAAGAAATATTTATTGAAAATTATAAAAATATCTATAAAAAATATAAAATGAATATAGATAAAGAAGTTTTAATTTCTGGAGAAAAAAGCATAGAGGAATATGTAAAAAATTATCCTGAGATAACGGAAAATATAAAAGATGTTGAAGTAAAACTTTCGTTTATAAAAGAAAAATATATTTTAGAGGGGATAATTGACCTTATTTTAGAAAAAGACGGTGTGCTTGAAATAGTGGATTTTAAGACAGGAAAAAAAGGAGCAGAGGAAGAGGGATATATAAACCAGCTTGAAATTTATGCTTATCTTTTAAAGGAAAAATACGGAAAAGAAGTTAGAAAGGGAAAACTTTATTATCTTGGAGAAAATAAAGAAAACAGGATTACAGAGGTTTGTTTTACAAAAGAGAGACTTTCTCAGGCTGTTAAAGATTTTGACGAGACAGCAGAAAAAATTATAAATAAAGATTTTCAGTGCAGATTTAATGAAAAAAGCAGAAAATGTAATTCATGTTACTTAAAAAATTACTGCATAGAGGAGATGAATGATGTTTAAAGACAGAGACACATATTTTGAAATAGATGATTTAAAAAAATTTGGTGTTAAGGCAGTGTACACTACTAAAAAAATAGGGGATATTGATATTCTTTTTAAAGATAGTGAAAATGGAAGTGAAAATATTTTTAAGTGCTTTGGAAAAGAAAATGTACAAGTTATCTATGCAAGACAGACCCACACAGCAGAGGTTATTGATATAGAAGAGGATACCAAGAAATATTTTTATGAAGAGGTTGACGGCTTTATCACAAAAAGAAAAGATGTTGTTCTTATGACACAGTATGCAGACTGTCTGCCGATATTTTTCTATGATAAAAAAAATTCTGTCATAGGGGTTTCACATTCTGGGTGGAAAGGGAGCTTTCAGGAAATCGGCATAAAAACTCTTGAACTTATGGAAAAAAAATACGGCTCAGAGAGAAAAAATATTTTTATCGGCTTGGGAATTGGAATTTCCTGTGAAAAATATGAAGTTGGAGAGGAATTTTATCTTAACTTTAAAGAAAAATTTCCAAAAGATATTGTAGAAAAATCTTTTAAGTTTTTTGAAAGTGATAATAAATGGCATTTTGATAATACGGAATTTAACAGATTAAATCTTATAAGAAACGGAATCTTACCAGAAAATATAGTTGTTTCTAATGAATGTACTTTTAAAAACGAGAGATTTCATTCATTCAGACGTGATAAAAGCAAATGCAGAAATGCAGGGATAATATTTTTTGAATAAAGATTTTCGTTTTCTAAAAGTTGTGTGTTTTTATCAAAAAACTTGAAATTTGGAAAAAAATAAAGTATATTTAAAATAAATTAGAGATATTACAAAAATAATTAAAAAAATTGCTGTAATTGGAGGGAAAGCTATGGAAAAAGAGCTGAAAAAGACAACACCCCGTTTTGATAAATTTATTTTGGGAATCGGTCTTATAGTCGGTATTTTGGGAGTGTTTATAACATTTATATCTAATACAGAAATTTATCAGCCTTTAAGATTTTTCAGTATAATAATTTATCTGGTATATTGGTACAGAGATAAAAATTATAAACTCAAATATCTTTTTATGTATATTGGAAGTTTAATAGGAATTATTTTTATTTTATCGTTCATAACGGCTCTTGCAATGAGATTTTTATTGGGTGAAGCATGGGGAAATCTTTTATTTATGATTTTTATTCTCATGTTTATTGGGATAGTTTTTCCAATTCTTGATTCTTATTTATATCAAAAATTTAAAATAATGTCTTATACTAATGAAGAGTTAAAAAAAGAAAATGATAAAAAATAATACAGAAAAAAGTTATAAAAACAAATGCAGGGATAATATTTTTTGAGAAATAAAATTTATAAAGATCATTGTATAATAAAAATACATTGGTCTTTTTTATTTTTTAACTAAAATTAATTTTAGTTAGTTTTAAAATATAATTTTTATTATTTTTTTAGTTTTTATATGCGGAAAATAACTTTGCTGTAGTTTTGTAATTTCAAGTAAAGTTATGATATATAAATGTTCTGAAACAAAAAAATAAAAACTAAAATAAAATATTTTTTATATTTTATTGACAAAACAAAATAAATGTTATATAAATATATCGTGATATTTAATTCGAAACTAAAAATAATTATCAGGGAGGAATTTATGAAAAAAAGACCCAATATTTTATTAATTACAAGTGATCAGCAGCATTTTAACACAATAGGAGCTTTTAATAAAGAAATAAAAACTCCAAATTTAGATAGACTAGTTAAAGAAGGAACAACATTTACAAGAGCATATTGTCCTAATCCAACTTGTACTCCAACAAGAGCATCTATAATAACAGGAAAATATCCAAGTCAGCACGGAGCATGGACTTTAGGAGTGAAACTTCCTGAAACTGAAAATACAATAGGAAATGTCTTGAGAGAGGGAGGATATAAAAGTGCTCTTATAGGAAAAGCACATTTTCAGCCTCTTGCATCAACAGAAGAATTTCCATCTTTAGAAGCCTATCCTTGTTTACAGGATTTAGATTTTTGGAGAAATTATAAAGATAGATTTTATGGATTTGACCATGTGGAACTTGCAAGAAATCATACGAATGAAGCTCATATAGGACAGCATTATGCAATTTGGCTTGAAGAAAAAGGATGTAAAAATTGGAAAGATTTTTATCTTGAACCAACGGGAAATATGAGTGAAAAAGAATATCCAAGACTTGAAATTTTAGTAGAACAGGAAGGAAATATTTTAAACAGCAGAAGAAATTGGGGAAAATGGGATATTCCTGAAGAATATCATTATAATTCATGGATAGCAGAAAGAAGTAATGCTATGCTTGAGCAATATAAGGAAAGTGGAGAGAACTTTTTCTTATGGGCAAGTTTCTTTGATCCGCACCCAGAATATTTTGTTCCAGAACCATGGGCATCTATGTATGATCCTGAAAAATTAACATTAGATGGAATAGTTCCCGGTGAACATGAAAAAAATCCTCCTCACTTCAAAAAAACTCAAGAAGAAAATCCAGATTTCAGTGAATATAAAGAAACAGGTTTTGGAATACATGGAATGCATTCGCATCTTCAAAAACCAGAAGACATAAAAAAAGATTTAGCTCTTTATTACGGAATGGTTTCAATGATGGATAAATATATTGGAAAAATTCTTGATAAGTTAGAAGAATTAGGATTAGCAGAAGATACTATTGTAGTATTTACAACAGATCACGGACACTTTGTAGGACAGCATGGTCTTATAAGAAAAGGTCCTTTCCACTATGAAGATTTAATAAAAGTGCCTTTCATTGTAAAATATCCTCATGTTGTTCCTGAAAATGAAATTTCAGCTTCAATGCAGTCTCTTGTTGATTTAGCACCTACATTTTTAAGTATGTGTGGTTTAAAAATTCCTTATGATATGACAGGAATTGACCAAACAGAAGCATGGAAAGATACTTCAGTAAAATTAAGAGATCATATAATCTGTGAAAATCATCATGAACCAACTACTATTCATTTGAAAACATATGTAGACGAAAGATATAAAATCACAGTATATTACAATCAAACATACGGAGAACTTTTTGATTTGAAAGAAGATCCAAAAGAATTGAATAATCTTTGGGATAATGAAAATTATAAAGAGCTTAAAAGTGAGCTTCTTTTAAAATATATTTGGGCAGAACTAGGAAAAGAACCTATGTGGATGCCTAGAATTAAACAAGCATAATAAATGAAATTATAATTTTGATATAATAGGAGGGAATATGAACACACTTGCAGTAGTAACATTTATTTTCTTTACAGCTTTGGTGGCTGTTATTTCTTGGTATTTTACAAAAAATGAAAATTTAGAATCAAACAAAGGATATTTTTTAGGCGGAAGAAGTTTAAGTGGTGTGGTTATAGCTGGTTCTCTGCTTCTTACAAATCTTTCTACTGAACAGCTTGTTGGTATGAACGGAAATGCTTTTAGAGGTGGAATGTCTGTTATTGGTTATGAAGTTACATCAGGTATAACATTAATATTTATGGGTCTGTATTTTCTTCCAAGATATTTAAAAAGTGGTTTTACTACTGTTCCTCAATTTTTGGAAGAAAGATATGATAAAGGGACAAGAAATCTTGTGGCAGTTCTTTTCCTTATCAGCTTGGGAATTATTCAGCTTCCTGTAATTCTTTATTCAGGCGGAGTGGCTATGAACTCTCTTTTCAATGTATCTGAAATATTCCATGTCTCAGAAAATGCAGCCCTTATTATAAGTATTTGGGGGATAGGTATAATTGGAGGAATTTATGCAATTTTTGGCGGATTAAAAGCTGTTGCAGTATCAGATACAATTAATGGAGTAGGACTTGTAATCGGAGGACTTTTAATTCCTTTTTTAGGATTTAAAGTTCTTGGAGATGGAAGTATTCTTAATGGAATAGAAAAACTTGTTATTGAAAGCCCTGAAAAATTAAGCGCTATAGGCGGAGCGGGAGATCCTGTTCCTTTTTCAACACTGTTTACAGGAATTATTCTTATAAATACTTTTTACTGGTGTACAAATCAGGCTATTGTACAGAGAGCTTTCGGGGCTAAAAGTCTGGCAGAGGGACAAAAAGGTGTAATTTATGCAGGATTTTTAAAAATATTTGCTCCGATAATTCTTGCTGTTCCTGGAATAATAGCATATCAATTATATGGAAATGAAATTTTAAAAGCAGACTTTGCTTATCCTGTTCTTGTAAACAGAGTTCTTCCTACATCACTTGTTGGATTTTTTGGAGCAGTTTTATTTGGTGCTATATTAAGTTCATTTAACTCAGCTCTTAACTCTGCTTCAACACTTTTCTGCTTGGATCTTTTCAAACCAATATTTGCTCCAAATATTGAAGACAAAAAACTTGTTCAGGCTGGAAAAATATTTGGAACAGTTTTAGGGCTTGTATCAATATTTGTTGCTCCTTATATTGCTGATGCTCCAAATGGTTTATTTGAATTTATGAAAAAATTTATGGGATTTTTTAATGTTCCAACTCTTGTTATAGTTTTTGTTGGATTTTTCTCTAAAAAAATTCCTGCAGTGGCTGCAAAAATTGCAATCTTTGTATTTATGTTCTTATATGGAATTTTCCAATTTGTGTATAAAGTAAATATAAGTTTTCTACATCTTCTGGGAGGATTATTTATTCTTTGTGTAATTATAATGGCTGTGATAGGGTATATAGCTCCTATGAAAACTCCTTATAAACAAAGTGAAGTGGAAGAAGTATCTCTTGTTCAATGGAAATATGCGAAACCAACTTGTGCACTTATTGTTACAACTACAATATATGTATACATTCTTCTTTCTCCGCTTGGAATTGTTGGAATACAAAATAATATAGGAGGAAAGTTTATATCTCTTACATTAGGATATATAATAATTTCAGCTGTTTCTTTCTTTCTGATGAATAAAATTTCAAATACAAAATCAAATTAAGTTATTACCTACCTAAGTTTAAAGAGCAGCTCCTGTTTTAGGAACTGCTCTTTTATATCATATAAAATTTTTCTTTTAAAACAGAAAAAACAGGTGCAGTTTTTTCTTCTTCAGCAGATATTGAACTTATACATATTATTTTTTTAAAATCAAAGATTTGTTTTTTATGAATAAAACCAAAAAAGTAATTTAAAAAAACTTCATTTTTAAAAATTTCTCCACATAAAATTATTTTTTCAGGATAAAATAAAGTAAACATATTTAAAATTATAATTGAAAGATTATCTGCAGCCTGTTCAAATAATTTTAAAACAGCAATTTCTCCTTGTTCTCCTGCTTTTAAAATTTCTTTAAAAGAAATTTTTTCAATTTTTCCTGAGACCATAGAAAAAAGAATAGGAGTTTCTGACTTTGAAAAAATTTTTTTAATTTTTTTTATAATGGCTGTCTCTGAAAAGTTATATTCAAAACATCCTTTTCTTTTGCATACAGGACAGATCTCTTCACTGTCTGTAACTATTGAGTGCCCTATTTCTCCGCTCATAGGAGTTTCATTTTTAAAAAGCTGTTTTTGAATAACAAGACTTCCTCCTACTCCTGTTCCGTATTTTAAAAGAAAGAAATCTGAAAGGGTATTATTTGCAAACATTTGATAAATTGCAAGATTTTTAACATTATTATTTAAAAATACAGGAATTTCTATTTTTTCTTCAATTATTTTTCCTAATGGAACAGCTTCATTCCAAAAACCTATAAAACTCATAGTTGCTTTATTCTTAGCATCTACAACTCCCACAATACTTATTCCAATCCCAAGAATATCATTTTTTTTCAAAGAATTTTCTTTAATAAGTGTTTTTATACTTTCACAAAGAAACTCCGTAAAAATATAAGGCTCAGAAGTATCTGTTTTAATAGTTTGTTGAAAAATAATATTTCCTTTTAAATTTGTAAGACTTATAGTAAAAAGATTTCTTTTAATATCAATTCCTATTATTTTTTTATAATCGTAGTTTATTGATAAAAGAATTTTTTTTCTTCCGGGTTTATCAGAGTTTACTGCTCCCAATTCTTTTATTATATTTTGTTCTGTAAGAACAGCACAGATTTCTGTAACTGTACTTGGAGAGAGTTTTATTATGTCTGATAAATCTTTTTTTGAAATGTTATTGTTTATTCTTAATCCATTTAAAATTTTTGATGTGTTTGTTTTTTTTATATCTTCTATTTTCACTAAAATCACCTTATTTTATAACATTTCTATAATTATAACATGAAAATAAAAGATATACTATATTTATAAAAGAAAAAAACAGCTGACATTTCTGCCAACTGTTTTCTATAAATTATATATCACTTAAAACTTTTATAACCTTTCCAACAGCATGGAAATTTTCTCCCGGTCCTATATAGATAGGAGCATAGTTTGGGTTGTCGCTTATAAGTGCAATATAATTTTTTGTTATCTTAAGTCTTTTTACATAAGCTTGGTCATCTATAAAAAATGCTCCAATCTCCCCGTTTCTGATTTCAATATTTTTTTTGCAGATTATAATTGAGCCGTCTTTTATAGTAGGTTCCATAGAATCTCCCACAACATTTACAGCAAAAATATTGTTGTTATTTTTTATTCCTGGAAGAACAATATAATCTGTTATCTCTTCATCACTGAAAGCTCCAGGCCCGGCAGAAATTCTTTCAAAAAGCGGGATAGAATTTTCAGAGCTCTGCATTTTATTTTTTGATTTTAATTTTACTTCTTCTTCAAGTTCGTTTAAAGTATCAAGTATAACTTTTGGTGTTCTTTCAATAGCTGCAAGATAAAACATCTGTTTCTTTTCTTCAGAGTTAAGTTCTAACCCCTCTGCAATTCTTTCAAGCACATCCTGGCTTGGAGGATTTTTCACCTCTCCTCTTTCAATAGAATTAAAATATGACTGAGTTATATTAACAAGTTTAGCAAATTTATTTTGGCTGTATCCTAATTGTTCTCTTCTTGATTTTAAAAAAGTAATAAAGTCCATATTCTGCCTCCTTACATCTGTTCATAGTTAAATTGTACTATAAATTTTAATAGATTGCAATAAAAATAAAAAACCTATTGACAAATATAGATAAGAATATTATAATTGCTATATATAAAAAAAGATAACCTGTCAGTGATATTAAATAGATATTTTGCGGAGGTAAGATTATGAAAATACTAATAAAACAAAAAAAATGGAACATGTTTATAGGAAATATGGTTTTAGTATGTGACATACATGAAGAAAATGGTATTTTTAGTATAGTATTTCCATATGGAGACCAGAAAGTATCTCTAAAAAGCAATAATATAGACAGAACTTTAAATTATTTAGAGAAATTATTTTTAAATACAGAAACACAGATAAGTCAGAAAAGTGCATAAAAATTTCTAATGAATTTCCAAAAAAAATCCGAGACCAAAAATCTCGGATTTTTTCTCTATATAGTTATCTATAAATATAGATAAGAAATAAAATTTTATTTTAAAATAGAATATATTTTATCCATATCAAGATGTGTTCTCATAACTTTTGCAAGTCTTTTATACTCTTTTTCTTTGTGTGTTTCAAGGCTCATAAAATCAAAAATAGGTGAAAGACCTTTTTTTGCTCTTATCTTATTTAAAAGTTTTCTTGTAAATTTTGGAGAATCAAAAATACCGTGGATATATGTTCCAATGATATTATCACGGCAGATAAGGCTGAAACCTCCGTCTTCTACTACAGAAAAACTGTCATCTCCTGTTGTAACTCCCTGATGAATTTCATAGCCGTTTATTTTCATTCCGTTAAATCCTTCTAAAATTCCTGTACAGTGCTGAAGAACTTTATTGACCTGCTGAGTATATTTTTTACTTTCCATTTTCGTAGTAATGTCAAGAAGTCCAAGTCCTTCAATTTTTAAATATGAGCTTTCTACCTGTTCCAAATCTTTTATACTTTTTCCAAGCATTTGGAAACCGCTGTGTATTCCGATTATTATTTTTCCCATTTCAGCAAGTTCTTTTATTTTCTGTGCTATCTTTCTTTCTTTTATAAGGCTGAAATCATAGATAGCATTCTTGCTTCCAGGAAGAATAATTATATCAAAACTTTCATTAAGCTGGTCAGCAGTTTCAATATATTGAAGATTTACATCATCATACATCAAAAGAGAAGTAAAATCTGTTGAGTTTGAAAGTTTATCAAATTTTATAACAGCTATGTTAATATCTTTTTCAGGCTGATGAGATGAAAGAGAATCATAAGTGTAGCTGTCTTCTTTTTCAAGATTTATTTTTGTGTAAGGGATAACCCCAAGGCAAGGAACATCAATTCCATGTTTTTTTAGAGCTGCGTCCATTTTAGCAATTCCGCTTTCAAGAAGAGCCTCGTCGCCTCTGAATTTATTTATAATATAACCTTTTATTCTGTTTCTGTCAGCTTCATCAAGAAGCATTATTGTTCCATAGATAGAAGCAAAAACTCCTCCTCTTTCAATATCTCCGATAAGAATAACAGGAGCATTTACAAGTTCTGCCATACCCATATTTACAAGGTCGACATCTCTTAAATTTATTTCAGCAGGGCTTCCTGCTCCTTCAAGAACACAGATTTCAAATTCTTTTTTTAATTTGTTATAATTTTTCAGAGCAATCTTTTTAAATTTTTCAGAATTGCTGTAATATTCCTGTGCATTCATATTTTTAAAAGGAACTCCCTCAATTATAACCTGTGAGCAGTCTTCTCCACCAGTTGGTTTAAGAAGAATCGGATTCATAAAACAACGTGGAACAGCATTGCAGGCTTCTGCCTGTACAACCTGAGCTCTGCTCATCTCCTTTCCGTCTATATCCACAAAAGAATTAAGAGCCATATTTTGAGATTTGAAAGGAGCAACTTTATATCCGTCCTGAGCAAAAATTCTGCACAGACCGGCAGTAAGAATTGATTTTCCCACAGAAGAACCTGTTCCCTGCAGCATTATTTTTTTATGCATTTTTCACCTCTATTAAAAAGAAATTTATTTTATAGTTTATTTCTCATTTATAGTATAATATAAAAACCACGAAAATTGAAGTTTTAATAAAAAATAAAATTTTTTGCAAAATAAAAGAGGGTGGAATTCCACACCTCTTCTATTTTGTACTTATGGACTATAAACTATTTTCCATAAACTGTTTTATTGAATTCTGCTACTACTTCCAACACTTCTTGAGCAGTTGTTTGTTCAAGAACCCTTTCTACTAATTTTTCACATTCTTTTTTATCAAGTGACATGATATTTTTCTTAATTCTTGGAACTGATATTGCTGACATTGAGAAAGCATCAAGTCCCATTCCAAATAATATTGCAGTAGCATTTTCATCTCCGGCAAACTCTCCGCACATGGAAATAGTTATACCACCGGCATGAGCTCCGTCTATTGCACATTTAATTGCTTGTAATACAGCAGGGTTGTATGAATTGTAAAGATGAGATATTTTCTCATTTCCTCTGTCTACAGCTAATGTGTATTGTGTTAAGTCGTTAGTACCTATTGAAAAGAAATCGCATTCTTTAGCAAATGATGCAGCTCTAAAGCATACAGCAGGAGTTTCAACCATTATTCCAAGCTGAATATTTTCATCAAATGCTACTCCTTCTGCTCTTAATTCTTCCATACATTCTTTAAGCAATGCTCTTGATTTTCTAACTTCGTCAAGAGATATAATCATAGGAAGCATGATTTTTATATATCCGAAAGCAGAAGCTCTAAGTAATGCTCTAAATTGTGTTTTTAATATTTCAGGTCTGTCAAGGCAGACTCTTAAAGCTCTCCATCCAAGGAATGGATTTTCTTCTTTTGGAAGTTCCATATATGGAAGAGATTTATCTCCACCGATATCCATTGTTCTTATTGTTACAGGTTTTCCTTCAAGAGATTCAGCAACAGTTTTATATGCTTCAAACTGCTCCTCTTCACTTGGGAATCTGTCGTTGTTCATGAATAAGAATTCAGTTCTGTAAAGTCCGATTCCTTGTGCTCCGTTTCTTAAAAGCCCTGGAACATCTTTTGGAGAACCGATATTTGCCCATGCTCCAACTTTTATTCCATCTTTTGAAACAGCATCTTTATCTTTTAATTGTTTTAAAAGTTCTTTTTCAGCAAGATATTCTTCTCTTTTTGCTGTGTATGTTTTAAATTCTTCTTCACTAGGATTAATGATAGCAATACCTTCTATTGCATCAACTATTATATCCATTCCTGTTGCAACTTCACTGCACACACTTCCTGTTCCTACAACAGCAGGAAGTTCAAGTGATCTTGCCATGATTGAAGAGTGAGCTGTTTTTCCACCGATTTCAGTAACAAAAGCTATTACATTATTAAGATCAAGCTGAGCAGTATCTGATGGAGTAAGGTCTTTTGTAATAACAACAGAATCTTTTGGAAGATTTGATAAATCAACTATTTCAGTTCCTGTTACATTATAAAGCCATCTTTTTCCAATGTCTTTTAAGTCTGCTGCTCTTTCTCTTAAGTAAGCATCTTCAAGATTTGCAAGCATTTCACAGTATCCGTTTATTCCCTGCTCAAGTGCATATTCAGCAGTTATGTTTTCATCTTCGATTAATTCAACAACTTCGTCAAAAAGGTCTTCATCTTCTAAAAGAGTGATGTGACCGTCAAAAATAGCTGCTTTGTCCTCTCCTAAACTTTTAGCTGTTTTTTCTCTTATACGAAGAAGCTGTTCTTTTGTAAGATCTCTTCCATGAAGAAGTTTATCTTTTTCTATTTCTAAATTTTTTGCTTCGCTAGTATCTATAAAAAGTTCATTTTCTTTATATAAATAAACTTTCCCAATAGAAATCCCCGGAGATGCAGGAATCCCTTTTATTATTTTACCCATTTAAAATACCTTCCTTTATAATAAAATAGAATATTTTGAAAAAAAAGAGAGGAATAGAGTATAGAGTATTCCCCTCTTAGTATTTAGAATTAGTCTTTTAAGTTAGCAAGAAGTTCAGCTAATTTTTCACATGCTTCAGTTTCATCAGCACCGTCAGCATGAACAGTAACTTTTGCTCCTTTTTTAATTCCTAAAGATAAAAGTTTTAAAAGAGAAGTTCCTTTAACTTTTTTCCCTTCTTCATTTTCAACTTCAATAGCTGAAGAGAAAGTTTTTGCTAAGCTAACGAACTCATTTCCAGGTCTAGTGTGAAGACCAGTTTCATTTGTGATTTCTACAGTTTTACTACATGCCATGTTTTTTCCACCTTCCTAAAATATTAAAATTACTTTGAATTATACATTTATACAAATAAAATTAATTTAAACAGCAAATATAGAATAGCTGATTTTTCTCTGTTTGTCAACCTATTATGTGACTTTATTAACACGAGTTTCAAAAGTTTACCAACGAATGATTAAAAATCAACCAAATTAGTTTTTGTTAAAATGTCTTCTTCTTTCATTGTCAGTAAGATATTTTTTTCTTAATCTGATGAAATTAGGAGTAACTTCAACAAATTCATCTTCAGAGATATAATCAAGAGCCTGTTCAAGAGTAAGTTTTCTTGGCGGAGCAAGTTTTACTGCATCGTCAGAACCAGCAGCTCTTGTGTTTGTAAGTTTTTTAGTTTTACATACGTTTACAACAAGGTCATTTTCTTTGCTGTGTTCTCCAACAACCATTCCTTCGTAAACATTAATTCCAGGATCAATAAACATTTCTCCTCTATCTTGAAGAGCATTTAAAGCATAAGCAACAGATACACCTGTTTCAGTTGCAATTAAAACTCCTTTTTTTCTTCCAGATATTGGACCTTTAAATGGTTCAAAGTCATAGAAAGAGTGGTTTAAGATTCCAGATCCTTTTGTATCTGTTAAAAATTCATTTCTGTATCCGATTATTCCTCTTGATGGTATTTTAAATTCAAGACGAGTATATCCGTCTTGTCCTGGAGTCATAGAGATAAGTTCTCCTTTTCTTCCTCCAAGTTTTTCAATAACAACACCTGCAAAAGTTTCTTCAACGTCAACAACAGCTATTTCAACCGGTTCATAAGTTTTTCCGTCTATTTCTTTAAAGATAACTCTTGGTTTTGAAACTTGTACTTCATAACCTTCTCTTCTCATATTTTCAAGAAGTATAGATAATTGAAGTTCTCCTCTTCCTTTAACAGTAAAGGCATCTGGAGAATCAGTTGCTTCTACTCTCATACTTACGTTTTTCTGTAATTCTTTTTGAAGTCTGTCCCAGATATTTCTTGATGTAATATATTTTCCATCTTTTCCAGCAAAAGGAGAGTTATTTACCATGAATGTCATAGCAAGTGTAGGCTCATCAATGCTTATTAATGGAAGAGCTTCAGGATTATTTATATCAGCTATTGTTTCTCCAATGTCAAGACCAGAAAGTCCGGCTATTGAAATTATTTCTCCAGTTGTTGCTTCAGGAATTTCAACTCTGTTAAGTCCTTCGTAACCATAAAGAAGAGAAACTTTTCCTTTAACCATTTTTCCGTCTCTTTTTATAAGCATAACTTCTTGGTTCTTTCTTATTTTTCCGTTGTGAATTTTACCAACTGCAAGCTGTCCAACATAGTTGTCGTATTCAATGTTTGTGATAAGGAATTGAAGAGGTTTATTTTCATCTCCTTCAGGATCATCAACTTCGCTTAATATAGTTTCAAAAAGAGGAATCATATTTTCACTAGGGTCATCAAGTTCTTTTTTAGCAAATCCACCTTTTCCAGAAGCATATAAAACAGGGAATTCTAATTGATGTTCATTAGCATTAAGCTCTAAGAACAGATCGTAAACCATGTATAATACTTCTTCAGGTCTTGCATTTGGTCTGTCAACTTTATTTACAACAACGATTGGTCTGTGTCCCTGCTCAAGAGCTTTTTTTAGAACGTATTTTGTCTGAGGCATAGGCCCTTCAAAAGCATCTACAAGAAGAATAACAGAGTCAACCATTTTCATTATTCTTTGTACTTCTCCACCGAAGTCAGCATGCCCCGGAGTGTCAACAATGTTAATTTTATAATCTTTGTATTTAACAGAAGCGTTTTTAGAGAAAATTGTAATTCCTCTTTCACGTTCAATGTCATTAGAGTCCATTACTCTGTCACTGACTTTTTCCAATTCATGTGCCCCGAATACACCAGCCTGTCTTAAAAGACAGTCAACAAGAGTTGTTTTACCGTGGTCAACATGGGCAATAATTGCTATGTTTTTAATTTTCATAAATAGTCCTTCCTTGTTATATAGTAAATTAATAATATTTATATCCTTTTAAACGGTTGTATTTTAAAGAGGCAAGCCCCAGAAATTTATCATTTTCATACACCCTTTTCATTCCGTCTTCTCCGTTAAAAATAAGAGTATTTCCATTTAAGAAAAGTGTATGATTTTTTTCTCCTTCAATATTTATTTTGGGATATGTAAAATAATCTTCAACAGAGGTAATAAAATTTTCTTTTCCCTCATTTTTTAAATTTTCAATTTCAGAAAGAGTAAAACTTTTGTCAATTGTTTCTTTTCCTACTTTTGTTCTTGTAAGAGAAGTCATCACAGCAAAAGTTCCAAGTTTTTCACCTATATCATATATAAGAGAACGAATATAAGTTCCTTTTGAAACAGAGCATTTTATTTTTGCTTTTTTTCCGTCAAATTCTAAAAGCTCAATACTTTCTATAAAAATATCTCTTGCTTCCCTTTCAATAGTTTCTCCCTTTCTTGCAAGGTCGTAAAGTTTCTGCCCGTTTACTTTTATTGCAGAATACATTGGGGGAATCTGCTTTATATTTCCTAAAAATGTATTTATAACTTCTAAAAGTTTTTCTTTAGTTACAGAAAAATTTTCTACTTTGTCTATAACAGTTCCCTCTATATCGTAGGTATCTGTTTTATATCCAAGTTCAAACTCTGCAACATATTCTTTTGAATGAGCCTCAATATCCTGAGCAAGTTTTGTGGCTTTTCCCACACACACAAGTAAAACTCCCTCAGCAAGCGGGTCAAGTGTTCCAGTGTGTCCTATCTTTCTCAGAGATAAAATTTTTCTTAATTTTCTTATTACATCAAAAGATGTAATGCCTTTTGGCTTATTAACATTAATAATTCCGTTCAAAAAATCAACTCCGTTCTATAAGTCAGAGATAATTATATCATAAAAACCACAAGATTAAAATAAAAAAAGAGAGTGATACTCTCTTTTTTTTATTCTGTTCGTTTTTTGCCTACTTTGTAATTTTTTCCATATGATATCTATTGCTTGGACTCCATAAAAGATATTCGTGTACTCCTAAATCTTCCAATGCCTGTATCTGAGCATTAATAGCTTTTACATCATAAGTTATATGACCTTTTACCCATCTTGCAGTGAAATCCTGTATCCATGGTCTTATTATTGCAGGATTGTCAATATTTTCATTTCTGTTTATTGAATCAAGAGTGCAGTAATAAATTGTTTTATACGGCTCAGCATCTGGAACAGGAATTCCGTATGCTCCGTTTATATAATGGCTTGGATACATCATTGGAGAAATATAATGAACATATCCGCTTATAGCTTCCCAATACTGACCAAGTCCCATATCATCTCTGAATGTTCCAATCTGTCCGTAAATATCTGCATTGATATAAACATGAAGAGGAGTAAGTTCTTCCCAAGCATATTTCAGATATTTTTGGATTGTAACAGGTTTTGAATCGTTGTCTGGATTTCTGTAATCAAGAAAGGCATCTAATTTTCCACCGTTTGAAGCAGGGAATCTCACATAGTCAAACTGGATTTCATTAAATCCTGCCTTTGCAGCCTCTTTTGCAACAGCTATATTATATTCCCAAAGATTTTTATCATGAGGAGACACCCAGATAACTCCGTCTTTATTTGTAAAAGGTTTTCCTGTTTTCTTTTCAATGATTGCTTTATCAGGATTCTGTTTTGCATAAACAGGGTCTTTAAATGAAACAATTCTTGCTATTGTATAGATATTATTTTCTTTCATTTTTTTCATAAAAGCATTTATATCTTTAATATAAACTTTTGAAAATGCTTTTGGATTATATTTTAAAATACTGTCGTCCATTTTCCATAAAAGCTGTCCGCCGTCATCTTTTACGTCAATAACAAAAGCATTTATCTTTGTTTCTTTTGCAAGCTCTATAAGAGAATTAATTTTTTTCTCTGAAGATGCTGAATAAACTGTAAGGTAAACTCCTTTTACATCAATTCTCGGATTGTCTGGAAACTCAACTTTTTCTGGGAAGTTGTTAAGCTCCATTCCTTTCCAAGATTTTGGAAGGTTTTTAAAGACATCAGAATGAAGATTATTTTCTAAAATCCACCCCTCTCTCTCTTTTAAATTTCTTCTATATTTAACATGTACCCAATGTTCATATTCTTTAGGAACTTCAGGTGTGTTTTCTGTAACTTCTTCAGTTTGTTCCTTGATATTTTCTTTTTGAGGTTCTGTAAAAGTAATTCTTACTTTTTCGTCATCATTTACAAAAGGTTTTTCCTCTTTTTTAGGTTTTGCAGGAATTGTTTTTTGAGAAACTTCTTTTTTTGTTTCTCCTTTAACTTCCTTTATAATTTCAATATCTTTTCTTTCCACAACAAGAACTCTTGTATTCTGCCCTATTGTATCAACAACTTTTTTTGTTTCTGGTGAGTCATAAATAAAAGTCTTAAGTTTTGCAGAATATAAAAATTCTTTTGGGGGAATTTTTTCTGCCTCAACTACAGTTTCAACTTTTTCTGTAGGAATAGTTTCTCCTTTACTGCTCCCGCAAGATGAAAAAGCAAGTGAGATACTTAAAGCAGAAATTAAAGTGATAAAAAGTTTTCTTTTAAAAAATTTCAAAATCTTTCCTCCTGAGTTTTATATTAAAAATTTTTTTGTATGTCTTAGATATATAGTATATCACAATAAAAGTTGAAAGGAGAAATATTTTTGACTTTTATGAAAGTGAAAGTTATAATTTTTATATGAGGAAAATTTTACGGAGGAATATATGAGAAAAAAAATATCTGCTTTTCTGTTTATGATAATATTTATTTTAAGTTTTGGAGAAATAAAAGTTGAAAATCCCAAAGATCTTGTGATTGGAAAACTTTCAAACGGAATGACATATTATATTTATAAAAATAAGATGCCTGAAAACAGGGTGTCTGTAAATGTAGCTGTAAAAGCAGGGTCTCTGCAGGAAGATGATGACCAGCTTGGAATGGCTCACCTTATAGAACATCTATGTTTTAATGGTACAGAAAAATATAATAAAAATGAAGTTGTAAAATATTACCAGTCAATAGGGCTTAACTTTGGTGGAGACCTTAATGCCCACACAGGATTTGACGAAACAGTTTATAAAATACAGATTCCTACAGATAATAAAGAGACATTTGAAAAGGGGATAGAAGTTTTAAAGGAGATGACTTTAAAGCCAACTTTCAAACAGGAAGATATTGACGGAGAAAAAAGTATTGTAAAAGAGGAATGGAGATTAAGCCAGGGGCTTTCTGAAAGAATTTTAAAAGTTTTCCAGAAAGAACTTTTTGACGGCTCAAGATATGGAAAAAGATTTCCAATAGGTGATATGAAAATTATTGAAGGAACGAAGAGAGATGTTTTAAAAAGATATTATGACAGATGGTATCACCCAGAAAATATGGCTGTTGTAATGGTCGGGGACATTGACACAGCTTATGCAGAAAATGTTATAAAAAAATATTTTGATTATAATGAAACAAGAAAATTTATTCCAAGGGAAGAATACAGATTAAAAGAGCTTGATAACAAATATGTTGTATTTAAAGATAAGGAGCTTACATATGTTCTTCTTGAAATTACAGGGAGAGAGGATTATTCTTTTTCAAATAATGAAGAAAATGCAGAAGATTTTTTTGAAAATCTTTTATTTAAACTTATCCTTTCAAACAGAATAAATGATGAAATAAAAAAAGGGAAGAATTTTATTTACCAAAGCGGATATTACAATATGGAGCTTTCAAAGGACAGACTGAATACTTTTTTTGCTGTTCTGAATAAAAATGAAATTCAAAAAGGAATTGAAACTTCCGTAGATATTTTAAAAGATTTTTCTGTAAACGGAGTTTCACAAGATGAGCTTAACCTTGAAAAAGAAAATTTAAGAAGCATATTTGAAAATGATTTGAAAAACAGAGACAGTCTTGAAAACGAAGAACTTATTTCAGGGATAAGAGAAGTATTTTTAAAGGGAGATGTTTTTGCAGATGCAGATAAGATTTTAGAATATTACAATGAATTTTCTAAAAATATTACTCCTGAAACAATAAAAGCAAGGGCTGAAAAATTTTATAAAGATAAACATTCGGTTATTCTTTTTGCACCTGATGATAAAAATATTAAAGTCCCAAATGAGGAAGAACTTAAAAATATCATAATAAAAGCAAAGGAAAAACCTGCTCTTAAAAGAGAAAATCAAAACTTTAATCTTGTACTTGAAAAACCACATATAATAAAAGGAAGCATAAAAGAGATAAATGAATTTGAAAATTATAAAAAAATAAAACTTTCAAACGGAATAGAATTTCTTTATAAGGAAACAGATTTTGAAAAGGATAAAATTTATATAAAACTTTTTAAAGCCGGAGGAAGTTTAAAGGACAGCGACCTTATGTATATTAACTCCCAGTTTGTTTCTGAAATTGCAGATAATTCTGGAGCTGGAAATATAGAATATAAAGATGTGGAAAGATTTATGAAAGGGAAAGAGTTTTCCGTTGGTTCTTATATAAATGATTTTGAACATGGATTTATTATTGTGTCAAATGGAAAAGATTTGGAAACAGCTCTTGACAGTTTTTATTATATGACAGAAGAACCAAAATTTTCTCAAGTTGCCTATAAATACATTATGGCAAATATAAAAGAGATGGTTGAAAACAGAAAAAATTCTCCTGCTGAAATTTATTCAGACAAAATAATTGAAATCTTTTTTAAAAACAATATAAGAAAGAGAATGATTTCTTATGATGAACTTAATCTTGTAACAATAGAAAATTTAAAAGAGGAATATAAAAATAAATTTTCTGATTTCACAGGTTTTAAAGGAATAATTTTAGGGTCTGTAAATGAAGAAAAAGCTGAAGAAATTCTTGAAAAATATTTTGCCTCTCTTCCAGCAGGAGAAAAAATACAAGATACTAAAGCAGAGTATCTTGATATAAAATATCCTTTGGGAGAAATTAAAGAGGAAGTTATAAAAGGTGTAGATAAAAAAGTAAAGGTTACACTTTATTATCCAGTGAAGATAGAATATTCTCAAGAAAATATATATAAGGCAAAAACTTTTGAAGATATTTTAAGAATAAATCTTATTGATGAAGTGAGGGAAAAACTTGGGGGAGTTTATGGAATCTCTCCGAAAATATTTATGAATGAAAATGAAAACGGCTACCTTGTGATAAAATTTTCTACTGACCCAAAAAGAGCAGATGAAATAACAGAGGCTGTTAAAAGAGAAACTGAAAAACTTGCAGAGGGAGAGATAAAAAAATCTTCTCTTGAAAGTGTTGTCAAAAATTATAAAATTGTATATGAGGACAGCCAGAAACAGAACGGCTACTGGTTTAATTATCTTGGAAAGAAACTAAAAAAAGGTGATAGGTATGAGCCTTATTCTCCAAAAGTTTTTGAAGAAAGTATGACAGAGGAAAAATTAAAACCTATATTCAAAAAAATTATTGACAAAACTAACTGTATTCAAGTAAGATTAATACCAGAAAGGGAAGAATAATTCTCTAAAAGAACAAAGAATAATTTTTTATAACAAAATCATGATAAAAAGTTTAAAGGCAGGTGTTTGATTTGGTTGAAAAAAATAAAAATTTAGAAGAAATATTATCATTCAATAAAAAATTTGTTGAAGATAAAGAGTATGAAGCATTTGGAACAACAAAATATCCAGATAAAAAAATGGTTGTTGTTTCATGTATGGACACAAGACTTACAGAACTTCTTCCAAAAGCTATGAATGTTAGAAACGGAGATGCAAAATTTATAAAAAATGCGGGGGGAGTTATAGTTCACCCATTTGGAAGTGCTATGAGAAGTATAATTGTCTGTGTTTATGAATTTGATGTAAAAGAAGTTTATATTGTCGGGCATTTCCACTGCGGAATGAGCGGGATAGATCCAAGCAAAACTATTCAAAAGATGATTGACAGAGGAATTTCAAAAGAAACTATTGACACTTTAAGCAATGCAGGAATAAAAGTCAACAAATGGCTTTACGGATTTGATTCTGTAGAAATTTCTTTGATTGAAAGTGTTGAAAAAGTAAGAAATCACCCTCTTATGCCAAAAGATGTTGCTGTTCACGGACTTCTTATCGACCCGAAAACAGGAGCATTATTCTTAAGAATAAACGGCTGGGACGCAGTTGAAGCATATGAAGAAAGTTTAAGAGAGCAGGGAAAATAATTATTTGAAAATAGAAAGAGCTGATGCAGATTTTGTATCAGTTCTTTTTTTTCAGAAAAACTGCTCCACAATAATTTTGCTATGTGTGTATTATTATATTATCTCCTATAGAAGAATCTATTATAGAATAATCTTTGACCTGACAAGTTGTCATGAGGTCAAGTGACAACTTGTCATGACCCTTATGACATTTTGTCACTTGATTTTTTTTATTTCTTTACAATTAAAAAGGTGAATGATACTATATTTGTATAAAAATATAATAAAATTATCAGCACAAAAATTAAAATACATAAAGGAGCAGATATGCTTGAATTTTTTATTGCAAAAAAACATATATTTGAAAAGAAAAAACAAAGTCTTATAGGAATACTTGGGATAACAATAGGAATTACAGTTCTTATGGTGTCTATAGGGATTGCAAACGGACTTGATAAAAATATGATAAGCAGTATTCTTTCAATGGGAAGCCATGTTTCAGTACCAGATATTGAAAGAGAGGACAACTATAAAAATCTTGCTGAAAAACTGGAAAAGATAGACGGGGTAAAAGGTGTAATTCCAAAAGTTTCAACTCAAGGTATAATAAAATACACAGGAATTTACGGCACTCATGTATCTGGAGTAAAAGTTGACGGGCTTGATTTTGAAAAAGCTGAAAAAGGTTTGGAACTGAAAAATAAAATTGTTTACGGAGAAATGAATCCAAAAAAGAAAAACACAATTCTTATAGGTAAAGAACTTTTTAATCAGCTTGGGGCAGAAATAGGGGATAAGATAACTCTTGTTTCACCAGAAAATCAAGAACTTCCACTTGTTATAGGGGGAGTTTTTGAAAGCGGATATTATGATTATGATGTGAATATGGTTATAATTCCTCTTGCAACAGCTCAATATCTTTTGTATCTTGATGAAAATAATGTAACAAGCCTTGAAGTTACACTTTTTAATCCATATAAAGCAGAAGAAGTTGCAGACAAAATATTTAATAAATATGGTTTTTTAAGCAGAACTTGGGGAGACCAGAACAGAAATCTTTTATCAGCACTTGCTCTTGAAAAAACAGTGATGATAGTTGTATTTTCTCTTATTGTTGTAATAGCAGGATTTGTTGTGTGGGTTATTATGAATATGCTTGTGAGAGAAAAAATAAAAGATATTGGAATTATGAGAGCTATGGGATTTCCTAAAAAAACAATAATGAGGATTTTTCTTTTTGAGGGGATGGCATTAGGGGGAATTGGAATAGTTATAGGAACAGTTCTTTCTCTTTCTATCTTATGGTATGTAGAAAATTTTTCTATTTCAGGAATAACAAATATATATTATCTTACAAAAATTCCTGTGGAACTTTCTTTGAAAGAAATAATTACGATAATATTTGTAAATATAATAATAATTTTTCTTTCAAGTGTATTCCCTGCATACAGAGCAGGAAAAATGGAAACTATGGAGGCTTTAAGACATGAATAAAACAGCTTTGGAACTTAGAAAAATAAATAAAATTTATAAAGGTAAAACAGAAAACATTCATATTTTAAAAGATTTGGATTTGAAAGTTTCTGAGGGTGAATTTATTTCAATTTTAGGAAAATCGGGTTCTGGAAAATCAACTCTTCTAAACGTTATCGGTATGCTTGATTCAATAGATAATGGGGAAATTTTTATTGAAGAAAAGAAAATTGACAGAGGAAACGAAAAAGATATTGATGAGATAAAAAATAAAAAGATTGGATTTGTTTTTCAGTTTCATTATCTTCTTCCAGAATTTACAGCTCTTGAAAATGTAATGCTTCCGGCACTTTTAAAAGGGGAAGATAAAAAGAAAGCTGAAGAAAAAGCAAAAAAATTATTAGAGGAAGTGGGATTAGGTGAAAGACTTCATCATAAGCCAAGTGAACTTTCTGGCGGGGAAAAGCAGAGAGCTGCAATATCAAGGGCTTTGATAAACGACCCTGAAATTCTTCTTGCAGATGAGCCTACAGGAAATCTTGATGAAGAAACAAGCAACAATATTCATAATCTTTTTAAAAGAATAAATGTCGAAAAGAAACAGACGATAATAGTTGTTACCCATTCGAGAGAACTTTCAAATATTACTGATAAAAAATATTATTTAAGAGGCGGAAAGTTGGTATCAGAAGAATAATATATACTAATTGACGAAAATTTTTTTTACAAAAAAAAGGAAATTTTAAACAGGCGGCGAATATATAAGTAACACAAGAAATACTTTCAGGTTTAACTGACAGTAAGCAAGGAGTGATGTTTTATGAAAATTACAGTATTAGGAAGACACTTAGTAATAACAGACCCAATAAACGATTATGCTGTTAAAAGAATGGAGAAATTAGAAAAATATTTCGACAATCTTGGAGACATAACAGTAACTTTATCAGCAGTTAAATTAAAGAAAGGACCATCTCATACAGCGGAAGTAATAGCAAATGCTAATGGAAATATATTAAAAGCAGTTTCTACTGAAAATGATTTATATGTAGCATTAGATAAAGTTTCAAGTGTTCTTGAAGGACAAATTAAAAAATACAAAGAGAAATTAAGAGACAACAAAGATGTTGTATCTCACAGAACTTTTAAATTTGACCCTGTTACTAACACAGTATCAGCTGAAGCAACTAAAAAAGTTGTACAAGTTGCCCTTGAAGCTAAACCAATGAATCTTGAAGAAGCTATTCTTCAAATGGAAGCAATGGGAAAAGACTTCTATGTATTCTTTAACTGTGACACAGAAGAAATGAACGTAGTTTACAAGAAAAGAAACGGAAACTACGGACACATTGAACCAACTTTAGAAAAATAAAAAAATTTTATGGGCAGTGTAAAAGCTGCCCTTTTTTAATTATTTAAAAAATAATATCTATAAATAATAAAAAATGATATAATATTATGAGGCAATTTTGCCAATTCATATATAAATATAAAAAAATTAGAAAAATAAGGAGTGTATAATGTTTATAGATGAGGTAGTAATCACTGTAAAAGCTGGGAACGGCGGCGATGGAGCAGCCACATTCAGAAGAGAAAAATATATCCAGTTCGGAGGTCCTGACGGAGGAGACGGAGGAAATGGAGGAGATGTTATATTTGTGGGAGACCCAAATATAAATACTCTTGTTGATTTCAAATTTAAAAAGAAATTTGCAGCTCAAAATGGAGAAAATGGAGCTAAAAAAAGATGTTTTGGAAAAAATGGAGAAAATCTTGTAATAAAAGTTCCTGTTGGAACTCAGGTAAGAGATGCAGAAACAGGAAAACTTCTTCTTGATATTAACGTTCCAAACATGGAAAGAGTTTTCTTAAGAGGAGGAAAAGGGGGAGCAGGAAACGAACGTTTTAAAAACTCTGTGAGAAAAGCTCCTAAAATGGCAGGAAAAGGAAGAGAGGGAGCAGAAGTAAGAGTAAAATTAGAATTAAAACTTCTTGCTGACGTTGCTCTTGTTGGATATCCGTCAGTTGGAAAGTCAAGCTTTATTAATATAGTTTCAGCTGCAAAATCAAAAGTTGGAGCATATCACTTTACAACTCTTGAGCCAAAACTTGGAGTGATAAGAGTCGGGGAAGGAAAATCATTTGTTATTGCTGATATTCCGGGACTTATTGAAGGAGCAAGCGAAGGTGTAGGTCTTGGAGATAAATTCTTAAGACACATTGAAAGATGTAAAATGATTTATCATATTGTTGATGTTTCTGGAATGGAAGGAAGAGATCCTATTGATGATTACAACAAAATCAATGAGGAACTTAGAAAATTCAGTTCAAAACTTGCTGACAAAAAACAGCTTGTTCTTGCAAATAAAATGGATTTATTATGGGAAATGGATAAATATGAAGAATTTAAAAAATATGTAGAGGAAAGAGGAGCAAAAGTATATCCTATTTCTGTAATTCTTCAAGATGGAATAAAAGAAGTTATAAATGATACATGGCAGATTCTTGAAAGTATTGAAAGACAGCCTCTTGAGGAAGAGGAGGATGTTCTTGATGTTATAAAATCTCAAAAGAGCGATAAACCTGATTTTGTTATCACTCAAGATGAAGACGGAGTGTATAATGTTGAGGGAGCTATGATTGACGGAATTCTTTCAAAATATGTAATCACTTATGATGAAGAATCTGTAATCACATTTGTTCATATGTTGAAAAATCTTGGAATGGAGCAGGCATTAAGAAATGCAGGTGTAGAAGACGGAGATACAATAAGAATAGTTGATGTTGAATTTGACTTTGTGGAATAGCAGGTGAGTTTTATGAAAGGAATAGTTCTTGCAGGTCCTACTGGTGTAGGAAAAACTGACTTGTCTCTTAAACTTGCAAAGATTTTAGATGCTGATATAATTTCCTGTGATTCTGCTCAAGTATATAAAGAGATGAATATAGGAACAGCAAAGATAAAAGAAAGTGAAATGAATGGTATAAAACATTATATGCTTGATGTTTTAGAGCCGAGAGAAAAATACAGTGTGGGAGAATATCAGAGAGCTGTTGATAAAATTTTAGCTCAGAAAGAAAAAGAGGGAAGAGCAGTTATTCTTACAGGAGGAACAGGACTTTATATAAATTCTGTTGTGAACGGGCTTTCCTCTCTTCCAGAAAACGATTCAAAACTTCGTGATGAGCTTATGGCTCTTTCTGTGGACGAACTTTATGAAAAACTTTTAGAGTTAGACCCGGAAGCAGCAGAAAAAATTCACAAAAATAATAAAAAGAGAGTGGAAAGAGCTGTTGAAGTTTGCCTTATGACAGGGAAAAAGTTTTCTGTTCTTTCAAAAGAAAATGTAAAAAATAATAATTATGATTTTTTAAAAGTCTGCCTTACAAGAGACAGAGAAATTCTTTATAAAAGGATAGATAAAAGAGTTGATATAATGATGAACGAAGGGCTTCTTGACGAAGTTACAGCTCTTTATAAAAAATATGGTGGAGAAATTTTAAAAAAAATAAATATAATAGGTTATACACAGCTTATAGATTATCTTGAAGGAAAAATTTCTTTAGAAACTGCTGTTGAATTTATAAAACGTGATTCAAGACACTATGCAAAAAGACAGATGACTTGGTTTAACAATGACAGCGGATATTTATGGTTTGATTTGGAAAAGCAATCAGAAAATGAAATATTAAAAACAATAATAGAGCAGTATAAAGCCATGGACCACCAAGAATTAACTTGATAAAAAGCAATTCTTATGGTATCATAAATCAAAGGTTTGTAGGAGAATTTATGAAAAATAAAATAATAATTCTGCTGACTTTACTGTTATTTGTTTCATGCTCAAATTTAAAAAGCAATGAAAAAAATGCAGAAAAAAAATATGAAATACTTTTAAATAACTGGGAATTAGATAAATTGAATTCACTTCTTGAAAGTGAATCAAACCCTGTAGAAATGAAAATTACAGAAAAATATAAAATTTTATTGCAGGAGAAAATAAAAGAAAAATCAAATTTGGAAAAAATGATTGAAAAGTTGAAATTTGATTTAAAAAGCAATAATTTTACAAATTTGGAAATGTATTTTAATGACAGTTTTGCAAACAGAAAAATTATTTCAGAAATAAAGAAAATTGATTTTTCAGAGTTTGAAATAATGATTTCAAAGCCGAAACTTTATAAGAATACTGCTTCAAATACAGCAGCTGTTATTTTCAGAGATCAGGTTGAATATTTTCAGTTTTATTATAAGTTGAGTAATAAAAAATGGAGTATAATAGAAATTAAAGACGGAAGGTGATATTTTGAATAAAAATGAAATAAAAATTCTCCTTTCTTCAGCTTTGGAAAATCTTTCTGTTATCAGGACATTAATCAGAACTTATTTGACTCTTCATAAGGTCGAAGAACGTAATATAATGGAAATTTTAACCATTACAGATGAACTGGCAACTAATGTTGTGGAGCATGGCTACCAGTATCAGCCGGGAGAACTTATAATTACCATAGAAAAAGAGGGGAGCATTATAAAACTTGTGGTTGAAGATAACGGTGTCGGATTTGATGAAAGTAAAATGAGTAAAGAAGAGGGAGGAATGGGGCTTCGTATTGCACGAAGTATGTCAGACAGCTTCAAAATTGAAAAAAAAGTAAACGGGACAAAATTTAAAGTGGAGAAAAAAATTAAGGAGGTTTGTTAAAAAGTTATGGATACAAATTTTGATATAATAGAAACAAGAAATGGTGAAATAGTTATAATGAAAGTTGAAGGAGAATTAGACGCTTTAGTTGCTCCAAGACTAAAAGATAAAATCACAAAAGAAATGGAAAATGGAACAAAATATTTTATTATAGATTTTGAAAATCTTGTTCACATAAACAGTCTTGCTATGGGAATTTTAAGAGGAAAATTAAAACTTGTAAAAGACATGGACGGAGATATAAAACTTGTTAAATTAAATGACCACATTAAAGGAATTTTTGAAATGATAGGTCTTGATGAAATATTTGAAATATATGAGAGTGAAGAAGAAGCTGTTGAAAGCTACAATAAAAAATAAAATAAGGACGGAAAATTATGAGTTATATATTAGGAATAGGACTTGCAGTAATCGGATTATGTATAGTGTTTGCCATGCTGTACAAGAAATCTGTTATAGATAAAAAAATACAGGAATTAAGAGATACAGAAGATGAAAAACTTAAGGCTAAAATAAAAGCAAAAGAAATTATAAAAAATGCTGAATCTGAAGCATTAATACTAAAAAAAGATATAGAGCTTAAGGCAAAAGAAACTGTATATCAAATGAAAGAAGAAGCAGAAAAAGAAATAAAAATAGCTAAAAATGAAGTTCTTCAAAAAGAACTTAGGCTTACAAGAAAAGAAGAAAGTGTTGACAACAAACTTGAAAAAATAGAAGCTAAATCTATTGAACTTGAAAAAACAAGAGGAGAACTTGAAAAGAAAAATGAAGAAGTTCAAGCTCTTATAGAAAAGCAGGAAGTTGAACTTGAAAGAATATCAGAACTTTCAAAATCAGAAGCAAAAGAAATGCTTATTTCAAAATTAAGAGACAGCTTAACACATGAAACAGCTGTTGCAATAAGAGAATTTGAAGCAAAATTAAAAGAAACAAAAGAAGATATTTCAAAAAGAATACTTTCAACTGTAATTGGAAAAGCTGCATCAGAATATGTAGTTGATTCAACAGTTTCAGTTGTAAATCTTCCTAATGATGAGATGAAAGGAAGAATAATCGGTAGAGAGGGAAGAAACATAAGAACAATAGAATCTCTTACTGGTGTAGATATTATAATTGACGATACTCCAGAAGCAGTAGTTTTATCAAGCTACGATGGAGTAAAAAGAGAAGTGGCAAGAAGAGCCATTGAAAAATTAATTTCTGATGGAAGAATTCATCCGGGAAAAATAGAAGAACTTGTAAATAAATCAAGAAAAGAAATAGAAAAAGATATACTTGAAGCCGGAGAACAGGCTTTAATAGAAGTTGGAATTCAAGGAATGCACCCTGAAATAGTAAAAACACTTGGAAGACTTAAATACAGAACAAGTTATGGTCAAAACGTTTTAGTTCACTCAATAGAAGTTGCAAGACTTGCTGCTAATCTTGCTGCAGAACTTGGAGCAGATGCAGAACTTGCAAAAAGAGGAGGACTTTTACACGATATTGGTAAAGTCTTAGACCATGAAATTGAATCTTCACATGCTCTTATCGGTGGAGAATTCTTAAAGAAATTCGGAGAACATGAAGATGTTATAAATGCTGTTATGGCTCACCATAATGAAGTGGAATATTCTACTGTTGAATCAATTCTTGTACAGGCTGCAGATGCTGTTTCTGCATCAAGACCTGGAGCAAGAATGGAAACACTTTCATCATACTTAAAGAGACTTGCATCTCTTGAAGAGATTGCAAAATCATTTAAAGGTGTTGAATCATCTTATGCAATTCAAGCAGGAAGAGAAATCAGAATTATAATAAATCCTGATGTTGTAAGTGATGACGAAGCAGCTGTAATGGCAAGAGAAGTAGCTAAGAAAATTGAGGAAACAATGCAGTATCCTGGACAGATAAAAGTTACAATTTTAAGAGAAACAAGAGCTACTGAATATGCAAAATAGAAAATAAACTGTGAAAACAGATATAAACGGCATGGATTTCCATGCCGTTTTAGTTTGTAAAAAATAAAAAATAATTTCAATATTTTGAAAAAAACTGCATTAAAAATTAATTATCTTTCATTTTTAATGAATTAAAATTTCTATTTTATTATTTTAAAAAGAGTTATGCCTTTTCTGACTAATATGATATAATTTAATAATACTAAAAAAGTATGAAAAGTGATGGAGGAAAAGTATGGACGACAAATTAAAGTTTTTAAAACTTTTATCAGAATCATTTCCAACAATAGGAAGCACAACAACTGAAATAATAAACTTAAAAGCTATATTAAATCTGCCTAAAGGGACAGAACATTTTTTAACAGATATACATGGAGAATATCAGGCTTTTAACCATGTACTTAGAAATGGTTCTGGAGTTATAAAAGATAAAATAGATGATATTTTTGGGGATACCCTTGAAGAAAAATTTAAAAAACAGCTTGCAACAGTTATTTATTATCCTGAAGAAAAAATAAATTTTATTCAGGAAATGGGAACAGACATGGACAGCTGGTACAGAGTTACAATTCTTCGTCTGGTTCAGGTGTGCAAGGTTGTAAGTTCAAAATACACAGCTTCAAAAATTAGAAAAGCTCTTCCTGAAGATTTCTCATATATTATTCAGGAACTTCTTCATGAAAAAGAATTTTCATACAATAAAAAAGAATATGTGAGAAATATTATAAATACAATTATAGAGCTTGACAGAGCCAAGGAATTTATAATTGCAATTTCTGAACTTATTCAAAGACTTACTATTGATGTTCTTCATATTGTGGGGGATATTTATGACAGAGGACCTGCTCCTCATAAAATTATGGACAGACTTATGAATTATCACAATGTTGATATTCAGTGGGGAAACCATGATATTTTATGGATGAATGCAGCAGCAGGACATAAGGCAGCTATTGCAAATGTAATAAGAATATGCAGCAGATATTCAAACACAGATATATTAGAAGATGTTTACGGAATAAATCTTCTTCCTCTTGCAACTTTTGCTATGGACACTTATGCTGATGATAACTGCACTCAGTTTATTCCAAAAGACAGCCGCAACAAAAAGAATGATTCTCTTATGAGTAAAATTCATAAGGCAATAACTATAATTCAATTTAAAATAGAAGCTGAAATAATAAAGAAAAATCCTATTTTTAATATGGAACATAGAATTTTACTGGATAAAATTGATTTTGAAAAGGGAACTGTTCATATAGACGGAGTTGATTATCCTCTTACAGATACAAAATTTCCTACAGTTGACCCGAAAAATCCATTGGAGCTTACTCCTGAAGAGAGAGAAATTATACACAAGCTTAAGAAAAGTTTTGTTCATAGTGAAAAACTTCAAAAGCATGTTAAATTTCTTTTTGCAAAGGGAAGTATGTTTTTAAAATATAATTCAAATCTTCTTTTCCACGGGTGTATTCCAGTTGATGAAAATCAAGAGTTTGTAAAAGTAAATATCTGTGGAAAAACTCTTTCTGGAAAAAAATATCTTGAAGAGCTGGACAGAGTGTGCAGAGAAGGATATTTTAACAAAACAGACCCAGAGAGAAAAGAAAGAGCCATTGATTATATGTGGTATCTATGGTGCGGGCCATATTCACCACTTTTTGGAAAAGATGCAATGAAAACTTTTGAAAGATATTTTACAAATGATAAAACACTTCACAAAGAAGTTAAAAACCCATATTATTCTTTTTATGAAGATGTAAACTTTATTCATAAAATATTTAAGGAATTTGGTCTTAATCCTGAAATTTCTCATATTGTAAACGGTCATGTTCCTGTTAAGGAGAAAAAAGGAGAAAGCCCTATAAAAGCTGACGGCAAACTTATTGTTATTGACGGAGGATTTTCAAAGGCATACCAGTCTGAAACAGGGCTTGCAGGTTATACATTGATATATAACTCTTACGGATTAAAACTTGTTTCACATGAGCCGTTCCAAGATGTAAAAAGTGCTATTGAAAAATGTATGGATATCCACTCATCAACAAGAATTGTAAAAAGAGTTCTTCAGAGAAAAAGAGTTAAGGATACAGATATTGGTACAAAACTTCAAGAACAGATAGATGATTTGTATGATTTATTAAATGCTTATAAACAAGGATTTATTAAAGAAAAACATTAATAATTTAGATTTAGTAAAAATAAAATTTTATACCGTGAAAATATTTTTTATTTATATTGTTCGTTTCA
>UQJY01000014.1 GCA_900541465.1 uncultured Fusobacterium sp. | reverse complement strand
AAAAAGAGCTGAGCAAATTAATGATTGAAAATCATCAATTTGCAACAGCCCCTTTAATTTTTTTGTTTATATAAGTTTTTTTAATTTATTTTTATCTGTAATTGTAATTGTTCCCCGTGAAAGAGAAACAATCCCTTCAGTCTGAAAATATTTTAACATTCTTGAAACAACTTCCCTTGCAGTTCCCATATTTTTTGCAATATAGTCGTGTGTAAGATTAAGTGTATCTGTTTTTGCAGAAACAGACTGCTCTAAAAGAAAGATTGCAAGCCTTTTATCAAAGCTCATAAAAAGAATCTGCTCCATAATCCACATTGCATCAGAAAAACTTTGGTTTATAACACTGTTTGTAAAACTTTCTACGATAATATTATGGTCTTTAATTTCTTTATATTTGTACGGGCTTATAATATATACTTCACTCTCTTTTTCCGCTTCAATAAAAACATCAAAATTGATATTTGCAAGAATACATGAAGCTGAAAGAACACACACTTCATAAGGATTAAGTTTGTAAAGAGTGATTTCTTTTCCCTCTGATGAAAGCATGTATACTCTCACAAGACCTGTTTTCACCACAAGGATTCCTGTGCATTCTGTAGAATCGTGGATAATTTCTCCTGTTGAAAATTTTTTAAGGGAGCTGTTATCCAAAATAGTTTTTTGTTCCTTCTCTGTTATCTTATCCCAAAAGGGAAAAGCTTTTTCAAAAAAAATTCTGCTGTCTGTCATGAATAAATTCTCTCCTTAACAAAATAAAATATAGTAAAAAGGAGCTATCTCTACAATAGCCCCTATTTTTATTTTAAAACTAAATATTGTATAATGCCATCATTCTCTTTAATCTTCCAACAGTTCTTTCTTTTCCGATTATAGAGATAAGGTTGTAAAGGTCTGCACCTTTAGGTAATCCTGTAAGCACTGCTCTTAACGGCATATAAACTTTTCCTGGTCCTTCTCCGATTTCTTCAAGAGTATCAGTAAGAAGTTTTTTAGCATCTTCTAAAGGAATATCTTCAGTAGGGAATGCTTCTATTTTTTCAAGGAATAATCTTATAGATTTTTTACCAGTTTCATCTTGGATACCGTTATATAATCTTTCGATTCCTTTTCTTTCTTTTTTGTCCATCTCTTCAGTTATTTCAGGAAGAGTGTATTCATCTTTAAAGTAAACTTCAGATTCTTCTGCGATTTCTTTTAAAGTGTGAGCATGTTCTCTTAAAATTTCAACTATTCTTTCAAGAGCATATCTTTCATGTTCTGTTAAAGTTTCTCCAACAAATCCTTTTTCTCTGAAGAATGGAACAGCAAGATCAGTAAGTTCTTTTAAATCTTTCATTCTCATGTGCTGGTTGTTTATCCATCCAAGTTTTACAAGGTCAAATACAGGTCCTCCAAGAGAAACGTTGTCAATGTTGAATGTATCTTTAAATTCTTGTAAGCTGAATATTTCTTTTCCATCTTTGAATGAGTAAGCCATAAGTCCAAGGAAGTTTAATAATCCTTCTTTTAAATATCCGTTATCTCTATACCAGTTTAATGAAACAGGATTTTTTCTTTTAGAGATTTTTGTTCTGTCGCTGTTTCTTAAAAGAGGCATATGGATAAATTCAGGCTGTTCCCAACCAAATGCTTTATATAATTGAATATGTTTAGGAGTAGAAGAAATCCATTCTTCAGCTCTTATAACGTGAGTGATTCCCATTAAGTGGTCGTCAACAACGTTTGCAAGGTGATATGTAGGGAAACCGTCAGCTTTTAATAAAACTTGGTCGTCTATTTTGCTGTTTTCAAAAACAATGTCTCCTCTTAATCTGTCATGGATTACAGTTTCACCTTCATAAGGCATTTTAAGTCTTATAACATATGGTTCTCCTGCTGCAAGTTTAGCTTCAATTTCTTCTTTAGTAAGGCTTCTGCAGTGTCCGTCATATCCAGGAGCTTTTTTCATAGCTTTTTGTCTTTCTCTTAAGTTGTCAAGTCTTTCAGGAGTACAGAAACAGTAGTATGCTTCACCTTTTTCTACAAGCATTCTTGCATAGTCTCCATAAATTCCAAATCTTTCAGATTGTCTGTAAGGTCCAACAGGTCCGCCGATATCAGGACCTTCTGCCCAATTTAGTCCAAGCCAGTTAAGTGAGTCAAATATCATCTGCTCAGATCCCTCAGTATATCTGTTTTGGTCAGTATCCTCTATTCTTAAAATAAATTCTCCGTTGTTTACATGTGCAAAAGCAATATTGAACATTGCAATATAAGCTGTTCCAACATGAGGATCTCCAGTAGGAGATGGAGCTACCCTTGTTCTTACTTTTCTTTCCATTTATTTATTAACCCCCAATATTTTTAATTTTCTAAGTTAAATTTTAACATATTTTATATTTTTTTTCTATCTTTTTATCCATCTTAAATAAGCGTTTACAAAATCATCAATATCTCCGTCCATAACGGCTCTTATATTTCCAGATTCACACCCTGTTCTGTGGTCTTTCACCATTGTGTACGGCTGGAAAACATATGATCTTATCTGATTTCCCCAGCCTATATCAGTCTGTTCTCCTTGAAGTTTTTTCATCTCTTCTTCCTTTTTCTTAATTTCTAAATCAAGAAGTTTTGCCTGAAGAACTTTCATTGCTTTTTCTCTGTTTAAAAGCTGAGAACGTTCCTGCTGGCAGGTAGTTACAATTCCTGTTGGAATATGTGTTATTCTTACAGCGGAATCTGTCATATTTACATGCTGTCCTCCAGCTCCTCCGGCTCTATATGTATCAATTCTTAAATCTCCGGGATTTATTTCTACTTCAACAGTTTCATCAACTTCAGGAAGAACGTCAACAGAAGCAAAAGAAGTATGTCTTTTTTTGTTGGCATCAAAAGGAGAAATTCTTACAAGTCTGTGAACACCTTTTTCAGCTTTAAGATATCCATAAGCATAAACTCCCTCAACAAGAAGAGTGATTGATTTTATTCCCACAGAATCTCCCGGCATAAAATCAAGCTGGCTCACTTTATATCCTTTTTCAGAAAACCATCTGGAATACATTCTGTATAACATATCAACCCAGTCGCATGCCTCTGTTCCCCCTGCACCTGAATGTATTGTTATAATTGCATTATTCCCGTCATATTTTCCGTCTAAAAGAAGTTTTACATCAAGTGTATCAATTTCATGGGCAAGTTTTTTATGTTTTTCTTCAAGTTCAGCAACAAAATCTTCCTCTCCCATATCAACAAATTCAATTAAAACTTCTTCATCATGGTACATATTTTCAATCTGCTTATACTCATTAATAAGGTCTTTATTTTCATTTATTTTTTTTATAACAGACTGGCTTTCTTTTTTATCGTTCCAGAATCCGTCCTCTGTTGTTTTCTTTTCAAGTTCTTCAATTGTTTTTTCTCTTTCTTCAAGTTTTACAGTCTGTTTTATTCCGCTTATTTTTTCTTTATAAGTCTGAAATTCTCTTTTCAGTTCTAATATATCCATATTAACTCTCCGATTTTTTAAAAATTATTGCTGCAGCTGCAGCATATTCTCTGCAGTGTGAAATAGAAATATCCACAAAATATTTATCATTAAAATCTGCTATGCTGTTTTTAAAAATTACATAAGGTTTTCCAAGTTCATTATTTAAAATTTCAATATCATTTGGGGAGAAACCTCTTACCCCTGTTCCAAGAGCTTTTGAAACAGCTTCTTTAGCAGAAAATTTTCCTGCATATGTTTCAGCTCTTTCCCCTCTTGAAATTATATATTCAATTTCTTTTTCAGTAAAAACTTTTTTTACAAAATTTTCTTTTTTGACAGCATTTTCAATACGTTTTATTTCTATAATATCGTTTCCTATTCCCCAGAAATTCACAATGCACTCCTTTTCTTTTCTTTGACTGTACAAAGAAAATGAACAACCATTATCTTATGTTATAAATCTTTTTTGCATTTTCTGTAGTTATTCTTATAACTTCCTCAACAGAAATATTTTTTATCTCTGCAATTTTTTCAGCCACATATTTTACATATACAGGCTCATTTCTTTTTCCTCTGAATGGAGAAGGTGTAAGATAAGGTGAGTCTGTTTCAATAACAATTCTTGATAAATCTATTTTTTCAATAAATTCAACAGTTTTTCTTGCATTTTTAAATGTAAGAACTCCTCCTATTCCAAAAACATATCCCTTAGGAACAAGCATTGCACTTTCAAAAGAACCGGGATAACAGTGGAAAACCCCTTTTACATCAGGAAATTCATTTAAAATATTAATTGTATCTTCCATTGCATCTCTTGAATGGATAACCACAGGAAGCCCCACTTTTTCAGCAAGTTTCATCTGACGTCTGAATCCTTCTTTCTGTACCTCTTTTTCATCTTCCATCCAATAATAATCAAGCCCTATTTCTCCTATTGCAACTGCTTTTTCATGTTTTGAAAGATCTTCAATTCTTTTTTCAACTTCATCGTTATAAGTTGAAATATCTGTAGGATGAACTCCTACTACAGCATAAACAAAAGGATATTTTTCGCTGTACTTTATACTTTCTTCAGATGTTTTTAAATCATTTCCTATATTTACAATAAATTCAAGCTCTGTTTCAGCTCTTTTAAAAACTTCTTCTCTGTCTTCGTCAAATTTACTGTCATTAATATGGCAGTGAGAATCTGCTAATTTCATAATATTTGTCTCCTCATTTAAAATTCTTCCTTAATTATATCATAAGTTTTATATATTTTTTTAAAATAAAAATTATTATTGATAATAAACATATAAAATAAGTTTTGTTTTTTTGATTGATAAAAAACAGATTTGATGATAAAATCTAAAGAGTTTGTGTGAATAATTTTGATATATTAATAGATGGAGGAAGTTATGATTTTTAATCCTGTAATTTTATCAGTAACAGCTATGATGGTGCTGTGTCTTTTAAAATTAAATGTAATAATAGCAATTCTTATATCTGCACTTATAGCAGGAGTGGCTGCAGGTATGGGGCTTGGAGAAACAATGAGTATTCTTATAAACGGAATGGGAGGAAATTCTGAAACAGCACTAAGCTATATTCTTCTTGGAACTCTTGCAGTGGCAATTAATAATTCGGGGCTTGCAAAAATAATTGCTCTTAAAATTTCAGGAATAGTAAAAGATAAAAAATATCTGCTTATATTTATTCTTGCTGGTATTGCCTGCTCATCACAAAATTTAATACCAGTGCATATAGCATTTATTCCAATTTTAATTCCGCCGCTTCTTACTCTTATGAATAAACTTAAAATAGACAGAAGAGCTGTTGCCTGTGCTTTGACTTTCGGGCTTAAGGCACCTTATATTGTTCTCCCTGTAGGATTTGGGCTTATATTCCAGACAATAGTAAAAGACCAGCTTAACGCAAATAATGTACCTATAACTTTAGAAGGTGTATCTTCTGTAAACTGGATTTTAGGACTTGGAATGTTTTTAGGTCTTCTTACAGCTGTATTTTTCAGTTATAGAAAACCTAGAGAATATAAGATGAAGGAAGATGAAAATAAATCTTCAGAAAGCTATGCTTTTGAAAAGAAACATCTTTTTGCACTTATTGGAGCAGTTATAGCTTTTGGTGTGCAGCTTAAAACAGGTTCGCTTCCTCTTGGAGCTTTATTTGCTCTTATTTTTATGGCAGTGACAAATGTTATTCCATGGAAACATATTGATGAAACTCTTGACGGAGGACTTCACCTTATGGGATTTATTGCTTTTGTAATGCTTGTTGCGGCTGGATATGGAAATGTAATAAGAGAGACAGGAGCTGTGCCTGAACTTGTAGAAGGTGTAATTGGAATAATCGGAACAAATAAAATTTTGGGAGCTTTTGTAATGCTTCTTGTAGGGCTTTTTGTAACTCTTGGTATTGGAACTTCATTTGGAACAATTCCAATTCTTGCAGTTATTTACTGTCCTCTTGCAGTAAGTCTTGGGTTTACTCCTGCAGGAACAGCAGTTTTAGTTGCGGCAGCGGGAGCTTTGGGAGATGCAGGTTCTCCTGCTTCAGACTCAACACTTGGACCGACAGCGGGTCTTAATGCAGACGGGCAGCATCAGCATATTTGGGATACTTGTGTTCCTACGTTTTTACATTATAATATACCGTTAATAATTTTTGGACTTATTGGTTCACTTATATTTTAGTGTTCAACTCACTGCAGAAATTACAAAAATTTTTTCAATGCAGGTAAAAGGAATAGTAGAAAAAAATTAATAAGTGTGATAAAATTTATAGTAAAATAAAATTTCGGGAGGCAGAAAATAAAATGATCGGAATAGGAATAGTTGGACTTCCAAACGTAGGAAAATCAACTCTTTTTAATGCAATAACTAAGGCTGGGGCAGCAGAGGCTGCAAACTATCCTTTCTGTACAATAGAACCAAATGTAGGAATGGTTACAGTTCCAGATAAGAGAATAGACGAACTTGCAAAGATAATAAATCCTCAAAGAGTGGTTCAGGCAACTGTTGAGTTTGTGGATATAGCAGGGCTTGTTGCAGGAGCTTCAAAAGGTGAAGGACTTGGAAATAAATTCCTTTCAAATATAAGAGGAACAGCTGCAATATGCCAGGTTGTAAGATGTTTTGATGATGACAATGTTGTTCACGTAAGCGGGGGAGTAGACCCTATAAGAGATATAAATGTTATAAACGGGGAACTTATCTTAGCTGACATGGAAACAATAGATAAAGCTCTTGAAAAAAATAAAAAACTTCTTGTTACAAAAAATAAAGATGTTATGAAACTTGTTCCTGTACTTGAAAAATGTCAGGCACATTTAAATGAAGAAAAACTTTTAAAAACTCTTGATTTAACAGATGAAGAAAAAGAACTTATAAAAGTTTATCAGCTTCTAACAATAAAACCAATGATATTTGTTACGAATGTATCTGAAGATGATTTAGCAGCAGGAAATGAATATGTTGAGAAAGTAAGAGAATATGCAAAAGGGCTTGATTCAGAAGTTGTTATAGTTTCTGCAAAAGTTGAGGAAGAACTTCAAGAAATGGAAGAAGCAGACAAAGAAGAATTTTTAGAAAGTCTTGGTGTTGAAGAAGCAGGTCTTAACAGACTTATAAGAGCAGGATTTAAACTTCTTGGGCTTCAGACTTATTTCACAGCAGGAGTAAAAGAAGTAAGAGCTTGGACAATAAATATAGGAGACACTGCTCCAAAAGCTGCAGGAGTTATCCATACTGACTTTGAAAGAGGATTCATAAGAGCAAAAGTTGCAAGCTATGATGATTTTATTAAATATTCAGGTTGGAAAGGAACTCAGGAAGCTGGGGTAATGAGAGTTGAGGGAAAAGATTATGTTGTTCAGGACGGAGATTTAATGGAATTCTTATTCAATGTGTAAGAATTTGTTAAGAAAATATACTTGACAAGAAAGTAAAAACCGTGTAGAATAACTAGGTATGATAACATGAGGGGGCTATCTATGAAAATTAAATTATCAGAACTTGATGGAAAAGAGAGAGTGAAATTTAATTTTTCGGTTTCCAGCTTAGAAGGTGTCGACCTTGAAGGCGAGCTTCATATTGAAGGAACAGCTAAGAGGTTAAATAATGAATACTTTATAGAAGGAAAATATTCAGCTAGAATAAAGACACAATGTGTTAGATGTTTAGAGGAAATCATAGTTGATTTAGGTGAAAATGAATTTAACGGTAAATTTTTAGATTCTGAGTCCTATGAAAAATATTTGGAAACTCTGGCTAAGACTGCTGAAATGACTGATGAAGATTATTTTGAGGCAGCTAATAATGAAATTGATGTTACAGAACTTGTAAGAGAAGAAATGATTTTAGAAATGCCACAGTATCCTGCCTGCGTTCCAGAATGTAAAGATAATTCATATTTACAAAAATACAGCAACGACGGAATGGATAGTAGATGGGCACAGTTGTTAGATATAAAAATAAAAAATTAAAATAAGATTTGTGAGGAGGGGAAACTAAAATGGCAGTACCTAAGAAAAAGACTTCAAAAGCTAAAAAAAATATGAGAAGATCTCACCATGGATTAGCAGCATCTACATTAATCACTTGTGAAAAATGCGGAGCTACAAAAAGACCTCATAGAGTTTGTTTAGAGTGTGGAGATTACAACGGAAAACAAGTACTAAAAACAGCTGATGCTGAATAATTTTAGTCGAAATAAAAAAAGCAAGTTTATAAATATTAATCTTGCTTTTTTTATTTTTTGTAAATTTTTATACAAGAAAATCCATAAATTTTTTAATTAAGATTTTAATTTTATAAATTTAATTCTAAATAAAAATAAATAATTTTTAGGCTGTTGTGAAGTTTTGTTAAATTTTATAACAGCTTTTTTTATAAAATTAAAATGAGATAAAAACAGACTGTAATAATTAAGAAATTCAAATACATGGAGAAATATTGCATAAAATAGTAATATTAGTTATAATTTTAGACAGGACATTTTTTTGGAGGTGTTGCCATGACTTTAAGCAACAGAGGGAGCAGTATTTTAAAAATTCTTTCTATGTCAGAGGGAAAAGGAAATATAAAATCTCTTGCCAAATCACTGGAGCTGGCAGAAAGAACAATTCGTTACGAGCTTGAAAAAATTGATGATTATTTATTATCAAGAAATATGAAACCTCTTGAAAGAACTTTTGGGGGAAATATATTTTTTGAGGAATATGAAAACTTTACACAGCAGGCAGAAAATCTTCCCTCAGAAAGCATGATGGACACTCATGAAAGAAGAAATTATATCTTTTTTAAAGCTCTGTTTAAAGAAAAAATAAATCTTACAAAATTATGTGAGGAACTTGATATAAGCAGAACAACAATAAAAAATGATGTGAAATATTTAAGAGAAGAGCTTTCAAAAAATAATATATCTTTAAGAGCTTACCAAGAGGGGCTTATCCTTGAGGGAACTGAAAATGATATAAGAAGAGAACAGCTTAAATTTTTGAAAAGATATTCAAACTCAATGTTTTATGATACTTCTCAAATAAGGACTAAAACAGAAAAAATTATTGAAGAATATATAAAAAGTGTTGATTTTAAAGTGATAAAATCCTTTATAGACAATGTCCAGAAAAAAATGAATAAAGTTATCTCAGATGAAGCCTACAATATAATAGCTGTTTATCTGATAATAACTGTTTTGAGAATAAAGAAAGAAAAATTCTTAGAAGAGATAGGAAATCAAAATTTCTTGGCAGATACAGAGGAATTTAGATGTATAAGCAGTTTCAAAGATATTTTGGAAAAAGAGTTTGAAATAGAATTCTGCCATAATGAGATTTTACAGATAACAGATTATTTTTTAGGAAGCCACACTTATAATTTTGAACAGTCATATTACAAAAACTGGATAGAGATAGAAATTCTTGTAAAGAAATTTATAGCGGCTTTTAATAAAAATATTCATACAGACCTTTCAAAAGACAGAATTCTTTTTAAAGAGATAATCAATCACATAAAGCCTACACTTTACAGAATAAAAAACAGAATAAAACTTGAAAACTCAATATATGCTGAAGTGCTTAACAGCTATCCAAATATATTTTATCTTACAAAAAAAGCTATAAAGGATATTGAAAATTATCTGGGAGTGGAATTTTCAGATGATGAGACAGCCTTTCTGGCTATATATTTTAAAGGAGCAATCGACAGAAACAAATTTAAAGAAAAAGATTTAAAAAGGGTTCTTGTTGTGTGTGCCCATGGATATGGAACGTCAAAACTTCTGGTGCAGCAGCTTAATGAAATTTATACAATAAATGTTGTGCAGACAATTCCAAGGTATATGCTTGAGAAAACTCTTGAAGAAGAGAGGGTTGATCTTATAATAAGCACTATAAATATAGAAAACAAAATTGATATTCCTGTGGTGAAAGTAAATTCTGTTTTAACACAGGAAGATATTGCAGTTCTTGATAAATATGAGCTTTCAAGACAGAAAAAAAGATTTTTCCTTTCAGAAATTTTAAATATAATTGAAAGAAACTGTGTTATAGAAAATAAAGAAGAACTTATTGAAGATTTAAACGGCTATTTTGAAAATAAATTAGTTGATGATACAGAACAGAATGATTTAAGGCTTTCAGATATTCTTACAGAGGAAAATATTTTATTAAATCAAAGTGCAGAAACATGGGAAGAAGCTGTTATTAAAGGAGGTGAAATTCTTCTGCATAACGGCTATGTTTCAAAAAAATATGTGGATTCCCTTGCTGAGAATATAAAAAAATACGGTTCTTATGTTGTTATAAGCGAGGGGATAGCACTTCCTCACAGTAAAACGGACAATGCAGTTTTAAAAACAGGAATGAGCCTTGTAACTTTAAAAGAACCTGTTATTTTTCCAGGAGATAAAAAAGTCAGCATAATACTTTCTTTTTCATCTTTTGATATGAATGAACATTTCATAGCTCTTTCAGACCTTAATGAACTTATTTTCGGGCATGAGTTTTTTGAAAATATAATGAAAGCCAGATATCCGAAAGATGTTATAAGATATATCAATACAAGATTAATATAATTTATAGAAAATTAAAAGAAACTGATGTATTCTAAGTTGAAAAAATTAGAAATTTACAGAGGTTTCTTTTTTTTGTTATACAAAAAAATATTTTGAAAATAAATTTTATGATTTGAAGTCAGAAATTGTAATTTGAAATTGAACAAAAAAGACTATTGTTAAATAAAATAAAAAAATATAGAATAAGATATGAAAAAAGGAAAGGAGGGGTATCATGAAAAATATTTTAAACGGGCAGATTCAAGTGGTAGAAAGTGCAGAAAACTGGGAAAAAGCTATTGAAACAGCAGCACAGCCTCTTATAAAAAATGGGAAAATAAAATACGGTTATGTTGAAAATATAATAAAAAATATAAAAGAGCTTGGACCTTATATTATACTTCTTCCGGGAGTTGCCATGCCTCATGCAAGACCAGATGAAAATGTAATAGAAAGTTCACTTTCTCTGCTTAAAATAAATAAAGGTGTCAGCTTTTCAGAGGACACAGAAGATGTAAAACTTATGTTTGTTTTAGCGGCAAAGGACAGCAATTCACATATAGATATTATAGAACAGCTTACAGAGCTTTTAGGTGATGATGAGAAAATAGAAAGACTTATGAATGCTGAAACAGTTGAGGAAGTAGAAAATTTGATTTAAAATAAAAAAATAATTAAAAATAACTAGGAGGTTTTATTATGAAAATAATGGCAGTTTGTGGATCAGGATTAGGAAGCAGTTTTATGTTAGAGATGAATATTAAAAAAGTTTTAAAAGAATTAGGTGTAGAAGCTGAAGTTGGACATACAGACCTTGCTTCTGTAACACCTGGAGATGCAGACATATTTATTATGTCAAGAGACCTTGCAGGAAGTGTTACTGTTCCTTGCAAAATAGCATTATCAAATATTATAGCAGTGGGAGAAATTAAAGAAAAATTAGAAGAAGAGTTCAAAAAAAGAGGGCTTATCTAATTAAAAAAATTATATAAATTTTTCAAAGGAGGATTACATATGTTAAGTTTTATATTAGATATTTTAAAAGTTCCGGCAGTTTTGGTAGGGCTTATTTCACTTATAGGTCTTGTTTGTCAAAAGAAAAATGTTTCTGATATTATAAAAGGAACAATCAAAACAATTTTAGGTTTTATAGTTTTAGGGGGAGGTTCAAGTCTTCTTCTTACAAGTCTTGTGCCTTTCGGTCAAATATTTGAAGTTGGTTTCCATGTTCAGGGAATAGTTCCAAACAACGAAGCAATAGTTGCAATGGCTCTTGAAACATATGGAAATGTTACAGCTCTTATAATGGTTGTGGGTATGATTGTAAATATTTTAATTGCAAGATTTACAAAATTAAAATATATTTTCTTAACAGGTCACCACACATTTTATATGGCATGTATGATAGCTGTTATTCTTGCAGTTGCAGGATTTGAAGGAACAATGCTTATCCTTGTAGGTTCAATGGTTTTAGGATTTATAATGGCATTCTTCCCTGCAATAGCTCACCCGACAATGAAAAAAATTACAGGAATGGACGAAGTTGCATTCGGACATTTTGGAACAGTTGGATATGTTCTTTCTGCTTGGATAGGTTCTATCGTTGGAAAAGGATCTAAATCAACTGAAGAAATGAACTTCCCTCAAAACTTAAGTTTCTTAAGAGACAGTTCAATTTCAATTTCTCTTACAATGGCAATTCTTTATGTAATAGCAGTTGTTGCAGCTGGTCCAGAATTTGTTGAAGGAACAGTAAGCGGAGGACAAAACTTCCTTGTTTATGCAATAGTTCAAGGAATTACATTTGCAGCTGGAGTATTTATCATTCTTCAAGGTGTAAGACTTGTTCTTGCTGAAATCGTTCCAGCATTTACAGGAATTTCTCAAAAACTTGTACCAAATGCAAAACCTGCAATAGACTGTCCAGTGGTATTCCCTTATGCTCCAAATGCAGTTCTTCTTGGTTTCCTTTGCAGTTTCTTAGGTGGAATCGTAGGACTTTTCATTTTAGGAGCTTTAAACTGGGTACTTATTCTTCCTGGAGTTATTCCTCATTTCTTCTGCGGAGCAACAGCAGGGGTATTTGGTAATGCAACAGGTGGAAGAAGAGGGGCTGCAATCGGTTCTTTTGTTCACGGATTATTTATAACATTTGTTCCTGTTGTTCTTCTTCCAATACTTGGAGATTTAGGATTTGCAAATACAACTTTCTCAGATGCTGACTTTGGTGTTGTAGGATTTATCCTTGGAGGAATGGCAAGCCACTTTAATAAATATTCTATAATTGTTCTTTTTGCAGTATTTATAGTAATAAGTATTTTCTTCCCAAGAGACAAGAAAGAAAAAGATGCTTAGAAACTTTTAAACAGATGTTTTGTTTTGAGGAGAATAAAAAATGGGTAAATATATAGAAATGGAAAAATTTGCATTAAATATTAGAAAAGAAACATTAAAAATGCTTCTTAACAGAGGGTTTGGACATCTTGGAGGAGCTATGTCAATAGTTGAAACTCTGGCTGTCCTATATACAAAAATGAAAGTCGATCCTAAAAATCCAAAATGTGCAGACAGAGATTATCTTGTGCTTTCAAAAGGACATGCAGGACCTGCTCTTTATTCAACACTTGCTCTTAAAGGGTTTTTTGATTTGGAAGTTTTAAATACTTTAAATAATAATGGAACAATTCTTCCAAGCCATCCTGACAGAAATCTTACTCCTGGAGTGGATATGACAACAGGTTCTCTTGGACAGGGAGTATCTTCTGCAGTAGGAATAGCACTGGGACTTTTAAGAGATAAAAGCCCAAGAAAAGTTTATTCGATAGTGGGAGACGGAGAACTTAACGAGGGTCAGTGCTGGGAAGCTGTTCAATTTGCTGCACACAATAAACTTAATAACTTTGTACTTTTTGCAGACAATAATAAAAAACAGCTTGACGGAACAACTGATGAAATATGCAGAACTTTTGACCTTGTTAAAAAATTTGAAAGTTTTGGATTTGACACTGTAAGAGTAAACGGAGCTTCTGTTGAAGAGATAGACAAAGCTCTTGAAAAACAAAAAGATATGCCTCTTTGTATAGTTCTTGACACAGTTAAAGGACAAGGAGTTAAATATTTTGAAGAATTAAAAGCTAATCACCATATAAGATTTAATGATGAGCAGAAAGAAATTCTTAAAAAAGAGATTGCAAAACTTGAAGAGGAGGCAGAGTAACAATGGCTAAATTTCAAAAAGAAAATGTTGAACTTAGAAAAATATACAGTTCAACTTTAAAAGAGATGATAGAAGAGGATAAAAGAGTTTATGTTCTTGAAGCCGATCTTGCTGAAGCTATTTCAACAAATACTCTTGCTGAAAGCTGTAAAGAAAATTATGTAAACTGCGGAATAATGGAAGCTAACATGATAGGTGCAGCGAGCGGGCTTTCTCTTATAGGAAAAATTCCTTTTGTCCATACATTCAGTCCGTTCTTAACAAGAAGAGACTTTGACCAGATATTTTTATCAGGGGCTTATGCTAAAAATAATATAAAACTTTTTGGTTCAGACCCGGGAGTTTATGCTCAGCACAATGGAGGAACACATACATCTTTTGAAGATATTGCACTTATGAGAACAATTCCAAATGCAGTTGTAATGAGTATGACAGACAGCTTTATGTTTAAAAGCATTTTAAGACAGATAAAAGATATCTATGGAATACATTATTTCAACGGAATAAGAAAAAATGCTTATCAGATTTATGATGAAAATGATACTTTTGAAATAGGAAAAGGAAAAGTTGTAAAAGATGGTAAAGATGTAACTATTATTGCCTGCGGAATTATGGTTATGGAAGCAGTAAAAGCTGCAGAAGAGCTTGAAAAAGAGGGAATTTCAGCAGCGGTTATAGATATGTTTACAATAAAACCAATAGATAAAGACCTTATAATAGAATATGCAGAGAAAACAAAAGGTTTTGTTACAGCAGAAAACCACAATATTATTGGAGGTTTAGGAAGTGCTGTTGCAGAAGTTTTAGTTGAAAACTGCCCGAAAGTTCTTAAGAGGGTAGGTGTGCAGGACAGATTTGGACAGGTTGGAACTCTTGATTATCTTCAAGAAGAGTATAAACTTACAAGTTCTGAAATTGTAAAAAAAGCAAAAGAAGTTCTTGCACAGGCATAATTAAAAATAAAATATAAAAACAGAGACCGAAAACAAATTTATTTTTGTTTTCGGTTTTTTGTTCTGTAATTGAAAAATATAGAAAAATATGTTAAAATTTTATATTGTGGTTTAGTGTCTGTAAAAGAAAACGGAGGAGAAAATGAAAATATATATAGCTCCTATGGCAGGGGTGACGGATTATACATTCAGAGGTATTTTAGAAGAATTTAATCCAGACCTTGTGTTCACTGAAATGGTCAGTGTAAATGCTATGGAGATGATGAATGATAAAACTTTAAATAAACTTTTAAGGCTTAGAGAAGGAGAAGCTGTCCAAATTTTTGGAAACGATATTGAAAAGATGGCAGCAAGTGCAAAATATCTTGAAGAAAAAGGTGTTAAGCAGATAGATATAAATGCAGGGTGTCCAATGGCAAAGATTGTAAAAAACGGCTATGGTTCAGGGCTTCTTGCAGACCCAGAGCATATAAAAAATATTCTTTTGAGAGTGAAAGAAGTCTTAAAGCCTGAAACAAAACTTTCAATAAAAATAAGAGTTGGTTTCAGAGGAACAAAAGAGTATGTAAAAATTGCAAAAATTGCTGAAGAATGCGGATGTTCTCATATAACTGTTCATGGAAGAACAAGGGAGCAGATGTATACAGGAAAAGCTGACTGGAATACAATAAAAGAAGTAAAGGAAGCAGTTTCTATTCCTGTTATAGGAAACGGAGATATTTTTACAGCAGAAGATGCTCTTGAAAGAATAAAACTTTCAGGTGTCGACGGTGTTATGCTTGCAAGGGGAATCTGCGGAAATCCTTGGCTTATAAGAGATATAAGAGAGATTTTGGAATTTGGAAAAGTGAAAACTGCTGTAACACCAAAAGAAAAAATTGAAATGGCAGTAAAACATATTTTAAGAGCCAGAGAAGACAATGAAAATGATAAATTTATTTATGAAATGAGAAAGCATATCTGCTGGTATCTGAAAGGAATCAGAGGGTCGGCAGAAGCAAAAAATGCAATAAATAAATGTGATGATTATCGTGATGTTATAAGAATATTGGAAGAACTTAAGGAGAAAATTTAAGAAGGTGGTAACTTGGTGTTAGATGATACTCCAATGATGAAACAGTACAATGAAATAAAAGCCGATTATGAAGACAGCATTTTGTTTTACAGAATGGGAGATTTTTATGAAATGTTCTATGAAGATGCAAAAACTGCTTCAAGAGAATTAGGGCTTACTCTTACAAAGAGAAATAAAAAGACTGACGTGCCTCTTGCGGGAATTCCATACCATTCAGCAGCTTCATATATTGCAAAACTTGTTGGAAAAGGTTATAAAGTTGCAATCTGTGAGCAGGTGGAAGACCCAAAAACTGCAAAAGGAATAGTAAAAAGAGATGTAATAAGAGTTATAACTCCGGGGACAATAATAGATACAGAATATCTTGATGAAAAGGTAAACAACTATCTTCTTGGAGTTCTTGCTGATGATAAAAAAATTGCTCTTGCCTATGTGGATATTACAACAGGAGAATTCAGAGCTTCTGAAATAACAGGTGGAAATCTTGGTTATAAACTTTTGGGAGAGATAAATAAAATTTCTCCAAAAGAGATAATGACAGATGATAAAGGTTATGAATTTCTTTCAAAAGAGCTTGAAAGCCACAGAATGAAAGATGGAATAAGTCTTCACAGAGGAACAGTTGTAAGAAACAGCGAAAAATATCTGGCAGAATATTTTGGAGTTCAGTCTCTTGAAAGTTTTGGAATAGGAGATAAGGAGCTTGTAATAAAAACAGCTGGAATGGTGCTTAAATATGTTGTAGAACTTCAAAAAGGAAAAGAACTTCCTGTTACAAAAATAGTTTACAGCAGCAGTAAAGAGGTGATGGAGCTTAACCTTACCACTCAGAAAAATCTTGATATTATTTCAAACTGGAGAGGAGAAAGCACAAACGGAACTCTTTTATGGGTGCTGGACTACTGCAAAAGTTCCATGGGAAGCCGTCTTTTAAAGAAAATAATAAAAAATCCTCTTCTTAATATAGAAAAAATAAAAAAGAGACAGGAGCATATAGAATTTTTTATAAATGAAGTTCTTTTAAGAGAAGAGATAAGAGAAAAATTAAAAGACATTTATGATATAGAAAGAATTATAGGAAAACTTGTTCTTGAAACAATAAACGGAAGAGACCTAACAGCTCTTAAGCAGTCAATAAGAAACAGCCTTGAGCTTTATAAAATGCTTCAAGGGCATGAACTTTTTAAAATTGATGCAGAAAAACTTATTGAAGTTTATAATATGATAGAAAAAATTATAGTTGAAGACCCGCCTTTTTCAATAAGAGAGGGTGGAATAATAAAAGACGGCTATAATAATGAGCTTGATGAACTTCGTAATATTTCAAATCACGGAAAGGATTATATTTTAAAAATAGAAAGCGACGAAAGAGAAAAGACAGGAATAAAAGGGCTTAAAGTTAAATACAATAAAGTTTTTGGATATTTTATTGAAATAACAAAGGCAAATCTTGAAAATGTTCCAGATTATTATATCAGAAAACAGACTCTTACAAATGCAGAAAGATTTATTGTTCCAGAACTTAAAACTTATGAAGAAAAAGTTTTAAATGCAAAGACAAGAATAGAAACTCTAGAATATTATCTTTTCAAAGAACTGACTGAAGAGATAAAAAAATATAGGGAAACACTTCAGGATTTAGGATATAAAATTGCATATCTTGATGTGGTTTCAAATCTTGCTCATGTTGCAATAAAAAATGGGTATGTAAAACCTGAAATAACAGATGACTCTTCACTTGAAATTTTAGGCGGAAGACATCCTATAATAGAGAAATTGATTCCAGCCGGAGAATTTGTAAAAAATAAAGTTATTTTAGATGACAGAAAGAACTTTATAATTCTTACAGGGCCGAATATGTCTGGAAAATCAACTTATATGAAACAGACAGCCCTTATTATAATAATGGCTCACATGGGTTCTTATGTTCCGGCAGATTATGCAAAAATCGGGCTGGTTGACAGAATATTTACAAGAATAGGTGCAAGTGATGACCTTATGACAGGGCAGTCAACATTTATGCTTGAGATGAGCGAAGTTGCAAATATTTTAAACAGTGCCACAGAAAAATCTTTTATAATTCTTGATGAGATTGGAAGAGGGACATCAACTTTTGACGGAATATCTATTGCAACAGCAATATCAGAATATATCCATGATAATATAAGAGCAAAAACGATATTTGCTACTCATTATCATGAACTTACTCAGCTTGGGGATAAACTTGATAGGGCTGAAAATTACAGAATAGAAGTTGAAGAAAACGATAAGGATATAAAATTTTTGAGAGAGATAGTTAAAGGGGGAGCTGACAAATCTTATGGAATAGAGGTTGCAAGACTTGCAGGGCTTCCAAAAGAGATACTTGTAAACTCAAAAAAAATTCTTAAAGTTTTGGAAGAAAGAAAAAATATTATAGAAAAGAAATTTGGGGGAGAACAGATGATGCTTTTTGCCCCAAGTGCACAGGAAGAGGTTAAGAAAGAGGAAATTCCAAAAAAGGAGGAGAAAAATATTTCTAAAGAGGAAGAGCTTACATTAAGACTTCTTCGTGAATTGGACATAAACACTCTTACACCTATGGACGCTATGATAAAACTCAATGAACTTAAAAAGTTATTAAATTAGGAGGCAGTATGAAAAAGAAAATATTGTACCCTGTTATTTTTGCTGTGGTAATTGTTTTGGGATATCTTAATTATTTCAGAGAAGAGCCGGGAATAAAAGAAGTTGAAGAAGTGGTTGAAACAACGAATGTTGCTTATGAAACTTCAGGATATTTTATAGAAGCGACAAAACAGTTTGATGATTTGAAAACTAACAACACAAATTTTGAAAAAGCCAGTGCAAAATTTAAAGATATGGTGCTTTCAGGAGAAAATGTTCTTCTTGATTCAGCCAGAAACCTTTTTTTGAAAAATAATATTGTAGGTAAGAGCGGAGAAGAATGGGAGTTTTTTACAGAAAAACTAGATTACGACCAGCTTAAAGATGCAGTTACTTCAGATGCAGGAGTAAAAGCTGTAAATAAACTTGAAAATATTATAATAAAAGGGAAAAATTTTAAGACAAACAGCAAATTTGATTTTATTGACCTTGCAGAAAATGTGGAAATAATAAATGGGGATACTGAACTTTTCGGTGATATTGGAAGATATACTGCTGAAAATAAAATAATAACTTTGAGCAACAATGGAAAATATAAAACAAAAAATAAAGATGGAAAAGAAATATCAGGAACATTTAAAAACGGAAGATATGATTCTGATAAAAAACTTTTAGAACTTTTCAATTCTTTTACAATAAATTATGACGGAATTACTCTTAACGGGACAAAAATGTGGTATAATGATTTGAATAAGGGATTTTCAATTCCTGATAATCCTATTATTACTGCAGGAGGATATGAAATTTTTCCAAAAGAGATAAAAAATCCTGATGGAGATAATGTAATAGATATTGTTGGAGAAATAACAGGAACAAACGGAGAAACATCTTTCAGAGGAGACAAGGGATATTACAACACAGATGAGAAAAAACTTTATGTTGAAGGAAATATCCTTATAACTTCAAAAGCAGGGGAAAGAGTTGAAGCTGAAAAGATGATTTATGATACAAATACAAAAGATGCTGACTTTATAGGAAAAGACAATAAAGTTATCTATACTTTTAACGACAGAAAAGCAGAAGCATCTAAATTTGTTTATAACTCTGAAAATAAAATGATACACCTTGATGAAGGTTATACTTATGAAGATAATCTTTATAGAAGTGCTGGTAAGAAACTTGACTATAACAGCGATACAGGAGAGGGAGTTATATTCTTTGGAAATCTTGTAACAAAAGAAAAAAATGAGAAAGCCAAAGGGGAAAAAATTCTGTTTAACAGCAAGAAAAAAGATTATATAATAGAAAAAGATGCTGAAATAAATAACGGAGAATATCTGTTTAAAAGTGAAAAACTTGATTATATGAACAGCACAGGTTTTGCTCATCTTACAGAGCCTTTTACAATTACAGGTCTTAAAGATGGAAGTGTGATAAGCGGAACAAAAGGTGAATATAATATTGGAACACAAGATTTTACAAGCAGTGAAAAAGTTACATATGTAAGAGGAAAAGAAAAAGTTTCCGGAGATGATTTTGCTTATAATTTAAAAACAGAAAAAGGAAAGATAACTAAGAATGTTTTCTATGAAGATAAAGCAAAAAATCTTACTCTTACAAGTGATACAGGCTCTTTCCAAAAAGATAAATATGTGGAAGTAAACCAAAACGTCAAAATAACAACAGCAAAAGAAGAGATTTTTGCTGAAAAAGGAAGATATAATCTTGAAACAGAAATTATAACTATTCCCGGAAAAATAGATTTTAATACAAAAGACATGAAAACAAAGGGAACTGTTTATGATGGAATTTTTAATGTAAAAGAAAACACACTTACAGGAAAAAATCTAAATGCAGTGACAGATAAAAATGAAACTATTTCAAGTAATAAAGCTGTTTATTACACAGATAAAGATACACTTAACCTTACAGGAAACGTCAAAATATCAGACAGCAATTCTGTTATTACAAGTGAAGATATGGATTACAACACAAAAACAAGAAAAGCAGTGAGCAATACACCGTTTAAACTTATTTATGATAAAACATTTACTGTTACAGGAAATGACGGAGTTGCAGAAATGGCTTCTGAAAAAATAACAGGAAATACAATAAAAATAGTTTCTGATAAAAATGAAGAATTTTATGCTGATAAAATAGATGGAAACATGAAAGAGATGAGATTTGATTTTATCGGAAATGCAAGAGGAAGAATGCTTGATGTAGATAAAGAAACAGGAAAAGTTATTCCTGTAACTTATACAGGGGATTTTGTAAGAGTGTATTTCAAAAAAGAAAACGGAACTTATAAAGCTGTGAGAATAGAAGGAAGAGATGACAGTATAATCACAAGAGATGGACAGAAATTTTATTCTGATTATATAGAAATGGATTTAAGCAGAAATATTGTTTATGCAGGAAGAAACAATAAAGTAATCTTAAATGACGAAAGAGGAAAGACAGTTATAACAGGAGATATCTTAAACGGAAATACAAAAACAAATATAATGGAAGGTCATGGAAATGTAGTTATTGTAAATACAGGAAATGACGGAAAGGTTACAACTCTTAAAGGTCAGGAAAGCATTCTGGATAATAATAACAGCACTGTTGAAATGCTTAAAGATGTTACAGCTGAAAATGATGAACTTACACTTAATGCAGACAGAGCTGTATATAATAAAATTACAAATAAAGTAAAAGCGTTCGGAAAAGTTTTGGTAAATTATAAAATGAAAAAATAAGGAGACGTTATAATGATAAGTATAGAAGCTCAAAATCTATGCAAAAGCTATAAGAAAAGACAGGTAGTAAAAAATGTCAGCCTTAAAGTAAACAAAGGGGAGATAGTTGGTCTTTTAGGACCGAACGGAGCGGGAAAAACAACAACTTTCTACATGATAACAGGAATTATAAAATCTGAAAGCGGAAAAGTTTACTGCAATGAAAAAGAAATTACATCATACCCAATGTACAAAAGAGCAAACTTAGGTATAGGATATCTTGCTCAAGAACCGTCAATATTTAGAAATCTTACTGTTGAAGATAATATTTATGCAATACTTGAAATGAAAAATATGCCTAAGGAACAGCAGGACAGAGAAGTTGCCCAGCTTTTAAAGGAATTTAAACTGACTCATGTGGCAAAATCTTTGGGATATTCTCTTTCAGGAGGAGAAAGAAGAAGAGTTGAGATTGCAAGAACTATTGCAAATAATCCTGATTTTATTCTTCTTGATGAGCCTTTTGCAGGGGTTGACCCAATAGCAGTTGAAGATATTCAAGATATTATAAAATATCTTAAAGAGAGAGGGCTTGGAATATTAATTACAGACCACAGTGTAAGAGAAACTTTAAAAATTACTGAGCGGGCCTATATCATGGCAGAGGGAGAAGTTTTAATAAGCGGAACTCCACAAGAAATTGCAGAAAACGAACTTGCCAAAAAAGTTTATCTTGGTGAGAATTTTAAACTTGATTAAATAAAAAAATTAAAAAATATAAATTGACAAAATTTAAATGGAGGAAAAATGTTAACAGGTAACGAAGTAAGAGCAAAATTTATAGAATTCTTTGAAAGCAAGAATCACAAACACTTTGAAAGTGCATCTTTAATTCCGGACGACCAGACACTTCTTTTAACAGTTGCAGGTATGGTTCCATTCAAACCATATTTCTTAGGACAAAAAGAAGCACCTACTCCAAGAGTAACTACATTCCAAAAATGTATAAGAACAAATGACCTTGAAAACGTAGGAAGAACAGCAAGACACCATACATTCTTTGAAATGCTTGGAAACTTCTCTTTTGGAGACTACTTCAAAAAAGAATCAATAAAATGGTCTTATGAATTTATAACAGAAGTTTTAAAAATAGAAAAAGAAAGATTATGGGTAAGTGTTTTCGAAACTGACGACGAAGCTGAAGAGCTTTGGGTTTCTGAATGTAACTTCCCAAGAGAAAGAATTGTAAGATTCGGTGAAGAAGATAACTGGTGGGCAGCAGGACCTACAGGTTCTTGCGGACCGTGTTCAGAAATATATGTTGACCTTGGTGTAAAATTTGGGGGAGATGAAAATTCAAGACTTGGAGATCCAGATACAGACAACCGTTTCATAGAAATCTGGAACTTAGTTTTCACTGAATGGAACAGAATGGAAGACGGACACCTTGAACCTCTTCCTAAGAAAAACATAGATACAGGAGCAGGGCTTGAAAGAATAACTGCTGTTGTACAGGGAAAACCAAATAACTTTGAAACAGATTTATTATTCCCAATTATTGAAGAAATGGGAAGAATTTCAGGGGTAAAATATGGAGAAGACCCTAAAAAAGATTTCTCATTAAAAGTAATAGCTGACCACTCAAGAGCTGTAACTTTCCTTGTAAATGACGGAGTTATTCCATCAAATGAAGGAAGAGGATATGTTTTAAGAAGAGTTTTAAGAAGAGCTATAAGACACGGAAGACTTCTTGGAGTAAGCGAATTATTCTTATACAAAATTATTGATACAATAGTTGAGCTTATGAAAGGTGCTTACCCTGATTTAGTTGAAAATGCAAAACATATTAAAAAAGTAATCAAAATAGAAGAAGAAAAATTCTCTAACACTCTTGATTCAGGAATTCAACAGGTTATGGCTGCTATTGAAGAAGCTAAGAAAAACGGAGAAGAAAGACTTACTGGAGAAGTTACTTTCAAATTATATGATACATATGGATTCCCATATGAATTAACAGAAGAAATCTGTGAAGAAAATGGAATTGCAATTTATAAAAATGAGTTTGACCAAAAAATGGAAGAGCAGAAAGAAAAAGCTAGAAACTCAAGAGAAGTTGTAATGGAAAAAGGTCAGGATGCATTTATAGAAGCATTCTTTGATGAACATGGAAAAACAGAATTTACAGGATATGAAAGCCTTGTTGAAACTGCAAAAATTCTTCATGTATCTAAATTAGATGAAGAAGGAACTTATATGATAATTACAGACAGAACTCCATTCTATGCAGAATCAGGAGGGCAACAGGCTGATAATGGAGTTATTGAAGGAAACGGAGCTTTAGGACAAGTTGTTGATGTGCAGAAACAAAAAAATATATTTATGCACACAGTTAAAGTTGTAAACGGAGTTCATAACTTCTTTGAAGGTGCTGAAGTAAAACTTACAGTAAATGAAAGTAGAAGAGATGCAATATCTAAAAACCACAGTGCAACTCACCTTTTACAAAAAGCACTTAGAGAAATTTTAGGAACACACGTTCAACAGGCAGGATCAATGGTTGCTCCAGACAGACTTAGATTTGACTTCAACCATTATGAAGCCATGACAGATGAAGAATTAGAAAAAGTTGAAAGACTTGTAAATACAAAAATAGCTGAAGCACTTCCATCACATATAGAATTTATGAGCATGGACGAAGCTAAGAAAACAGGAGCAATGGCACTTTTCGGAGATAAATATGAAAGTGTAGTAAGAGTTGTATCATTTGGAGATTTCTCAACAGAACTTTGCGGAGGAATTCACGTATCAAATGTATCTCAAATCGGATTATTTAAAATAGTATCTGAAACAGGTGTTGCAGCAGGAGTAAGAAGAATAGAAGCAAAAACAGGATTCCATGCTTATGAAGCAGTAAAAGATATGGAAAGAACTATAAAAAATGTTGCAGACAGTTTGAAAACAGATGTAAACAAAATTGAAGAAAAAGCTGAAAAAACATCTGAAGATTTAAGAACAGCTCTTAAAGAAATAGAAGAATTAAAATCAAAAATTGCTGCATTTGAAGCAGGAAACCTATTTGAACAGGCAGAAGAAATCAACGGAGTAAAAGTTCTTGTAAAAGGATTTACAGATAAAGAAAGCGATTCTTTAAGAGAAATCGTTGATAAAGCCAAGGATAAACTTGGAAGCTGTGTGGTTGTTTTAGGAGCAGATAATGGAAAAGCAATCTTTACAGTTGGAGTTACAAAAGACCTTACTTCAAAAATAAAAGCAGGAGATTTAGTAAAAGAACTTGCTGTTATTGCCGGAGGAAATGGTGGAGGAAGACCTGACTTTGCTCAAGCTGGAGGAAAAGATGGTTCTAAAGTTATGGAAGCTCTTGAAAGTGTTAAAAAATCAATAAGAGAAAAATTATAATTTTTATAATTTTATGGAGTAAAGAGAATGTTTAAAAAATATATATCTCTTGATATAGGAGATGTAAGAATAGGAGTTGCCAGATCCGATATAATGGGTCTGGTTGCTACTCCTTTAGAAGTTATAGACAGAAAAAAAGTAAAATCCGTAAAAAGAATAGCAGAGATATTAAATGAGAATAATACAAAATCTCTTGTGGTGGGAATACCTAAAAGTTTAGACGGTACAGAAAAAAGACAAGCAGAAAAAGTCAGAGAATATTTAGAGAAACTGAAAAAAAATATTGAGGGACTTGAGATTTTTGAAGTAGATGAAAGACTGACTACAGTATCAGCTGACAGAATGCTTACAGAGGGCGGAAAAAAAGGAGCTCTTGAAAAGCGTAAAGTAGTTGATAAAATAGCGGCGGCCATTATTCTTCAGACTTTTCTGGACTCTAAAAAGTAGGAGTGTTGAAAAAATTATGAATAAATTATGGATTAGATTATTACTTGTAATAGCAATACTTGCCGGTGCTGTCTGCATAATAATGAGAGAACCTGTAAAACTTGGGCTGGATTTAAAAGGCGGAGTGTATGCAGTTCTTGAAGCAGCACCAGAAAAAGAGGGAGATGTTATTGACAACGAGACAATGAACTCTCTTATAGAAGTGTTGGATAGAAGAATAAACGGAATAGGAGTTGCTGAGTCAGTTGTACAGAAAGCAGGAAATAACAGAGTTATAATAGAACTTCCAGGGATAAGCGATACAACAGAAGCTATTAATATGATAGGTAAAACAGCTCTTCTTGAATTTAAAATTATGGATGAAAATGGAAACCTTGGACCTACTCTTTTAACAGGGGGAGCATTGAAAAAAGCTCAGGTTGGATACGGAAATCTTGGAGAACCTCAAATTAATTTTGAGATGAAACCAGAAGGTGCAATAGAATTTGCAAGAATAACAAGAGAAAATGTAGGGAAACAGCTTGCAATAGTTCTTGATGGAAAAGTTCAGACAGCTCCAGTTATAAGAACAGAAATTCCTGGAGGAACAGGAAGCATAAGCGGAAACTATACAGTTGAAGAAGCTAAAAGAACAGCTACTCTTTTAAACTCTGGGGCTTTACCTATAAAAGCTGAAATTGTGGAAACAAGAACAGTGGGAGCATCTCTTGGAGATGAATCAATAGCAGCAAGTATGGTTGCAGGAAAAGTTGCAATGGCACTTATCGGGATCTTTATGCTTGTATTCTATAGATTTCCTGGAATTGTTGCTGACATAGCACTTGTATGTTTTGGTATTATAACTTTTGCTCTTTTACAATTTATCGGAGCAACATTAACTCTTCCGGGAATAGCCGGTCTTATTCTTTCAGCAGGTATGGCAGTTGATGCAAACGTTATCATATTTGAAAGAATAAAAGAGGAACTTGGATTTGGAAACACAATAAGAGGAGCAATAAATGCCGGATTCAGCAAAGGATTTGTGGCGATATTTGACTCAAACCTTACAACTCTTATTATAACAGGAATATTATTTATATTTGGTACAGGACCTGTAAAAGGATTTGCTGTTACACTTACAATAGGAACAGTTGCTTCAATGTTTACAGCAATAGTAATGACAAAAGTTCTTTTGATGGTTTTTGTGGAAGTATTCCATCTGAATAATCCAAAATTATTTGGTATAAGGGGGAGAGCTTAATGGATATGCAGATTCGTATAATTAAAAACAGCAAGAGATGGATAACTCTTTCTCTGCTTGTAATAATAATCTCTCTTGGAGGACTTTTCATGAAAGGTCTTAACTATGGAATAGACTTCTCTGGTGGAAGTATGTTTCAGCTTAGATTTGAAAAGCCGATAACTTTAAAAGAACTTAATCCTGTTCTTGATGAGATTTCAGAAAAAATTCATCAATTTAATCCAAACAGCAGAAAAGTTCAAGTTTCAGAAGGAAATGAAGTAATAATAAGAACACAGGAAATATCTGAAGCTCAAAAAGCAGAATTTTTAGATGATTTGAAAAAATTTGGAAAATTTCAGATAACAAGAGAAGATAAAGTTGGTGCAAGTGTTGGTGCAGAACTTAAAAGATCTGCAATTCTAGCTCTTGCAATCGGTGCAGTTATGATAGTTGGATATATAACAATGAGATTTGAGTTCAGATTTGCAGTAGCTGCGATAATGGCTCTTCTTCACGATATTATAATTGCAGTTGGAGGAATAGCACTTCTTGGTTATGAAATAGATACAGCATTTATAGCAGCAGTGCTTACAATTTTAGGATATTCAATAAACGATACAATAGTTGTTTTCGATAGAATTCGTGAAACGTTAAAAAGAAAAAGTGATTTAACTTTTGGCGAGCTTTTAGATAAGAGTATTAACCAAGTTATAATCAGATCTATAAATACATCAGTTACAACACTTCTTGCAGTTCTTGCAGTTCTTCTTTTTGGAGGGGACAGCTTAAGAACATTTATAACAACACTTTTAATAGGAATACTTGCAGGAACATATTCTTCAATATTTATAGCAACTCCTCTTATCTATCTTTTTGAAAAGGACAGAGACGGAAAGGTTGACCACAATAAATATTTAGAAAATGAAGAAGATGAAAATCATGAAAAAATAGTAGTATAAAACATAGGGAGCTTGACTCAAAAATACAGAATTTATTGGGTCAAGCTCTTATGACTATTTAACAGGAGGCATAGTATGAGAGCATGGATAGAAGTAAACACAGATAATTTTCTTTATAACATGAAAAAAATTCAAAAGGATATGACAGGAAGAAAAGTTATAGCCGTTGTGAAAGCAGATTCTTATGGAATGGGTTCAGTAAGACTTGCAAAAGAACTTTTAAAATGCGGAGTAGATTTTTTTGCAGTTGCTGCTCTTTCAGAGGCTTTAGAACTTAGAGAAAATGGAATAAATGAAAAAATTCTTATTCTTGGGGGTGTGTTTGATGAAGAACTTGAAACTGTGGAAAAATATGATTTCCATATAGCTCTTACATCAATGAGACAGCTTAAACTTATACATGAAAAATCTCTTAATATAAAATGTCATTTAAAACTTGAAACAGGAATGGGAAGAGTTGGTTTTGGAGCAGAAGAATTAGAAGAAGTTAAAAACTATGTACAGAAAAATAATGTCAAAAATATAATAGGTGTGTATACTCACCTTTCTGTATCTGATGAGCCTGGAGAGGACAACAGAAAATATACGGAAAAACAATTAGAGAAATTTAATAATTTTGACGGAATAGACACGATAGAGTATAGACATGTGTTAAACAGTGGCGGAATAGTAAATTACGCAGGTTTTGACAGAGGAAATTATGTGAGAGCAGGAATAATTCAGTATGGTGTATGCAGCGGGAAAATTGCTGAAGGTTATAAACCTGTGTTCACTTTTAAAAGCAGAATACTTTTTATAAAAACTCTTGAAGAAGACAGTGATATATCTTACGGAAGAACAGCAACTCTAAAAAAAGGAACAATGCTTGCAACAATAGCTGCTGGTTATGCAGACGGTTTCAGAAGAGAGATTTCAAATAAAGGGTGTGTAAAAATTCATGGTGTGGATTGTCCTGTAAGAGGGAAAGTATGTATGGATATGTTTATGGCTGAAATTCCTGAAGAGATAAAAGATAAAGTTTCAGAGGGAGACGAAGTAATCCTTTATGGTGAAAATATAGGGGAACAGGCAAAACTTATGAACATATCAATTTATGAATTATTTACAGGAATAGGCAGAAGAGTGGAGAGAGTGTATATAAATAACATTGAAAAATAAAGTTGAAAGGATTGGTATGGGACAAGTAATATTATTAAAAGGAAAAGAAAAAAAGATTGAAAATTTTTATCCCAATGTTTTTAAAGATGAAATAAAATCTGTTCTGGGAGATGTAAAAACAGGAGATATCGTTGATGTCTTAAGAGACGATATGAAATTTGTGGGAAGAGGATATGTGACAGAAGGAACTTCTGCTTTTGTAAGAGTTCTTACAACAAAAGATGAAAAAATAGATAAAGATTTTATATATAATAAAATAAAAACAGCTTATGATAAAAGAAAACATCTTGCAGAAGAAACAAACTGCGCAAGAGTATTTTTCTCTGAAGCAGATGGAATTCCGGGGCTTGTAATTGATAAATTTGAAAAATATATATCTATTCAATTTAGAAATTCAGGTGTTGAGACTTTCAGACAGGAAATTATAAATGGTGTAAAAAAATATATGAAGCCTAAAGGAATATACGAAAGAAGCGATGTTGAAAACAGAGTGCATGAAGGTGTTGAAGAAAAAACAGGAATAATTTATGGTGAAATTCCTGCTGAAATTATAATGGAAGACAACGGGCTTAAATATACAATCGATATTGTAAATGGTCAGAAAACAGGATTTTTCTTAGACCAGAGAGATTCCAGAAAATTTATAAGACCATACCTTAATGATAAAACAAGATTTCTTGATGTGTTTTCTTCAAGCGGAGGTTTCTCAATGGCAGCCCTTAAAGAAAATTGTGCAAAAGTTACAGCTATTGATAAAGAACCTTATGCCCTTGAACTTTGCAGAAAAAATTACGAAGTAAACGGCTTTACAGGAGATTTTGAAACTCTTGAGGGAGATGCATTTATGCTTCTTAAAACTCTTGTAGGAAGAGGAGCAAAATATGACGTAATTACTCTTGACCCTCCTTCACTTATTAAAAAGAAAATAGATATAAGAAGAGGAAGAGAATTCTTCTTTGAACTTTGTGACAGCAGTTTTAAACTTCTTGATAAAGGCGGAATTCTTGGAGTAATAACTTGTGCATACCATATGGGGCTTCAAGATTTATTGGAAGTGACAAGAATGGCAGCATCAAATAATGGAAAAATGGTGCAGGTTATAGGAATAAATTATCAGCCTGAAGACCACCCATGGATACTTCATATTCCTGAAACACTTTATCTGAAAGCTCTTTGGGTAAGAGTTGTGTAAGGAGGTAATTTTTATGTATTTAGATGTTGTTGTAGGAATTATAATAGTAATTTCAATAATATTCGGGCTTAAAAATGGATTTGTTGTGGAGTTTATATCAACTTTCGGAGTAATTATAAATTTTGTTATAACTCAAAAGGTTACACCGATGGTTTTAAAATATGTAGAAAAATATTTCGGTTCAAATTATACATACACTTATGTAATAACTTTTGTCCTTGTATTTATAATTTTTAGTATTTTAATTCATATTTTAAATTTAATTCTAAAAAAACAGAGCGTTTCTTTTATAAGCAGAATACTTGGAGGAATTTTAAGCCTTGTAAAAGGTTTCATTATTTCTGCTCTTATACTTTTGATTTTCAATGTGACAGCTGATACTTTTCCAAAAATTAAAAATTATGGAAAAGACAGTTATGCAAACAGCTATTTTTTAGAAGCATCAAAAGAAATAGACCAGTATATCCCTGAATTTTTTAAAGAAAAGCTTAAAACAATAAGGGATAATAAAACCATTGATAAGTATATAGACAAATTATTTTAGGAGAGAGTTATGAAAATAATAAACAGATATATATTATCAGAAGCCAAACTTCCCATAATATTTGGAATATCTCTTTTTACTTTTATTTTTATGATTGAAATAATAGTTTCTATGATGGAAAGTATTATTATAAAAGGGATTTCTATGATAGATGTAATAAGAATGCTGTCTTTTTATCTTCCAATGATACTTTCTCAGACAATACCAATGGGAATATTTTTAGGAATAATGATAACTTTTGGAAAATTTACAAAAAGCAGTGAAGCAACAGCTATGAACTCAATAGGAATGTCTCTTAAAGATATGATAAAGCCTGTGGCTGTTATGGGTGTTGTAACTACTTTTTTTATTTTTTTCCTTCAAGAAAGTATTATTCCAAGATCATTTACAAAACTTCAGCAGCTTACTGTAAAAATGGCTTATGAAAATCCTGTTTTTCAGCTGAGAGACAGAGTTCTTATTGATGATATGTCAGATTACAGACTTTATATAGATAAGATTGATCCAAAAACAAAAGATGCAAAAAATCTTCTGATTTTTATAAATGAAGAAGATGCAGAGTATCCAACTCTTGTTTTGGGAGAGAAAGCCAACTGGCAGGATGCAGCAATGGTAATTGATAATGTAGATTTCTATAGATTTGATAAAGATGGAAAAGAAAATTTAAGAGGGCATTTTGAAGAAAGAAAAATACCTCTTAGTTCATATTTCCAAAGTGTAGAAATGCAGGTCGACGATATTGAGGGAATGGGAATAGGTCAGCTTGTAAATGAGATGGGAACAAAAAAAGATAAAGCAGAAAAAATTCCATATGTTGTTGAGATAAATAAAAAAATTGCAGTGCCTCTTTCAACAATAATGCTTTCAATTTTAGGTGTTCTTATGTCAATAGGACATCACAGAAGCGGAAAAGGGGTAAACTATGGATTTGGAATAGGAGTTATTTTTACTTACATAGTTCTTCTTAATATTGGAATGGTAATGTCTTACAGAGGAAGAATAAATCCTTATTTTGGAATATGGTTTCCAAATATTCTTTTGTACACTTTTACAATAATGATGTATAAGAAAAAATCAAGGCTGGTGTAAAAGATGAAAATAGATTTAAAAATGAAAAAATTAGATTTATATGTTAGTAAAAATTTTATAAAAGCATTTTTCCTAAGTCTTTTTGCATTTATAAATGTTTTTATATTGAGCCAGCTTTTTAAAATTTTCAGATATGTGGCAGACGGCAGAATGACGACATCAGATGGATTTGTGTATGTTATTAATATGCTTCCGGATATTCTTCTTAATGTGACACCTCTTGCTGTGCTTTTAGGTTCTCTTATGATGATAAATAGAATGGCTGGAAATTTGGAAATAATTTCTCTTAAAACTTCAGGAATAAGTTTTAGAAGAATAATTCTTTTTCCTGTTATAATTTCTGTTCTTATTTCTTTTGCAGTATATTATGTGAATGGATATATTTATCCGAACTCTGAAAAAAAATTGAGAGAGCTTAAGGGAAATGTTGTCTCAAAAGTTCTTCCAAAAGAAAAAAGAAATGGATTTATAAGAGATATAAAAACAAATAATGTTTATATGATAAAATATATAAATGTTGAAAAAGAATATGCAGAGGGGCTTGAATTTATAAAATTAAATGATGACTTTACAGAAATAGAAAAAGTTGTTATTGCTGAAAAAGGGAAATACAACAGAGAAACAAAAAGATGGGAACTTGAAAAAGCAGTTGTCAATAATATAAAAGGAAGAACATCTGAAAACCATGAAAAATATGTTTCAGAGGAATATAATGAGCCTCCTGAAAATTTTGTCACTCTTTCAATAGACCCAAGACTTCTTACAACAAAAGAGCTTAAAAAAGAGATAAAAGATTTAAGAATAACAGGGGGAGATATAAGAGAGGGAATGATGGAGCTTGGAAAAAGATATTCTTTTCCTTTTGCAAGTTTTGTAATATCTTTTCTTGGGCTTTCTCTTGGAAGCAGATATGTAAGAGGAAATTCAGCAGTAAGTATAGTTTTATGTATGGCTTTAGGTTATGGTTATTACATACTTCAGGCATCTCTTGAGTCTTTAGGAAAAAACGGGCTTATGAATCCTTTTGTAAGCGGGTGGCTGCCAAATATAATTTTCCTTGGAATAGGAATGTATTTTGTACATAAAGCAGAATACTAAAATAAATTTTATTTTTATAATTTACAAAATGCAACAGTCATAACTCAAAAAACTGTGAAAAAATTAAAATAAAAAAGGAAGGTATATGAGTATAAGAATAGAAAAACTTAAGAATGGAATTCCTGTTCTTATGGATAAAATAGAGGGAATAAACAGTGTCACTTTTGGTATCTTTGTAAAAACAGGAGCTAAAAATGAACTTTCTGGAGAAGAGGGGGTTTCTCACCTTCTTGAGCATATGATGTTTAAAGGTACAAAGACAAAAAGTGCAAAAGACATTTCTGAAATAATAGATAATGAGGGCGGAATAATAAATGCCTACACAGGAAAAGAAAATACAGTATATTATGTTCAAATGCTTTCAAACAGATTAAAAGAGGGAATAGAAGTTTTAACTGATATGTTTTTAAATTCAACTTTTTCAGAAGAAAATCTTGAAAAAGAAAAAAATGTTGTAATTGAAGAGATAAGAATGTATGATGATATTCCTGAAGAGATAGTCCACGACAGAAATACAGCTCTTGTAATAAATGGAGTTCAGGGAAATGTTGTTCTTGGAAGTGAAAAAAGCATAAGAGAAATGACAAGAGAAAAACTTGTAAAATATTTTAAGGAGCAGTACAGACCAGAAAATATTGTTATTTCAATAGCCGGAAATTTTTCTTATGAAGATATTTCAGAAATTTTAAATAACGGGCTTGGAACTATTGAGAATATTTCTCCAGAGAGAGAATATAACGGAAAAATGGAAATAAGAAGCATAGAGAATAAAATAACAAAAGATACAAATCAGATTCATCTTTGTTTTAACACAAAAGGGTGTTCTCTTACAAGCGACAAGAGATATGAAGTTGCAATAATTTCAAATACTCTTGCAGGAAATATGAGCTCGAGACTTTTCCAAAAGATAAGAGAGGACAGAGGACTTGCATATTCGGTATTCAGCTACACTTCATCTTTTGAAGAGGGAGGACTTTTTACAGTTTATGCAGGGACAACAAAAAAAGATTATAAAGAAGTTCTTGAAATAATAGAAAATGAATTTGAAGATATAAAAGAAAATGGAATTACAGAATATGAACTTCAAAAATCAAAAAATCAATTTCTAAGTGCAGTGACATTTGGTCTTGAAAACAGTAAAGGAAGAATGAACAGAATGGCAAATTCATATCTTCTTTACAAAGAAATTAAAAATCTTGATGAAATTTTAGATCAGATAGAAAAGATAACTGTTGAAGATATAAAAAAAGCTGCACAGGAAATGTTTGATAAAAGATATTATTCAAAAACTATTTTAGGAAATATATAAATAATTTAAGGAGAAACCTAATGGAAAAAGTAATAGTAAAAGTAATTTTAGATAAAGGTGTAACAAAACCTATGTATATGACAGAGGGAGCAGCAGGAATGGATGTGAGAGCAAATATCACTGAACCTGTTACACTTGGAAGTCTTGAAAGAAAATTAATCCCTACAGGAATAAAAATGGAAATCCCTATAGGATATGAAGTGCAGGTAAGACCAAGAAGCGGGCTTGCTTTAAAGCACGGAATTTCAATGGCAAATACTCCAGGGACAATAGACAGCGACTATCGTGGAGAAATTGGAGTTATAATGATAAACTTAAGTAAAGATGAATATACAGTTGAGCCTGGGGAAAGAATAGCACAGCTTGTTTTAAGCAGAGTGTATCAAATGGATTTAGTTGAAGCAGAGGAACTTTCTGACAGTGAAAGATCTAGCGGCGGATTTGGGCATACAGGAAAATAATCGGCATAAAAACAGCAAGGAGCAAAAATGGGATTGATAGATAAAAGAGATGTAACCATAGCTTTGAAAAAAATAAAAAAAATGGACCACACTCTTATTTTAAAAATATTTTTAATAATAGCTTTAAGTCTTACTGCTGTTTATACAGCCACTGCCCACAGAACTCTTTCATTTTTTAAAAAAGAGATAATTTGGACAGGGCTTGGGGTTTTTGTTTATTTTGTTGTTTCATTTATAGATTACAGAAAATATGCGAAATATTATAAATTTATTTATGCTGTAAATATTTTAATGCTTGCTGCTGTTTATATATTTGGAGATGAGGCAAAGGGAGCAAAAAGATGGATTGATTTGGGAATTATAAGTGTTCAGCCTTCGGAGTTTGCAAAACTTTTTCTGGTGCTTTCATTTGCAGAAATTTTAATAATAGATTACGGGAAAAGTTTCAGAGGGCTTAAGGATATGTTTTTGTCAGGACTGCACATTCTTCCTATTTTCCTTCTGGTTTTAAATCAGCCGGATCTTGGAACATCTCTTGTTCTTATTTTTATATATCTGGTAATGATTTTTATTCATGGAATAGATTGGAAAACAATATTTCAAGTTGGAATTTTAGGAGCTGCAAGCATACCTCTGGCATATTTCTTTTTATTAAAAGATTATCAGAGAACAAGAATTCAGACATTTTTAAATCCGGAAGCCGATCTTATGAACAGCGGCTGGAATGTGGTTCAGTCTAAGATAGCAATAGGTTCTGGGGGAATGTTTGGAAAAGGATTTTTGCAGGGAACACAAAGCAAGCTTAGATTTCTTCCTGAATCTCACACAGATTTTATAGGTTCGGTTTTTCTTGAAGAGAGAGGATTTGCAGGAGGAGTTCTCCTTTTAGTTTTATACCTTGCTCTTATAATGAATATTATAAAAATAGGTGATTCGTCAGAAGACAGGTATGGAAAACTTATCTGCTATGGAATAGCCAGCATTTTTTTCTTCCATGTGGTTATAAATGTAGGAATGATAATGGGAGTAATGCCTGTTACAGGTCTTCCGCTTTTATTTATGAGCTATGGAGGAAGTTCTTTTGTGTTTGGATTTTTAATGCTGGGAATAGTTCACAGTGTAAAAATACATAAATTTTAGAGGTAAATATGAAATATATAATAGAAAAAGAGGACGAGGGAGTAAGACTTGACAGATATTTAAGAAAAAAACTTAAATCGACTCCTTTAACTGAAATTTTTAAAGCAATGAGAATTGGAAAGATAAAAGTTAATAATAAAAAGAAAAAAGAAAACTATCGTCTTCTTGAGGGGGATAAGGTTTTTATAGGTCTTGAGGTTTCTGAAGAGGATATAAAAGAAGAACCATTTATAAAACTTTCCCCTAAAGAAAAAGAAGAATTAAAAAAAGGAATAGTTTTTGAAAATGACGATCTTATTATATTCAACAAGAAAAAAGATGTGGTTATGCACAAAGGAAGCGGATATGATTACGGAGTTTCTGAAATGTTTAAATCATATTTTGGAAATAACAGCTTTAACTTTGTAAATAGAATTGACAGAAAAACGTCAGGCCTTATAATCGGTGCTAAAAATAAAATTTCCACAAGAATTTTGACTGAAGAGATAAGAGAAAATAATATTAAGAAAAAGTATTATGTTTTAGTTCATGGGATAATAGAAAAAGAAAAATTTATTATTGATAATTATCTTAAAAAGGAAGAGGAAAGTGTAGTTGTAACTTCTCAAGATGATCCTGAGGGAAAGGAAGCAATTACAATTTTTAAAACTTTGAAACATGGAAAGAATATCACTCTTCTTGAGGCTGAACTTATAACTGGAAGAACTCATCAGCTTAGAGTACAGCTTTCAGATATGGGATATCCAATAATTGGTGATACAAGATACGGAATAAAAGATGATGAAAAGTCTCTTTATCTTAATTCTTTTTATTGTGAAATTCCAAAGTATAATGTAAAAGTTGAACTTCCTGTTTCAGAATTTTTTGAGCTTAGATTAAAAAAATGAATTTATAAATTTTTGGAGCTGGTACAATTTTATTTGTATCAGCTCCATTTAATATAGAAATTATTTTTACTCAGGTTTTACAACAGAGTCAAATGTATATTCTCCGTTTACAATTTTTAACACAGTAACATCTTTAACAGGGTTATTTTTTTCATCAAATGTTAAATGACCAGTTACACCATCATAGCTAAGTTCTTTTAAAGCATCAATAACAGCTTGTTTTTCAGTTGTACCAGCTTTTTCGATAGCAGCTTTCATCATGTAAGCAGAGTCATAAGAAAGAGCCGCAAATGAAGATGGTTCTTCATTATAAACTTCTTTGTATGCTTTTACGAAATTTTGAACTTTTGGAGATTGATCTTCCAAAGAGTAGTGATTTGTGAAATATGAATTTTCAATAGCATCGTATGCAGTTACATCAAGAGTTTTTGCAACTCCGTCCCAACCGTCAGGACCAATGAAAGTAGATTTAAGTCCTACTTCTCTGGCTTGAACAGTGATAAGTGCAGCCTGTTCATAATAATCAGGAACTACAAGAACATCAGGAGCAGAAGAAAGAATTTTTGTAAGCTGAGCTCTGAAATCTTTATCCCCATCAGAATATCCTTCTTTAGCAACAACTTTTAATCCAACTTTTTGAGCCTGCTCAAGAAAGGCTTTTGCAACTCCGTCAGAATAATCACTTGAGTTATTTACAAGAACAGCAGCAGTTTCAGCTTTTAAATTCTTTTTAGCAAAGTTTGCAAGAACAACTCCTTGATATGGATCAGTGAAACAAGTACGGAATACGTTTGGCCCAGCTTCAGTGATATTAAATTGAGTTCCGTTTGGTGTAATCATAGGCATATTATCTTGAGCTGCTACTTCAGCGATGGCAAGAGTTGGTTTTGAAGGTGCATCACCGATAAATGCTACAATTCCGCTGTCCACTAATTTATTATAAGCAGTGATTGCTTCAGTAGGATCTCCTTTAGAGTCAAGAACAGTG
>UQJY01000013.1 GCA_900541465.1 uncultured Fusobacterium sp. | reverse complement strand
TTTAAAGAAAAAATGTCAATAATTGAGTTGAGCACTTGACAGGGTACAGATCAAATTATCATTTCTTCATAAAACTGCGAAATTTTTGATTTAAGATATTTTAAGATTAAAAAAAATATGGTATAATTAAGAGAACAAAACGGCGGGAGATGATACTTTATGTTAGAAAAAGATATAAGAAGCAAAGTTAATATAATTGATAGTATTGAAAATTGGGAAAAAGCCATAAAGCTCGCTGCAAAACCTCTGCTTTTAGATAATTCTGTTACAGAAAATTATGTGAGAGCAATGGTAAATAATGTGAGAAAATTTGGAGCATATATTGTAATAAATGATACAATAGCACTGGCTCACTCAAGACCTGAAGACGGTGTAATGAGAAATTGTTTATCACTTCTTAAAATAAACGAAGGTGTTGTCTTTGATGAAAACTTAGGAGACAAGGTTTACCTTATTTTTGTCTTGGGAGCTGTGAGCAACAGAAGTCATATTGATATACTTCTAAAACTTATGGAAATTATAGATAATCATGATATGGTACAAAGACTTATTGATGCAACAAGTATAGCTACTCTTATTGAAATTTTACAGGAAGTAATATAAAAAAATTTGACATTTAAAATTAAAATGTGTATAATCAGATTTATAAAATTTAAAACAAAAGGAGATAAAAATGATAAATAAAGTTTCACTTTCAATTATTTATAACCCGATGGTTCCGTAGAAGGAATTTGTGTTTGTGAGTTTTCATAGATGCAAATTCATTTTGTGATAAAGACGGATTGAATTTGCGTCTATGGAACTTGTGATTGAAAGAAACTTAAAAATTTTTATTTCTTAAATTATGAAGACCATTCAGACGCACACAGATGTGAACTGAATGGTCTTTTTGTTTTGTGGAGTTAATAAAAAATTTATGGAGGAATAGATTATGAAAAAAATAAAAAACAGATTTCCCGCAAGGGTAGTAAAAGAGGAAATACTTATTATAACAAGAGAGAAAAATAAAATTTTAGAATGATAATTTATGGAGGAATTTAAAATGGCAAAGATAGAAACATTAATAACTTTTGGAATATATTTAATTTTTTTAATGGGTGTAGGAGTTTATTTTTATAAGAGAACACAAAGTTCAGAGGATTATATAATAGGCGGAAGAGGGCTTGGTTCTTGGGTAACAGCTCTTTCAGCACAGGCAAGTGATATGAGCGGATGGCTTTTAATGGGACTTCCTGGAGCTGTATATATTTCTGGAATGAGTCAGATTTGGGTAATTGTAGGGCTTGCTCTTGGAACATATCTTAACTGGAAATTTGTGGCAGCAAAACTTAGAACTCAGACAGAAGAGACAGATACAATGACAATTCCAAACTTTTTAAGCAGAAAACTTGGAGATGAAAAAGGATATATAAGAACTTTTTCAGCAGTTGTAATACTTTTCTTTTTTACAATTTATTCTGCATCAGGTCTTGTTGCAGCAGGAAAACTTTTTGAAAGTATTTTAGGAATAGATTATAAACTGGCAGTTCTTATCGGAGGATTTACGATTATATTTTATACATTTATGGGGGGATATCTTGCCTGCTGCTGGACAGATTTTTTCCAAGGAGCACTTATGTTTTTTGCAATTTTAGTTGTTCCAGCTGCAGCTTATTTTCATGGCGGAAGAATTGAGGGAATTGAAAGTGCAATGGCTGCTAAAAATATAACTCTTAAGATTTTTAACGGCGGAGGAAAAGCAGAAATCCTTGCTATGATTTCTTCAATAGCCTGGGGACTTGGATATTTTGGACAGCCTCATATTCTTGTAAGATTTATGAGTGTAAAATCTGTGAAAGAACTTGTAAAAGCAAGACGTATAGCTATGATTTGGGTGCTTATTTCTCTTGTTGGTGCAATAGCTGTGGGAATTACAGGAATAGCAGTCTTTAAATCTGTTTCAGAACTTGGAGGAGACCCAGAAAAAGTATTTATATATCTTATTGCAAAATTATTTAATCCTTGGATTGGGGGAGTTCTGCTTGCAGCAATTCTTTCTGCAATAATGTCAACAATAGATTCGCAGCTTTTAGTTTCATCATCAACTCTTACAGAAGATTTTTATAATTATATTAAAAAAGATGTTTCTGAAAAAGAAAAAATATGGACAGGAAGAATTTGCATAATAATTATTTCTGCTGTAGCTTATGCCATTGCATTAAATCCAAGTGCAAAAGTTTTATCAATGGTTGCTTATGCATGGGCAGGATTTGGAGGAGTTTTCGGACCAGCTGTGCTTATGACTTTGTATTCAAAAAGTTTAAATTGGAAAAGTGTTTTCTGTGGAATGATTATGGGTACTGTAACAATTATTTTATGGAAACAATTTGGATACGGAGAATATTTATATGAAATTATTCCAGCATTTTTATTAAACGGGGCTGTAATTTATGCAGGAGAAAAATTTTTATTTGGTGCAAAAGTAAAAAATCTAGTAAGAAATTAAGATAAATGTTCATTTTCTTTGTGCAAACAAAGAAAACGAACCAAAAGAAAATTGCCCTGCTGGTGAAAAATAGTTCTATTAATTTTGTTCTCAAAACTAAAACTCATAAACTCAGGCTTTGCCCTCAGACATATGAATTTTTACGTTTTGTTCACTGCATTAATGACGAACTATTTTTCAATGCAGGGTTTCTTTTTAGAAATAAAAAATAAAATTTTAGGAGATTGAAAAAGTTTTCGTAATTTGTGAAGCGAATTGAATGCTGAAAAACGACATGTTTGAGTGAAAGCAAGTTTGTCGTTTTTAATGAAATGAGCAAAATAAATAGAAAACCTTTTTCACGGTATAAAATTTTATTTTTATGTCCCCTTGTACATAAAATATGAACAAAAATAGAAATAAATATGTTGAAAATATAATTATTATATAAAGAAGATATGAACATAGAGAATATGTTTTAAATGGTTAGTCAATAAATTGTAAATATTATATAATATCTGTTGGGCAGTAAAAAAACAACAAGGAGATATTACAAATGGAAATAAAAAGAATATTAAACGGCATAAAATATGAAACACTTCAAGAAATAAATGGAAATATTTCAGCAGAAAATATGGAATATGATTCAAGAAAAATAAATAAAGGAGATATTTTTATAGCTCTTATAGGACACACTGTTGACGGGCATGACTTCATAGAAAAAGCTGTTGAAAAAGGTGCTGAAACAATTTTTGTTTCAAGAAAAGATATACAATTTATTGACGGAATAAATTACTATTATATTGAAAATTTAAGTGAAGATATGGGAAAAATAGCTTCAAACTTTTACGGTTATCCTCAAAACAGCCTTAAAATAATCGGAGTTACAGGAACGAACGGAAAAACAACAACAACATATATTTTAGAATCTCTTTTGGGAGAAGATAAAACAGCAAGACTTGGAACAGTTGAATATAAAGTTGGAGATGAAATTATTCCTGCACCAAATACAACTCCAATGTCTCTTGATATTGTAAAAATGTGTAAAAAAGCTGTAGACAAAAATTTAAAATATCTTGTTATGGAGATAAGTTCTCACGGCTTAGAGCTTGGAAGAGTAAATATGCTTAAACTTGATGCAGCAATATTTACAAATTTAACTCAAGATCATTTAGATTTCCACAAAACAATGGAAAATTATTTCCATGCAAAGAAAAAAATATTCACTCTTTTAAAAGATGTAAGAAATTCTGTAATAAATATAGATGACGAATATGGAAAAAAATATATAGAATATACAAATGGAATTTCTTATGGACTTGAAAAAGGAGATATCACAGGAAAAATTGAAAATATTTCAAGACACGGTCAGAAAGTTGAGCTGAAAATATTTAACAACAGATATGAAACAGAACTTAAGCTTCTTGGAAAATTTAATCTTTATAATCTTCTTGGAGCAATAGGAGCTGTTAAATGTTTTGGAATGAAAGATGAAGAGATTATAGAAAAAATAAAAAATATTCACGGGGCTCCCGGAAGATTTGAGCCTGTAAAAATTGATGCAGATTTTACAGTAATTGTAGATTATGCCCATACAGGAGATGCCCTTGAAAATATTTTAAAAAGTGTAAACGAACTTAAAACAGGAAGAGTAATTTCTGTTTTTGGCTGCGGAGGAGACAGAGATAAAGGAAAAAGACCTATCATGGCTGAAATTGCTGAAAAATATAGTGACCTTACAGTGGCAACTTCAGACAACCCAAGAACAGAAGATCCTGAAGAAATTTTGAAAGATGTTGTAAAAGGATTTAAAAAAGAAAATCATATTATTGAAGTTGACAGAAAAAAGGCTGTTGCTATAGCAGTGCAAAATGCAAAAAAAGATGATATAATAGTGATAGCTGGAAAAGGTCATGAAACTTACCAGATAATTGGAAGAGAAAAAATTCATTTTGATGACAGGGAAGTTGTTCAGGAGGCTCTGGCTAATTTGAGATAAGAGGAGAAAAATAATATGATAGAAAGTTTACAAATGACAAGAGAGGTAAAAGTTGGAAATTTCACAATAGGGGGAAATAAAAGATTTGCTCTTATTGCAGGACCTTGTGCCATTGAAAGTGAAGAGATGTCTATTGAAGTTGCAAAAAAAATAAAAGAAATCTGTGATAAATTAGGAATAAATTATATTTTTAAATCTTCTTTTGACAAAGCAAACAGATCTTCAATCCATTCTTTCAGAGGTGTAGGAATGGAAGAGGGATTAAGAATTTTAAAAAAAGTCAAAGAAGAAGTCGGAGTTCCTGTTATAACAGATGTGCATGAGCCTTGGCAGTGTGAAAAAGTTGCAGAAGTTGTAGATATGCTTCAAATTCCTGCTTTTCTTTGCAGACAGACAGACCTTATAATTGCAGCTGGAAAAACAGGACTTCCGGTAAATGTAAAAAAAGGTCAGTTCCTTGCTCCATGGGATATGAAAAATGTTGTTACAAAAATGCAGGAAATAGGAAATGAAAAAGTTCTTCTTTGTGAAAGAGGAAATATTTTTGGATATAATAACTTTGTTGTGGATATGAGAGGGCTTTTAGAGATGAGAAAATTTGGTGTGCCTGTTGTATTTGATGCCACTCACTCAGTTCAGATTCCTGGAGGACTTTCAAGCTGTTCAGGAGGAGAAAGAAAATATGTTTTCCCTCTGATGAAAGCAGCTCTTTCAATAGGTGTTGATGCAATATTTGCAGAAGTTCATCCAAATCCAGATACAGCACCATGTGACGGACCAAATATGCTTTATCTTGACGACCTTGAAAAAGTTCTTACAACAGCAGTTAAATTAGACGATATTGCAAAAGGATTATAATATAAAAATTAGAGACTGAAAATTTTCGGTCTCTTTTTTGATGAAAATAAAAATCAAATATCTGTAATCAAAAATATATTTATGATATAATACATATGTTATTTTATTTTTGAATTGGGAGGAAAATTAAAATTATGAAAAAAATAATATTATTATTTACAATTATTTCAAGTATGGCATTTGGAAAAGCTGAAGAAGTGGTTGGAAAATGGATTACAGAAAAAGCAGAAAATGGAAATCAAATAATAGTTGAAATTTATGAAACAGCTGATAAAAAATATAATGGAAAAATAATAGAACTTACAATGCCTGTATATACTGAGGGAGAATTTACAGGAAAAGAAAAAATGGATTTAGAAAATCCAGATGAAAATTTAAAACATCGTACATTAAGAGGAATAGATTTTGTAAGCGGATTTTCATATTCTGAGAAAGAAGATAAATTTGAAGATGGGAAAATTTATAATCCAACTAACGGAAAAACATATAACAGTTATATGAAGCTTCAAAAAGATGGAAAACTTTTAGTAAAAGGTTCTATTGATAAAAAAGGTCTGATAGGTAAAAAACAAATTTGGACAAGATATGAATAATTAATTTTTTTAAGAGACAGCTGTAAAACTATAGAAATCAGTCTCTTTTGATTTCTTTATTTTTTTAGTCAGAAAATTTTGTTCAAAAATTTGAAAATTGTGATATAATACCCAAGGAACAAAATTATAAGAAAAGAGGAAATGAACATGGAAGCAGGAAATATTTTTACAGCATTTTTGCTTACTTTAGCAGCAGGGCTTGCAATGGGAATAGGAAGCCTTTTATCTTTTACAGGAAAGAAAGGAAATAATAATTTTCTTGCAGCTTCTTTAGGATTTGCATGCGGTGTTATGATATACACTTCATTTGTGGAAATTCTTCCGGAAGCAAAAGAGACTCTTGCTGAAATTTTTGGAGAGGAAAAAGGAATTTTATTTGCGGTTGGTTCATTTTTTATGGGAATGATTTTTATGGTTTTTACAGAGAAGTTTTGTCTGGAAAATAAAGAGGAAGAACATGATGACTGCTGTCATTCATGCAATAAAAATTCTCTTTACAGAATGGGAGTTATGACTGCTCTTGCAATAGCTGTTCATAATTTTCCGGAGGGAATGGCAATTTTTGCTTCTGTTTTAAAAAATACTGCTTTGGGAGTATCTGTTGCTGCAGCTATAGGAATACATAATATAGCTGTTGGAATAGCTGTTTCAGCTCCAATATATTATGCAACAGGAAATAGAAAAAAGGCTTTTGGTTTTGCAGTTCTTTCAGGTCTTTCAGAACCTCTGGGAGCTGTTATAGGCTATATTCTTCTTAAAAATTATCTTGATGAAACAATTTTTGGAGTACTTTTAGCAGCAGTTTCTGGGATAATGGTTTATATAGCTCTTGATGAACTTCTTCCTTCTGCACAAAAAAATGGAAAACATCATACAGCAACTTACAGTATGATTTTTGGAATGGCTGTTATGGCAGTTAGCCTTATCCTTATTTAAAAATTTTGGAGGTAAATAGAAATGATAGCAAAAAAATTAAGACTAGGAAATTTTCCCACAAGGATAGAAAGATTAGAAAAATTTTCTACAATAGTTAAAGAACATGTTTATATAAAAAGAGATGATCAGACAGGAACAGAGTTTTCTGGAAATAAAATAAGAAAATTGGAATATTCTATAAATGAAGCTATAAATAATGACTGTGATACTCTTATAACCTGCGGGGGAATTCAGTCAAACCATGCAAGAGCAACTGCAGCAGCAGGGATAAAGTTAGGGCTTAAATCTGTTTTGGTTTTAAGGTCTGACGAGAAACCGGAGCTTGAAGGAAATTATCTTATAGATAAAATAATGGGAGCTGATGTGAGAATTATTTCCAGTGAAGATTACAGGGAAAGACGTCAGGAAATAATGGAAAATATTTTAAAAGAGCTTGAAGCAAAAGGAAGAAAAGGGTATATAATTCCTGAAGGAGCTTCAAACGGAGTAGGAACTTTTGGATATTTAGCATGTTTTAAAGAAATATTGGAACAGGAAAAAGAACATGGAATAGTTTTTGATACAATTGTAACTGCTGTAGGTTCAGGTGGAACTTTTGCAGGGCTTTATCTTGGAAATAAACTTACAAACAGCGGTAAGAAAATTGTAGGAATAAATGTCTGTGATACAGCAGAATATTTTAAAGAGAGAGTATCAGAAACCCTTAAAGAAGTTAAAACCTATATTCCAGATACTGAATTTGAAATTTCTAAAGATGATATGTGTATAATTGACGGCTATGTTGGAGACGGTTATGCAGTAAGCAGAACTGAAGAGCTTGATTTTATCTGTGACTTTGCAGAGGCTGAAGGAATAATTTTAGACCCTGTTTACACAGGAAAAGCTATGAGAGGATTGTATACAGAAATTAAAAAAGGAACTTTTAAAGATTCTAAAAATATTTTATTTATTCATACAGGAGGACTTTTTGGATTATTTTCAAAAAGAGACCAATTTGGATTTTAAATTTTAATTTGTAAATAAGAAAAGGACTTAGCAAATTAATTAACTTGCTGAGTCCTTTTTAAATTTCTAAAATTATTTTTTGGCTGGATTTGCTTTTATGTTACCGTTTTTATTATTTTCTCTTGCACTTTCAATTCTTTTGATTGCAATTTCTCTGGCTCTTAAATATTGCTCTTGATTGATGTATTTTTGGGCTTCATATTGTGACTTTATTCTTTCTTTAAGAATATCAGCTTCTATTTTACCAATCTGATCAGTAAGTTCTTCAATCTGAGACCAATTTTTTTCAACACCTTCAAGTATACATTTATTTATTTCAAGCTCTTTGCTTCTTCTGTCTAAAATAAGATAATCATATCTATTTTTAGAATTTTTGATAATCTCTTTGGCTTTTATTACATTTTCTTTTGGAACTCCGACCTGAGCAAAATCTTTATCGGTTATAATTCCTAAACTTTCAGTATCATTTGCCATAACAGCACTTCCTAAAAGTAATCCGCAAATAATAGTGTATATTTTTTTCATGTGTTTTCCTCCATTATACCTGCATATTCATTACGAAGTATTCGTCTGTTTTTATCTCTTCTTTTTCCTGCTCAATGGAGTTTTTGCTGAAAAAGTTATCTATAGCTTCCATGCTGTTTTTAAATCCTTTTTCCCCTGTCTCAACAGCAATATTTTTAACTTGATCAAAATCTTGTACAGTCGCTGTAGGAACAAAATTATATATAGAACCTGCAAAAATACCTATTACAAAAACAGATACAGATAAGTAAGATTTTCTTTTGTTCTTTCTTTTTTCTTCCTCTAACAACGTTTTATATATATTTACTCTGACTCTTTCTTTCGGTGACATGCCTAATCCTCCTCCAAGTTTTTCAATGCTTTGTAATATATCGATTTTATCGTTGATATATTTCTGTCTTTCATTTTAGAAATTTCTCTTAATTTGTAACCGTAAACATCTTTTAGTACGACTATTTCTCTTTCTTCTTTGCTGAGTTTTTTTAAATTTTCCTCAACAATCATACTTCCGCCAATATCTTCGTTGTCGGCTATGTTTAAAATTTCCTCATTCAATTCCAAGTCAATTTTCTTTTTCCTAAAGAAATCATAAGTTTTGTTAATAGCAATTCTATATATCCAAGTATATATTTTGCTGTCTGCCCGAAATTTATGAAGATTTTTATAAACACTTATAAATACTTCTTGAGCAATATCTTCTGCATCTTCTGGATTTTTTACTGAACTGAGGATTTTGTAATATACTCTGTCGAAATACTCGTCGTAGATTTCATCAAAATCCATAATTTCCCCTTTATATAGTCATTTTATAAAAAATACATTTCACTCATATTATTTTTACACTTTATTTGACCTTAAAATCTTCAAAAAAGTTCAAAAATTTTTTAAAATATTTAAAATTTTTATATTTTATTTAAATCCTCTTCCAATCTGGAAGTTAAGTTTACATCTTCTTCCTTCAATATTTATAACTTTATCTTCGTCCATTGTAATTCTTTTTACAAATTGATAGCTTCTGTCTTCTGGAGGATCAAATTCATCATCATCTGTTCCTCTTGAACCAGACATCATTACAGAAATTCTATATTTTTCAATATTGTCATATCTAAACCAATATTTTCCGGGAGAAACATAATAAGGAACTCCAGGTTCTATTTTTACATTTGCAAGATAAATATTTTTTACATACTGTTTGTCATAATTTACCATAAAAAGATGTCTGTCTTTACCTGTGTTTACAAGACTTATTTCTTCTGTTGATGTTTTTGGAAGAAGTGAGTCTAAAGCTGTACAGCCGATAAAAAACAGTGATATAAGAATACAGAATAGATACTTAAATTTTTTCATAATTATTCCCCCTCTATCATAGCTCTTAATTCAGAAATTATATCTTCCTCTTTCACCTTTTTAATTATTTCTCCTTTTTTGAAAAGAAGACCTACACCTTTTCCTCCTGCAACTCCGTAGTCAGCTTCTTTTGCTTCTCCGGGACCGTTTACGATGCAGCCCATAACAGCAATTTTTATATTTCTTTCCATATTTCCAAATTCTTTTTCTACTTTTTTAGCAAGACTTATTAAATCTATTTCAGTTCTTCCGCAAGTCGGGCATGAAATAATTTCAACTCCCTGTCTCATTCCTAAAACTTTTAAAATTTCTTTTGCAACTTTTATTTCTTCAACAGGATTTTCAGTAAGAGAAACTCTTATAGTATCCCCTATTCCGTCAGCAAGAAGAGAGCCTATTCCAATTGCTGATTTTACAGTTCCCTGAAAAGCTGTTCCCGCTTCAGTAACTCCAAGATGAAGAGGGTAATCTACAAGAGCGGCAATTTTTCTGTAGGCTTCAATCATCATCTGTACATTGCTTGCTTTTATAGAAATTACTATATTGTAAAAATCAAATTTTTCAAGAAGACCAACATGATACATAGCACTTTCAACCATTCCGTCAGCAGTCGGCTTGCCGTATTTTTCAAGAATTTTCTTTTCTATTGAACCGGAATTTACTCCTATTCTTATCGGCACATTATATTCTTTTGCTTTTTCTACAACAAGTTTTACCTTTTCATCATCACCAATATTTCCTGGATTTATTCTAAGTTTATCAATACCATTTTCAATAGCTTTTATTGCAAGTTTGTAATCAAAATGAATATCAGCAACAAGGGGGATATGTATTCCTTTTTTAATTTCTTTTATTGCTTCAGCTGCTTCTTCATTATTTACAGTAACTCTTACAAGCTGACATCCCTCTTTTTCAAGTTCCAGAATTTGTTTTATTGTAGCATCTGCATCTTTTGTGAAAGTATTTGTCATAGATTGAATGACTACAGGATTATTTCCTCCCATATATAAATTTCCAATTTTAATTTCTCTGCTTTTTCTTCTTATCATAATAATCTATTCTCCAATATTTTTTCTTATAGATATATTTTCTTAAAAAATTTCAATTTTCCTTTTTTATTTTACAAGTTTAATTTTAAATCTCCATCTTTAATGTAACCTTTTTTTCTCATAAATCCTGCAATGATAAGAGTGACTACAGCAGGAAGAATAAAATGAAGAAGAATTATTGCTGTGTAAACTGATACACCGCTTGTCCCTTTTTCTCCCATTGTAGAGATTGTAGCAATCTGACCTACAAATCCGCAGGAACCCATTCCCGCTCCTATAGGGCTGTTTTCAATTTTAAAGAACATTGTAGCAAGAGGGCCTAAAATAGCAGAAGCAAGTGTAGGCGGAATCCAGATTTTTGGATTTTTTACAATATTCCCCATCTGAAGCATTGATGTCCCGATTCCTTGAGCAAAAAGCCCTCCCCAGCCGTTTTCTTTAAAACTCATTACAGCAAAACCAACCATCTGACAGCAGCACCCGACAGTTGCAGCTCCGGCAGCAAGTCCGCTTAAACCAAGCATCATACAAAGTGCAGCACTGCTTATTGGAAGAGTAAGTACAACACCAACTACAACAGAAACAATAATTCCCATATAGAAAGGCTGCATTTCTGTTGCATGCATAACAAGTTCTCCAAATGCCCACATTATTTTTGCAATGCTCGGACCAACAAGTCCCCCTGCAAGCATTCCTGTTATAATTGTAAGAGTAGGAGTAAGAATAATGTCAATCTTTGTCTCTTTAGAAATTATTTTTCCTATTTCAACTCCAACAACAGTTGCAATTAATGCACCGACAGGTCCTCCGGCAGCATTTCCAGAAGCTCCTGTTATTGTTGCAGCAAATAAAACAAGAGGCGGTGCTTTAAGAGCCATTGCTATTGCAACTCCTATTGCAGAACCGGTCATACTCATAGCCATAGGAGCAACAGTATCTGTAAGATATGCTATATGAAACTTTCCTCCCACACTTTTTAAAATTGTCCCTACAAGAAGAGAGGCAAAAAGCCCCATTGCCATATTGCTTAAAGCCCCTATTAAATATCTTTCAGTGCTTATTACCACATCTTTTTTTCTCAAAAATTCTTTAATACCCATTTTTCTCTCCCAAATATATTTTTATAATTTTAACAAAAGAGAAATAAAAGCTGTAAAACTTTTATTTCTCAATTTTCAAAATTATCTGTCCAACACTTTCATTGGATTTAATGTTTTTCCATTTCTTCTTATTTCAAAGTGAAGATGAGGACCTGTTACTCTTCCTGTCATTCCGCTTTGTCCTATATTATCTCCCTGTTTAACTCTCTGCCCTTTTTTTACATAGATTTTGTTAAGGTGGGCATATCTTGTTTCATAGCCGTTAACATGGGAAATTTTTACAATTTTTCCATATCCGCTTTGAGTCCCGGCAAAGGTTACAGTTCCTCCTCTTGAAGCATAAACAGGAATATATTTTGCTCTTAAGTCAACTCCGGCATGGGAAATATATCTTTTAAGCACAGGGTGGAATCTGTTTCCATAAGGACTTGAAACTCCTGTATAAGTTACAGGCATTTTAAATCCGCTTCCAAGAGGTGCCATTTCAGTTACAATTTCAATATCAGGGTCTTTTAAGAAAATTTCCTGTCCGATAGAAAGTTCATCACTTTCAAGTTCATTGTAACTTCTGATGTCTTCTACATTAACTTTATATTTGTATGCAATTTTATAAAGAGTGTCACCGCTTTTTACTTTATAAAATATTCCGTTTATTGAAGCAATATCTATTACCTGTCCGACTCTTATATTTGCTGTAAGGTCGGGGTTGTTTGTTTTTATGATTGCTATTTTTTGGTTAAATTTACTTGAAATACCAGAAAGTGTATCTCCGGAAACAACTTTATAATGAATTCTTTCAGGCTTTTTAAGAATTACTCCGCTTTCTTCAATACTTCCAAGAATTTTTTTATTTTCAAGGTCATATATTTTACTTGCAGTGTAATAGTTGCTGCTAAGAAGAGAATATCCTCCGTTTTCTTCGTCAGTTTCCTGATAATAATCTATAAATTTATCCAGATTTGTTATTTCATCACTGAAAGGTCTTAAAGTTACATTTACAGCTCCGAAACCTATTATTCCCAAAAATGAAATAAGCAGAAGAAGCCCCAGATGTTTTGCTTTTATTATTCCAAGAACTCCCATTATTATTTTTGCAAAAAAGATAAGTATATCTATAAACTTTTCTGCAATGAAAACAAAAATATTAACAAACTTTCTCATGCTTTTATTCCTTCGCCTCCATCAAGCTGAAACTTTTAACCAAGGCATCATTGCTTTTAGTAGAAGCAATTTTGTCAATCAGCTGCTTGGCTGCTGTTGCCTTGTCAAGCTGAGAAAGATACCTTCTTATTTCCCAAACCAATTTTAATTTTTTCTCTCCCATAAGAAGTTCTTCTTTTCTTGTTCCAGATTTTTGAATATCTATGGCAGGGTATATTCTAAGCTGTGCAAGCCCTCTGTCAAGGTGAATTTCCATATTTCCAGTTCCTTTAAATTCCTCGTATATAATATCGTCCATTTTACTTCCAGTATCTATAAGAGCAGTGGCAATAATAGTAAGACTTCCTCCTCCTCTTATATTTCTTGCTGAACCGAAGAACTTTTTAGGATAATAAAGTGCAGTAGGATCAATTCCTCCTGAAATAAGTTTTCCGCTTGACGGAACTACAATGTTGTAGGCTCTTGCAAGTCTTGTAAGAGAGTCCATAAGAATAACAACATTTTCTCCGTCTTCAAGTTTTCTTTTTGCCCTGTCAAGAATATCTTCAGTTACTTTTATATGATTCTTTGGATCTTCGTCAAATGTAGATGAATAAACTTCAGCTCCTGTAACATTTTCTTTTATGTCGGTTACTTCTTCAGGTCTTTCATCTATAAGTAAAATCCAGACTTCTACATCTTTATGTTTTGCAATTATTGAGTTTGCAATACTGCTTATAAGAACAGTTTTTCCCGCTTTTGGCGGAGCTACAATAAGACCTCTCTGCCCTTTTCCTATTGGAGCGATAAGATCTATAATTCTTCCTGAAATATCTTTTGGTCCTGTCTCCAGTTCAAGAATTTCATCTGGATAAGCAGGAACAAGTTCATCAAACGGAATTCTTTCTTCTGCTTTTTCAATGCTCCCGTCGTTTACAAGAAGAATTTTTCTCATTGCATAATTTCTTTCAGTTCCTACAGGTTCTCTCACTTCACCAAAAACTTTATCTTCAGGTCTCATTTTAAATTTTCTTATTTGAGAAGCTGAGATATAAATATCTTTTTCTACAGATGTTTCTCTTAGAAAGCCATATCCGTCAGCCATTATATCAAGTTTACCCTCAGCAAGAATGAAACCTTCCGTCTGTTCCATATGTTCTTCAATAGCAGCTATCACTTCAGATTTTTTCTTTTTATTAGTTAAATCAATCTCAAGCTGTTTTGCTATCTCATTTAATTCTTTTAACAAAAATTTTTCTAATTCTATCATTGCCCCTCCGAGCAGATTATTTTTCTGCTAATTCTCCGTAAAGAGTCCATGTTTTACATTCTTTTATTTTTACATTTACAAACTGCCCTTCAAGAGACGGGTCTCCTTTGAATAGAACAATTTTATTTGTTGAAGTTCTGCTTGAAAGCATATCTTTATTTTTTTTGCTTGGTCCTTCAACTAGAACTCTTTCTGTTTTTCCTTCATATTCCATACTTAATTTTTTTGAAATACTGTTTTGAAGAGACATAAGTCTGTGAAGTCTGTCTTTTTTAACTTCATCATCAATCTGTCCTTCCATAACAGCTGCTTTTGTTCCTTTTCTTATTGAGTACATAAACATAAATGATGTTTCAAACCCAACTTTATCAACAACATCAAGTGTGTCCATAAAATCTTCTTCAGTTTCTTGAGGGAATCCAACTATTATGTCAGCAGTAAGTGAAACTCCCGGAATTCTTTCTTTTATTTTTTCAGCAAGAGCTATATACTGTTCTTTTGAATATCCTCTGTTCATAAGTTTTAAAACTCTTGTTGAACCAGATTGTAAAGGCAGATGAAGTGATCTTGCAATTTTTGGATTTCTTGCAATTACATCAATTACATCATCAGTAAAATCTCTTGGATGAGGAGAAACAAATCTTATTATAAAATCTCCGTCTATGTCACAGATGTTTTGAAGAAGATTTGCAAAAGTTTCGTTTTCAGAAAGTCCTTTTCCATATGAGTTTACATTTTGTCCAAGAAGAATAATCTCTTTGTATCCTTTTTTTACAAGCTCTCTTGCTTCTTCAATAAGTTCTGCCATTGGAACAGAACGTTCTCTTCCTCTTACATAAGGCACGATACAATATGTACAGAAATTATTGCACCCGTAAGTTATTGCAATAGAAGCAGTTTTTTTAGATTCAAAATCTGCATCAATTCTTGGCGGAAGTTCATCTTCATAGTCAGTCATTACAACATGTTTTGTACTTCTGTTTTCAATCTCTTCAATAGCTTCAGGAATTCTTCCAATATTTTGATTTCCCATTACAATATCAATATAGTTGAATTTTTTTATAAGTTCTCTTCCCTGTTCTTGAGCAAAGCACCCAGTTACAACTATTTTTGTCCCGCGTTCTTCTCTTACTCTTTTTATTTCTCCAAGTTTTCCATAAATTTGTGTTGCTGCTCCCTCTCTTACAGTACATGTGTTAAGGAAAACTATATCAGTTTCTTCTATATTATCAGTTAATTCATAACCTAAATTTTCAAGTATTTTTTTTATTTTTGCACTTTCATTTACATTCATTTGGCAGCCGTAAGTAATTACAGTAGCTTTTTTTGTCATTGTTCCTCCTAAAATTTCCTGCTTTTTACAATTTTAACCTTAAAATTATACCATGATAATAGGCTGTTTATCAAACAAAAATCTATTTAAAAATTTCCCCAGCTTCCAAATACCATAAAAGTAAATCAAAAGAAGCCATAGGGATATTTGTTTCCTTGCAGTATCTTTTCATTTTATCTTCAATTTCAAGATAGATTTTTTTTGTAAGAGTTTTAGGGATTTCATCAATGACTTGAAGTCTTACCAAATTTTTTAAAATATGTCTGTCAAGAATTGCAATTTCGTCGCCAAAGCCTACATTTCTTAAAAAATGACCAGCTTCTTTCCATGCCATTCCCTTAATATTATTTACAATCCATTCTCTTTTTTCCTGCACTGTTTCCATTTTCATAAAGAAATCTTTTGTTATTATTTTCCCGTTTTCGTCAGTCATCTGGTTTCTAAGTTCCACAAGATATTTTGCCTTATTATTTTTAAATCTCACTATGTTAAGATATTCTGAAAGTTCTTCAGCAGTTCCTGTAAATAAAACTCCGTCTTCTCTCATATTAGTTATAGCTTTCCAAGCATTTCTTGCTTTTGACTGGGGAGTTAAAATACAGAAAGAAAGTTCAGCATGAATGTCTTCATTTGAACCGTTTCTCCAGATTTCTCTGTATTCTTCTAATCTTTTTTCAATATCATTTTTTATTTCATTATATTTTTTTTCTATTTCATAAAAATATTCATTTTTCATTTAAAATCTCTCTTTCATCCATTTTGTAACTGTATGACTAAGTTCTTCTTCTTGTTTTATATATCTGTGAGTTGCATCTTCTAAAACTATTCCTGTAAAATCAGGACATTTTACAGCTTTTTCTTTTAAAATTTCAAAATCTTTTTCAGGAGAATTGATAATAACACTGTCTTTTTCTCCCACAACCATTAATATAGGCTTATTGATTTCTTGGAAAATTCCAAATTCTTCTGGATTTTCAACTAGAGGAAATACATCTGCAATTCCCCCTTTTCTTAAATTTATAAGAGTTCTTGAACTTATAGGAAAAACTCCCAGCATTTTTTTCAGAAGAATTCTTTTTGCTCTTCCTGTTCCAATATTTTTTTCAGCTTCGATAAACATTTTTTCAAACTGTCCGGAACGTTTAATAAGACCTGCTGAATCTGGAGCTGAAATAAAAATAAAGCCGTCTATCCATGTAAATCCTTTTTTGGAAATGTAGTAAAGATTTTTCAGACAGCCTAAGCTGTGTCCTGCAAGAATTACTTTAGAATAGCCAAGTTTTTTAGCTTCTTCAAGCCAAAGCTCTACATCATAGATAGCTTCACCAAAATTTTCAAAAGTTGACCCGATAATTTTTTCACTTGTTTTTTTTGTTCTTGGATCTTTTTTTATAATGTTGTTTATAACTCCGTAACCTCTGTTATGCCCGAAAATAAAACCGTAACCATTTTCAGAAAGTTCTTCCCCTAAAACATGGGCAAAGGTATTTTCTAAAATATTATCAAACATTCCATGAGTAAAAACAACACAGCAGTCTTTTTTTAATTCGGGATTTTCTTCCCAATAACAACCTAAAAGATTTAATCCATCTTTTGTATATCTATGCAGCAATTTCATATTTTGGTACCTCCTATTTTTAAGTCCAAAAAATAATTCTACTCTTATATTATATAACAAAATTCATAAATATTCATGTTGTTATTTTTATTTTTTTTAATTATTTATTTAAAATACGACAGTTTTTATAATCATTTTTACTGCTTGTTCTGTAAGTACAAGTAGTTGTAAGTTTTTTGCATTTTACAGAAATATATCCGTCATAATCAATTCCTATTGAATTTTCACATTCAAGAACAGGAAATTTTTCCATATATTCTGCTTTTTCTTCTTTTGTGATTATATATTTTTCCATTTTTAAAATCTCCTTATAAAATTATTTCCAAATTTATTATACCATTGAATATATAAAAATATTTAAAAATTTTCAAATAAAAAATTGTGAATAATTCAATATTTTTTATTAAAACTGTACTTATTGAATTGTTTTAGTGTGAAATGCACTTGAATATTAAAAAAAATGTGATTATAATAAGAAAAAGGATAGAAAATAAGAGAGTGTATAATTATTAATTGCTGTATAAAAAATTATAATTTTTTATACTTTGCAAAAAAACAAAATAAGTTATATAAATTTATTATTTTCTTATCCAAAAAATATAAAAAGACATGATTTTTTTCATTCATGCCTTGTGTTGAAAAAATTATAATTTTTTATAATCTTATGCTCTACTGGAAATATGTACATCTTAAGAAATTATAGACATTTATTATGAAAGATTTTATGAGATTTTAAGCAAGGAGGAATTATTTATGAACAATTATGTTAGCACAGAGAAATCATTGAAGAGATGGTTAAAAAGCAGAGTAAAAATAACTATGGCAACTGTGGTTGGATTTTTAATTGCAGGAACAGTAACGTTTGGAGCAGGAGAAGCAATCTCTCAAACTGAGGGAGAAAAAATATATCAAGATGTTTATATAACTGAAGTAGGAAAACAACCTGACGGTACTAGACAAAATGGAATAAGTTTAGTAGGAGATACTAAAGGAACGTTTAATGGAGAAACTTTAACTATAAGTATTAAAGATAAAAATATAACTAATTCTGAAGTTGCAGGAGTAGTAATAAGAAATGGAGCAACGGGAATTTTTAATACTAAGGACGTTATTATAGATGTTAGTAATACTGGAACAGGTGGACAATGGGGATTTGGATTACTAGTTAATAGTAATAATAATATGGGAGGAAAAGCAGAATTTAATGGAGAAAATGTAACTATTAATAACTATCAAAAAAATTATACTTCTCAAACATTAACTGCTAAAGTAAATTCAAATATAGATTTTAATAATACTGGAGATGTTAATATATCTTCTAAAAGTGAGTTTGGAGTAACTGCTGTTGATAATCAAGGAGGTAAAATTACTTTTAATAATACTGGTAATGTAAATATTACAGGAGAGATTCTGCCAGGTGATAAAACAGGAGGAACAAATGTTGTTGGTATACAATCTGGAACATCTGGTTCAATTACTGAAGTAACTAATAAAGTCAAGGATTTTAATATAATTTTAAAAGGTGCAGGAGTTGATGATGATGGAACAAGTTACTCTACAGGAACAAAAGCAATAACTATGTCAAATGGCTCAAAATTTGATGTGAATTCAAAAACATTTAATATAAAAATGGATATAGCTTCTGATGTACAAGATGATTCACCAGAAGGACATACTTCAGATTTAGCTTATGGATTATATACAAATAATGGAAGTATAAACATCGGAGAAAATACTTTAACAGATATAAGTATTTCTCAGGGAATAGGAAAAGGGTATGCAGTATATTCAACAGGAAAAGCTAAAGTAGATCTTTTAGGAGATACAGTTATAAATGTTGATGGAAAAGATGGAGCTGTTGGTGTAAGTGCAAGAGATGGAGGAAGTGCTAATGCTACAGGAAAAAATATCTCAATATCTGCCACTAGTACAAATGGAAATGCTACTGCAGTAGAAGCAAATAATGGAACTGGTGCAGGTGGAGAAGTACTTAAATTAGGTGGAGAAAATACTGAAAATTTAATTTTAAAAGCTGAAGGTAAAAATTATGCAACTGGAATAGAAGTTGTTAATCATGATGGAGGAGCAAAAGAAACAGGAAGTAAGGTTGAAATAAATTCTAAAAATTTGGTTATAGATGTTCATTCCAAAGATAGCGAAGCTGCTGGAATTTGGGTTCAAAATAGTACAACAACTGAGTCTTCTGATGAAAAAATAGCTAGTGTTGTTGTTAATTCTGAAAACACTGTAATAAATGTTACATCAGATACAAAAGGAAACGCTCTAGGTTTAGTTACTATGTCACAAGGAAAATTAGATATTAATGGTAACTTAGAAGTTAATGCTGAAACGGCTATTTTGACTAGAGGAAATGCTGTTACAAATATAAACCAAAATAATGATAAAACTGTAAAATTAAATGGAGATATTGAATTTAACTATGATAAACCTACTTCAGGAACTCCTGTTGATGCAACATTAAATTTAAATTTATCAAATGCAGAATCTTACTTCAAAGGAAAAATAGTTGTTACAGGAGAAGAAATTCCTGAAAATTATGAAAAAGTTAGTGAAATGAATTTAGGATTATCTAATCAAGCTGTTTGGGAAAATACAGGAGATAGTCTTGTTTCAAACTTAACTTTGGATAATGGTATCATTAATAATACTTCAGCAGAAAATGATATTTCGGTTGGAAATTTAAAAGGAAACGGCGGAGCAATAAATATGGTTGCTGAGATTGGAGATGATGGGATAGCAACTTCAGGAGCTTTAAATATTAATACTATTGATGATAATGCTAAATTAAATATTAATTATTCAGGAAATGAAAATCTTGAAGTTAATAAAGACAAGGCAGAAAAGGTATTCAGCCAGCTTGCAGAAAAAATCACAGTAGAAAATGGAAATTTAAATGCAACAGCAAAACTTGAAGAGGGATTTGTTTCAAGTGAATATGTTTCTGAATTAACAAAAGATGAAAATGGAAATGTTATTGTAGAAAAAGATTCTGTAAAAGCTGGAAATCTTAATTCAATGGTAGAGGGAATGAGAGACCTTGCAACAATTAATCTTTTAACTTGGAGACAGGAAATGAATTCTCTAAATAAAAGAATGGGAGAATTAAGAAATTCTACAGGAGAACATGGAGTTTGGTCAAGAGTTTACACAGGTAAAATTGAAAACGGAAGTAAATATGATAATGATTATCAAACTTACCAAGTTGGATATGATAAAAAATACACTGTTGATAATGGTGTAATGTTTGTTGGAGGATTAGTAAGCTACTCTGACGGAGAAACAGACTATGCTTTAGGTCATGGAGAAAATTATTCAGTAGGAGTAGGAATTTATGCAACATGGCTTAATAATGACGGACAGTTTGCAGATGTAGTATTAAAACAAAGCAGACTTCATAATAAATTTGATGTAACAAGTAAAAATGGAAAACTTTCTCAATCTGGAGATTACAATAACTGGGGAACAAGTTTAAGCGGACAATATGGAAAGAGATTTGACTTAAACGATAAATTCTTCGTTGAGCCAAGTGTAGAATTAACTCTTGGAAGAGTAGATGACACAACTTATACAACAAGTGCAGGTGTAGATGTTCACCAAGATACAATGTATTCTCTAGTAGGAAATATCGGAACAGCAGTTGGATATAAATTCAGCGACAAAGGAAATGTTTATGCAAGAGCTTCTCTTGTAAAAGAATTCCAAGGAGATATTGATACAGAATATAAAAAAGATGGAGCTGTAGAAAGAACTTCTGAAGATTTAGGAGATACTTGGGCAGAATTTGAAATTGGAGTAAACTACAGATTTGTTGAAAATATGAATGTGTATGTTGATGTTCAAAAGACAGGAGAAGCAACTGTAGATAATAAATGGCAGGCTAACCTAGGATTTAGATATGAATTCTAAAAAATAATTTGAATAAAATAAAAAATCAGAGTGGATTATTTTCTGCTCTGATTTTCTTTTTCCAAGTAAATTTTATAAATTTCTATACCAAATTATATAAATTACGAAAATCAACATTGTCTTTTGTTTATCTACATGGTATCATTTATGTATAGATATTCAATTTAAAAAAATTAAAATAATATTTTCTCATTATATGCTGTGAAAAGGGATTATTATGGAAAAATTAAATAAAGAAATAATACTTAAAAAATTATCAGAAATAGATAAAAATAAATATGGTTTTAGTAAAATAGGATTATTTGGAAGTTATTCAAAAGGCGAGCAGACGGAAAACAGCGATATAGACATTTTAGTTGAGATGGAAATAAATTCAGATAAATATGAAGAAAGCAGTTATTTTAGATTTTGTAATTTAAAAAGATATCTTGAAGAGTTATTTGAAAAAAAAGTAGATTTAATAGACAGAAGCCAGTTTAATTATAAATATAAATGTCCTGCAGTAAAAGAATATAAAGATAAATTAAGACAGGAAATCTTGGAGAGTGTTATTTATGCTTAAACCAAAACGGACTATAAAACAGCTTACTTTAAATATAGAAGAATTTATTTACAGTCTGCAGGAATTAACAGCTGAATACACAGAAGAAGAAATATATGAAGATAAATTTAAGCAAGCCTTTTTAGAAAGACAAATAGAAAAAATAGGGGAAGCAGTTTCAAAAATAGATAAATTAGACAAAGATATTTTATGTAGGGCTTATGACAGTAAATCTTATTGGGAAAATGTAAAAAGTACAAGACATATAATAGTGCATGATTATTTTGAAATAAGAACGGATATTCTTTATGAAATATCTACAAAAGATTTAAAAAAATTATTGGAAAAAATTTTAACAGTAAGAGAACTGACAGAAAAAACAGATTAACTTATGAATTTGGAAGCAACGATATAGAAACATATGGAGTTAATGTTGGTGCAGGATATGAATTCTAAAAAATTATTTGTATAAAATAAAAAATCAGAGTGGATTATTTTCTGCTCTGATTTTTCTTTATCTAGGTAATTTTTATTTGAAAAGCTCTTTTTCTGTATTTCTGCTTCCTCTGAATTTTATATATTTTCTTGGTCTTGCATGAATAAGTTTAGAGCCGTCTTTAGGGTCAACGATATTTCTTTCTTTAGTTTCCCTCATTTCAAACACTCCAAAATTTTTTATTTTTAAATATTCGTTTTCAGAAAGGACAAATTTTATAAGGTCAAAAACATTTTCAACATTTTCTTTTGCAGTTTCTTCATTGGTGTTATATTTTTCTGCATACAGCTTTATAAAATCTTTTTTTACCATAAACTCCCTCCCATAGAGTTCTTGATGTTAAAAAATTATTTTTCCTCTTTTATTTCTTTTAAGATATTTTTTAAAGGTTCTTTTACTATTGCAATAAACATACCTGCAAATAGTCCAAAGATTATTCCAATGGCGATAATTAATTTGCTGTTCAAACCACCAGAAGTTTCAGAAGAACTGTTAAATTTTATAATAGTTATATTATCCTGCCCTGAAAGTTCAAATAATTTTTTTGGCTCATTTTTAATTTTATTTAAATCGATAACTTTTAAGTAAGTGTTATTTAAAGAATTTATTTTTTCTTGATATTCCACATAAAGAACAGGTGAAATTATTGAAAAATTTGAACTTATATTTTCTTTTGAAATATCAGAGAAATTTTCTTTTATTATTTCCATTGCATTTTTATTTAACTTATTTGTTTCTTCTGTTAGTTTTGAAAGTTCTTTTTCGGCAGAGATAATATTTTCTGAAAGATTTTTTTCAAATTCAGAATTTAAATTTTTTACATCTTCAGCAATCATTTTATTAATTTCTTTAGATAAATTTTCAATTTGACTATTTTTTGTTTTAGTAAATAATTTATATGTTTTATTTTTGCTGTCGATTATTTTTACAAAGTTATATTCTTCTTTTAAAACCTCTTTTATTTCTCCTTCATCTTCAGAATTTAAAGTAATAACATTAGGATTCTTTTTATCTAAAAGAGAGTCAAAGGTATTTTGTATGGTTTGATTAAGGATAACACTAGAGTTTTTATATGAAGCATTATATTGATTTATTTTATCTTTTGTATGCTCAGACAGAGAAATTTCAACTCCGTAATTATATGGTTTATTGCTTTTATAAAAAGCAAATCCAAAAGCAAGAATAGTAAATAGTATAGTAATAATAATAACTAATTTTCTTTCTCTTATAATAGATTTTAAAAGTTCAACCAAATCAATTTCATCTTCTTCGTACTCATATTTGTTTTTTAATTCATATTTTTCCATATTTTCTCCCAATTTTTTTATTTTTTATTATTAGTATTTAAAGATAATATATTTAGATAATGCAGAATTTTAAAATTTTTTTATAATAAAAAAAGCGTATAAAAAATTATAATTTTTTATACACCTGTTTTCGAAAAAAATTCTAATAAAATTTTGTAATTTTTATTTTCAAAATAATAAAAATATGATAATATAATAGGGATAATATTCTGTATAATTAGTTATAATTAATTATACAGTTCTTAAAAGATAAATATATCTAAAAATCCTGTTTTTGGATAATTTTTTTCACTTTGTTATTTTTATTTAAGTATAATTATATCATATTTAAAAGGAGGGGAGAAGAGACTTAATAAAAGTTTCTTATGTTGTAAAATGGATTTAGAGAGAAAAAATTATATGCCTGAAAATTATGGAGAAGTTTATGAAGATGAGATTGATTTAAAAGAACTTTTCTTAGTATTGTGGAGAAACAAGGTAAAAATTTTAATCATTGCATTTATCTGTATGGTGTTAGGATTTGCAGCAGGAAAAATTACAGGAGCCAAAAGTAAAAAATCAACTGTTGTAGTAGAGTATACATATCCGGGAATAGAAGAGGGGAAAAGCCCAAGCGGAAATACTTTAGGTCTTACTTACAACCAATTTAAAAATATTTTTATGGTAAAAGATGTGTTCCATAAAATGCCTGAACTTGAAAATAATGGTCTTACAGAAGATGGAGTTTTAAACGGAATAAAAATAACTCCAGTTCTTCCTGAAGGTTTAAAAGAAGGAGAAGTTTATTATCCAAATAAATTTATTTACTCTTTAAAAACAGGAGTTTCAAGAGAAACAGATGAAGAAATTTTGAAAAATTTTGTAGAAGTTCAGAAAGACTATTTAAAAAGAAATTATACTCTTACTTCACGTTTACCAATATTAGATTATGGAAAAAGTGTAACTTATGATTACAAAGATATTATTTCAGTAATAAACAGCTCTTTAAATGCGGCAGTTTCAACAGTAGGGAACTTAGAAAAAGATCTTGTTTCTTTAGAAGATAAAGTTGAAATGGAAAATATTTTAAAAGAACTTAATATTTTAAAAAATATTAACCTTACAAAAGTAAAAAATATGGTTGAAGATTACAGAGTAACAAAAAATCCTGATGAACTTATGCTGAATTACAGACAACAGCTTGAAGAACTTGACAGACAAAAAGAGATAACAGCAGGAAAAATATCTCAGCTTGAATCAATGATAAAAAATTATAAGCCTGATAATAAAAGTGTTGTTATAATGAGCAATGGAAATTCTGAAAAAATTAAAACAGATGATGAAAACTATTATACAGAATTTTTAAGACAGCTTTCAGCAGAAAAAATAAAATTATCAGATATTCAAGTTCAGATAAAATATATTAACAAAAAAATGAACCAGGAAGTTAATACAGATGCTTTAAAAGGTGAAGAAGTAAACAAAGAACTTAAATTTATAACAGAAGAATTAAATGAAAAAATTGCTAAAATAAACGATCTTACTGTTAAAAACTATAATAAAAAGTACTCTGAAATTATTAAAGTTGTTGAAGCTGTTTCAACAAAATCAAATTCAAAGACAATGCTTATAACTTTTGCAGGATTAATTCTTGGATTTTTCTTTGGAGCATGCTATGTTCTTGTAGGAAACTTTATTTTTGAAGAAAAGAAAAAAGCAAAAAAATAATTATGTAAATAAAATATTTTTTGAGGAGCTGATGAAAAAATAACAGCTCCTTTATTTTTTCCTTAGAAATCAAAAAGAAATATATAATGGTTTTTTTTTCAAAAAGAATAATGTATAATAAAGTATAATGATTAAAACTGATTGAGGAGGATAGTTATGAAAGAAACATTTACACATTTACACTTACATACTGAATACAGCCTTCTTGACGGTGTAGGAAAAATAGATGATTATTTAAAAAGAGCCAAAGAGCTTGGAATGAAAAGTATTGCAATTACCGACCATGGAAATATGTTCGGGGCAATAGAGATGTATAAAAAAGCAATAAAAAATGGAATAAAACCAATAATTGGTATAGAAGCATACCTTGCTGAATTTGGAATGGAGAAAAAAGAGGGGAGAAACTTTCACCTTATACTTCTTGCCAAAAATGAAAAAGGATATAAAAACCTGATGAAAATAAGTTCTGAGGCATATATAAATGGATTTTATTATAAGCCGAGAACAGATAAAGAATTTTTAAAAAATCACAGTGAGGGGATAATCTGTCTTTCTGCCTGTATGCAGGGGGAAATTTCAAGAAGAATTATTGATAAAGAACCTTTTGAAAATATAGAAAATGCAGTAAATTCATATATAGAAATTTTTGGAAAAGATGATTTCTATATTGAAGTGCAGGGAAACGGAATAGAGGGGCAGAGAGAACTTAATAAAAAACTTTCAGAAATTGCAGAAAAATTCAGCTTAAAACTTGTTGCCACAAATGATACACATTATGTAAACAAAGGAGACCACACTCTGCAGGATATAATGATATGTATTCAGACAGGGGCAAAATTTTCTGATGAAAAAAGAATGAGAATAGAAACAGATGAACTTTATCTGAAAAGCCGTGAAGAGATGATAGAATCTCTTGGAGAGGAATATACAGAAGCAGTTGACAACACAGCTCTTGTAAGTTCAAAATGTAATTTAAGTATTGATTTTGGAAGTTTTAAATTTCCATATTATAAACTTCCAAAATGTGTAAAAAACACAGAAGAATTTTTAAGAAAATTAGTTTATGTGGGAATTGAAGACAGATATCCAAACGGGCTTACTGAAAAAATTCTTGAAAGAGTAGAATATGAACTTTCAGTTATAAATAAAATGGGATATGCAGAATACTTTGTTGTTGTGTGTGATTTTATACATTATGCAAAGGAAAATGGAATCCCGATAGGACCGGGAAGAGGATCTGCAGCTGGAAGTATAGTTGCTTATGCTTTAAAAATTACAGACCTTGACCCAATAAAATATAATCTTATTTTTGAAAGATTTTTAAATCCTGAAAGAATTTCAATGCCGGATATTGATATTGATATCTGTCAGGAAAGACGTCAGGAGCTTATTGATTATGTGACAAATAAATACGGGAAAGACAAAGTTGCACAGATTGTAACTTTTGGAACTTTAAAAGCAAGGGCTGCAATTCGTGACGTGGGACGTGTCTTAGATATTCCCCTTTCAAAAATAGACAGGGCTGCAAAACTTATACCTTTTAATTTTTCAATAGAAGCAGCACTTAAAAATATTCCAGAACTGAATAAATTATATACAACAGATAAAGATATAGAAAATGTAATAAATATTTCAGCAAGAATTGAAAATAAAGTGAGACATACATCAATTCATGCTGCAGGGATAGTTATAACAAAAGACCCTTTAAATGAAACAGTTCCTCTTTACTGTGATAAAGATGATGTTGTATCAACTCAGTATCAGATGAAAGAGCTTGAAGATTTGGGACTTCTTAAAATGGATTTTCTTGGTCTTAGAAACTTAACAAATATTCAGAGAGCGGTTGATTATATAGAAGCTGACACAGGAGAAAAAATTATTCTTCACGATATTCCTTTAAATGTAAAAGAAGTTTATGAAATGCTTTCAAAAGGAGACAGCCTTGGAGTGTTCCAGCTGGAATCTCACGGGATAAGACGTATTCTTACAAAACTTAAGCCTGACAGATTTGAAGACATAATTGCCCTTCTTGCTTTATACAGACCGGGGCCTTTAGGTTCTGGAATGGTTGACAGTTTTATAAACTGCAAAAATGGAAGAGAGGAGATAAAATATCCTCACGATTCTTTGAAAGACATTCTTCAGGAAACTTACGGAGTTATTCTTTATCAGGAACAGGTAATGAAAATAGCAAATGTCATGGCTGATTATTCTTTGGGAGAAGCCGACCTTTTAAGAAGAGCCATGGGTAAAAAGAAAGCTGAAATAATGGACGAGAACAGAGAAAAATTTATTTCTCGTTCTGTGGCAAAAGGGTATACAGAAGAAAAAGCAACAGAAATTTTTGATTTGATAGATAAATTTGCAGGATATGGATTTAATAAATCCCACTCAGCAGCTTATGCTCTTATTGCATATTGGACAGCATGGCTTAAAAAAATGTATCCAAAACATTATTATGCAGCCCTTATGACTTCTGAAATAAGTCATATAGAAAACGTGGCATTATATGTTGAAGATGCTAAAAACCACGGGGTAAAATTAAAGTTTCCAGATATAAACAATGCTGCATCAAAGTTTAAAGTTTCAGAAGACGGAGTTGTCTTTGCACTTTCTGCAATAAAAAATGTTGGAGAAAAAGTTGCAGAAGGAATAAAAAAAGAGTATGATGACAACGGCGAATATAAAAGTTTTGATGATTTTATATTCAGAACAAAACAATTCGGCATGAATAAAAAAGCTGTGGAAGCTCTTGTCTATTCTGGGGCATTAGATAGTGTTCCCGGAAACAGAAAAGAAAAAATAGATTCTATAGGAAAGGCTTTGGAATTTGCTGCAAAAAGGCTTAAAGAAGACGAAATTCAGCAGATGAATCTTTTTGGTGATGCAAAGTCAACTGTAAATGGTTTTTCTATGGCAAAATCTGAAGATTATTCTATGGAAGAAAAGCTTGAAAAAGAAAAAGAGTTTTTAGGATTTTATTTTTCTGCCCACCCTCTTGATAAATATAAAGGGATTTTACAGGCTTACAGAAGCGACAAGATACAGGATATTAAAGATGACGGTGATGACAAACCTGTAAAAATTTTTGGAATTTTAAGAGATACTAAAAAAATTGTCACAAAAAAATCTGGTGAAATAATGGCTGTTTTCGATTTGGAAGATTATTATTCAAGAATTTCAGGAATTATTTTCCCAAGGGATTTTTCAAAAAATATGGGGAATTTTTTAGAAGGAAAAGTTGTCTGTGTTACAGGTTCTCTTCAGACAGATTATTTTAACGGAACAGAGAGCAAAAAAATTGTTGCAAGAGAAATAATTCCTCTTGAGATACTTGCCTATGAAAGAGGTTATACTGTTTATATTCTGGTAAAAGATGATGATAGAGGAAAAGTTCCAAAACTAAAAAAAATACTTCATTCTTACAGAGGGGAAACTCCTGTTTCACTTGCTGTAAAAACAGCAGAAGAAAAGAAAGTTGTAAGGACAAAAACATATGTATCTCCTACAAATGACTTTATTAACGAAATAATAAACCTTATGGGAGAAGGGAGCATAGTCATTAAATAACTTGTGTAATTTAATCTTGATACATTTTTCAGGTTGTGGTAAAATTAAAAGAAAAACAGGAGGTTTACGTGGAAAAGGAAAAACACACTATCGATGAATTAATCAGAATTCTTACAGAAAAAGAACTTACTGAGATTAATTTTGAGGAGAAGGAATTTAAAATAAAAATCAAAAGAGATTTGATTGAAGAAGTTCAGCCTGCAGTGGTAGAAGAAGCTGAAGAAATTGTACCTGAACAAAATGAAAATATAAAAAATATAAAATCAACTAATATAGGAAAGTTTTATTTTTATGACAAAGACGGTAAAGCTATTATTTCAATAGGGCAGACAATAAAAGCCGGGCAGACTATCGGATATATTTCAACTGTTGGAATAAAAACACCTATAAAATCAAAAATAGCCGGAACAATAGAAGATATTCTTCTTAAAAACGGTGAAGCTACAGATTATGGAAAAATCCTTATAAAAGTAAGACAAATATCTGACTAAAGTTTTGTATTGGAGGAAAAATAATTGAAAAAAATACTTATTGCAAACAGAGGAGAAATAGCTGTAAGAATAATAAGAGCTGCAAAAGAACTTGGAATAAAAACAGTTGCAGTATATTCAGAAGCAGATAAAGACAGTCTCCATGTAAAATTAGCTGATGAGGCAGTGTGCATAGGGCCTGCAAGTGTCAGCGAATCATATCTTAAAATTCCAAATATTATTGCTGCAGCAGAAATTACAGAAGCAGATGCAATTCACCCAGGATATGGATTTTTATCAGAAAATGCACGTTTTGCAAAAATATGCAGAATTCATAATCTGATTTACATAGGGCCGAGCCACGAATGTATAAAAAATATGGGGGATAAAGCAACTGCAAGACAGACTGCAATAGATAATAATGTTCCTGTAACAAATGGAACAGGAATAATAACAAACATTGAAGATGCAAAAAAAGAAATTGCAGAAAGAATTGGTTATCCTGTAATGATTAAAGCTACTGCCGGAGGCGGTGGTAAAGGAATGAGAATAGCAAGAAACGATAAAGAACTTGAAAGAAATGTTGTTGCAGCACAAAATGAAGCTGAGGCAGCTTTTAATAATCCAGATGTTTTTGTTGAAAAATATGTAGAAAATCCAAAGCATGTAGAAATTCAAATTCTTGGAGATAAGCATGGAAATGTTATTCACCTTGGAGAAAGAAACTGTTCAATTCAAAGAAGACACCAAAAACTTATAGAAGAATCTCCGTCTTTTGGTCTTCCAGATGAAGTGAGACGTGAAATGGGAGCTGCTGCTGTAAGACTTGCAAAAGCTATCGGGTATGATTCAGCAGGAACTTTAGAATTCCTTGTTGATGACAAAAATAATTTCTATTTTATGGAAATGAACACAAGAATTCAGGTTGAACACACTGTAACTGAAACAGTTACCGGAATAGATATTATAAAACTCCAAATTGCACTTGCAGAGGGAGATATTTTAAATATTTCTCAGGAAGATGTAATTATTGACGGTCATGCAATAGAATGCAGAATAAATGCTGAGGATACAGAAAATGGATTTCTTCCGTCTCCTGGAAAAATAACAAAATACATTGCTCCGGGAGGAATAGGAGTAAGAATAGATTCTCACTCTTACCAAGGGTATGAGATTTCTCCTTACTATGATTCTATGATAGGAAAAGTTATTACTTTTGGAATAGACAGAGAAGAAGCTATAAGAAGAATGGAGAGAGCTTTATCAGAATATGTGATAGAAGGAGTGGATACAACAATTCCTTTCCATCTTCAAGTTCTTAAAAATAAAAACTATAGAGAAGGAAATGTAACAACTGCTTTCATTGAGAAAGAATTTGGGTTATAATATAGAATATAAAAGAAACAGCTTTTATAAAAAACCACAAAAAATATTACATTAATGTAAGGAGGACACATTATGAACAATCTAGGAAATATAAAAATTGCAGATGATGTTGTAAAAGCTATTGCTGCCAAAGCAACTGAGGACGTAGAAGGGGTTTACAAATTAGCAGGCGGTGTTGCTGACGAAGTAAGTAAAATGCTTGGTAAAAAAAGAGTTACTAATGGTGTAAAAGTTGAAGTGGGAGAAAAAGAATGCAGTATAGATACTTTTATCATAATTGATTATGGTTATCCTATTTCTGAAGTGGCAAAAAAAGTTCAGGAATCTGTTTTAAAAGCTGTGTCAGAACTTACAGCATTAAAAGTTGTAGAAGTAAATGTTTTTGTACAAGATATAAAAATCCATGATGAGAATACAGTAGAGCCTGAAATTTTATAAAATTTTAAAGGGACGTGATATTATGCTTAGAAAAGTAATATTCTTTTTTGCATGGTTAGGGATATTTGTTCTGTCAGTATTTGGAATTACCTATGTAGCTGTTCCGGGATTTATTGTTAAATTTAACATAGATGGATTTATGTGGAATGCAGCTGTTATAGTTGTATCACTTATATATCTTTTTATATCTCTTTTAAAATTTACAACTCTTTTTTCAAGAGAAGAGGGTTATGTTATAAAAAATCAAAATGGAGAAGTTAGAATTTCCATTGATTCTATAAAAAGCATAATAAAAGAAATTTTAAACCGTGACAAAGAAGTGAGAAATGTCAAAATAGTATGTGGAAGAAAAGGAAAGAAACACACAGTTACTATCTATATGGACATGGAAACAAATAAAAGCATTGCTGATAAAACTTCTGAAATACAAAATGCTGTTAAGTATGAACTTCAGGACAAATTACAGCTTGATGTAAGTGTTGTGGAAGTTAAAATAAAGAAACTTTCATTGAAAAACAGCCCTAATGCGTAACGAGGTGATTTTATGTTGGAAGAGATGATAGTTTCTTTGATAGAAAAAAGAAAAAAAATATTGGGAGCTGTTATAGGATTTGTAACTGCTGTTCTTCTGGTTGAATATGGAATAGTGCCTACAATCTTTATACTTCTTGTGACTTATCTGGGGTATAGAATAGGTGACAGCAACCTTACTAAAAAAATGAAAAAGAAAATAATAGAAAGATTACAAGATTAGTTTGAAGGGGAAAAAATGAGCAGAAGGCTGGCAAGAGAAGAATTATTTAAAATTGTATTTGAAGCAGAAATAAACAATAAGGACTTAAATACAGTATTAGATTCTTATTTAGAAAGAGAAAATGAAGTTGAATTAAATGAAAAAGGAAAAGAGTTTTTAGTTGAGTATGCAAAAGGAATAATTGAAAATCAAGATAAAATTCTTGCAGAACTTAATGAAAAAATGGAGGGATGGAGTTTTGAAAGAGTTGGAAATGTAGAAAAAGCTCTTTTAAAAATATCTGTTTATGAAATTTTATTTAAGGATACTCCAAAAGAAATCGTTATAAACGAAGCTGTAGAGCTTGCTAAAAAATATGGAGACACAAAAACTTATGAATTTGTAAACGGAGTTTTAGCAAGACTTGTATAATAAAAATTAAAAAATGAAAAACCGCTGTAAATAAATTTATGGCGGCTTTTTTATTTTTCTATTAATTAGTGCTTTTTTTCTAAAAATATAGTAAAATAGTAACGGACGAAACACAAAACGGAGAGAAAAATGGAAATATTTTTAGAATATATAGATAAAGTAGGGTTAATAGGGATAATAGTTGCAGTCACAGCTTTTTTAGTGGGAATGAAATTTCCTGACTGGGATTTTAAAATGAAACTTCAGCACAGAAGTATTTTGACACACAGCCCTCTTTTTTTATTTTTGCTTTTAGAACTTTATCAAAAAGAAAAAAATGATACTTTCAGATTTTTTATAGGAGGATTTGCACTGGCTCTTGCTGTGCATTTTATTTTTGATTTTTTTCCAAAAGGGTGGAGCAGAGGGGCACTTCTTCATCTTCCGGTAGTGAGGCTTCCGCTTTCTCCCAGAATAAGCAAAATACTTTTTGTGATATTTATAGTAATATCAGCTTACATATCACTTAAAATGATAAATACTTTTGAAGAATTTATTTTCTTTGGAGTTTTGGCACTTTGGACATTTTTGAAAAATACGATAAAGGAAGAAAAATTTTTCAGACCATGTATTCTTTTTATGATAATTTTTATTCTTTTAGGAAGTATAAAATTTGATGAAATAGAAAAAAATATTGTTAAAGGAAAAAAACAGATTATTCATTATGTAAAAAATATAAAATTTTAAAAAATTTATGTTTACTTTCTTTGTACAGACGAAGAAAAGTAACAATATATTTGACAATTTTAGTATTAAAATAATATAATTTAATTAAATATATATTTGAAAGGAGAAAAAATGAAGGATATTAATCTTTTATCAAAAACAGCCAACGAACTAAGAAAAAACGTTGTAAAAATGATTTGCAATGCTAAATCAGGACATCCGGGAGGGTCACTTTCTGCTGCAGATATTGTAACTGCACTATATTTTTCAGAAATGAACGTAGATCCTAAAAATCCAAGAATGGAGGACAGAGACAGATTTGTTCTTTGTAAAGGACATGCAGCTCCTGTTTTATATGCAGCACTTGCAGAGAAAGGATATTTTGAAAAAGATTTATTAATGACTTTAAGAAAATATGGATCACCTCTTCAAGGTCACCCTGATATGAAAAAACTTCCTGGAGTAGATGCTTCAACAGGTTCTCTTGGACAAGGACTTTCTATTGCAAACGGAATGGCTCTTGCAGGAAAATTAGACAAAAAAGATTATAGAGTTTATGCTCTTTTAGGAGACGGGGAACAGCAGGAAGGGCAGGTTTGGGAAGCAGCAATGACAGCAGCTCACTATGGACTTGACAATCTTTGTGCATTCCTTGATTCAAATGGTCTTCAAATAGACGGAGAAGTTGAAAAAGTAATGAACGTTGCACCTCTTGATGAAAAATGGAGAGCTTTTGGATGGCATGTTATTGAAATAAACGGACATGACTTCAAAGAAATTTTTGATGCTTTAGATGAAGCAAGAACAGTTAAAGGAAAACCTACTATGGTTATAGCAAAAACTGTAAAAGGTAAGGGAGTTTCATTCATGGAAAACCTTGCTTCTTGGCACGGATCTGCACCTAATGCAGAACAGACAGAAAAAGCATTGGAAGAATTATCTAAAAACGACTAATTAAACGAAAAAGCAGAAAGATTTATCTAGGAGGAGATTAAAAGATGATAAAAAAAGCGACAAGAGAAGCTTATGGAGAGGCTTTAGTTGAGCTTGGAAAAATAAATGAAAATGTTGTTGTACTTGATGCTGACCTTTCAGGTTCAACAAAAACAAGTGTGTTTAAAAAAGCTTTCCCAGAAAGACATTTCAACGTGGGAATAGCTGAAGCTGACCTTATAGGAACAGCTGCAGGATTTGCTGCATGCGGAAAAACAGCTTTTGCTTCTACATTTGCAATGTTTGCAGCAGGAAGAGCTTTTGAGCAGATAAGAAATACAGTAGCTTATCCAAAATTAAATGTTAAAATAGCACCTACTCATGCAGGAATTTCTGTTGGAGAAGACGGAGGTTCTCACCAGTCTGTTGAAGATATAGCTATAATGAGAGCTATACCAGGAATGGTTGTTCTTTCTCCTGCAGATGCAATAGAAACTAAAAAAATGGTTTTTGCAGCAGCAGAATATGACGGGCCTGTTTATATAAGAATGGGAAGACTTGGAGTTCCTGTTTTATTTGATGATAACTATGATTTCCAAATAGGAATTGCAAACACATTAAGAGATGGTAAAGATGTTACAATAGCTGCAACAGGGCTTATGGTGGCAGAAGCACTTAAAGCTGCTGAAGAACTTGAAAAAGAAGGAATTTCTGTAAGAGTTATAAATGTTGGAACAATAAAACCTCTTGACGGGGAAACAATTTTAAAAGCAGCACAGGAAACAAAATTTATCGTTACAGCTGAAGAACATTCTGTAATAGGAGGGCTTGGTTCTGCAGTATCTGAATTTTTATCAGAAGTTCACCCAACTAAAGTTAAAAAAGTTGGTATTTATGATAAATTCGGACAAAGTGGAACTGGAGAAGAACTTCTTCAAAAATATGAACTTACAGCAGAAAAATTAATTTCTGTTATAAAAGAAAACTTATAATAAAAAATAATTTTCTGAAAATTAATTAAAAAATAAAAAGTCCCTGCATGAAAAACAGTTTTTGCTTATGCAGTGAAAAAAGCTGTGAATGTACATGGCTTTGAAAGCAAAATAAACTGAACTGTTTTTGTGTGCAGGGCAATTTTTTTAAATTGCTAAAATATTTATGAAAGGCAGTGGCTGTTATGTTTAATATTAAAAATACAAGAGAGATTAATCATTTTACGGGAATAAGAAGGGGCTTCTTGGGAATAATCGTTGCCGCTTTTATTTTTAATATGTTTTTTGCAGGATTTTTAAATATCACTTCTCAAGTGAAGGAATTTAGAAATAAAAATTTTATAATGGCAGAACTGCAGGGCAGACTTTCTCAAGCTAAAAAAGAGGAGCTGGAGGAAAAGTTTTTAAATCTTAAAGAGGTACAGAAAATTACATATGTAGACAGCTATACAGCTTTTCAAGATTTACAGAAAAATTTGGGAATAGTTATTCCGAGAGGAGAAAATCCTCTGCCAGATACATTTAGAATCTATTTTAAAAATGCCAAAGATGTGGAAAAACTTCAGTCAGTTTTAGAAGAAACTCAAGAGATAAAAGAATTTTTTATAGATGGAATTTATATTTCAGAAATAAACAGCAGAATTAGAATATTAAATCTTTTTGGGCTTATTTTTATGAGCGGTATGATATGCTCATTGTTTATCCTTAATTCCATTTTTATGTTTCAGATTGAAAATGATTATCTTTTAAATTATATAGGAGACAGCACAAATTTAAGAAATCGTTTAAAAGCGAAGAATGTTAATCTTCTTCCTTTTACAGTAGCAGTATCCTTAGGTCTTTTCTTTTTCTTTAATTTTTATGTTGTAGTGAGAAGAACTTTGATACAAGGAGCTGTTTTTACAGATGTTTTAAGCCTTATGCAGATATTTTATATTCAGACAGGGGCAGCAGTTCTTATAATTTTGCTGGCATGGTTTATGCCTGTAAATAAAAAAACAGGTGAAGAAAAATGAAAAAAATCATAATTTTTTTTCTGGGTATATCTCTTACTGTTTTTTCAGCATCAGTTGATGATATGAAAGAAAAAATAAAAAAATTGGATAATGAAATAAAGGCAAAAAACGAAAGAATTGAAAATATAGATATAGAGAAGAAAACAATAGCTCAGCAGATAGAAGAGATAAAAAAAGATATCGAAGCTATCGAAAGAGATAAAGATAAAATAGAAGCAGAAATTGAGATTGTATCAAAAAATATTGATTATGGTCAAAAAAATATGAAATTTAACTCAAGTGAACTTCAGAGAAAGAAAGCTCTTTTTGATGCAAAAATTATTGCATGGTCAAGAAGAGGTGAGGGGCATAAAAGTTTTGAAGAGGAGAGTATATTAAAAAAACAGTTTGCCAGAGTCCTTTATGAAGATTTAAACAGAATGGCAAAGATAAAAGATGTTCAGGAAAATATTGCTGAGGTTAAAAAAAATATTGAAAAAGAAAAAATAAAACTCAGCTCTCTTAAATCACAGCTTAATGTTAAAAAAGTTCAGATAGCCAAAAAACAGCAGCAGAAAAATGCTCTTATAGAAAAATTAAATTCAGAGAAAAAAAGTCATATAAAAACTATAAGCAGTCTTGAAAAAGAAAAGCAGAGAATAGAAAAAGAAATAGAAGATATTATTAAGAAAAGAACAGTAATTTCAAAAGATGTGGATTTTGCAAAAGCACAGAAAAATTTAGGAAAAGCTGTAAAACCTGTTCAAGGAAATATTGTGGTAAGATTTAAACAGGCAAAAGCAAAATCAGTTTTAAGCAATGGAATTGAAATAAATTCACAGCTTGGAAACAGAGTAAGAGCTTCAATGAAAGGGAAAGTTATTTATGTTGATAAACTTCAAGGTCTTGGAAAAGTAATAATGATAGATTACGGCTATAATACAATTGGAGTTTATGGAAACATAATTTCCTCAAAGGTAAAATTGAACCAAAGGGTTGAAGCAAATGAGCCGATTGGAATACTTGGACTTTCTACTGAGGGAAAACCAAATCTTTATTATGAAGTGAGATTTAATTTAAAACCTATAAATCCAGAAACAATGTTTTAGTTTTTATTTATGGAGAAATTATGAAAAAATGTGTTATTTTTTATAATGAAGAAAAAAAGAGTGCAGTTCTTTATTACAATCAAATAAAAGATTTTTTAGAAGAAGAGGGAGTTTTAATTCTCTCTTCTTGTGATATAAAAAAAGCAGATTTTGCTGTTGTAATAGGTGGAGACGGCACACTTCTCCGTGCATCACAAAAAATAATTCCTAATGAAAATATTGTAGTTATTGCAGTGAATGCAGGAAGCCTCGGATTTTTAACAGAGGTTAGAGGTGAAGAGGGAGTGGAAGCCTGCAGAAATTATCTTTCAGGAAATTATGAAATTGACAGCCGTGGAATGTTAGATATATGGGTTAACGGAGAAAAAAGAACTGTTCTTAATGAAGCTGTTTTTTCAAATGGAGGAATGGCAAGACGTCCTGTAAAAATAGGCCTTTATTCTGACAAAGGAAAAATAAATTCTTACAGGGGAGACGGAGTTATAATTTCAACTCCAACAGGGTCTACAGCCTATTCGCTTTCAGCAGGGGGGCCTATTATTTCCCACTATCTCGATGCAGTTTTAATAACTCCTATTGCTCCTCATAATCTTACAACCCGTCCCATAGTTATAGATATAAAAAGGGAGATTTGTGTAAAAGTTGAAGATGAAACAGGAAGCGGCAGAGAAAGTTTTGTGATTGCAGACGGAGACTCTTGGAAAAAAATAACAAAAGATGATGAGATAAAAGTTAAATATTCTGATAAAAAACTAAAACTTATTTGTCCGAAAAAAAGAAATTATTATTCTGTGCTTAAAGAAAAATTGAAATGGGGAGATAATCTATGTTAAAAGAACTTCAGATAGAAAATTTAGCCATAATAGAAAAATTAGATTTGGAATTTGGTGACGGCTTAATCACTCTTACAGGAGAGACAGGAGCTGGAAAATCAATAATTTTAAGCGGGATAAATCTTCTTATTGGAGAAAAAACAAATATAGAAATGCTTCGTGACGGAGAAAAACTTCTTGTGGCACAGGGTGTTTTCAGTGTAAATGAAGAGCAGGAAAAAGAACTTTCAGAACTTGGAATAGAAGCTGAAGACGGAGAAGTTATTGTAAGAAGAACAATGGACAGCAAAGGGAAAGGGAAAGCCTTTGTAAATAATATGAGAGTTCCTGTGTCTGGTCTTAAAGAAATTATGGGGACACTGGTTGATATTGTAGGGCAGCATTCACACCAGATGCTTCTTAACAAAGAAAACCATATAAAACTTTTGGATAAATTTACAGAAGATGAGACAAAAGAGATAAGAAAAAATCTTGAAACAGCTTTAGATGATTTTGTTCGTCTTGACAGAAAGATTGAAAGAATTGATGAAGAAAAAAAAGAGCTTCGTGAGAAAAAAGAATTTTATGAATTTCAGCTTGATGAGATAGATAAAGTAAATCTTGCAAAAGGTGAAGACGAAAATCTTGAGAGTGAGTATAAAAAACTTTTTAATGCGGGAAAAATAAAAGAAAAACTTTCTATGGCAGAGGCATGCCTGAAAAACGGCGAGGTAAATGCACTTAGTATTATTTATGCCAGCAAGAAAAATATAGAATCTATTGCAGATTATGGAGAGGAATTTGAAGAAAATCTTGAAAGGCTTGAAAGAGTTTATTACGATTTAGAAGATTGTGTAAGCTCAATGGAGAGACTTAACGAAGATATAGAAGTTGATGAGGGAAGACTTGAAGAAGTTATATCACGTCTTGATGCAATAGGAAAATTAAAAAATAAATATGGAAGCACCATTGAAGAAATTTTAGAATACAGAAATGAGATTGAAAAGAAACTGAAAAATCTTGATGAAAGCAATTTCCAAGTGAAAAAACTTGTAAAAGAAAGAGAAAATGCAAGAGAAAAATATTGGAATTATGCTTTTGAACTTAGAGATATAAGAAAAAAATGTATTAAAAAAATAGAGGAACAGCTCGGAGAAGAACTTGCATATCTTAATATGAAAGATGCAAAGTTTGAAATAAATCTTGAAGAAAAAGATGTGATGACAAAAAATGGTTCTGACGGAATAGAATTTTTTATTTCTACAAATGCAGGGCAGAAGCCAAAACCATTACAAAAAATTGCTTCAGGTGGAGAAGTGAGCAGAATTATGCTTGCTCTTAAAGTTATTTTTTCTCATGTGGATAATATCCCAATCCTTATTTTTGATGAAATTGATACAGGGGTAGGGGGAGAGACTGTAAGAAAAATTGCAGGAAAATTAAAAGAGATTGGAAGAAATGCACAGGTTATATGTATAACCCACTCTCCTGCAATAGCTTCTAAGGCTTCAGAGCAGTTTTTTATTGAAAAGAAGACTGAAAATGAAAAAACAGTGACAACTGTGAGAAAACTTGATGATGAAGGAAGAATAAACGAAATTGCCAGAATGCTTGCAGGTGAAAATGTGTCAGATGCAGTAATAAGCCATGCAAAAGAACTTCTGGCTGAGGAGTAGTTATGGAATTTGATTTGCTTGATAAATTTTTGAAAGCCTCAAAAGAAAAAGAGACGGTATCAGATATAAGTCTTGGAATGTATAAAAGAGATATAGCTGATTTCAAAGAATTTTTAGGAGAAAAATCTTACGAAGAAGCAGATAAAAATGATGTTGCCGAGTATATAAAATTTATGGAAAAAAAATATGTGGAAAATTCTATAATACGTAAGGTAAGTTCTATAAAAAGTTTTTACAAATTTCTTTTAAAAACAGGGGCTGTGGAAACTTCTCCTGCAGAAACAATAAATATGTCGAGAAAAAACAAAAAAACTCTTGAGAGAAAAATAGAACTCAATGAGCTTAAAAGTATTCTTGACTGTTGTGGAGAAGATGAAAAGGGAAAAAGAGATAAAATTATAATAAAGCTTCTTTCTGAAACAGGAATGCAGATAACAGAAATTTTAAATTTAAAAATTTCTGAAATGGAAGAAAAAGATTACAGAGCCTTTATTGTGAAAACAGGAAACGAATATATAATTGTGGAACTTTCAGAAGAATCTTCCAAGGAACTTAGAAATTATGTTGAAAAATATAGAAATAATATTGTGGCAGACAGGGAAAATGATAAAATTTTCTGTGATTTAAGCAGACAGAATTTCAGGGCAAGATTTATAAAATATGCTGAAAAGGCAGGACTTCCTTCTGGAATTCTTCCGCATATGATAAAAAACAGATGTGAATATGAAAGACATGAAGCACCTTATGAAAAAAAAGATGAGCTTTTAAAAAAAATAAAAGAGGAATATTTTAGAATAGGAATAGGAGATGATTAATTAGATGAAAGCCGGATTTATAGCGGTAGTAGGAAGACCCAATGTTGGAAAATCAACACTTATAAACAAACTTGTGAGCGAAAAAGTTGCAATAGTTTCTGACAAAGCCGGAACAACAAGAGATACTATAAAAGGAATACTTAATGTAAACGGAAACCAATATGTTTTTATTGACACACCAGGAATACATAAACCAAAACATCTTTTGGGAGAATACATGACAAACAGTGCTGTAAAAATATTAAAAGATGTTGATCTTATACTTATGATTCTTGACGGAACTCAAGAGATAAGTACAGGTGATGAATTTGTAATGGAAAGAGTTATGGAGGCAAGAAGAACTCCAAGAATTTTAGTTATAAATAAAATAGATAAACTTACAGATGAACAGCTTCAGGAAAAGAAAAAAGAAGTTGAAAAAAAACTTGGAAAATTTGACGGGATAGTTGAGATTGCAGGAGAATATGGAATTGGTCTTGCAAAACTTTTAAATGCTGTTGATCCTTTTTTAGAAGAGGGAATTCAATATTATCCAGAAGATATGTATACAGATATGCCTGTTTACAGAATAATGACAGAAATAATAAGAGAAAAAATTCTTCTTAAAACAAGAGATGAAGTTCCTCATTCAATAGCTATTGAAATTATAAATGTGGAAAGACGTGACAACGGAAAAGATAAATTTGATATAAATATTTATGTGGAAAGAGATTCACAAAAAGGAATTATTATTGGTAAAAACGGAAAAATGCTTAAGGAAATCGGAACTGAAGCAAGACGTGAAATAGAAATACTTCTTGATAAAGAGATATACTTAAATCTTTGGGTTAAAGTTAAAGAGGATTGGAGAAAGAAAAAACCATTCCTTAAAGAGCTTGGATATTTTGCAGAAGATTAGAAAATTATTTTTCAATGCAGGGGATAAATTTAAAAAACAAAAAACCGAGAAATTTTTTATTAAGTTTCTCGGTTTATTTTTTGTATAGTTTTAAATTAATAAATTAATGACAGAAAGGATTCCGATTACCCACATTGTAAGAGAAATCTTTTTAAAATCCATACATGCTACATTAATAATAATGTAAGAGATAAATCCTATGCTAAGTCCGATTGCAATACTGTGAGTCATAGGCATAAATATAATTGTCATAAAAGCCGGAATAGATTCCTTCATAGTTGAAAGGTCAAGCTGAGCAACATTTCTGAACATAAATATTCCAACAATAACAAGAGCAGGTGCAACTGCAAACACAGGAATAGCTTCAACTATTGGTGCAATAAAAAGAGCAAGCAGGAAGAATAATCCTGTAAATATAGAAGCAAGCCCTGTTTTAGCTCCAACTTTTATACCCGCTATTGATTCCCCGTAAGTTGTAACAGTACTTGTTCCAAGTAAAGCCCCGATAATTGTTGAAGAACAGTCGGCTAAAAGCATTCTTCCAAGACCTTTTTTTCTTTCCTCTTCATTTTTAAATTGAACTTCTTTGTATGTGAACATAAGAACACTTAAAGAGTCAAAAAGGTCAATAAACATAAATGAGAATATAGCTCCTAAAAGACTTACTTTCATTACTCCAAATACATTAAGTTTGAAAAGTAAAGGTTTCATGCTTGGAGGAGAAGATAATAATTTTTCAGGCATAGGAACTTCTCCTAGACACATTCCAACAATAGAAATAACAATAATACTGATTAAAACTCCGCCTTTAACTTTTTTCATATCTAAAATATACATTAAGAATAATCCTGCAAGTGAAAGAGCAACAGGAAGTGTAATTGGAGCAATTTTTACAAGTGTTTCAGGATTTGCTTCAATTATTCCCATACTTTTAAGACCGATAAGTGATAAGAAAAGTCCTATTCCAACTGTTGCTGCTGTTGAAAGCTGTTGAGGAATTGAGTTTATAATTTTTTCTCTAATTCCGCAGATTGCAAGTATCAGATAGAAAACACCTGAAAAGAAAACAACTCCCAAAGCATCCTGCCAAGAAATTCCATTTCCCATAACAAGAGTAAATGTAAAGAAAGCATTAAGCCCGACACCAGGTGCTAAAGATATAGGAACATTTCCTAAAACTCCACCTAAGAATGAACCGATTGCAGTGGCAACACAAGTTACAGTAACCAGAGCAGCTTTGTCCATTCCTGTAAGTGAAAGAACAGCCGGGTTAACGAAAATAATGTAAGAAATTGTAAGGAAAGTAGTAAGTCCGCCAAAGAACTCTCCTCTTATGCTTCCTCCTCTTTCAGAAATAAGAAATTTTTCATCAAGGAATTTAACTATTCCGTTTTTGTTTTGTGACATTTTAACTTTTTTCCCCCTTAAATTTTAAAATATTAATGGAGCAGACTTCCTAATTAAGTCAGCTCGTAGTAGATTTATTTATGGTAAATCTGTAGAAACTTTTGAACCTAATTATCAAAATTATACGAGCTTTTTTGATTATTTGTTCCAGTATCCAATGTGAGCTCTGGCAATTTCTTTTGCAAGCTGTTCATCAGCAATAGGTCCTATTACTTCAATGTTTTTTTGTCCTTTTGCAAGAATTTCTCTGCAAGGCATATCGAAAGTAGGATTATCTTCATCAGCACCTGTTAATGCAAGAAGATCTTTTTCACTTATTCCATAAACTATTCTTCCAACATTTCCCCAGTAGATAGCTCCTGTACACATACAGCATGGTTCAGCAGTAGAATATAAAGTGCAGTCCCATAAAAATTCTCTTGAATAAAGTTTTACAGCTTTTCTCATAGCAGTAGTTTCTGCATGTCCTGTACATTCTCTTTCAGTAACCTCAATATTTCCTGATTCAACAATAATATTTCCCTCTTTATCAACAATTAATGCTCCAAAAGGGTGGTTTCCAGCTGCAACAGCTTCATCAGCAATTTCAATACATCTTCTAATGTATTTGAAGTGGTCTAAATTTGTCATAATTTCCTCCTAAAACTTAAAAAATTAAAAATAAAAAAAGGTAACCTTTTGGGTTACCTTGTAATCAACTCACACTTCACCCGTGCAAGATGAGCAGCATATATTATCTGCCTAATGAGTCTCTTGTGGGCGCCATGTTACCTATTTATTTTTCAATGAACAACAATAATATGTTATATAATTTTTTTCTATTTGTCAAATAAATTTTCTTTTTACTAAAAAAGTATTTTTCTTTTATCTATAAATATTTCCCATTAAACCTACTATTTTTTTTGCTTCAGCAATTTTTTTACTTGCTATTGCACGAGCTTTCTCAGCACCTTTTCTTAAAATTTCATCTACATATTCAGGATGTTTTGCAAGTTCTTCTCTTTTTGTTCTCGCTTCTGCAAAATAATTAAGGATTGCTTCAAGAAGTTCTTTCTTAGCATGACCGTATCCGTAGTTTCCAGCAAGGAATTTTTCTTCCATCTCTTTTGCCTGTTCTTTTGTTGCAAAAAGTCTGTATAGAGCCATTACATTATTATTTGGATCTTTTGGTTCTTCAAGAGGAGTAGAGTCTGTAACGATACTCATAACCTGTTTTTTAAGAACATTTTTAGGAGCAAACATATTTATAACATTTCCATATGATTTACTCATTTTTTGTCCGTCAGTTCCGGGAACAACAGCCACACTTTCAAGAATCATAGGCTCAGGAAGTTTAAAGAAATCAACTTTGTACTGCTGATTAAATTTCATTGCAATATCTCTTGCAAATTCAAGATGTTGTTTTTGGTCCTTTCCAACAGGAACAATATCAGAATCATAAATTAAAATATCTGCTGCCATAAGAATAGGGTAAGTTAAAAGTCCTGTATTTGGGAAAAATCCTTTTGCGATTTTATCCTTGTATGAGTGTCCTCTTTCCATAAGACCAACAGGTGTTACATTTGATAAAAGCCATGAAAGTTCAACATGTTCAGGGACATCTGATTGTAAGAATAAAGTTGATTTTTCAGGATCAAGTCCTAGTGCTAAATAGTCAAGAATAATATTTCTTGTACTTTCTCTTAAAACTTCAGGGTCAGTAAGAGATGTAAGTGAATGATAATCTGCAACAAAATAAAATCCTTCAACTTTGTCTTGATTTTCTATAAATTGTTTCATTGCTCCAAAATAGTTTCCAAGGTGAAGAGTTCCACTTGGCTGAATTCCAGATAAACTTCTTTTCATAAAATCCTCCTATTATTTTTTAAAAAGAAAAGCCTGCGGTAAGTACCACAGGCTAAATAAATTCTATTTTTAGATAGTGATACAATTTCATTTTAGTTTTACATTACAAAATGGTTTGTATCTTTTTGTTAAAATACAAACTTCTTTCTAGCACCACCAATATAAAATTGTATAATAATTTGTTTTCATGACACTACCTCATAAGTTATTCAATAAAATTAGTATATCACTATATTTTTTATTTATCAAGGGATTTATAAAATTATTGCCAAGAAATAAAATATTAACTATAATATCAGTATAAATATTTCAAATGGAGGGGTACTTATGAATTATATTGCTGGTGTTGATATTGGAGGAACAAATACAAAAATAGGAATAGTTGATGAAGAGGGGGAAATTCTTGTTAAGAAAAGTATAAAAACTCTTTCTCTTGAGGGAGCAGAAAAAACAATGACAAGAATTTGGGAAACAATAAAAGAACTGCTTTCTTCACTTAACATAGATGAAAAAGATCTTAAAGGGATTGGAATGGGGATTCCCGGTCCTGTAATGAATAAAAAAGTTGTAGGATTTTTTGCAAACTTTCCATGGGAAAGAAACCTTAACGTTTCACAGATGTTTGAAATTATAAGCGGGAAAACAACAAGACTTGATAATGACGTAAATGTTATTGCTCTTGGAGAAGCAAAATTTGGAGCTGGAAAAGGTGCAGGTTCAAGTGTAACTATTGCTCTTGGAACAGGAATCGGAGGAGGAATCTATGTTGATGGAAACCTTATCTCTGGATTTACAGGAGCAGGAGGAGAAATCGGACACATGAAACTTGTGCAGAATGGAAAACTTTGCGGGTGCGGGCAAAGAGGGTGCTTTGAAGCTTATGCTTCTGCAACAGGAATTGAGAGAGAAGCTGTTTCAAGACTTCTTGTAAATAAGACAAATCTTTTATATGAAAAAATAAATGGAGATATAAGCAGGCTTGAAGCAAAAGATGTTTTTGATGCTGCAAAAGAGGGAGATGCTTTTTCTCTTGAAATAGTTGATTATGAAGCAGAATATCTTGCTATGGGAATTGGAAATATTTTAAATATTATAAATCCAGAGAAAGTTATTCTTGGAGGAGGAGTTGCTCTTGCAGGAGATATTCTTCTTGACAGAGTAAAAGATAAACTTCCAAAATACGCCCTTGCTGTAACTCTTAATAATTTTAATATTGTTCTTGGAACTTTAGGAAATGATGCAGGAATAAAAGGTGCAGCTGCTCTTATTGATTAATTGATTAAAAATTTATAAAAAATTATATGAAAACTCTTTGAAGTATTTTATATTTCAGAGAGTTTTTTATTTTATAGACTTACTTTTAAAAATTAAATCTTAGATAAAATCAAATAATTTTTTTAAAAATAACTTAACTTTTTTTGAATTTATGTTATAATTGAAAAAGAATAAATAAAAAAGCAGAAAAAATTTTCAGATAGTAAATCTTAAGTAGAAATACTTATAATTATTTCTACACTTAAATTTACTGAAAAAAATATTAAATTTTTAAGAATTAATTTTATTTTATAACAAAAAATTCAGTCAAAAATTTGATTTTCTGACTGTATAAAAACTTATAATTATTTCTACACTTTTTATTTTATTCAAGGGAATTTGTTTTTAAGGGTGAGTTATATGAGACACAGCAGAAATGGGAAAATAAGATTCTTTTATCTTTTGGTTCTGTTCTTTATTTACAGAACTGTTTTTCTAGTGATGGATTTAAGCATTAATAC
>UQJY01000012.1 GCA_900541465.1 uncultured Fusobacterium sp. | reverse complement strand
TTTTTCTTTGTTTCAGGATTAAAAAAGTAATGTATTGTTCCTTTTTTATTTGAATGATAAATTGCAATATTTATTGCGACATTTTTAATTTTTCTAATTCGTATAAAAATTTTATATGAAAGAGAGGTTCTTATGGAAAAAAATTTAAAACAGTTTACAGTGAGATTATCTCATGAAGATCATTTAAGATTAACTTATCAAGCAGAAGAATTAAATATAAGTCAAGCTCAACTTCTAAGAGAATTGATAAGAAAAAATATGCTTTATGACATCAAAGAATATAATGAACTTCTTGATGATTTAAGAAAAGCTACAAGAAATTTATCAAATAATATCAATCAGATTGCTAAAAAAATTAATAGTACTGCCATGATAAATGAACTTGAGGAAGCTAAAAAATTACATGAGGAAATAACAAGAATATGGCAATTATTAAAGTCGTAAAAAAGAGTGGCAAAACCTATACATCTCTTAAAAATGTTTTGAGATATGTGGGAGAAAAAGCATATGAAACTTATGGAATAAATTGCAGCGAAAACTATAAAAAAGTAGCCTATGAATTTTTTGAAACAAAAGATTATTTTCATAAAACAGCGGGAAGACAATACCGCCATTATATTCAAAGTTTTTCGCCTGATGAAATTTCTAAAGAAAAAGTATTAGAAATTGCTGTTAAGTGGGCTGAAAAATCTTTTCCAGGACATGAAGTTTTTATAGCTGTCCATGATGATAAAGAACATCTTCACAGTCATTTCATAGTTAACACTGTAAACTTTGAAACAGGAATAAAATTACATGAATCAATTCGTAATTTAGATTTTAGAAAAGAATTTAATGATGATATATATATTACAATAACAAAGAAATCACAAGGCAAAGAGGTGATGTTGTAAGTTATGGTAAAAATAAATACCAAATAATAAAAAAAGGAGCATTCCTGTATAATAAAAAATAAATAGTAACAAAAAAAGATACCTCAATGTAAAATTAAAGTAGTTCAAACTTTAAAAATATTCACAAGGAGGTATCAGATGAATTGTAATCAAAACTTCAAAATTAGTCAAGTAAATTTAGAAACTTTAGTACTTGGAATTGACATAGGAAGTACAACACACTATGCGAGAGCTTTTGATTGGAGAGGTTTAGAACTTTCCAAAGTATTCAAATTTAAAAATTCTTTTGAAGGATTTCAAAGTTTTGTTTTGTGGGTTAATGATTTATGCTGTAAAAACAATAAAAGTAAAATAATCGCAGGATTAGAACCTACAGGACATTATTGGTTTTCTTTGGGAGAATATTTGAAAGAGAATAACATAACTATGGTGATAGTTAATCCTCATCATGTTAAAAAAAGTAAAGAACTAGACGATAATATACAGACTAAAAGTGATTCAAAAGATCCAAAAGTAATTGCTAAGTTGGTAATTGAAGGGAGGTTTCACTTTCCATATATTCCTGAAGGAGTTTATGGAGAATTAAGAGCAACGGACAGATTAAAAGATGGTATAACAAAACAAATAATTTCAATTAAAAATAAAATTCATAGATGGCTAAGTATATATTTTCCTGAATATGAAAAAATATATTCCGTGGTAGAGTCTAAAAGTGGATTCTTGATTTTAAAAGAAACTCCTTTACCAAAAGATATCGTTGAATTAGGCAGTGAAGGAATAGTTAAGCGATGGAAACAAGCCAAACTTAGAGGAGTTGGTTTGGATAAAGCGAAAAAACTGGAAGAAGCTGCTAAAAAAAGTATCGGATGTAAAAATATAACTTCATTAGCTAGACTTGAAATAAAACTTTTAATTGAAGATTATGAATATAAGCAAAAACAACTAGAATTAATAACAGGAGAGTTAAATAGCTTATGTGAAGAAATTCCAGAGATAAAAGAAGTCGCAGAAATAAAAGGAATTGGAATGGCAACAGCCATATCTTTTGTCGCTGAAGTAGGAGATATAAGACGTTTTAAATCTGCTAAACAAGTGCAGAAATATGCAGGATTGGCTTTAAGAGAAAATAGTTCAGGTAAGCATAAAGGTTTAACCAAAATAAGTAAAAGAGGAAGAAAAAAATTAAGAACTATTTTGTTTAGAACAGCTATTCCGTTAATTGATTTAAATGAAAAATTTTTATCAATATATAATTATTATGTAGAACGTAAAGATAATCCACTAAAGAAAAAACAAGCACTTACAGCTATTTGCTGTAAAATGATTAGGATATTTTTTACAATTTTATCAAAAGGAATTAAATATGATGAAACTAAGATGTTACATGATATAAAAAGACCTGTAGCAGCTTAAAAAAGCTAAAAAAATTAAATTTAAGGTAAACGTCCATTGAAAAATGCTTAAATTTAAAATAAACATAAAAAACAAATAAGAGCAGAAGTCTAATATTCATACCATTAGAGTAAGAACTCAGCAAAGGAGCAAAAAGACACTCAAATTATGGAGATGCAGAACGAAGGAATTTAGGTCAAAGAACCTGATAGATATGGGAGGTTTGTATCCATAAAAAACTTTGAGGAAGTATGCCTTTATAGTAAAAAAGAAGACGTTTCTTTTTGTTATACAAAAATTTAAAATAAAAGGCAATAATCTTCATAATTAAGCGATTATTTGTAAAAAATAAAAAAATTTAAGTGTTGTAAACATTGAGTTTATCTTAATAAAAAAATTTGACTTATAGGGAGGTGTATAAATATGTTTGAAAAATATAGAGATTTAGAGGCTTATCCTGATGTTTTAAATTTAAAAGATGTAGCCAATTATTGCAGAATATCTAAAGATAGTGCTCGCAAAGCCTGTATAGATGGAAAATTGAAACATATCCGTATAGGAAGGCTCTATAAAATAACAAAAGAAAATCTTATTAATTTTTTAGAGAATAATGAGTAGGGAGGTTTTATCTATAACAGAAAAAATCAATCTTAAGAATTATTTATTACCAGGAAGAATAAGAAAAAAAGATGGATATTATCATTTAATAATTGATACAATTCATCCAATAACAAAAGAAAAAATAAGACATTCTGAAAGTACAAAATTAAAAGTAATTGAAGAAAGTAAAAGAAAAAATTTAGAAAATGAAAATGAGGCTAGATACAGATTAAAACTTTTTAGAGAAAAATGGAGCCGATACTATTTTTCAGAATCTAAAGAAGATGAAACAGATGATATTTATTTTACAGATTATTTAAAACAATGGCTAAATTCTATAAAAGCTGGTTTAGAACCAAATACTGTTCGTGGCTATACTATGAATATTGAAAGAAAAATAATCCCATATTTTGAATCTAAAAAAATTTTATTAAAAGATTTAAAAGCTAAGCATATACAAGAATTTTATACTTATTGCTTAAATGAGAAGAAATTAAATCCTAATACAGTTATAAGGTATCATGCAAATATTCGTAAATGTCTTCAAACTGCTTTAAAACAAGAATTGGTAACTTCAAATCAAGCTGATTTAGTAGATAAACCTAAAAAAAGAAAATATATTGCTAAAATTTTATTGCCTGATGAAACATTTGAAATTCTTAGTTATATTAAAGGGACACATTTAGAATTACCTACTTTTTTTAGTATTTATTATGGTTTACGACGAAGTGAGACTGCAGGACTTTTATGGAGCAATATAGATTTTAAAAATAAAAAAATGACTATTGGAAATTCTTTGATAGAAGGAGAAAAAAGAGAACTTTTAAACAGAAAAAAATTAAAAACAAAATCAAGTTATAGAACTATAGAATTAATTCCTGAAGTTGAAAATTTTTTACTAAATCTAAAGGAAAGACAAAACCATTTTAAAGATATGTTTAAAAGTTCATACAATAAAAAATATCTTGATAATATCTGTGTTAAAGAAAATGGAGATTTAATAAAGCTAGATTATATTACTAAAAAGTTTAAAGAAATCACTCAAAAATTAGGGTATGAAGATGTTCATTTTCATTGTTTGAGACATTCTTTCTCAACTAATATGTATAATGGAGGAATGGATATGAAAGAGTTACAAGCATGGTTAGGGCATTCTTCTATATCTACAACAATGGATACATATTCACATTTATTAGATAAAAAAATTAAAAAATCTGCTAAAATAGTGGAAGAGGTGATGAAAAAGAAAGATGATGAAAGTAACACTGATGAGAAATAAAAAAATCATATATATTAATTCAAATCAGCCTGCCAGCGAGATTATAAAATAACATATATGATTAATTAGATTTAGTAGTGGTGCCTAGAGCGGGACTCGAACCCGCAAGGTATCGCTACCAATGGATTTTGAGTCCATCGTGTTTACCAATTTCACCATCCAGGCATATAAAAAATATTTTTAAATAAACTGACGATTTGACAGGACGATTTAATATACCTATCTACAAAACAACTAATTATACCAACTTTCAACCAACCACATAGCTTCTTTTGAGTCCGCTACGTTTACCAATTTCATCATCCAGGCATAATCTTTTATTTTCATTTATTTAATGTACCCAAATATGATAACGTATTTTTTTTTCCTTGTCAACTTTTTTTTAGAATTTTACAATTAATTTTGAAATATTTTTTAATATATTGTAAAATGATAAATGGAGATATATCTTAAATTTAATGGAGGAAGAAAATGTTCATAGGAATTAAGAGCTGTGAAAAATACAACGACAATTATGCTGTTGAAGTAGAATACATTGACCTGTTTTCTACAAGAATATATCCTGACGGAAAAGGGGGACAGCTTGGAGACAGAGGACATATAAACAATATTAAAATTTTAGAAGTAAAAGAAGATAAAGTTATTATCGCTGACGAGCTTAAAAAAGGAGAATATGAATATTCCTTAGATACTGAAAGAAGAAATGATATTGCTGTACAGCACACTGCTGAACATCTTTTCTCAGGAATTGCTTTAAAAGATTACAATCTTAATAATGTTGGCTTCAGAATGGGAGAAGAAGTCTCAACTATTGACCTTGACAGTGATTCTATATCTGATGAAATGGTAAAAGAACTTTCTGATAAAGTAAATGAAGCCATTTCTAAAGGTGCAAAAGTTTTAGGAACAACAATTATGAGACATGAAATAGAAACTGTTGAAGGTTTAAGAAAAAAAATAAGTCCTAAAATTACAGATGAATATATAAGACTTATAAAAATAGAAGGATATGATTTATGTGCCTGTGCAGGATTTCACGTTGGAGATATTAAAGATTTAAAAGTTTTCAAAATTTTATCTCACGAAAGAATAAAAGGAAAATACACTAGATTTACTTTTATTGCAGGACAAAGAGCTTTAAAAGATTATGAAAAAAAATCAGAAATCATAAAATCATTTAATCATAAATTCAGCTGTCGTGATAATGAAATTCTTGAAAAATTTGAAAACTATCAGAAAGAACACGAAGAATTAAAAAAATCATATAATCAACTTCTTCAAAAATACGCTTTAAATCTAAAAGAAAATATACTTAAAAATGCAGTTGAAATAAATTCCCACAAAATTGTTTTTTACCATGGGGACAAGGAGCTTATAAATGAACTGAAAAAAGTTTTTGCTGAAGAAAAAATAACTTTTGCTGGATTTTATGAAGATTCTGTTTTAATTGCAAGTGAAGACATAAACTGTTCTGCTCTAATAAAAGAAATTATAAAAGTTGATAATTCTGTAAAAGGCGGAGGCGGAGCAAAGCAGGGAAATATAAAAGGAAATATAAGCGAAGAAATTATTATTAAAAGTTTTCAAAATATTTTATAACTAATTGTATTTTTATTGCTTATCTGGTATAATATGGCTTAAACTTTATTACAATCGGAGGACAAATGGAAGATTTTAAATTAAATTTATTAAACCTTGACGAAAAGGAAATGACAGATTATATCCTTTCTCTTGGAATGAAAAAATTCTATGGAAAACAGATTTTCAACTGGCTTCATGGAAAACTTACAAGAAATATACACGATATGTCAAATATATCTTTAAAAGACAGAGAAATGCTTAACGAAAAAGCCTACATTCCTCTATTCAACCTTATGGATCACAAAGTTTCAAAAATTGACGGAACAGAAAAATTCCTTTTCAAGCTTGAAGACGGAAACACAATTGAAACTGTTCTTTTAAAACATAAAACAAGAAATACACTTTGTGTTTCTACACAAGTAGGATGTCCTGTAAAATGTGCTTTCTGTGCAACAGGAGCTTCTGGATTTGAGAGAAATCTTGATGTGCATGAAATTATAAACCAAGTGTATACAATAGAAAGAAGACTTAGAAATAAAAATGAAAGTGTAAACAATATTGTTTTCATGGGAATGGGAGAACCTTTACTAAATATTAACAATCTTATGAAAGCTATTATACTTTTATCACATGAAAACGGGCTTAATATTTCAAAAAGAAAAATTACAATCTCTACATCAGGAATTGTTCCCGGAATTGAAAAACTTCTTGAAGAAAAACTTCCTGTTGAACTTGCAGTATCTCTTCATGCAGTTTTCAATGAAAAAAGAGACCAGTTAATTCCTATAAACAAGAGATTCCCGTTAGAAGATCTTTTCACAGTTTTAAAAGAATATCAAAGAATTACAAACCGTAGAATTACTTTTGAGTATATTCTTATAAAAGAATTTAACGTATCTGATAATGATGCAAATGTTCTTGCAGACTTTATGCACGAATTTGACCACACATTAAATCTTATCCCATACAATCCTGTTGTGGAAAATGATTTTGAAAGACCTAGCCAAAAGAAAATAGAAAAATTCTATAATATTCTTAAAAATGACAGAAAAGTAAATGTTGTTATAAGAGGAGAAAAAGGTACTGACATTGATGGTGCCTGCGGACAGCTTAGACAAAGAAATTCTAAATAAAACAATTTGGAGATTACTATGTGGAAAAAAATATTAAAAATTGCCGCCTGTATAATTGTTGCAGGGGGAATTACCGGAGCTGTGGCTGCTGCCCTTATTGTAAATCATTACAAAAAAGAGATTCCGAATATAACTGAATTAGTTGAATCTTACACTCCGTCAATTCCGACTCAGATATTTGACAGAAACGGCAAAATTATTGATATAATTTACAAAGAATCAAGAGTGCCTGTAAAATTTGAAAATGTTCCCCAAGTGGTAAAAGATGCTTTTCTTGCTATTGAGGACAGAAGATTTTATAATCACTACGGAATTGACCCCATAGGACTTGTAAGAGCTGTTTTTATTAACATGAGTTCTGGACGGGCAAGACAGGGGGCAAGCTCTTTTACACAGCAGCTTGCAAGAAATGCTTTTCTTTCCCACGATAAAAAACTTTCAAGGAAAGTAAAAGAGGCGATACTTACTTTAGAAATAGAAAAAAGATATACAAAAGATGAAATTTTTGAAAAATATCTTAATGAAATATATTTTGGTGAGGGAGATTATGGAATAAGAAGTGCTTCCCAGTCTCTTTTCAAAAAAGAGCCAAAAGATTTAAATTTAGCTGAAAGTGCAATGCTTGCAGGTATGCCGAACAGACCGGGAGCATTTAATCCGAGAAGAAATTTAAGACTTTCTTTAGGAAGAACACAAATTGTCCTTGGTCAGATGCTTAAATATGATAAAATTTCAAAAGAAGAATATGAAAAAGCAATGTCACATAAATTTATTCTTGAGGAAAATCTTCCAAAAGATTATGATTTTTCAAAAGTTGATAAGGACACAACAACAATAGTTTATAAAAAAGGATTTGTAAATAAATCTAAAGTTCCAAGTTTCACTGATACAGTTCAGGAACTTTTAGCTAAAAATTTTGACGAAGAAACTATTTATAACGGCGGACTTAAAGTTTATACAACTTTGGATTTTGATATTCAAAATGCAGCTGAAGAAGTTTTTAATAACTATGAGCCTTTAGTAAAAGATAAAGAACTTCAAGGAGCTATGGTTACCCTTAATTCTTCAAACGGTCATGTTATTTCAATTATCGGAGGAAAACATTTTCAGCCGGGAAACTTTAACAGAGCTGTTGATGCAAAACGTCAGGTTGGTTCTGCATTCAAGCCATTTGTATATCTTTCTGCAATTATAGACGGTAAAAGTGAAAATACAATTGTAGAAGATTCAAGAGTTGTTTTTGGAACTTGGGCACCTAAAAACGTAGGAACTTTATACAGAAAAAATGCAACTCTTCTTGAGGGACTTGATAAATCTGTCAACATGATTTCAATAAAACTTTTAAGAGATTTGGGACATGAAAAATTAGTTGACACAGTTAAAAAAACAAAAGCAAATCTTAATCCGCCAAATGACCTTACAGCATCACTTGGTTCTCTTGTAGGAACACCTATGGAGCTTGCAAAAGGCTATGCTGTATTTTCAAACGGAGGATATGCTGTTGAGCCTGTTTTCCTTTTAGAAGTAAGAGATAAAAACGATAATACTCTTTATAAAGCTACACCTATAATAGAAAAAACTTTTGATTCTGAAGATATTGCTCTTATGACAAATCTTCTGATAAGTTCTACAAAAACAGGTACAAGCCGTTCTGCACAGGTAAAAACAAAACACGGCAAAACTATTGAACAGGCAGGTAAAACAGGTACAACAAATGATGCCCGTACTGTATGGTATGCAGGATTTACACCTGAACTTGTAACAACAATATATCTTGGATATGATGACAACTCAAAAATGGGAAATACAACAGGAGGAGCCTTAGTTGCTCCTTTATGGAAAAATTTCTATAAAAAAATCATTGATGAGGGATATTACACTCCAAGCCGTTTTGAATATATTGACAACCTTGTTGCAAATGGAAAATTATATTATCAAAACTTAGATCCTTTCTCCGGGCTTATCTCTGGTAAAGGAAGCAAAAAATTCTTACTTAAAAACAATAAAATTCAGTTAGAACATAGTGATAAATACAATAAAAATTTAAAAGACATAATGTACAGATAAAAAAAGAAAGCTGCAAGATTAAAATTTCTCGCAGCTTTTTTATATAATTATTTTATATTTTTATTATTTTGCAGTTGGACTTACAACTATTTTTTTTCTTCCTCTTTTTTTAGGAACATTTATTCTTGCTTCAAGTTCTTTTCCAACTTTAAATTTTATATATTTTTTAGGAGTACATGCCACTTCCTCTCCTGTTCTCGGATTGAAAGCCATTTTTCTCTTAGTTTCTTTTATTTCGAAAGTTCCGAAATCTCTAAGAATTAATACTTCATCTCTTTCAAGAGCAAGTTTCATAACTTCTATAAAATCTTCAACCTCTCTTTTAGCTTCAGTATAAATATGCATTTTTTTATACTTCATGTATAATTCCACTAATTCTTTTTTAACCATATTTCTCTCCTTTCATTAATTTACTTAATAATATATATCATACTTAAATTATTGAAAAATTTCAAGTAATAAATAAAAAAAACCCTTAAAAAATTTTTAAGGGTTTTTTATAAAAAAGTTTTTTTACTATTTTACAACGTTAGTTGCTTTTTTGTAAGCTCCTTCAGAACCAAATACATCAACTATTTTAGTTTTGTAGTATGCTTTCATTTCTTCTTTAGCTGGTCCTAAGTATTTTCTTAAATCGAATTCACCAGGTTTTTCAGCTAATGCTTTTCTTAATGCAGCTGTGAATGCAAGTCTTCCGTCTGTATCAACATTGATTTTTGCAACTGCTGATTTAGTAGCTTTTCTTAATTCAGAATCAGGAATTCCGATTGCATCTTTTATTGTTCCACCATATTGTTTTATCATTTCAACATATTGTCCAGGAACAGCTGATGAACCGTGTAATACGATTGGGAATCCAGGAATTCTTCTTTCGATTTCTTCTAATATGTCAAGTCTTAATTTAGGGTCATCACCAGGTTTAAATTTGTGAGCTCCGTGAGAAGTTCCGATAGCTATTGCAAGAGAGTCAACTCCTGTTTTGCTTACGAAATCTTCAACTTCATCTGGGTTTGTGTAGATATGGTCAGCAGCTTTAACATCATCTTCGATTCCTGCTAAAACTCCTAATTCAGCTTCTACTGTTACATCTTTAGAATGAGCATATTCTACAACTTTTCTTGATTCTTCTATATTTTCAGCATATGGAAGATGAGAACCATCTATCATAACTGATGAGAATCCGCAGTCTATACATTTTTTTGCAACTTCAAAACTTGGTCCATGATCAAGGTGTAAAGCTACAGGAATATCTGATCCAGATAATTTTGCATAGTCAGCTGCTGCTTTTGCAATCATTGGAACCATGTAAGAACCCATGTATTCCATAGCTCCTTTTGAACATTGAAGTATAACTGGAGAACCCATTTCAGCACAAGCTTCTACTATAGCCATTGCCTGCTCCATGTTGTTAAAGTTGAATGCTGGAACAGCATAACCATTTTCGTTGGCTTTCTTAAACATTTCTTTTGTGTTAGAAAGTCCTAAATCTTTGTAATTGTAAGACATTATTTTTCCCTCCTATGAATAATTTTTACCCACTTCAATTTTACCAGAATTTCAAAATAAAATCAATTATTAAAAATTATATTTTTATTTTTTTTAAAATATGCCTGAAAAAATTTTTCAATCTCATTCTTTTACGGAATATTACAAAGACTTCCGGAACAAGCTCAACAACATTTTCCATCACCCTTTTATATTCACCAAAATGGTTAAAAATTGAGCTTTTTTTGCTCACTAACCATGAAAGCATAATAAGATTTATTATTCTCATAAAATTTACAGCAAAATTAAGAATTGCAGTCTTGGTTATGTATATACTGAAAATTTTAAATAAAACTTCTCCTTCCTGCACAGAAAGTATCTGTATTATAAAGGTTCCAAAATATATGTATATTAAAACTTTCAATTTTTTTATATTATTTTTTAAATTTGGATTTAAGAACATATTAAGAAGCAGTTCCCCAAAGAAAACTGCTCCTATCACTTTTATATTATTTAAAATTATATTTACCAGAAATAATATTAATAAAATACTATTTAGTAACAACTTTTACTCCGTTCATATAAGGAACTAAAGCATCTGGAATTAAGAATGAACCATCTTCCTGCTGATAGTTTTCCATAATTGCAACAAGAGTTCTTCCAACTGCAAGTCCTGATCCGTTTAATGTGTGAACAAATTCACTTTTGTTGCTTCCATTTGGTCTGTATTTAAGTCCCATTCTTCTAGCTTGGAAATCTTCACAGTTTGAACAAGAAGAAATTTCTCTGTATTTATTTTGAGATGGTAACCAAACTTCTACATCATAAGTTTTAGCTGATCCAAATCCAATGTCTCCGCTGCAAAGAGAAATTACTCTGTATGGAAGTCCTAATATTCTTAAAACATCTTCTGCATTGTCAACCATTTTTTCAAGTTCATCATAAGAAGTTTCTGGAGTTGCAAGTTTAACCATTTCTACTTTGTTGAATTGGTGAACTCTTATAATTCCTTTAACATCTTTTCCATAAGATCCAGCTTCTCTTCTGAAGCAAGGAGAATATGCTGTATAATATTTAGGTAAATCTTTTTCATCTAAGATTTCTTTTCTGTGAATGTTTGTCATTGTGATTTCTGAAGTAGAAATTAAGAACATATCATCATCTGTTCTATACATGTCTTCTTCAAATTTAGGTAATTGTCCTGTTCCTTCACAGATTTCTCTGTTTACTAAGAATGGAGTGATATGTTCAGTGTATCCGTGTTTTTCTGTATGAAGGTCAAGCATAAAGTTAATTAATGCTCTTTCAACTCTTGCAGCTCCTCCTCTGTATAAAACAAATCTTGAACCAGAAAGTTTTGATCCTCTTTCAAAATCTAATATTCCTAGTTGTTCTCCAATTTCCCAGTGAGATTTTGGTTCAAAATCAAATTTTCTAGGTTCTCCCCATCTTCTGATTTCAACGTTTTCATCTTCGTCTTTACCAATTGGTGTAGTGTCACTTAATTTGTTAGGAATTGTCATTTGGATATATTTTATTTTTTCGTCAACTTCAGCTAATTTTTCATCAAGTTCTTTTATTTTAGCAGAAACTTCTCCCATAGCTTTTATAAGCTCAGATGCATCTTCTTTTGCTTTTTTAAGTCTTGCTATTTCAGCTGATTCATTGTTTCTTTTATTTTTTAATGCTTCAACTTCTCCAAGTATAACTCTTCTTTCTTCGTCAAGTTTTACAAATTCATCAAGAGTAAGGTCGCTTCCTCTTTGTTTAAGCCATTTTTCCACTTGTTCTTTATTTTCACGCATAAATTTTAAATCTAACATATTTATTTCCCCCTTAATTATATTTCAATCATTCCATATTTTTTTATTGATACATCCTCTGCTTTAACCCCGCATATATTCAAAAGAGAGTTAGGCGACATATTTTCTAAAATCATTGTTATTTTATTCTTTTCTTTATCTATTTCATAATTTTTTATTCTTGGTTTTAAATCTTTACTCTCAATTTTTCCCTTTTTTTCTTTAGTAAGAATTATTTCATCTTGTCCCAAAAGATTTTCTATCTTCTCTAAGGAGGAGCCATGTCCTTGAATTTCAAATTTCATTTCCTTATATTCCTCAGCTATTGATGTTTTTCCATCAATATCCATCACTTTGGTAAATTCAAAACCTATGACACATTTGTTGTTTAATCTTTTAAATAACTCCTCATTTGTCATATCTTCCCTCAGTTCAATATCCATTGCTTCGTTAAAAGCATCTGTTCCCAAAGAAATAGGATTTCCTAGAGAGATTTTTGGTCTTGGGTGAAATCCCTGACTGTATTTTACAGGTATTCCGCTCTTTCTTAAAATTCTGTCCATAAATCTCAAAAGGTCTAAGTGAGAAATATATTTCATTTCTTCGTACTTGTTAAAAAACAATCTCTTCTTCATCTTAATCCTCTTTCATGTTTTGATACTATCTATTGTACCACGGAAAGAGATTTTATTAAATAGAAATAATAAAAAAAACTTATTTTTTCCTTAAATTTTTTTAATAAAAACGGGACTATTATATTTTTATAATAATCCCGCTGTAGAAATTTTTTATTTTTTTAATTCCTGTTCAAGTTTTTTAACTCTTTTTAAAAGTTCAGGAAGTTTTTTCATTCCAGCCTGAATTTTTAAATTTTCCTGAAGAGGAACTATTGGATGCCCTCCAAGGACTTGATTATCTTTAATATTTCCTGTTATTCCGGATTTAGCTGCAACCATAATATTATTTCCTATTTTAATATGCCCGCCGATTCCAACCTGTCCGCCAATTGTAACATTGTTTCCAACTTCTGTACTTCCTGCAATACCAGATTGAGATGCCATTAAGAAGTTTTCACCGATTATTACATTGTGACCAATTTGAATTAAGTTATCAAATTTAGCAAATCTCTTAACAACTGTATCTCCTATTGCTCCTCTGTCAATAGTTGTATTTGCTCCAACTTCAACATCATCTTCCAAAATAACTCTTCCTATCTGGTCGATTTTCTGATTATTTCCATTTACTTTAACAAATCCAAAACCATCTGCACCGATTACAGCTCCCGGCTGAATAACAACTCTGTTTCCTATTTCACAAAATTCTCTTATTGTTACATTTGGATAAATCACACAGTTATCTCCTATTGTAACTCCCTCACAGATTGTCACATTTGGATAAATTATTGTATTTTCTCCAATCTTTACATCATGCCCGATATAAACGTGAGGACCAATTTCAGCAGTTTCAGCAATCACAGCTGAATCTTCGATAGGTTTTTCCATTTTTTTAAGTTTCTTTTTAAAATATCCAAGAAGTTTAGGCATAAGCTGTCTTGGATCAGCTTTAGCAACAATATACGTTTTCCCGATATTTTCAGGAAGAGGTATGTCTGGAACAACTATTACCTTTGCCTTTGTTTCGTTTAATTTATGCAGAAATTTTTCATCTGCTGCAAATGTAAGCTCATCTTCTTTAGCTTGAAAAAAAGGAGACAGACCTCTTACAGTAAGATTTTTGTCTCCTTTAATTTCACTTCCAAGAAGACCAGCTATTTCACTAATTTTATAGCTCATAGCTAATCCCTCCTAAAATTTTATTCTATGCTATTTTGTTTTTTCCATTTCTTGTAAAACTTTTGCAGTGATATCTGTTCCGCCAAATTTTACAGCTCCAGCTTCTAATACATAATCATATTTATCTGCTTTAGCAACTTTGTTAATAGCATTTGTCATAGTTTTTTCAACTTCTTGAAGTCTTGCATTTCTTTCTTTATCCATTTTCATTTGAGAATCTCTTACAAATTTATCAAGAGCTTTTACTTTATCTTCAAATGATTTCTTTTCAGCATCAGTTATTTTTTCTCCTTTTGATTGAAGTTCTAACTGAAGTTTTTTAAGTTCCACTTGTTTTTGATTTATTGTATTTTCAAGTGAAGCTCCCTGTTTCTTAAGATTTTGGTCTATAACTTTAGTTTTGGAATATTTGTAGAATAATTCCTGAGTATTTACAACTCCTACTTTTGCTGCAAAAGCTGATGCTGACATTACAGCCGCAAGAGCTAAAACTGATAATTTTTTCATTTGTATCCTCCAATATCTTTTATTTTATTAGAATGATTGTCCCATATTGAAATAGAACTGCATTCCGCTTTCTTTGTCGTCATTAATAGGCCAACCAAAGTCAAATCTTAATGGCCCCATCGGCGTATTTATTCTAAGTCCGACACCTGCTGCCATAGCTATACCATCTGGGAATTTTTCATCTGCATTTTCTCTTGATTTTCTATATCCTTGGTCAACTGCATCATTTTTATAATAGTCCCAAGCTCTACCAAAATCAAAGAATAATACTCCACCAAGAACATCATTAAATTCTGTTCTGTTTTCTATGCTGGCTGTAAATTTTTGTGTTCCTCTAAATGATCCGCCATCATATCCTCTTAAAGTACTGCTTCCTCCAACCCAATATCTTTGTGATTCTTTTGTTGTATCAGATTGAATTCCAAATACAGCTCTGTAAGCAAATGTATTTTTCTTAAAGAAACCTTGATGATATTTTCTAAGTTCTATTGTAGTATTTGCAAAATAATCTGCTTTTTCTCCAGAAGCATATCCTCCTTCAACCTGCCATCTTGCATACTCTCCTCTTGTAGGATTAAAGTAGCTGTTTCTTGTATCATAAGTTATTGAAGGATATAAACTCCATAAATAATACTTATCATCATAATATCCTGCTTTTTTTATATAAGCATCACTTAAACTGTCATCAGGTTCAGTTGTTACATATTCAACTTTTGTTCCTAAGCCTATTCTTACATTTCTTGTAATACCTTTACCAACATTTATTCTGAATCCATAAGTATCAATATTAGCAAATGCTTCACTGTCATCATTTTCATATTCATTTTTATATAAGCTCCATCCCCATGAAATTCTGTCAGTATCTTTTATCCATGGATCAGAAAAACTTAATGATAAACTGCTGTAATCTTCATCAGATTTTTCATAAGTAAATGATGTTGTCTGTCCTTTACCTTTCCAGTTAGTTTCTTCAAGTGATAACATTCCCATAAGTCCAAGTTCAGAACCATAAGAAATTGCTCCTTGAAGTCTTGCTGTTCTGTCTTCATCTATTAAAAGAACAATATCTTTACCATCAGAATCACCTAAAATATCTCTTGCTTCATATTTTACATTTTTAATATAACCAAGTCTTTTTAAGTTATTTTCTGTTTGAGTATATTTATTGATATTAAAGATTTCTCCCTCTTTAAATTCAATTTCTCTTTCTATTACATAATCTTTTGTTTTAAGAAGAGTATCTGTCGCCTGTCTTCTGTTTCCTTTTTGTTTTGTAACCATTTTTTGTAATTTAATGTCTCTTACAACACCTTCAGTAAGATATATATCAAGTTCATAACTGTTGTTAAGACCAATATCTATCACTCTTGCAAGAACGTAACCGTCTTTACTGTATTTTCCTATTATTGCTTCTCTGTCTTTTCTTAGTGAATTAAAGTTTAATGTTTCATTAGGTTTTGTTTCTAATAGTGCAAGCAGCTCATCTGTTGGATAAACAGTATTTCCTATAATGTTTACCCCTGTGATTGTCGGGTTTTCAGTTACATAATAAACAACTGTCACTCCATTTCCTGTCTTCTGCACATCAGGAACAACTTGTGAGAAGTATCCTGATTCTCCAAGACTTCTGTATCCGTCGATAACTTTTTTCTTAGAGAAATATCCTCCTGTTTTTATAGGAATATATTTTAATATGTCTTTCTTTTTCATGCTGACATTTCCATAGACTTCAACATCTTTTACTATAACTGTCTTATCTATTTTGTCTCTTTCAGACATTGGAATAATTCCATTTTTTGTCAGCAGCTCTTTTGTATCTCTTTTTTCTCTTATATCCACAACAAGTTTTATTCCTTCATTGTAATACTGCGGATATATTGAAACACTTCCAACATAATCAAGTTCTTTGATTTTTTGGTAATCTGCTATCATATCTTTAGCAGAATATTTGTCTCCGACTTTTTCTTTCATTATGCTGACTATTGATGCTTCTGGTATTTCTTGAATATTTTCAACTACAATTTTTTCAATTTTGTAGTTAGTATCCGCACCATAAGCAAAAATCAGCAGAAGAAAACTTAATAAAATCGTTAGCTGTTTTCTCATTCTAATCCTCCATTTTAAAAATCAAATTTCTTTTCAAACTTTAATTCTATATAGTAGTTCATGTCACGTTTCTTTGTTTCTAAATTTTCTCTCAATTTCTGCACACCAACTCCCCATGAAATATTATTGTTTAATCTGTGATACACATTTATATCGTAATCAGCCACTCCATAATTATAACCCTCTCCCTCACCTTTTTCTTGATTTGCAGGATCATTCATAAAGTTGGCTTTTACTTTCCAGAAAAGTTTATCTTTATAGATAGGGCTTTCCGCCTCTATATAAGCTCCCAGTGTCATGGAAGATTCTTCTTCAGCTGTTTTTTTATTTTCTTCAGCAAGAATACTTGATCTGACTCTCAAATTTGAAAATCCCACAGCACGAAGTACATTTACAACAGGATTAAGAACAATATCCGTTATCTGTCCTCCTATTATATTTGTAAGAAGAATTGAAATATCGCTATTTCCCTCACTGCTTCCGCCGTTTCCCTCCAGGATACTGTCAAGACTGTTTACAGAAACTTCATTTCCGCTTCTTACTGTAAATGTCATATTTCTTACAGGACCGTCAAGAGATATTTCTAAATTTTTATTATTTATAATTGAACTTGTTGAAAAAGTTATATTTGGATTTAAGTCTGGAACAAATTCCTGTCTGTTATTAAAAAGAATTATTGCTCTGTCCACAGTAAACTTATTTCCATTTAAAATAAATTCACCATCTTTGATGCTGTTTTCACCTAAAAAGTTTAATCTTCCTAAACTTCCGCTTAATCTTCCCTGTCCAAAGACAGTTCCTTTTATATTTGTAAGGAAACTTGTAATCCTGTCAACCTTAAGCTCTATTCCTTTATCAATATTAAATCCTATATTTATTCTTACATCTGAACCGAAATCTTTTCCACTGCCAGAAAAACTTCTTGTATTTTCCATAAATATTTTTTCAGATCTGTTTCTATTTAAAAAATCTTTTATAAAATCTTTAATAATTTTTACAAGCCCAAATTCCTCTTCAAGAACTTTTTTTATTTCTCCTTCATTTACTGTTATGTTTCCAAAAACAGCATTATTTCTGAAAGATATTCTTGTATTAAAATTCATATTAAAATAATCTTCAAAAGAGTAATTTATATTTCTTCCATCCAATACTAAATTATAATCTATTTTTCCAAAATTTTCACCTAGTAAATAATCTACAGCTTTTTTAGCTTCAAGATATCCTTTGATATTTAAAGAACCGTTATTTAAAATTCCAGTAAATTTTTTTATTCTAAGGATCTCTTTTTCAAATTCCATATCTCCGTTAAGATTATTTAAATTCAATCCATATTTTTTTGAACTTATATTGAAATTATTAAGAACTATTTCTCCTTGAGGAATTATATCTGTAAAAGTAAGATTAATTTTCCCTCTTCCAGAAACATTGTCCACACCATAAGGCTCTAAAAATGGAGATAAAAATTTTAAGTCTACATCAGATGATTTTACATCAAATTTATATCTGTTTTCTGTTATATCATAAATTCCTTGAGCTTTAAGACTGTTATTAAGATACCCTGCTGTAAAATTATTTAAAGCAATTTTTTCTTTATTTCCAGAAATATCCATTTCTATTTTATCAATATTTATATCTTTATAGGATACTTTTCCATCATAGGCTTTCAGATAATATTCTATATTTTCAAAAAGTCCTTCAACTTTTCCTTCAAGATTTATATTTCCTTTAATATCATCTCTGTTAAAAATATCTCCCAAAAGAGCTGTCTGCTTTGGAACTTCAAAACTTAAATATTTATCTTTTATATTTACAAGTCCATTTGTCTTTACAACAGCCTTTGTATCATCTGAAGAAAGGATATTTAAATTTTTGAAATTAATTATATCATTATCATAATTTCCGTCAAAAATTATATTTGGTATCCTGCTTCCCTTATAGTAAAATTCATTTACAGAGCCCTTAAAGTTTCCATTAACTTTTCCATCTTTAAAACTTCCCTCTGTAACTCCTATAATTCTGAATTTTGCTCCTAAAACAAATTCGCTTATTGTTGTTTCAAATATATCAGCTTTATAGTTTCCTGTTTTTGTGTCAATAAAATATTCAAAATTTAATTTATTGTCATTTATCATAAAATTTTCTGCAAAAATTTTATTTCCAGAGTAATTTATATCTCCGCCGAAAAGAATATATCTTTCTTCACCTAAATCTATACTTCCGTCTTTTATTGTAAATTTACCTTTTAAGTCATTGAGTTTACCAGATATATTTCCGTTTATTTCACTGATATTGTAATTCAAATCAGAAATATTTATTACCTCTTTATTTATATCTTGCCCTTTTGCAAAAAGTTCTATTTTTGAATTAATTATACTGTAATTCCCGCTTAATGTCAAAAATTTATTGGAAGCATTTATAATTTCCAAACTTTCTCCAGAATATTTTGCACTTATTTTAAATCCATTTATTTCAGTTTTATCATATTTTATTTTTCCAATTTCACCTTGAAATATAACAGAAAGATTTCCATTTTTATTAAGAGTCACAACTCCTAAAATATCTGAAACATCTATCTTCTGCTCAGATATTCCCACTCCAAAATTATTAAGCAGAAATTCTCCCTTAAGATTACTTTTTTCACCTTTTATATATCCCTCTGCACTTCCCGAAAGATGACCGGATTCATCTACAAGATTTATATCTTTAGCTTTTATTTTAAAATCATAAACTAATTTTTTTATATCAATAAAACCTTTAATGCTTCCTCTCTCTTCATCTTTTTCATCTTTCATTTTTAGTTCTGTTTCAATAAAAGTTTTATCTTTACATTTAAAATCAGTTCTTACTGTATAATTATCCAGCTTTGAATTTATATATCCCTTAAGAAGATTTATTTCATTATTTTTTACATCATATTTAAGTTCAAAATTCTTATTTTGATTTATAAAAAGAATATTATTTTTATATTCATATTTTCCCTCAAGATTTAATATATCTGAATCTAATTTAAACTTAAATTTTTCCTTTTCTGTGCTGAAAAGAAATTTTAAATTTACATCAGAAAGAAAACCATTTTCTTTAGATTTGGCATTAAGATTTACTCTTCCTGTATCCCCTTTATACCAGATATTCCCTGTTATTTTTCTTTCTATAGTTTTTCCTTCTCTGTCGAATTTTACATCTGAATGAATATTATTTACTTTAAGCTCGCCGTTTTCATAAACAAGCTGACCGGAAATATTTTTTACAGCCAAAACTTCTTTTTTAAATCCTTCAGAACTTTTTAAATCTATTTGAGCCTTAAAGCCATTCTTTACAGAAAGAGCTATATCAACCTCATCCATATTTAAATTTTCAATTTTTATTCCTGAATCTTTAAGAAGTTTATAATTTGCAGCTTCTTCATATAAAATATTTCTTAATTTAAAACCGACATCAACACCTTCTCCGTCGTTATATTCAACAAAAAATTTCCCGGGTTTTTTGAAGAAAAGATAATCTCCGTCAATAAGAATTTTCTTTCCTAAAAATTTAAGGTCAAGAGACACATTTTCCACAGGAACTCCCAAATCTTTATAAATAAGTTTTCCATCAGAAAGTTTTCCATTTCCAAAAAATCCATCATCATTTATTCTTAAATCAAGATTCATCTTTCCTGTTACATCTGAAATATCTCCTTCGCTGTCATAACCATACTGAACAAGAGTATCATCTGCATTTATATTAGAAAGCTGTATTCTCATATCATAAGATTTTTCAACATTGCTGAAAGTATAACTGTATTTTTCGTCGCCATTTTCACCTGTAAATTTCAAATCTGTTTTATACCCTTTTTCAAAAGAAACATAACCATTTACATTTTCAAGTTCTTTAGAAATTTTCCCGCTGTATGAAATATCTACAAAATTAAGTTCTGCATCATATACATTTATTCTCTTTAGAATTGGACTGCTTTTATTTTCTTTTTTCTTCTCTTTTTTATCTTTCCCGCTGTCCTCTTTATCAACTCCCACAAAAACAGTAACAAAATTTATATCGCTTCTTTTTCTTACGAAAACTGCTTTAGGACTGTATAAGTTTATTCTGTCTATCTTCCAATCTTTATAATCTATTATTATTTTTGGTGTATCTGCTATAAGAAGTTTCTTATCATAAAGTTTTGAATTTAAAATTTCTATTCTTCCCTCTTTTAAAGAACTCCCCTTTTTAAACTCAACTTTTTCCATTTTCATTGTTCCATATGTAAATGCTCTTATTCCCAGAGATACAAGAACATTAAGCTGAAACATTGCAAGATATACTAAATAAACAATAAAAAAAAGAGGAAGAAAGATGAGTAATATTTTTTTATTTTTCATAAAAATATTATTTTTCATGTTTCCTCCTCAAATTATTTTACAATGGTTTTTTTAACGGAATACCTACTCTTCTTGGGTATTTTTTATCTGTCTTTGCCTTTTTTACAACTTCAACTATAATTCTTTTATCTTTACAGTATGGAAGTTCCTCTTCATATATTTTAGTAATTTGTGATTTTAGTATTTTAAGAGCTGACTGGCTTTCATTTTCTTCGTTTGTTCCTTCCATTTTCTGTGGTAAAAATCTTCCGTCAACTTTTAAAAATGGAATTACATATTCTAAGATTGTATTAAGTTTTGATACTCCTCTGCAGAAACCTAAATCATAAGATTCACGGTTTTCATCATTTATATATTCCTCAGCTCTTACATTTACAGGTTCTACATTTATTAGATGTAATTTTTCTTTAACTTGTTTTAAAAAATTTATTTTTTTTCCAACAGAGTCAATGAGAGTAAATTCTATATCCGGGTTACAGATAGCAAGAACCATTCCCGGAAATCCTGCACCTGTTCCAATGTCAAGAGCTTTTCCTTTTTCAAGTTTTATGTGTTTCATAAGAAGAATTGAATCAAGAAAATGTTTTTCAATTATTCCTTCTTCATCTCTTATTGCAGTAAGATTTGTGTGTGAATTATATTCCATAAGAAGTTTTAGATATTCCATAAGTTTATCTATTTTTTCATCATCAATTTCTACACCAATTTTTTTTATTCCCTCTTTTAAATATTCTCTCATTAATTATTTCCTCTCATTTTTAAATAGATAAGAAGCACTTGAATATCAGCAGGAGAAACTCCTGAAATTCTTGAAGCCTGTCCTATATTCATAGGTCTTACAAGTTTTAATTTATCCTTTGCTTCCTTTGGAATATTTTCAAGGCTGTCATAGTCCATATCAGCAGGAATTCTTTTTTCTTCAAGGCTTTTATGTCTTTCAATCATTCTTAAAGATCTTTCAATATACCCTGAATATTTTACCTGTACTTCAACTTGATATTCAATGTCAGAAATATAATTTCCAAGTTCAAAACCATCTATAAGTTCTGCCACATATTTTATATCATCATAAACTATATTTGGTCTTCTTAAAAGTTCAAACAATGTTATTCCATTTTTTATAGGTTCTTCTCCGCATCTTTCAAGAACTTCATTTACTCTTGGATTGCTGCTTCCTATATGCTGTTTTTCAAGTTTTTCTATAATTTCTTTTACAACTTTTTCTTTATAAAGAACTTTATCATATTCTTCTTTTGGAAGAAGTCCTATTTCATAACCTATTTTTGAAAGTCTTAAATCTGCATTGTCCTCTCTTAAAATAAGTCTGTATTCACTTCTTGCAGTAAACATTCTGTAAGGTTCGTTTGTTCCTTTTGAAACAATGTCATCAATAAGAGTTCCTATATATGAATCTGCTCTGTCAAGAACAATTGGTTCTTTTCCCTGCACTTTTCTTGCAGCATTTATTCCTGCCATTATTCCCTGAGCTGCTGCTTCTTCATAACCAGAAGTTCCGTTTATCTGTCCTGCCATAAAAAGATTTTCTATTTTTTTGCTTTCAAGAGAATATCCAATTTCTTCTGTAAGAACATAGTCATATTCTATTGCATAGGCATATCTCATTATTTTTGCATGCTCAAGCCCTTCTATTGCATTAAGCATTTTATACTGAACATCACTTGGAAGTGATGAAGAAAATCCGCTTACATAAACTTCATTTGTATCGTACCCTTCTTTTTCTAAGAAAAGATGATGTCTTTCTTTATCAGGGTATCTGAAAATTTTATCTTCTATTGACGGACAGTAACGAGGCCCTATTCCATGAATTGTTCCATTGAATAATGGAGATCTGTGTCTGTTGCTTCTGATTATTTCATGCACATTTTTATTTGTAAATAAAATATGACAAGGAATCTGTTTTCTTGTTCTTATTTCTTCACCTGAAGTTCTGTTTGAAAATTTTAAAATTTCAGTGTCTCCAGGCTGTTCTTCTGTTTTAGAATAATCTATTGTTCTTGCATCTATTCTTGGAGGTGTTCCTGTTTTAAATCTTCCAAGTTTTATTCCAAGTTTTTCAAGAGATAAAGGAAGTTCTTCTGAAGAAAGTTCTCCCATTCTTCCACCGCTGAAATGTGTTTCTCCAACATGGATAAGCCCTCTCATAAATGTTCCTGTTGCAATTACAACAGTTTTTGCTCTGTATTCCACACCCTCTTTAGTTTTTATTCCAACAGCTTTATTCCCCTCTGTTACAATTTCTGTTACCATTCCTTGAATAACTTCAAGATTTTCTGTATTCTCTAAAGTTTTTTTCATTTCAATATGATATCTCGGCTTATCTGCCTGTGCTCTCAAAGATCTTACAGCAGGACCTTTTTTTGTATTTAAAACTCTTATCTGAATAAAAGTTTTATCAATATTTCTTCCAATCTCTCCTCCAAGAGCATCTATCTCTCTTGCAAGATGTGATTTTGCCGGTCCTCCTATTGACGGATTACATGAAAGATATCCAATTTTATCAAGACTTATTGTAAAAATTGCTGTTTTAAGTCCCATTCTTGCTGGAGCGAGAGCTGCTTCACAGCCTGCATGACCTGCTCCTACTACTATTACGTCAAATTCCTGCATTTTAGTTTATTCCCCCTAGTTTTCCTTAAACTCTTTTTTTACAAGCCCGTTTAAAGCATTTGCAGTTTTAGAGTCTGTTACTACTATTAATATATCATTTTCTTCTATTTTTTCATTCGGATTTGGATTTGGCACAAATTTACCGTTATGTTTTTTTATTCCCACAACATTGGAATTATATTTCTTTCTGATTTCAGATTCCATAAGAGTTTTATCCCAGAATATTGTCGGAGCTTTAACTTCAACAATTAAGAAATCCTGAGAAAATCTCAAATGTTCAATCATATTTGGCTCCATAGCCACAAGAGCAGTTCTTTTTCCAACATATTCTTCAGGATAAATTACCTGACTTGCACCTATTTTTTCTAAAAGTTTTCTATGCTTTTTAGATGATGCTTTAACTATTAAATTCTGCACACCCAGTTCTTTAAGATTTAAACATATCATCAAACTCGGCTCAACAGCACCTACACATACAAAAACTGTATCAAAATTCGTAACTCCAAGTTTTTTTAACTGAGTATCATCTGTTGCATCTAATATAAGTCCATTTTCCAGAACATTGGCATTTATAAGTTCCTGTACGACACAGTCTTGTACATCTATTCCTACGACCTCTTCTCCTGCTTCAAAAAGAGTCTTTGCAACAGTTGAACCAAAACTTCCAAGTCCTATTACAAGATATTGTTTCATTCCCTCTCCTTAAAAATAATTTTATCCAACAAGTATATTTTCTTTTGGGAACTGAATTTTATCAACTTTATTCGAACCTCCAAGTGCAAGAGCAAATGTCATAGGTCCTAATCTTCCCAAAAACATTGTACATATTATAAGAATTCTTGAAATTGTCCCCAATTCAGGCGTAATTCCCAAAGAAAGCCCTGTTGTGGCAAAAGCCGAAACAACTTCAAATATTGTCTGTTCCAAAGTAAATTCATCAATACTTACTATTATAAGAGTTATTATTCCAACATATAAAAGAGCCAGAATTAAAACAACTATCGCTCTGTTTAATACTTCCCAGCCTATTCTTCTGTTAAAAATAACAACACTCTCTCTTTTTTTAACAACACTTATCACATAAAAAATAATTACCCCGAATGTCGTAGTTTTTATTCCTCCTCCTGTTGACCCGGGAGAAGCTCCAATAAACATAAGTATACAAAATAAAAATACTGATCCCTCTGTAAGATTTCCAAAAGGCACGCTGTTAAATCCTGCCGTTCTTGTTGTTACACTCTGAAAAAAAGATGCAAGTATTTTTTTAAAGAAAGACATTTCACCTATTGTTCCTCTGTTATTGTATTCTAAAATTAAAAACAATACAGTTCCTAAAATAACTAAAATCATTGAAACTAAAATTGCCACTTTTGAAGTAAGATCAAATCTTTTTACTTTTTTTCTTGTTGCAAAAAGAATTGAATCAATAACAGTAAAACCAATTCCCCCAATTATTATAAGGTATGCAGTTGTCATTGTCACAACAAAGCTTCCTGCATATTTTTCAAGATTGGTACTGAAAAGGCTGAAACCTGCATTGCAGAAAGCTGAAACACTGTGAAATATTCCATAATATACAGCTTTTTTTATTTCCATATCTTGTGCAAAACGAAGAGCCAGAAATAAAGCCCCTGTCCCTTCTATTATAACTACTGTTAAAATTATTTTTTTTAAAAACCACAAAATTCCGCCGTTATTTTCAAGATTTCTTTCTTCCTTAAGAAGCTCTCTTTCTTCATACGTGATTTTTTTACCAATAAGAAGAAGTATAAATGACGAAAAAGTCATTATACCAAGCCCTCCCAGCTGAATAAAAATCAAAAGTATAATCTGCCCTGCTGTTGAAAGTTCTTTTCCAACATCAATAACACTTAAGCCCGTCACACAAACAGCTGAAGTTATTGTAAAAAGTGCAGTAAGAAAACTTATATTTTCTTCTCCTGACGACGAAAAGGGCATCATCAAAAAAAGTGTTCCTATAAGAATTGCTCCCATAAATCCAAGTATCAATTTTCTTGAAAGAGAAAGTTTTTTTAAAAAAGCAAATCTCATTGTCCGCCTCCAATATTTTTTCTCCATTTACATATTGTACTTTATTTCAGACTCGCTTTCAAGTTTATTTCTGATTTAATTTTCATATTTGTAATTTTTTTATTAGAAAAAATTTTACAAAAATAAAATCAGCCTCTCAATTTTAAGAAGCTGATTTTTTTCAAAATTTTTATTTAATTTCAAAATATTTTTCAGGAACTTCAATATCAGTCATATGAAGATATCCTTTTCCTAAAATATATGTATCTTGATAAATCATTAAGAAGTTTTCTTTTTCCACTCCGTCAACACCTATATAGTAGCTCCCGTTCCATCCGGCACCAGGTGTATTTGCTTTTAAAGTTTCAATAAAGGCATCAAAATCAAGCATTTCACATTTTCCTTCAATTACATTCATAGCATGGTCTGTTAAAGAAAGAACTCCTGTAAAGCTGTAAGAATAAGCCCAAGTTCCCATTCTTCCTGCTCCATTTGCATCTATAACTGATTTTTCAACTTTTTTAAGAATAGCCTGCCAGTTTCCTTTTTCGCTTTCATCAAATTTTATTCCTAAAGCACCTGGATATCCCATTGTTGGAGATGGTAAATCAGCTTCTATAAAATATCCGCCTTTTTCAGCAATTCTTTTTAATAATGGTTCTGTATGAGAGTTATTTGTTGCAAAGAATGCTGTATTTTGTCCATATTTTTCAAGCCAGTTAGGAACCTGCTCTAAAATAAACTGCTGTGCTCCTGCAACACCAACATCACTTACTGGATCTGGTGCTGACATATCTATAAATTCCATTCCTAAGTCTTTAGCTGTTTCTTTCATTATATTTCTTCTTCTAGAAATAATTTCATAGCTAAGATGTCTTGGGAAAGATATGTGCATAAATTTATCTGCTCCAAGCTGTTTTGCTGCTAAAACAATTAAATGTCCTCTTGCAACTATATCTGTTTCAAGTGCTAAATCAACAACTTCTGCAACCATTTCAGGGTCTTCATGTGCTGAGTTTGTTAAAAGAAGAATATCAGGTCTTTTTTCTCTTATTCTTCTGTAAGCTTCAACTGTTCCCGGAACTCCTTCTCCCATAATTACTGCTTTCATTTTAGGGTCATCTGCAAGTGAAGCTATTTGAGAAATTGTAGTTTCCATTTCCTGCATAAAGTTATCTGGATATGTAACGTGAACTATTTTTCCTCCTTTTTCAGCTGCTCCGTATCTTGCAATAGCTGCTTCTGCTCCTCTTGCTGCATCTTCAGATTGAGATACTGTTCCTGTTACTATCCCAATATGATAATCTGCTTCTGCAAAAGCAAAAACTGAAAGTAAAGCCATAAAAATTCCCATCAAAAATTTTTTCATAATCTGCCCTCCCGTATTTTAATCAAACATTACTATAATGATACATTTTTTTCTTTATACTTTCAATAAAAATACGAAATTTAATTATTTTATTTTTCTTCTATATATCTTTTTAAATTGCTCACCAGCATATCTATTGCAACTTTATTTTCTCCCCCTCTTGGAATAATAATATCTGCATAACGTTTGCTTGGCTCACAAAATTCTAAATACATAGGTTTTACTGTTGTAAGATATTGGTTTTTTACAGATTCAAAACTTCTTCCTCTTTCATTCATATTTCTCTCTATTCTTCTCAATATCATTTCATCTGTATCTGTATCAACAAATATTTTTACATCAAAAAGCTCTCTTATTTCTGGAACAGCAAAAATTAAAATTCCTTCAACTACAATTATTTTTGACGGATTTATTTTTACAGTCCCCTCTTTTCTTGAGTGAGTTGTAAAATCATAGATAGGTCTTTCTATTGATTTTCCATTTTTTAAATCCTCAATATGTTTTTTTAATAATTCAAATTCTATTGAATCTGGGTGGTCAAAATTTACTTTTGACTTTTCCTCCATAGTCATATTAGTAAGTTCTCTATAATAAGCATCTTGTTCAAGCAGAACAGCAACTTCAGATTTAAAAACTTTTACTAAATTATTGGCAACTGTTGTTTTTCCGCTTCCGCTCCCTCCTGCTACTCCAATTAAAATGCAGTTTTTCATACTTTTTCCTCCTGTATTTTATTTATTAATTTTTTATTTCATATTATATTATAAAATTTTTTCTATGTATATATTTTTTATCTACTGTTTTAATATTATTTTACTTTAACTGCAATTTTTATTACTCCATCTTTTTTATCCTCAAAAATATCATAGCCTTTCATAATATCCTCAAAATCTAATCTGTGAGTTATAAGAGGTGTCGCATCTATTTTTTTATCTTCTATATATTTCATAATCTCTTCACAGTAAATTCCATCAACTCCCCCAAATTTTATTGTAAGATTTTTTCCATATATTTCTGGAAGAGGCAGTATTTGATTTTCTTCATACATTGCAACCAATACAACTACAGCATTTGGACGTGCTGTATCCATCGCCATAGAAAAAGTATTTTTTCCTCCTGCCACTTCAAAAACTTTATCTGCCCCTCTCATGTCAGTATATTTTAAAATTTCATCTTTTGCATTTTCTTTTGATGAATTTATTATAATATCCGCATATCCATTTTCCTTTGCAAGATTAAGTCTTCTGTCATCTATATCAACTGCTATAATTTTTTTCGGTTCAAAAAGCCTTGCACACATCATTGTACAAAGTCCTGTAGGGCCGGCTCCTATTACAGCTATTGTATCTTCTTTTGAAATTTCTCCTATTTTACAAGCCCAGTATCCTGTTGAAAGCAGATCTCCTGTAAATAATGCTTCTTCATCCGTTACACTGTCAGGAATTTTCGTAAGACAGTTATCAGCAAAAGGAATACGGACAAATTCTCCCTGTCCGCCGTCTATTCTGCAACCTAAAGCCCAGCCCCCGTTTTTATCAGTGCAGTTATTTACATATCCTTTTTTACAATAAAAACATTCTCCACAAAATGTTTCACAATTAACAGCTGCTCTGTCGCCGACATTAAATTTTTTTACATTTTTTCCTTTTTCTTTTACTATTCCTACAAATTCATGACCAAGTACAATTCCTTTTTCAGCTCTCGGTACAAATCCTTTTTTAATATGAATATCACTTGAACAGATAGCAGTTAGTGCAACTTCTAATATAACATCAGATTCGTTTTCTATTTTTGGATTTTCTCTCTCTTCAAATGTTAAATTATTAATATCATTAAATACAACAGCTTTCATATTTAATCTCCTCTTTTCTATAATATTTATTCTAAAAATTAAAATTATACAAAAAGAACACCCTTAAAAAAGAATGTTCTCAATAGAAATTTTTTTACAAAACAAATTTTATCTTACAAAATTTGTTCTCACAGTTGTTATATTTTCTGGAGGATTTACACCATTTTTCTTTGCAATATCAATGCACTTTAAAATCCATGACATATTTTCCCCAAGATTTTTCATTGTCTGCATTCCTTCTTCATCTTGTAAGACCTGCTCAGGAGTATTTCCATGAACCATATTCCAATAAGAAGATGAAACTATAGGCATCTCTGCAATTCCAAGATATTTATTTAAAACATCATAAGAAGCAGTTGTTCCTCCACGTCTTGCAGAAGTAATGCAGGCAGCAGGTTTATGAGTAAAGATTTTTTTACCTGCAACAAAAGCTCTGTCAAGAAGTGATAAAATTCTTCCTGTTGGGTGGGCAAAATATACAGGACTTCCAAAAATATATCCGTCTGCTTCCTTAGCTTTTCTCAAAAATTCATTAACTACATCATCATCAAACACACACTGGCAGTCTAATTTTTTACAAGCTCCGCACCCAATACAATCTCTTAACGGATTTCCGCCTGCATTAAATATTTCCCATTCAATTCCATTTTTTTCCAAAATTTTTCCAATTTCAGAAAGAGCCGTAAAAGTACAACCTTCATGTGAACTTCCATTTACCATTAAAACTTTCATTTTACTTCCTCCTAAATTTTTATATTAATAATTTTTTTATTTATATTCTATTATATTTTTCATCATTATACCATAAATATTCATGATTAAAAAATTATACTTTTCCTATACTAGATTTCTATATATTTAAAAAGATTGACATTTCTCATATTTCATGTAATATTATAATTGTAGCTTTCTAAAAGGAGGGAAAAATGAACGATTTACTGCTGAGGGACAAAATAGATATGTTGTTCGAAAACAAAGAATTTGAAGAGGGAATAAAACTTCTTAAAGAAGCTGAAGCAAATGGTGATGACAGCTCTTGGATTTTATGCAATATCGGCTGGGGACTTGGAAGACTTGGAAAAAGAGAAGAGGCCTTAGAATATTTGAGAAGAGTCGAAGCTAGAGAAGAACCTGATGAAGAGGGGTGGCTTAATTCTGAAATAGGCTGGAACTTAGGCCTTATGGAAAGACCAAAAGAAGCTCTTTTCTATCTTAAAACTGCAAAATCTATGGGAAAAGATGACTCGTGGATAAATTCTGAAATTGCTTGGAACTTAGAAAAACTTGATAAATATGAAGAAGCTCTTTTCTTTTTAAAGCAGGCTGAAACTATGGGGAGAAATGATTATTGGATAGTTTGTGAAATAGGATGGTGCCTGCAAAATCTTGATCGTTTAGAAGAAGCATTAAAATATTATAATGTGGCAAAAGCATTAAAAAATAATCAGCCAGATATCTGGCTTGATTCTCAGCTTGGCTGGATATATGGAAAACTTGATAAATATGAGGAAGCATTAGAATCTCTTTCTAATGCAAAAGAAAAAGGAAGAAATGACCAGTGGATAAAAACTCAAATAGCTTGGAATAAAGGAAAACTAGGATTTCACGATGAAGCTTTAAATATGCTTTTCAGTGTTTATGAAACAGGCAGAAATGATATCTGGATAAACAGTGAAATTGCTTGGAATTTAGGAAGAAAAAGAGAATATCAGAAAGCTGTAGATTATTTGAAACAGGCTGAAAGTCTTGGTGCTGATGATGCCTGGCTGAAAACTGAAATGGGATGGAACTTGGGAAAATTAAACAGACACGAAGAAGCCATTAAATATTTGGAAGAGGCTTTTGAAATGAATAATGACTGCTGGCTTCTTTCTGAAATGGGATGGAATTTAGGAAAACTAAAAAGACATAAAGAAGCTGTTAAAATTTTAAAAAAATCTTTGTCTTTAGACAAAGAAAGTGAAGGTGCCTGGATAAATAATGAACTTGGCTGGAACTATGAACAGCTTGATAAATATGACAGTGCTTTAAAACATTTTAAAAGATCTGCAAAATTTGCAGAGCCTACAGCATGGGTTTATTCACAGATAGGATACTGTTTAAGCCATTCTTCAAAAGAAGATTACAAAAAAGCATTAAAAGCTCTTTTTAAAGCAAAAGATTTGGGAAGAGATGACGACTGGCTTAATGGAGAAATCGGATGGAATTATGGAAGACTTAGAGAACACGACAAAGCTCTTGAATTTCTTCTTTATGCTGAAAAAATTTCTAAAGAATCATCTGTATGGCTGAAAAGAGAAATTGGATGGAACTATGGAAGAAATGGTGAACCTAAAAAGGCTTTAAAATATCTTCATGCTGCTGAAAAAGAAGATGAACTTGATGAGTGGCTTGCCACTGAAATCGGGTGGAATTATAATAAAGTTGATAAATACAGAAAAGCTGTAAAATATCTTTTAAAAGCAAAAGAGCTGGGTAAAGAAGACGACTGGTTAGATTCTGAAATAGGCTGGTCATATGGTTCTCTGGGAGAACACGATAAGGCCCTTGAATTTCTTTTTAAGGCAGAAGATTTAGGAAGAGATGACGACTGGCTTTACTCAGAAATTGCTTGGAATTATAAAGGAAAAGATGAGTATGCAGAAGCTATTAAATATTTCTTAAAATCAGAGGAAAAAGGAAAAGATTCAGCTTGGTTTTATTCTAACACTGCTGAATGTTTTGAAGCTGTAAAAGATTTTGAAAAAGCAATTTTATATTATAAAAAAGCATTGGAAAAAGATAAAGTTTCAGATGAATATAAAAAGAAAATAAAAAGTCTTCAAGGAAAGATCAAAAGAGCAGCACAAAAAAAAGCAGGAGATTAATCTTCTGCTTTTTTCTTTCCAATTATTCTGTCAGCAAGTCTTAATATAATTCCTCCAAAGAAAATGGGGAATAAAAAAATTATAACCGCCCATTTTACAAATGAGTTTGAAAAATTTCCTTTATACATAATTCTTACCTCTTAACAGATATTATTTTTGTTCCGCTCCGGGATTTTCATCTTTAACTTTTCTTATCATATCAAGAGCTTCCATTTTTGCCCCTGGAATAACAACCCTTACTGTTGAGTTTGGATTAGCTGCAAGAACTTCTTCTTCATGCCCATTTCTTCCTATAAGCATCATTTTTGGAAGAACTATTTTTCTTGGGTCATACTTAGGAGTTACAACTTCAAGTTCTTCTCCAGCTTCAACTCTGTTTCTTATTGCTAAAATATATTCATCATCAGATATTTTTTCTATAACTTTTGCAACAAGCTGATGTGTCTGGCTGTAAGAATTTCTGTCGTTATAGTTTTGAGCTTCTGCTCCCGGTCTTCCGTGATAGAAACCTTCTGTATATAATCTGTGTGAAGTTGATTCAAGTTCTCTAAGCCATTTTTCTTCAAATTCAAAGTTTCCTTCATAATATTTATCAATAGCTTCTCTATATGCTTTTACACTGTTTGCAACATAATAGATACCTTTCATTCTTCCCTCAATTTTAAGTGAGTCAACACCTAAATCAAGAATTTCATCTATCATTTTTATTGTACATAAATCTTTTGAACTGAAAATAAATGTTCCATGTTCATCTTCAAAAACAGGCATATATTCCCCAGGTCTTTTTTCTTCCATAAGAGAATATCTCCATCTGCAAGATTGAGCACAGTCTCCTCTGTTTGCATCTCTTCCTGTCATATAGTTGCTAAGTAAACATCTTCCAGAAATTGACATACACATTGCTCCGTGGATAAATACTTCAAGCTCAATATCAGGAACTTTTTCTCTTATTGTTTTTATATCTTCAAGAGAAATTTCTCTTGCAAGAACAACTCTTTTTGCCCCTAAATCTTTCCACATTTTTATTGAACGCCAGTTTGTGTTGCTTGCCTGTGTACTTACACTGATACGAAGATTTGAATTTTCTTTAACAACTTGGAACACTCCAAGGTCTGCAACAATAACTCCGTCAACATGAATGTTTTCTAAAAATTTTACATATTCAGGAAGGTCATTAAGCTCTTCATTGTGTGGTATTACATTTAATGTAACATATACTTTTTTTCCAAGTGCGTGTGCATACTCAACTGTTTTTGTAAGTTCCTCATCAGAAAAGTTATTGCTTCCTGCTCTCAGGTTAAACATTTTTCCACCTAAGAAAACTGCATCAGCTCCATAGTGGAAAGCCATTTCCATTTTTTCTATATTTCCTGCTGGTGCTAATAATTCTACTTTTTTCATTTAATATCCTTTCTTATTTTAAAAAATTTTATATATTTTACTCAACACGTGTAGTGTAATCAGCAAATTTTGTAATTTCATGGAAGAATCTAAGTTTTACAGTTCCCACAGGACCATTTCTCTGCTTACCTATAATTACTTCTGTAATTCCTTTTTCTTCACTTTCTTCATTATAATAATCATCTCTGTATAAAAAGACAACCATATCTGCATCCTGCTCGATTGCTCCTGATTCTCTTAAATCTGAAAGCATTGGTCTTCTGTCAGCTCTCTGCTCCGGAGCTCTCGATAGCTGAGAAAGAGCAATTATAGGAATATCAAGTTCTCTGGCTATTCCTTTTAACGACCTTGAAATATCAGAAATCTCCTGCTGTCTGTTATCTCCTCTTCCAGTTCCTTTTATAAGCTGAAGATAATCTATTACAATCATATCAAGTTTATTCATTGCCTTAAGTCTTCTTGCCATTGCTCTAATTTCCAAAACATTGACATTTGGAACGTCAGCTATATTTATATGAGATTCTGCAAGCTGACCGCTTGCTATACCAAGTCTTCCCCACTCCTCTTCTTCAAGAAATCCATTTCTTATTTTTTGAAGTCCTATTCCTGACTGAACAGCTAAAAGTCTCTGCAAAAGCTGTGAACTTGACATTTCAAGACTGAAAATAAGAACAGATTTATCACTTTTCATTGCTGCATTTAGAGCAAGGTTAAGAGCAAAAGCTGTTTTACCCATTGATGGTCTTGCAGCAAGAATAATAAGATCCGATGGATTAAATCCGCTTGTTTTTTCATCAAAATTTACAAATCCTGAAGAAATTCCTGTAGCTGCACCTTTGTTGTTAAAAACTTCTTCCAGTCTCATAAACTCTTCAGTCATTGCATCTTTTATACTTATTACATCTTTTGATTCTTTATTTTCAGAAATTTTAAAAATAAGCCCCTCTGCCTTATCTAAGATTGTATCCACATCTTCATAGCCGTCATAAGACATTTCAACTATTTTTGTTCCAACATCTCCCAGTCTTCTTAATATAGATTTTTCTTTTATTATCTTGGCATGTACATCTATGTGAGCAGCGGTAACAACTCCCCCGATTACATCATAAAACATAGATTCTCCGCCGATTTCATCAAACTTATTCATCTTTCTAAGTTTGTTCATCACAACAATAGGATCAATATTTTCTCCTGTGTTGTAACATTCTATCATAGCTTCAAAAATATATTTATGTCCTACCTTATAAAAATCATTTGGAGATATTATCTCAATAATATCTCCAAAACAATCAGGTTTAAGAAAAATCCCACCGAGAACAGATTTCTCAGCTTCCATACTGCTGGGAACTCTTTTCAGATTCTCTGCACCTTCCATTATTTATCTCCTACTCTTTAGTTATAACAGTAATTTCAGCTTTTACTTCAGGATGTAATTTAATAGTTACTTTATGTTCTCCAAGAGATTTTATGCTGCATTCTATTTTTTTCTTGTCTATTTTAAGACCAAAAGATTTTTCCATTTCAGCAGCAATTTCTTTATTAGTTATTGCTCCAAATAATTTCCCATTGTCTCCAACTTTTACAGTTAAAACTAATTTTTCTTTTTCAAGCTGGTTTTTTAAAATTATTGCTTTGTTTTTTTCGTCTTCATTTCTTTTTGCTTCTTTTTTCTTGTCATTTTCTATTTTTTGTAAAGCTTCAGGTGTAGCAATTATTCCTTTATTTTTATTAAGTATAAAGTTTTTTGCATAACCGTCTGAAACAGTTATCATATCTCCTTTTCTTCCTTGTCCTGCTACATCTTGTGTTAAAATTACTTGTATTTTAGCCATTATTATTTCCCTCCGTTGCTTCTTATTATTGTAATCTTTAATGCTTCAAAGCTCAAAAGCCCTGCTATTATAAATGTAATATTTTGAAAATTAAGACCAATTATCATTGCAAGTATTTGGCAAATTACATCTGATTTTATTTTTAGTCTTATAAAATTATATACTATTTTTATCCCATATACAACAAAAGATATTTTAACCATTAACATGATATTTGTCAAATATACATTTTGAATATGTCCAAATCTTATTATAAAAAATGGAATTATATAAAATAAAAGCCACCAGTATGAGATTCTCCACATTGAATAACTTTTTCTTCCAAAAGTATAATAAGTTATGTATGTAATAAATCCTACATAAGTATATATTAAATAATATATGTTATTTTTCATAAATTTAAAAATTATTTCAATATTTTTTTCATCAATATTATTAAGCTCCTGCATAACTTCTTTTAAAAGTTCTCCGTTTATATTAAGAAGCTTTATATAAAAATATGCTCCAATTGTTGCAATGATACTTGTTATTATTATTCTGTCAAAAACAGGTATCATAAATTTTCTTCCGTTAAACTTATAATATAAAATTTCTATCGGAAGAAAAATAAATATATATCCTGCTAGATTTTTTAAACTTTCATTTGTAAAAAATTCCACTGCAAATTTATAAGTATTGGGAGAAACATATATATTTATCCCCCCTATAAAAAACATTGAAAGAAGAGTCACCATAAGCCACTCTTTTCTTTTAAACATCGGCACATTTTTTATTTTATAAACTAAAAGTGCAAATCCTGTTATAGGCATAAGCATTGAAAGATTATAAAAAACGGCACACATTACAGCTGCAAGGAGAATTCCTGAAAAAGCACTGTAATTATATCTTATATTTTTGTTCATTAAACTAATTCTCCTCTGAAAAATATGTCATTAACTGTGACGCTAAATCGTTATCTGATTTTGATTTTTCACTTTTATTATTTTCTTTAAAAATATATTTTGTTCTTATTTTTGAACCTGTTATTCTTTCAACAACATCTTGGAAAATACTGTTGTAATATTCTGTCTCCATCTGTTCTTTTGCAAAAAGATTAGAATTAAATTTTATATACAGGATATTATCTTCTATTCTGTAAGGAGCTGCATCCATAAGGAAAGCTGAGAAAGTCATCTTTTCATTTTTAGCAGCTCTTACAATTTCAGACCATTTTTCTTTTATTTCATCAATATTTATTTCTCTTTGATATTCTGTCGTAGTTTTTTCGGAAATTTTATTTTCCGTTCCGTTTTTTTCCTGAGAAACTTTTGGCACTTCTTTGTAAACAATTTGTTTTTCAACAACAACTTCTTTTGTTCCCTTATCGGCTTTTTTGATAAGACTGTTTAACACAACATAACCAAGAAGTCTTTTATCTTCTTCATATTTAAATTTATTAAGAGAGTCAAAAATATTTCCTATTATTTTAAGCCCCTCTTCTGCTTCCATTTCTCCAGAAAGAACAAGATTTTTTATATATTTTCCAAAATCTTTAAAAAACTTTTCTATATCAAGAGAGTCAAGCCAAAGTTTATCCAAAAATACAGCCCCTTCAGATATTCTGTTTCCTTTAACTATTCCCAAAAATTCCTTTAAAAGAGTTTTAGAAGTTATGCCGATAACTTTACTGCATTTATCTTCGTCTATTTTTTCTCCTAGATAAGTTATAATAACTCTTTCAAGAATGGAAATAGCATCTCTCATGCTTCCCCCTGAACTTTCATAAATAAGCCCTAAACTTCCTTCATCTATTTCTACATTTTCTCCACGGCATATTTCAGAAAGTTTATCTTTTACCTCAGTATAAGTAAGAGATTTGAAGTCATATCTCTGACATCTTGAAATTATTGTAGGAAGAATTTTATCAGGCTCAGTTGTTGCCAGAATAAAAATTACATGTTCAGGAGGTTCTTCCAAAGTTTTAAGAAGAGCATTAAATGCTTCTTTTGTAAGCATATGTACCTCATCTATTATATAAATTTTCTTTCTTCCTTTTGACGGCTGATAATTTATTTTGTCTTTAAGTTCTCTTATTTCATCAATACCTCTGTTTGAAGCAGCATCAATTTCAATAAGATCTATAAAACTTCCATTATCTATCTCTCTGCAGTTTTCACACTCGTTACATGGAGAACTGCTTATTCCATTCTTCAGGCAGTTTACTCCCTTTGCAATAAGTCTGGCACTTGTAGTTTTTCCTACTCCTCTCGGCCCGCTGAAAAGATAGGCATGAGAAATTCTGTCATTGTCCAAAGAATTTTTCAGAGTTTTTACAATATCGCTTTCCCCTGCAATCTCACTGAAATCTTTAGGTCTGTACTTTCTATAAAGTGTTATATGCATAAAAATCTCCTACTCCAATCCATAATTGGTCATTTTTGTTCTAAGGGTATTTCTTGTTATTCCAAGTATTTCAGCAGTTTCAATTTTCTTTCCGCTTGTACGTTCCAAAACTTGTTTTATAAGTTCTTTTTCTACTGTTGTAACAATATAACTGAAATATGCTCCTTTATGGATTGATTTTTTATAATTTTTAAGTTCATCTTCAATCCATTCGTTGAGCATCCATGTCTGAAATGCTTCTTTTCTTCTTGATGCTCTTACCCCTGCTACATCAGACGGCAGATCTTCTATAACGATTGAAGTTCCTCTGCACATTGCCACAGCAGATTTAATAGCATTTTTTAATTCATTTACATTTCCGGGCCAGTCAAATCTAAGAATTTTTTTCATTGCAGGTTTGCTGACACCTTTTACTGATTTATTAAGTTCTCTGTTACATTCTCTTAAATAATTATCTATTATAAAAGGTATGTCGTCTTTTCTTTCTCTTAGCGGCGGAATTACAATTTCCAAAACTTTTAAAGTATCAAAAAGTTCTTCTATAAAACGCCCTTCTTTTACTTCTTTTGTAAGATCCGCTGATGTTGTTGCTATTATTCTCATATCAGTTTTAATTGGATCTGCTCCCCCAAGTCTGAAAAATTCTCCTTCCTGTAAAAAGTAAAGAAGTTTTGACTGGACATCAAGGCTTAAGGCTTCCACATTTCCTAAATGAAGTGTTCCGCCGTTTGCTTTTTCAAGTTCTCCAGCCTGTGAAAATATTGCTCCTTCAAAAGCACCTTTTTCATATCCGAATAATCTTCTTTCAAGAAGTGAGTGAGGGAATGATAAGCAGTTTATACTTATAAAAGGTTTTTTAGAACTGTCTCCAAATTGATGTATTGCACGGGCAACACTTTTCTTTCCAGTTCCTTTTTCACCTGTTACAAGTACAGGCATTCTTCCTGCTGCAACCTTTCCTATTTTTTTATAGACCTGAACAATTTCTTTTGTCTGACCAATAAGTTTATCCCCTATATTTTTATTTCTTTCAACTCTTTCTGCAAGAAGTTTGTAATCTCTTACAGCTTTTCCGCAGACTCTTAAAATCTCGCTTGTGGCAAGAGGTTTTAATAGATAATCATATGCTCCTGCTTTCACGCTTCCAGCTACAACTTTAAGATTTGAACTTTGTCCTAATACAATAACAACAGTTTTCTGCTGAAATTCATTAACTTTTTTTATAAGATTTATAAGTGTTTCTGAAGGTAAATTTTTTTCTTCAATCAAAACGCAGTCGTGATTTTTTTCTTTTATTTTTTCAATAAACTCCCCCACTGTTTCAACAAAAGAAAGTTCATTTTCAGCATTACTTTCTATTTCTTCTTTTAAATCATTCTCTATCCTAAATCCTAAAAAAGTCATTTTATTTCCCCCTTCAGTTTATTTTTTTAATCACCTTTCAGTTTAAATGTATAGTCTAAAACAACTCTTCCTTTTATGCTCAAACCATGTTTGCTGAGATATATTTTCCAAGTTCTTCCTATTGCTTCTATAGCACTGTTAATTTCAGGAACTCCGCTTCCTTTATCTATTATAAGATTTACAACCTCACCTTTTTCATTAACATCTATCTTTACTCTTACACTTCCCTGAAGCCCTTTAAGCTGAGCTGATTCAGGGTATTTAGGCTCCTGATTTCCTGAATCCCATCTTGCAATTATATCACCGTCAGAAACTCCTAACTTATAACCGCTGGGAAGTCCTTCAACCTGTCCTTCGTCTGTTTTTATACTTTCAATTACAATATCTTCACTGTCATCAATAAACATATTTTCATTATCTCTGTCTTGTATTGTTTTATCAAGAGCAAGAGTGTCATTAAATTCTATATTTTCAGTTCTCATACCCAGTTTTTCTTCTCTTTCAAATTTAATTTCTTTTTTTGTTCCTTTTAAAGCATCAGAAAGAAGATCATTGCTTTTTTTTGTACTTAAACTTTTTGTATTCATTATATTTATTGACGGAGCTTTTATTGTTTTTGAAACAGATGCCAGACTTAAACTTTTTTCTTTTTTTATTTCTTCTTTTTTGGGAGTTGGTATTTCAGTATTCTTTTTAACAGGTTCTTTTTTCTGCACCGGTTTTTTAGCAGACACTGTTTTTTTCTGTTCCTTTGAATAAACTTTTTCTTTTTCCAAAGCAACCAGACCAACTTTTAATTTTCCCTCTTTTATATCTTCTATTTTATAACCGGGAATAAGAAGAACTATTACTATATTTATTAAAAGTGCCAGAAAAAAAGAGAGTTTATCCCTTTTGTTAATATTCATGTTCACCACTCCTATTTCCCAAGCATTGTATCAATATCAAGCTCTGCAGCTCCTGCTTCTTTTGATATAGTCATAATATCAACTATAAATCCATAATCCAAAGATTTATCTCCGCTTATTATAACTGTTTTATCTTCTGCTCTGCTTAATTTATCAGCAAGAGTTTTTTTAAGTCCTTCTTTTGAAACTTTTACACTTTTTCTTTCATTTCCTTCTTGATATTTAAGGTATATAACTTTTCCATTTGTTATATTTATCTGAAGTTCTTTCACAGCTTTTATCTCTCTTATCGTAGACTGAGGAAGATCTATTTTTATTCCGCTGTCTATATCTTCAAAAGATGTTGCCACAAGAAAAAATATAAGCAAAAGAAATACTACATCTATAAGAGGAGTCATTTCAAGAATAATACTGCCGCTGTTTCTTCTTTTTAATCTTTGCAGTTTCATAAAACTTACCTCCTAAAATAGTTGATTACTTCTGTGCTTCCCTTCTCCATATCATTTATTATTTCGTCTATTTTTCTGTTGTAATAGTTGTAAATGATAAGAGCAGGAATTGCCACAAAAAGTCCTCCGGCTGTTGTAAAAAGTGCTTCTGATATTCCGCTTGCAAGAATTTTAGCATCACCTGTTCCATGAATTGCCACAGCCTGAAATGCTTTTATCATTCCTGTTACTGTTCCTAAAAGACCAATAAGCGGAGTTGTATGTGCAACTATACTTAAAAGCCACATATTTCTTTCAAGAAGAGGAATCTGCGAAAGAGCAGCTTCTCTTGCTTTTTCTTCAAGAGTTACAATATTTGTTGTGTTAGTTTTATTCCAAAAACTTAAAACTTCTTTTAAAACCATTCCTGTTGAAGATTTAGAATTTGAAAGATATCCTATTGCACCTTTTACATTGTCCTCTTCTATATATTTTCTAAGTACAGGTCTTATATCTGAAAAATCATTTTTTTCTTTCGTTCTGAAATAAATAAATCTTTCAATTATTACACCTGTTCCAAGAACTGACATCAATAATATAAAATACATTAAAAATCCGCCGTTTTTTATCCAATACATTTTTGTAAATCCTCCTGTAAAAAATCTAAATTATAATGCAACGGCTATAGCTATTACACCAAGCACTCCTAATACATATTTCCATAGAGAACTGTCTTTTGAAACATCTTGTGCAAGTTCTTTTTTTATTTCCTCATCGCTGTTTTTAACTTCAAGATTTTCCTGCCCCTCTTTTATTTTTTTACTTGATGTTCTCATTTCACTTGCATTAACTTCTTTCTGCTCAAGATCTATTTTTTTATCTGCAACTTCTCTTGTCTCAATAGTTTCTTTATTAATACCAGTAACTTCTTTATCTATCACCACATTATCTGCCGAAAATACTGAAAGACTACTTAAAATCATAAGACCTAAAACTAATTTTTTCATTATTGTTCCTCCTTGTTTTCTTCTGTTTCTGTTTTCATAAATTCATCATATTTTGCCGCTGTCTCTTTATTTATTTTTTGAAGTTCAGCATAATATTTTTCTGCTTCCCCTCTGTTTTTTTCTTCAAGAGATATGAAAAGCATTTTTTCTGTTAAATATTCTCTGTATTCTCCCGCTTTCTTATCATTTAAAAGTTCTCTATATCCTTCTTTTGCTTTTGTTTTATCCCCTTTTGCATCATAAATATCTGCAAGTTTTAATTTTGCCGGGATTACATACCGGCTCTCAGGATAAAGGACAAAAACTTTTGAAAGTTCTACTTCAGCTTTATCATTTTCCCCTTTAACTGCACAAATATTTCCCATTTGGAAGATTGCTAAATCCTTATATTGCGAGCTTTCCAATTCTCTTACTGCTTTATAATTTTTTTCAGCTTCACTGTATTTTTCTTCATTAAAATAATCATTTGCAAGATTTATAAGAGCATAATCTTTATATCTTTCATTTTCAAGAAGAATTTTTTCCTCTGCCTGAGCTTCAGAAACCATTCCTTTTTCTCTGTATGCCAGAGATTTATAATAGCTCTTCTTATATTTATCAGAAAATTTTTCTATCCACTGGCTTTTTGCTTCGATATTTTCTGTTTCATCATAAAGTTCTACTATTTTTTCAATAGTTATATCCTTTTCTTCTGTCTGCTCTGATTTTTCATAAAGATTTTCATATTCCTTCACAGCTTCGGCACTATTTCCAGCACCCTTTAAAATTTCACCTCTTATTGAAAGAATGTTTCTTATATATGAAGAATTTGGATAATTCTTAAGGAAACTCTCACTTTCTGCAAGATAGCTTTCTTTGTCATTAAGACTTAAATCACAATTAAGTTCCCAGTATTTTGCTTCTTCCTCATACTTTTTCCCGCTCTTTTCAGTGTAGACAAGTTTATATTCTTCTTTTGCTTTTTTATAGTTTTTCTCTGCAAAATAACTGTCTGCAGTCTGGAATTTTGCATACCCGCTGTACTCTGGAACAACTGCAAGTTTTGCAAAATATTCTCTTGCTTTTTCATAATTTCCAAGCCTGTAGTAACTTAATCCCATTCTGTCAACTATATCATCAAGACCGTAAATATATGCTCCGGCTAAATATTCTTCTCCTTCTTTTATAACTTCTTCATATTTTTCCCAAAGGAAATTATTTTTTATAATATTGTAAGTAACTTTTTCTTTAAGTTCTTTTCCTATTCCCTCTTTATTTTTAAGCTGTGCAAGAAATTCATCAGCCTTTGCATATTCTCCCACACCCATATAAGCAATTCCTTTTAAATATGAACTGTCATTTGTTTCTTCCATCATATTTAAATAATGGATAACTTCAGAATATTTTTTTTCATTTATAAGAAGATTTACAAGATTATTTCCTACTTCAATATTATTATCTGTCTTCATATAATCTTTATAAATTTTTTCAGCATCTGCTGTTCTTCCTTTTTTATAATAATAATTTCCCACTGCAAGATAAATATCTTTTTTATAATTTTTATCTTCTGGAAATTCTGTTTTATATTTTTCAAAAGAGGCTTCCAGATTTTTTTCTGCATCTATTTTCGTCTCAAGAACTATAACTCTGTAAAGATTATCAGCAGTCGGATAATCTTTATATATTCCTTTGTAATATTCATAAGATTTTGTATTTTCTCCCATCTCATAATAAGAATTTGCAAATACAACACATAAATCTATATATTTTTTCCCGTCCATTTCATATTCTGGAAGATATTTTTCAAAACTTACTGCTTTTTTATAATCTTTCATATTGTAACAACTTAAAACTAAATAGTATCTGCTGTTTAAAAGATATCTGCTGTCATTTATTTTTTCAAATTCGCTTATTGCTTTTTTATAATTTGAAAGTTTATAATGAGCATAAGCATAAGTATATCTCACTCCGTCAGATTTATTTTCTCCTATTGTGTCATAAAAATTTATAGCTCTTTTATATTCATCTTTTGAAAGAAGATAATCTCCTAAAACTCTCGCTCCTGTTTTTCTGTCACTTTCTCTGTCAATTTCAGAATAAAGCATAAGAGCCTTTTCTATTTCACCACGGTTTGTATAAATTTCTATAAGAGTTATTCTTCCTTTTTTACTGTAGCTGTCATTTGGATAATTTTTTAATCCCTCTTCAAAATATGCTGCTGCTTTATTTGAATCGTTAAGTTTATAAAAAGATGAGCCGTAAAGATAAGTTAAAAGCGGAACATCTTTGCTCTGACTCTGAAGACCGTTATAAAAATCAAGATATTTTAAGCTCTCTCCATACTGTCCGTTATTATAAAGCCCCATTGCAAGATAAAGTATTGCAGGCTCGTAATAATCCCCTTTTATATTTACAACTTTTGAAAATTCTCTCACAGCATCAGGATTTTTTCCATTATTAAGAAGAATTACTCCGCTGTCATAAAATGTTTTTTCCAAAACTTTTTCATCAGTTTCAAATTCTTTTGCATACTCATTTGCTTTTACAGTATTTCCATATATCATATTTATTCTGTAAAGATATGAAGATACTTCTTTTTTCTCATCTTTTTTCAATTTATATTCTGTAAGAAGTTTTTGAAAATATATTTCTGCTTCTTTATAATCTTTTTTTATGAAATATACTTTCGCCATTCTTTCGCAAATATTTTTATTGTATTTTGAATCAGGATAATTCACAATAAATTTTTTAGATTCAGATACTGCCATATCATATCTTTCCTGTTTGTATAATTCATTTAAAAATGCCACATCTTCTTTCATATTTCCATAAGCAAGATTTGCACTTAAAGTGATTAATGCAGCACATAAAAATTTTCTTTTGAACAATACCATCACTCCTTGTTTTACTTCTCTCATAAAAATCTATCCAAAGAAAAAATATTTTATCTTTTCTCTGCCAAAATTAATACTTTCTCTATCTCTTCTATATTTAGATCTGTATTTATACATGGTGATTCTATTATTTTATTATAAACACCATAAACATTCATTGGAAAACTGTCGTAAATTCCTGACATCAAATCTCTTTTACAAGCCACTGCTATTATAAGTTCCGGCTTTTTTTCTTTTATAAAAAGTCTTGCAAGAGTTCCCCCTGTTGCAACTTTTACTTCCAAATTGTATTTTTCTTTCAGCTCAAGAATTTTTTCTATTTTACATTTACCGCATTTTCTGCAGTTCTCAATTTTTGAAGTAATTTTAAAAGGACAGTCATAATTTTGAATACAGTGAGGAAGAAGCAATGCTATATTTTTGGGCATAAATTTGTTAATTTTTTTCATCACTCTTTTGTTGTTGTATTCTAAAAATTTATCTGCGACACAATTCCTTTTAACTTGGTCATTAAGAAACTTTTCATAGAGAATGTATGCAAGATAAAAAAAATTGTAAATCACCTTCTCTGATAAAAAATTGGTCATTATTTTTACCTCTTTAGATATATTATTAAGCATTTTCATTATAACACATTTATTTTTTCATTTCAATTTTTCAGTTATGTTATTGAAGAAAAAAAGCTGACTTGAAAATTCAAATCAGCTTATATTTTAAATTTATTTTTAAATATCTTTAAGTGCAAGAGGCATTACAACGTAAATATAATTTTCATCATCAACACTCGCAATTCTCACTGAACTGTTTGACTCTTTAAATTCTACAACAATATCACTTTCTTTATCAAAATTTTGTAAAAATTCAAGAAGGAATTTTACATTAAGAGAAATTTTTAAATCATCTCCTGTATAATTTACATTAAGTTCCTCTTTTATTTTTGCTGTGCTGCTTACTCCTCTTACAACCATTATTTTATTTCCAAGTTCAAAAACAGCTCCATATTTTGAATCTAAGTTTGATCTTACAAAAATCTGTATTCTTCTTAAAATTTTCATAAGCTCATCTGTTTTTATTACCATTTTTTTATTGTATTGAGCTGTTCCTAAAATTCCTCCATAATTCGGATAAGGAAGCTCTATTGTTCTGCTTACCATTTCTGTGTTGTCAGAAATAAAATATATTTGATTTTCCCATGCTGAAACTTTTATATCTTTTAAATCTTCACTCTTTAAAAGTTTTGTTATAGCTTCAACTGTATTAAGTGGTATGCTCACCTGAATTTCACATTCGCTGTCAACTTCTTTCATTAAATATGTCAGACGATAAGTATCAGTTGAAACAAATCTCGCTATTTTTCCCTGCATATCAAGTCTTATACAATTTAAAGAAAGATTATCTGAAGAAGTTGCTGCTGAAAATTTAACTTTTTCAAATATTTCTAAAAGTTCTCTGCTTGCTATTGTAAAACAATATTTTGCAAGTGTATTATTTTTACCTGCAACCATTGGAAACTCATCTGCATTCATAAGAGAAAATTCTGAAGACGAATCACCTGTCTCTATTATAAGAGTCGAATCTTCCGATTTCAAAAGAATTACATCATCAGAAAGCTCTTTTACATATTCATCTATAATCTGAGGCTGAAATACAATTTTTCCTTTTTCCAAAACTTCAGATTCCATTGTTGAAGTTATTGTAAGCTCAAGATTTGTTCCGCAGAAAAACAGAGTATTTTCTTCCTTTGCTTCAAGATATACACATGAAATTATCGGTTTAATTTTATTTTCTGAAACTGCCTTTTCTACAGTTCTCAATTTTTTTAAAAATTCTCCCCTATTTACTTTTACAATCATGTAAAATCCTCCCAACTACTTAACGTATATACTTTTATTCAATTCTTTATCATATTTTTTTCTAAGTTTTTCAAGGGTTTTCTTTTCTATTTGTCTCACTCTTTCCCTTGTTATATTAAATACTTCTCCAACCTGTTCAAGAGTGTGGATATCGTATCCGCTGAGACCATATCTTCTCATTAAAATATCTTTTTCTCTTTCTCCCAAGCCTTCAAGCATTTCATGCACTTTAGCTTTATTCATTTCATCTATAATATCATTTTCAAGATTTTCACTGTTTTCATTTAAAATTACATCTTCAAGATAAATATTATCTCCTACAGATTCGTTAAGTGACATAACCTCTTGAAATTCTATTAAAATATTTGCCACTTTCTCAGGAGAAATACTTAATTTTTCTCCTATGATTTCATTTGACGGATAATCTCCCGTATTCATAAGTTCTTCAACAATAATTTTATTTATTTTATTAAGAAGATCATATTTATATGACGGTATTCTTATTTCTCTTCCTTTACACATAAGTGCCTTTGTGATTGACTGTTTTATCCACCACACTGCATAAGTAGAGAATCTGAAACCTTTATCAATATCAAATTTATCTATAGCACGTATAAGTCCAAAATTTCCTTCACTGATAAGGTCAATAAGGGTCATTCCTTTGTTCATATAATTTTTTGCAACACTGATTACAAGACGAAGATTAGATATAATTAATTTATTTTTTGCTTCAAGGTCTCCTTCTTTTACTTTAAGCAGAAGTTTTTCTTCTTCCTCTCTGTCCAAAATTTCATATTTTCTTATATCATTCAAGTAAAGTGAAACTAGATCTTTTTCTTCCATAATGTAAAACCTCACCCTATTTCTTATGATTTAAAATAATCAGAACTAAAACTCCTCTTTTAAGTCACGAGACATAAGTTCTCTCACCATAACAGCTGCTTTCTCATCTTCATAAAGAACTTTATAAACAGCTTCAACAATAGGCATACTTACATTAAGTTCCTGTGCTTTTGTATAAACTGCTTTTACAGTAGGAACTCCTTCAGCAACCATTGTCATTCCTTCAAGAATTTCTTTAAGTGTTTCCCCTCTTCCAAGCTTTTCTCCAACATATCTGTTTCTACTGTGCTTACTTGCACAAGTTACTATAAGGTCTCCTATTCCGCTAAGTCCATAAAAAGTTTTTGGATTTGCTCCGCATTTTTCGCCAAATCTTATCATTTCTGCAACTCCTCTTGTTATAAGAGCGGCTTTTGTATTATCTCCAAAACCAAGTCCGTCAGAAATTCCAGCTCCCAATGCAAGACAGTTTTTAACAGCTGCACCAAGCTCAACACCAATCATATCTTCATTTACATACACTCTGAACACTTCTGAATTAAATATTTCCTGAACAGCTTTAGCTTTATCAAGTTTTCCTGCTGCAACTATTGTTGTAGGTATTCCTTTACATACTTCTTCTGCATGAGTAGGTCCTGAAAGAACAACTATATTATTATGATATTTTCCTAAAATTTCATCTTTTATTACTTCAGAAAGTCTAAGTCCTGAACTTATTTCTATTCCTTTTCCTGTATTTACAATCAAAAGGTCGCTTCTCATCTGATTTGAAAATCTTGCAACAACTCCTCTTAAAACTTGTGATGGAATCGAGAATACAACTGCTTTTGCATCTTTTAATAAATCTGTATCATCATTTGTTACATGAAGATTATCTGGAAATTTTGCTCCTGGAAGAAGTTTTTCATTTTCTCTTTCTCTTTCCATTTTTTCTGCAAGTTCTTTATTGTATTCCCACATTGTAACGTCAAAGCATCCTTTATTTGCAAGTACCAAGGCAAGAGCTGTCCCCCAGCTTCCTGCTCCAACAACAACTATTTTATCTTTAATCATAAATCTTACCCTCTCTTTCCGAATGTTATTTTTGATTCTGTTCCATTAAGAAGTCTTGATATATTGCTTCTGTGTTTATAAATTACAAAAGCTCCTATTACAAAAGATAATATGACAAGAGTCATTTTATCCACTCCCTCTTTGGCAGGAAGAACTGCTATCATTATAGGAAGAATAATTGCTCCTGTTATTGAAGAAAGTGAAACATATCTTGTGAAATACACTACTATTGCAAATCCTAAAAATGTTACAAGCACTGCTTTTGGTGCAAGAAATAAAAATACTCCAAGACTTGTTGCAACACCTTTTCCACCTTTGAAATTTAAAAAGCATGACATTGAGTGTGCAAATATAGCAATAAGCCCGATAACTACAATATATTTATCTGAAATATCAAAATGGCTTGCAACATAAAGAGGAAGATAACCTTTTAGAGCATCTAAAATTAAAGTTGCTATCCCGCATTTTGCCCCTAAAGTTCTATAAGCATTTGTTGCTCCAGAATTTTTGCTTCCTACTGTTCTTATATCTATCCCTTTAACCATTTTTCCAATCCACACTCCGCTGGGAATAGACCCGCAGAAATATGCAAGTAATGATAAAAGTATATATTTACTCATATTTCCCCCTCACAATTTCCTTAAGAAATAAATTTTTACATCTATTTCTTTAATTATTCTAATTTTCTTTGTTATTTCCTTTCTAAAATAAAATTTTTTGTTTTTTCAGCAAAAGCTATAACAAAGGCAATTCAGCAAGTATATTATATCATTTAAAATAAAAAAAATAAACTTTGAATATAATAAAAATATTTTCATTATTTTTTCAACATTTTTTTGTTTCTTTAAAAATTTTTTTGTAATCTTTCTTCATTGTAAAATCTTATATAATCTGATATATCAT
>UQJY01000011.1 GCA_900541465.1 uncultured Fusobacterium sp. | reverse complement strand
TATTTTTATACACGAATTATATTTTGATTTTTATATATAAAAATGGTATACTTTATAAGATATGGGAATGTTGCGAGAGTATATTTTTGAGTAAGTAGTAAGAGATAAATTATAAAAAAGTTTTTATAATTTCTCCCTTATTATTTACTGGACTCCGCAATATTCAAAATAGATATTTAAAATTTATTAGGAGGAGCTTTAATGTTTAATGAGACAAGAGTAGAGTTAGAAATTGGCGGAAGAACACTTTCATTATCTACAGGTAAATTTGCCAGACAATCAAATGGAGCTGTAATGATTCAGTATGGAGATACTGTAATGCTTTGTACAGTAAACCGTAGTAAAGAGGGAAGACCGGGAATAGATTTCTTCCCATTAACAGTTGACTATATTGAAAAATTTTATGCTGCAGGAAAATTCCCTGGAGGATTTAACAAAAGAGAATCAAGACCAGGAATTGATGCAACACTTATTTCAAGACTTACAGACAGACCAATAAGACCAATGTTCCCAGACGGGTTTAACTATGAAGTACAAATAGTTAATACAATTTTTTCTTATGACGGGAAAAATACACCAGATTATTTAGGAATTATAGGAGCTTCTGCAGCAATTATGATTTCTGATATTCCATTCCTTGGGCCAGTTGCAGGTGTTGTAGTTGGAAGAAAAGACGGACAGTTTATTTTAAATCCTACACCAGAAGAATTAGAAACAAGCGAACTTAACTTAAAAGTTGCAGGAACAAAAGATGCTGTAAACATGGTTGAAGCAGGAGCAGCTGAAATGGACGAAGAAACAATGCTTCAAGCTATTATGTTTGCACATGAAAATATTAAAAAACTTTGTGAATTCCAAGAAGAATTTACAAAATTAATAGGAAAAGAAAAAATAGAATTTGTTAAAGAAGAGCCAAATCCATTAGTAAAAGATTTCTTAGAAACTAACGGAGAAGAAAGATTAAAACAAGCAGTTTTAACAACTGGAAAACAAGCAAGACAAGATGCAGTTGATGCTCTTCACGACGAATTAAGAGAAAGATTTGTTGCTGAAAATTTTGCTGAACTTACAGAGGAAGAACTTCCTGAAGATGTAATGACAGAATTTGATGTTTACTATGAAGAAATGATGAAAAGACTTGTAAGAGAAGTTATCATTTTCCATAAACATAGAGTTGACGGAAGAAAAATTGATGAAATAAGACCTTTATATGCAGAAGTTGGAACTCTTCCAATGCCTCACGGATCTGCAATGTTTACAAGAGGAGAAACTCAGGCTCTTGTTACAACAACTTTAGGATCAAAAGCAAATGAACAATTAATAGATACATTAGATGAAGAATATTACAAAAAATTCTATCTTCACTACAACTTCCCAGCATATTCTGTTGGAGAAATTGGAAGAAACGGAGCACCTGGAAGAAGAGAACTTGGACACGGATCTCTTGCTGAAAGAGCTTTATCATATGTAATTCCATCTGAAGAAGAATTCCCTTACACAATAAGAGTTGTTTCTGATATTACAGAATCAAACGGCTCATCTTCTCAAGCATCAATCTGCGGAGGCTCTCTTGCTCTTATGGATGCAGGTGTACCTATTAAAGAACACGTTGCAGGAATAGCAATGGGACTTGTAAAAGAGGGAGACGAATTTACAGTTCTTACTGACATCATGGGACTAGAAGACCACTTAGGAGACATGGACTTTAAAGTTGCAGGAACAAAATCAGGAATCACTGCTCTTCAAATGGATATAAAAATCACAGGAATAACTGAAGAAATTATGAGAATTGCTCTTAACCAAGCACATAAAGCAAGACTTGAAATTCTTGAAGTTATGAATGCTGCAATCCCTGAACCAAGAAAAGAACTTGCACCAAATGCACCAAGAATAGTTCAGATGCAGATTAACACAGATAAAATAGCAGCTCTTATCGGGCCGGCTGGAAAAAATATCAAAAAAATTATAGAAGAAACAGGAGCAACTGTTGATATAACAGATGACGGAAAAGTTTCTGTATTCTGTAACGACCTTGAACAGCTTCAAAAAACTGTAAAAATGATAGAAGCTCATACAAAAGACGTTGAGGTTGGAGAAATTTACAGCGGAAGAGTTGTAAAAATAGCAAAATTCGGAGCATTTATGGAAATTCTTCCAGGAAAAGAAGGACTTCTTCATGTTTCTGAAATTTCTAAAGAGAGAGTGGTAAATGTTGAAGACGTTTTAAAAGAAGGAGACGTTTTTGATGTAAAAGTAATTTCTACTGAAGGCGGAAAAATAAGCCTTAGCAGAAAAAGAATAATAGAAGGTTAATTGTAAATTTTTAAGAGAGGTAATAAATGAAAATAGGTTTAATAAGCCTTGGCTGCAGCAAAAATCTTGTGGACAGTGAAAATATTCTTGGATTTTTAATAAATAAAAGAGGATTTGAACTTGTTGAAGATTTGGAAACAGCTGATATTGTAGTAGTAAATACTTGTGCTTTTATAGGAGATGCAAAAGAAGAATCAATAGAGGCAATCCTTGAGGCAGCAGAGTATAAAACAAATGGAAATTTAAAAAAACTTGTAGTTGCTGGGTGTCTTTCAGAAAGATACAGAGATGAACTTATAAATGAAATTCCTGAAATAGATGCTGTAATTGGAACAGGAGACATTGAAAAAATATGTGAGATAGTTGACAGTATTTTAGACGGAAATAAAGAAGTTGTGGTGGGAAGTCAGGACTTCCTGCCAAACTGTAACACTGAAAGAATAATAACAACTTATCCTCATACAGCTTATTTAAAAATTTCTGAGGGGTGCGACAAAAGATGTACTTACTGTATAATCCCGTCTCTTAGAGGAGATTTAAGAAGCAGAACTATTGAGGACATTGTGGCAGAAGCAGAAAAACTTGCTAAATCTGGGGTGAAAGAATTAAATCTTTTAGCTCAGGAATCAACTGAATATGGTTTAGACAATTATAAAGAAAAAGCACTTGCAAAACTTTTAAAAGAACTTGCAAAAGTTGAAGGAATTGAATGGATAAGAACATATTATATGTATCCAAATTCAATTACTGATGAACTTATAGAAGTTATGAGAGACGAGCCTAAAATCTGTAAATATTTTGATGTTCCTATTCAGCATATTTCAGATGAAATTCTTCAAAAGATGGCAAGAGCAAAATCAGGAGATTATATAAGAAGCATTTTAGGAAGAATAAGAAGTGCTATTCCTGATGCAGTAATAAGAACAACTGTTATTGTAGGTTTCCCTGGGGAGACAGAAGAGCAATTTGAAGAGCTTAAAGATTTTATTGAAGAATTTAAATTTGATTATGTAGGTGTGTTTAAATATTCAAGAGAGGAAGATACTGTTGCATATAATCTTCCAAACCAAGTTCCTGAAGAGATAAAAGAAAAAAGATGGGCTGAGCTTACAAATCTTCAGGCAGATATTGCAGAAAGAAAAAATGAACAGTTTATTGGTCAGGAAGTAGAAGTTATGATTGACGGAATTTCTTCTGAAAGCGAATATATGCTTGAGGGAAGAACAAGAGGTCAGGCTCTTGAAATAGACGGGAAAGTTCTTACAAATGACGGAACAGCAAAACCTGGAGATATTGTAAGAGTAAAAATTGAACAAAACTTCCAATATGATTTTATCGGGCCGATAATAGAGGAAGAAGAATAAAAAAACAAGGGAGAGAGATGAGGTTATGAATTTACCTAATAAATTAACTTTAACAAGACTTATTTTAGCAGTTCCATTTATTTATATTTTGGAAAATTCTCCTGAGGGCGGAATGCCTTACAGAATTATAGCTCTTGCTATTTTTGCTGTGGCTTCCATAACAGATTTTTTTGACGGCTACCTTGCAAGAAAACATAATCTTATAACAGATTTTGGAAAGATAATGGACCCTCTTGCAGACAAAATACTTGTTATATCTGCACTTGTTGTTATGGTATATCTAAGATATATTCCTTCATGGATGTCAATAGTTATAATATTTAGAGAATTTTTAATAAGCGGAATAAGAATGGTTGTTGCTGCAAAAGGTGAAGTAATTCCTGCAAGCAAATTGGGAAAATATAAAACAACTTCTCAGATGATAGCTATTATGCTTATGATTATTCTTGGTAACAATGCAAATGAAGTTTATACTTTCTTACCAAAACATTATAATTTTTATTTGATGCTTATTCCTGTTATCCTTACAATATGGTCAGGATGGGAGTATGTGCAGAATACAAAACATTATTTTCTTGATGTAGATTAATTTTTTAAAAAAGGAGTGAAGAGAGAGGTATGCACTTATTAGCTGCTGCAATAAATTACACAGTTCAAATACTAAATATAATTATCGTAATAAGAGTTCTTCTGTCATGGCTTGCTCCATACACACATAATGATTTTACAGATGTTGTTTATGCTGTTTCAGAACCAATACTTAGACCATTCAGAATGATATTTCCAATGGGTTACAGCAGAATTGACATTTCGCCGATACTTGCATATATGGCACTTAATTTAATAAGAAGATTATTATTCTGGATAATATTCTAAAAAACTCAAGAATTACCCTGCTGAAAAAAGTATTGTATTAATATTTTTGATGCAGGGTATTTTAAATCGGAGGACTTGATGGAAAATAATTTAACAGAAAATATAGAAAATACATTTAGTGAATATCATATTCCCGTTTTATTTTATGAAACAATGGAATATCTTATAACAAATAAAGACGGAGTGTATCTTGACTGCACTTTAGGCGGGGGAGGTCATTCAGAGGGAATTTTAAAATCAACTTCTGAAAAAGGAAAAGTTATTTCAATAGACCAAGACCAGCAGGCAATAGATTTTGCTTCAAAAAGACTTGAACCTTTTAAAAGCAGATGGAAAGTGTATAAAGATAATTTTGAAAATCTTGATACAGTTCTTTATTGTGCAGGATATGATAAAATTGACGGAATTCTTATGGATATAGGAGTTTCTTCAACTCAGCTTGATGATGAAGAGAGAGGATTTTCATATAGATTTGATACAAAACTTGATATGAGAATGGATAAAAATAATCCTGTGTCTGCTTATGAAGTTGTAAATAATTATACAGAAGAACAGCTTTCAAAAATAATTTTTGAATATGGTGAAGAGAGATTTGCCAGAAAAATTGCAAAATTTATCTGTGAGGCAAGAAAAGAAAAAAATATTGAAACAACAGGGGAGCTTGTTGCAATTATAAGACGTGCTTACCCTGCAAGAAGCCAGAAACACCCTGCTAAAAAAACATTTCAGGCAATAAGAATTGAAGTTAACAGAGAGCTTGAAGTTTTAGAACGTGCTATAGAAAAAGCTGTGAAATCTCTTAAAAAAGGTGGAAGACTTGCAATAATAACTTTCCACTCTTTAGAGGACAGAATTGTAAAAAATAAATTCAGGGAACTTGAAAAAGGCTGCATATGCCCTCCTGAACTTCCAGTTTGTATGTGCGGGAAAAAACCTCAGGTAAAAGTTGTTACAAGAAAACCTGTGTGTGCAGGAGACGACGAATTAAAATATAATAACAGAGCCCATTCTGCAAAATTAAGAGTGGTTGAAAAAATATAAATGGAAATTTTAAGATAATATTAAGGGGGAATTATGAAATTAGTAGCAGGCGTTATTTTAATAACAATAGTCATATGGCTTACTCACAATAGTTATCTTGTAAAAATTTCTAAATTGGAAAAGGCTGTTATTGCAGAGAGGAAAAATCTTGAAGATTTGAGAAAAGATTTAAATGAAAAACAGCTTGAATATGACAAGGCTGCTGATTTAAAAAAATTGGAGCTTGAAATGAGAGAAAAAAGAAATATGGAAACTTCAAAAGAAGTGTATTATTTCAAAATTAAAAAATAATACTTTCAGGAGGAAAGATGTCAATATCAGTTGGAAATAAAGTTATAGTGGATATTGAAAAAATTGTATACGGAGGAGAGGGACTTGGATTTGTTGATGATTTTGCAGTGTTTGTTCCAATGACAGTTCCTGGAGACCGTGTTGAAGCAGAAATTATCTCTAAGAAAAAAACTTATGCAAGAGGAATAATTACAAAACTTTTAAATGCCGGTGAAGAGAGAATAGAAGATACTTCAAAAATAAGCTTTGAAGATTTTCACGGCTGTGATTTTGGAATGCTTAATTATGAGTCTCAATTAAAATATAAGACAGAGCTTGTAAAAGATGTTATGGAAAAAATCGGGGGAGTGAAAGATGTTCCTGTTAATTTTATAATCGGTGCAGATGAAGAGGACAGAAAAAACTATAGAAACAAAGTGATTGAGCCTTTTGCCCTTGATAAAAACAGAAAAATAATAACAGGAATGTTTAAAAGAAAATCTCACGAAGTTTTTGAAGTTAAGGAAAATGTATTAAGCTCAAATCTTGCCAATAAAATTATAAATAATGTAAAAAGAATGCTTAATAAAAATAAAATTTCTGTTTACAGGGAAAAGGAGCATAAAGGAATTCTTCGTCATATTATGGTAAGAACAAATTCATTTAATGAAGCTATGCTTGTTCTTATTATAAATTCTAAGAAAGTTCCAAAAGATGTGGAGGAATTTTTAAGGGGAATTTATGAAAATACAGATGAAATAAAATCTGTTTATGTTTCTTTAAATAATGAGATTACAAATGTAGCACTTGGAAAAGAAAATATTCATCTTTTCGGGGAAAAATATATTAAAGAAGAAATAAACGGAATTCATTTTAATATTTCTCCTGATTCTTTTTTCCAGATAAATGTAAATCAGACGAAAAAACTTTATAATACAGGGATAAGTTTCTTTGATAATATAGAAAATAAATATATTGTTGATGCCTTTTCCGGAACAGGAACTATTGGAATGATTCTTTCAAAAGAGGCGGAAAAAATTTATTCTATTGAGATTGTAAGAGCTGCGGTGAAAGATGGAATAAGAACTGCAAAAGAAAATAATATTGAAAATATTGAATTTATTACAGGAGATGTTAATAAAGAACTTTTAAATCTTATAGAGAGTGGAAAAAGAGTTGATTCTGTAATTTTTGACCCGCCGAGAAAAGGGATAGAGGGAGATGCCCTTGTAAAACTTGCAGGACACAAAATTGAGGAAATAGTTTATATTTCATGCAACCCGTCAACTTTTGCAAGAGACAGCAAGATTCTTATAAACGAGGGATACAGACTTGAAAAAATTCAGCCTGTGGATATGTTCCCTCAGACTTCGCATATTGAGGTAATTGGAAAATTCAGGCTTGTGAAATAAGGATTTAACAAATAAAATTTTTTATTTTATAGTTATCCCTGCATTAACTACAAATTGTTTTTAGTGCAGGGATTTTTATAAATCTTGGAGGGAAATATGAAAAAATTAATTTTAATATTTTTTGTAATTATAAATACATTTATTTTTTCTGAAGAGTATGTAAGCGGAAAAATTACAGCAAAACTTGGAAGTGTGAAAGAAAATAATCTTGTAACAGATATGGAGCTTACAGAGGAAACAGAAGATATTGTTGTCTATGAAATAAAAACAGGGAATGAGATTGTAAATGTAGAATCTCCCGTATATTCTGATAAATCTTTAAATATAAATTTTAAAGCTGGGGACAGGGTAATTCTTATGAAAGACGAATATGAAGATGGAAGAACTACATATTTTATTACTGATACAGATAAAAGAATAAGTTATGCAGCTCTTTCATTAATTTTTATTATTTTTACTGTGGCAATGGCAAAAATAAAAGGTGTGAAAGCTCTTTTTGCTCTTGGTGTCAGTGTAGCAGCAATATTTTATTTTTTTCTTCCCCTTGTTTTAAAAGGTTATTCTCCAATTTTTCTTTCAGTTGTAACGGCACTTTTTTCATCAGTTGTTACAATTTATTTTATAGCAGGATTTAGCAGAAAAGGTATAAATGCTGTTATTGGAAGTATAGGGGGAGTTATATTTTCAGGAATTCTTTCAGCATATTTTACAAATAAAATGGGGCTTACAGGATATTCAACTGTTGATGCTGTGGGATATGTTGGCATTTTAGGAAATATAAAAGTGAAAGAACTTATTTCTGCGGGGATAATTTTAGGAAGTATGGGAGCTGTTATGGACGTAGCTATGTCAATTTCTTCTTCTCTAACTGAGCTTAAGGAAAAAAATCCAAATCTTTTGCCAAAAGAAATTTTTGCTTCAGGAATAAATATAGGAAGAGATATTGTGGGAACAATGATAAATACTTTAATTCTTGCTTATATTGGAAGCTCGCTTTTTGATATTTTAATAATTTCAATTCATATTAACGAGCTTCCTGTTGTAAGACTTTTTAATTTTGAATTTATAGCTGTTGAAATTTTAAAATCTTTTTCTGGAAGTATAGGAATACTTGTGGCAATTCCTATAACGGCATATTTGAGCAGTTATATGGGAGCAGAAAAAAATATTTTAGAGGATAAAAAATAAATAATAAAAAGAAAACCCTGTCAAAAATTTATTGGCAGGGTTTTATATTATTAATCGTTGTCTTTTTCCTCGTCTATTTTCATTTGAATATAGTCGTCGTAAGTCATTAACTTATCAATAAGTTTTCCATCTGGTAAAATTTCAATAATTCTGTTTGCAACTGTTTGGATAAACTCGTGGTCATGTCCTGCAAAAAGAATTGTTCCAGGGAATTTTATAAGTGCTTTGTTTAGTGATGTGATAGACTCAAGGTCTAAGTGGTCTGTTGGGTTATCAAATAAAAGTGCATTTGCTCCAGACATCATCATTCTTGAAAGCATACATCTAACTTTTTCTCCCCCTGATAAAACTTTTGCTTTTTTAAGAGATTCTTCTCCAGAGAAAAGCATTCTTCCTAAAAATCCTCTTACATAAGAGTCGTGCTGGTCAGGAGAGTATGGTCTTAACCAGTCTACAAGGTCAAGGTCTACACCGTCAAAGAAAGCTGAGTTATCTTTTGGCATATAAGCATGAGTTACAGTAACTCCCCAAGTTATTGTTCCAGAATCAGGCTCAAGGTCTCCTGCAAGAAGTGAAAGCAGTGTAGTTTTTACAATGTCGCTTTCAGAAAGGAATACAACTTTATCTTTTGTGTTGATTGTAAATGATAAGTTATCAATTACTTTAACTCCGTTTATGCTCTTAGTAAGATTTTCAACTTTAAGCATATTGTTTCCAGCTTCTCTGTCAGGCTTGAATTCTATGAACGGATATTTTCTGTTTGAAACCTGCATATCTTCAAGCTGTAATTTTTCAAGCTGTTTCTTTCTTGAAGTTGCCTGCTTAGATTTTGCAGCATTGGCACTGAATCTAGCGATAAATTCTTGAAGTTCTTGTCTTTTCTGTTCAAGTTTTTTGTTTTTATTAGCTATTAAAGATAACATAAGCTGGCTTGACTCATACCAGAAATCGTAGTTTCCAACGAACATTTTAATTTTTCCATAGTCGATATCAGCTATATGTGTGCAGACTTTATTTAAGAAGTGTCTGTCGTGAGATACAACTATAACTGTTGTATTTTCTAAGCCCATAAGGAAATTTTCAAGCCATGCAACAGCTTTTATATCAAGTCCGTTTGTAGGCTCGTCAAGAAGAAGTACATCTGGATTTCCAAAAAGACATTGTGCTAAAAGAACTTTAATTTTTTGAGGTTCGTTAAGTTCTTTCATAAGCATTTCATGATATTTTGCTCTTAATCCAAGTCCTGTAAGAAGTGTGCTTGCTTCAGATTCTGCTTCCCACCCGTTAAGCTCAGCAAATTCTCCTTCAAGGTCAGCAGCTCTCATTCCATCTTCTTCAGTGAAATCTTCTTTGGCATAGATAGCATTTTTTTCTACCATAATATCCCAAAGTTTTTTATGTCCCATAAGAACAACATCTAAAACTTTAACATCTTCATAGGCAAAGTGGTTTTGTGATAAAACTGCCATTCTTTTATTTTTGTCTAAAATTACTTCTCCTTCAGTTGGTGTGATTACACCTGAAAGTATTTTTACGAAAGTAGATTTTCCTGCACCGTTTGCACCGATAAGACCGTAACAGTTTCCTGGTGTGAATTTGATATTAACATCTTCAAAAAGTTTTTTATCAGGAAATCTCATACTAAGATTACTTGTTGAAATCATTGGTTTATTTTCCTCCTCAATTTTTAAACATACACGTTATTATATCATAGAAATAAAAATTTTAAAACATAATATATTTTATTGGAAAAAATATGGTAGAATATAGATAAAAACGGAACAGGCGGTGAAAAATAATGGAACTTTTACTTGGAATAATGTTTGTGGCATGCTTTATGGTTGGGGCTGTACAGATTTTAGCATTTCTTATGGGAGCTTTTGCAATTACAGCTGGCTGGCTTTTAATTCTTCTATTCTGTTTCTTAGGAATAGTTCTTCCAATGTTTATATTTACAACTCTTTTTGCAAGTTTCCCTGTTGCTACAGGAATTCTTGTGATATGCCTTGCTGTGTGGGCAGTTGTTTTTATTTTGAAAAAAGGTTTTGCAGGGATAAAATTCTGCATAGATGAAATAAAAAGATATTTAGACGAAAGAAGATATAATAAATATAAATAATGAAAAGGAAATTTTGAATGACAAATATACTTACACCATTAAAAATAAAAAATATTGAATTAAAAAACAGAATAGTACTCCCTCCTCTTGTGAGATTTTCTCTTATTGATGAAGATGGTTTTGTAACAGACAGGCTTATTGAATGGTATGAAAGAATTGCACAAGATGAAGTGGGAATGATAATTGTAGAGGCAACTTGTGTGGCTGAAAATGGGAAACTTCGTGAAAATCAGCTTGGGCTGTGGGACGATAAGTTTATAGAGGGGCTGAAAAAAGTTTCAGATATTGGAAAAAAATATAATGTCCCAATGCTTATTCAAATTCATCATGCAGGATTTAAAGAGAAAATAGCAGAAGTTTCTGAAAATATTTTAGATGATATTTTAGATAAATTTGTTCTTGCATTTGAAAGAGCAAAAAAAGCCGGTTTTGACGGAATAGAAATCCACGGAGCTCATACATATTTACTGTGCCAGCTTAATTCTTCCATGTGGAATAAAAGAGATGACAAATACGGTGGAGATTTTGAAAGAAGAATGTTTTTCAATAAAACCCTTATAGAAAGAACAAAATATCTTTTTGATGATAATTTTATTTTAGGTTACAGAATGGGAGGAAATGAACCCTCTTTAGATGACGGAATAGAAATTGCAAAATATCTAGAAAAACTTGGAGTGGATATTCTTCATGTTTCCAGCGGAGCTCCAGACCCTAAATTTAAACAGGAAGTAAAAATAGATAATTTCCCAGAAGATTTTCCTCTTGACTGGGTAATTTATATGGGAACAGTTATAAAAAAATATGTAAACATTCCTGTTATCGGAGTAAGAAAAATAAAAACAGAGAAAGAAGCAAGTTATCTTATAGAAAATAATCTTTTAGATTGTGTGGCAGTTGGCCGTGCTATGATTTTTCAGCCTCATTGGATGGTAAAAGCAAGAGAAAGTTATTTAAAGAGAGCAGGGAAAAAAGATGAAAGTAAATAGTATAGATATATTTTGTGAAATTATAGACAATTTTGGAGATATAGGAGTTGTTTACAGAATATCAAAAGAGTTGAAAAAAATCTTTCAAAATGTTAGAATAAGAATTGTTTTGAATAGGCTTGAGGAATTTAAAGCTATAAATAAAAAAGTTAAAGATACAGATTATCAAGAAATAGATGGTCTTATCTGTGTCACTGAAAAATATGTTAAAGAGAATATGGAAAGTTTTGGTGTGTCAGATGTATTTATAGAAGCATTTGGCTGTAATGTGCCGGAAGAATATGTAAAGGCAGCAAAAGAAAATTCAAAACTTTGGATAAATTTAGAATATCTTTCAGGAGAAAAATGGATAGAGGATTTCCACCTTTGTGAATCTCTAATAGATTCTAAAACTTTAAAGAAGATATTTTTTATGCCGGGCTTCAGTGAAAAAAGCGGGGGCGTAATAATTGATTCAGGTTTTCTTGAAAGAATGAAATTTGGAAAAGAAAACAGAGATGAAGTTTTTAAAAAATATTTTAAAGATTTTGATTTAAAAGATAAATTTATCGGAACAGTTTTTTCATACGAGAAAAATTTTGAAAATCTTTTAGAAACTCTTAAAAATTATGAAAAAGAGACAATTCTTCTGCTTATGGGAGAAAAAACTCAGAAAAGTTTTTCAGAAATTTTGAAAAAAAATTTAACAGAGGACTATGGAAATATAGTAAAATATGGTAAAATAACTATGATATACTCCGATTTTTTTTCACAGGAAGAATATGAGGAAATAATATCAGCTTCAGATTTTAATTTTACAAGGGGAGAAGATTCTTTTGTAAGAGGGATAATTTTAGGAAAACCTTTTATGTGGCATATTTATCTTCAGGAAGAAAAAGCTCATATGGATAAAATAAAAGCTTTTACTGAGAGAATTAAAGAGAGTGTAGAGGTTTCTGAAGAAGAAAAAAATATAATAGAAAGTTATTGCAATCTTCTTGAAGATTATAATGACAGGGATAAAAATTCTTTGGAAAAAGGAAAAGAGGATTTTAGAATTTTCTTTGAAAAATTTGAAGAGATAGATAGAATTTGTGAAAAGTATAGTAAATTTTTATTAGAGAAATGTAATCTGGTAAAAAAATTATATAAATATATACAAGAATATTAAAGGGGGACAAAATGAAAATAGCTCAAGAATTAAGACAAGGAAGCACAATTAAAATAGGAAATGATCCATTTATTGTGCTAAGAGCAGAATACAACAAGTCAGGAAGAAACGCTGCTGTTGTAAAATTAAAAATGAAAAACTTAATAGCAGGAAACATTGTGGATACAGTTGTTAAAGCTGACGAAAAAATGGACGACATCAGACTTGAAAAAGTTAAAGCAATCTACTCTTACCATGATGGAACTTCTTATGTATTCTCTAACCCAGAAACTTGGGATCAAGTTGAATTATCTGAAGAAGATTTAGGAGATGCTTTAAACTACTTAGAAGAAGAAATGGAAGTTGAAGTTGTTTACTACGAAACTACTCCAGTTGCAGTTGAAATTCCTACTTTCGTTGAAAGACAAATCGAATACACTGAGCCAGGATTAAGAGGAGATACTTCAGGAAAAGTGTTAAAACCAGCTAGATTAAACACTGGATTTGAAATTCAAGTTCCTATATTCGTTGAACAAGGTGAATGGATCAAAATTGATACAAGAACTAACGAATATGTAGAAAGAATTAAAAAATAATAAATATTAAAAAATTTTTAAGAGCTGTTCTAATTGTAACAGCTCTTTTTTTGTCTTAAAAATTTTATTTATTAAATTTTTAATTTGCTCATTAATTTAGTTTGTATAAAGAAAATATCTTCAATTTTCTAAAATTTATTTTTATAAATCTAAAATTGTAACAATACAATTTCTTTTGAAAAACTTCCAAAATATTTTTAAAATGGTATACTTATATCATAAGAGCATTACAAAAGTTTTGGGAGGAGAATATTATGTACAAACCAGATTATTTAATGATGACACCAGGGCCTAGTATAGTTAGACAAAACGTAATGGAAAGACGTGCAGAATTTTTTGGAAATCCAGATTTAGATGAAGATTTCTTTAAATTTTATGATAAACTGGCAGAGAAAACAGCAAAGATATTTGGTTGTAAAAAAGAAAGCATGATATTTATGAGTGGAGAAGGAATGGTTGGACTTGACAGTGCCTGTGCTTCTCTTACAGAACCAGGAGACAGAGTTCTTGTTATAGAAAACGGGCTTTTTGGAGCAGGATTTGCTGATATGGTAAAACCTTATGGAGGAGAAACTGTAACACTCAGCTTTGAAACAAAAAGAAAAATTGATATAGAAAAAGTAAAAGAATTTTTAGAAAAAGACAGCAACTTTAAATTCGCAACAGTTGTTCATTGTGACACACCGACAGGAGTTTTAAATGATGTAAAAGAAATATGCAGACTTTTAAAATCGAAAGGAATTTTAACAGTTGTAGATACAGTGGCTGCAATAGGAGGAGAACATTTTAATGCAGAAGAATTTGGAGCAGATATTGCTCTTGGAGGATCTCAAAAATGTTTTTCAGCACCACCGGGAATAACAATGCTTTCAGTAAGTGATGATGCATGGGAAACGATAAAAAATAGAAAAACTCCAATAGCCTCTTTCTACTGTAATCTTTCTTATTGGGAAAATTGTGTTGAGAAAAAACTTTTCCCTTATACAATGCCGTCAAGTGATTTGATGGGATTTGATGCAGCGGTTGATAATATTTTAGAAGAGGGAATAGAAAATCTTGTAGAAAGACATCATAAAACAGCAAAGTACTGCAGAGATGGAATAAAAAAATTAGGACTTAAATTATATCTTGAAGATGATTTTTCTTCAACAGTGACAGCTTTTTATGTTCCAGACGGATTTACAGTAAATGGATTTATAAAAAAATTAAAAGATGAGTATAAAATATTTATCGGAGGATCATATGGACCTTATGCAGATAAAGTTTTAAGAATAGGTCATATGGGAGAAAGTGCAAAAATTGAATATGTTGAAAAAACTCTTACAGCTATAAAAAATATATTAGGAAAATAAATCTTTGAAATATATATTAAATTATGCAGACAGACCTCCAATTAAAACTGTCTAAAAAAACATCGTTCACAGAAAGAGAAAAGCCAGCCTTAAATCAGCTGACTTTTTTCTTTTTATATTTAATTATTTTTTTCTTTGTTTTCAAAATATTCTTTTCCTCTGAAATAGAAAATAAGTGAGAATACTATGATAATCATTCCTGCAACAGTATTAAAAGTTGGTTTTTCATCTGGAAGCATAATCCAGCTTAAAACAGCTCCAAGAATAGGATTTATAAGTCTGCACATATTAACTTCAGAAACTTTTGTGTTTTTATCCTGAAGAGCCATAAACCAGAAACTGAAAGCAAATACAGAAACAAAAACAAGTGTTCCTAAGCTAAGATAAAAAGGAAGAGGTTTTCCTATAAAATTATGGTATCCTTCAATAGCTACTCCTGTGATATAAAGTAAAAATCCCCCGAAGAACATTTGTACAGCATTTAAAAATATAGGATCAATATCAGCTTTATATTCTGATAATTTAATTGCTGAAAATCCTTGGAAAATAATATTTAAAAATAAAAGAGCAATACCGATAAGACCAATTGTTCCAACAGAGTAGCCGCCTTTTTTTACACCTATAATCATAATAAGACCCACAAGACTTATAAGAATACTTATAATTTTATGCTTGTTAAGTTTATCGTGTGTTGTCATTATATGGCTTAAAATAATATTTACAAAAGGAGTAGTTCCCATTATTATTGAAGAAACAGCTCCGTCAACAAGATTTACCCCGATATAAAAAGCTGCATACCCAAGAAATATATTTACAAAAGTAAGAAGCAGGAATAAATCTTTATATTTTTTTATTTCTGCAAACATACCTTTATGCCATGTGTAAGCTAAAAGAATAATTCCTACTGATGTAAATCTAAGACCAGCGAAATTCATAGGGGACATATCGTAACTCAGTCCTGTTTTTATTACCGGATTAACAATAGCCCATAAAACAGATGCCAGAACGGCATAAAACAAACCATTTTTTTTAACCATTTTTTCCTCCAAAATTTAATAATCCTTTACATTGTAAAACAGATAACATAAAATGGCAAGGAGAAAAGTACTGTAAAAGTTTCACTAGAGAAACAAAAAAATATATCAAAAAATAAAAATCCCTGCATTGAAAAATAAATTTTCATCAGCAGGGTAATTTTTTATAAAACTCCGTTTTCAAATTTAAGTCCGGCAATTAAAAGCTGAGCAGCTCTTTCATTTGTTGCCATTGGAACTTTATGAACGTCACAAAGTCTTCCTAAAGCTCTGATATCTGGTTCATGAGGCTGGCTTGTAAGCGGATCTTGGAAAAAGAAAACAGCATCAATAAGTCCGTTTGCTACATCAGCACCAATCTGCTGGTCTCCTCCAAGAGGTCCTGAAAGATATCTTTTAATGTTAAGCCCTGTGGCATCCATTATTCTTCCTCCAGTTGTTCCAGTTGCTACAAGTTCATAATTTTTAAAAAAATCTACGTGTTCTTTTACAAATTCAACAAGTTCATCTTTTTTTTTGTCATGTGCAATTAATGCAATTTTTTTATTCATGTAGTATCCTCCGATAAAATAATTTTGCAGTTTATATTTTCTATAAATAATTATATAATATTTTATTATTTCATTAAAGTGTGATAAAATACAAGAGAGATTTTTTTATAATATATTTGTATAGTTTTAATAATTATATAATAAAGAAAATAAAAAATCTATAAAAATAATGTAAAAAACAAAAATAAGTATCAGGAGAAGAAATGGAATTTAAGCAGATAGAATATATTAACAGGGATACTGATAAAATAGAAATAGAAAAAGTCCCCGGAGAAAACTTTTTAAAGTTTTTATATTACAATCCTTTTGGAAAACTTTCACTTGAAGCATTAGTAAAAAGAAAGTTCCTTTCAAAATGGTATGGAAAGAAAATGGACAGCCCGAAATCATGTGAAATAATAGAAAATTTTGCCAGAGAAAACGGGATAGATTTAAACGAGGCAGAAAAAAATCTTAATGAATTTACATCTTTTAATGATTTCTTTATAAGAAAATTAAAAGAGGGAGCAAGAAAAATAGATTTTGAAGAAAGTACTCTTGTTTCCCCTGCAGACGGAAAAGTTTTAGTAATAGAAAATATTCACGACAGCAGTAAATTTTTCTTAAAAGGTGAAGAATTTACGTTAGGAGATTTCTTTAAAAATGAAGTTCTGGCAGAAAAATATCTTGGGGGAATAATGGTCATTGTAAGACTTGCTCCTGCAGATTACCACAGATTTCATTTCCCTGCAGATGGAAAAATTTCTGTAAACAGAAAAATAGAGGGATATTACTACTCTGTTTCTCCCCATGCAATAAGACAAAATTTTAGAATTTTCTGTGAAAACAAAAGAGAATATTCAATTTTATCAACAGAAAAATTTGGTGATATCTGTATTGCTGAAATCGGTGCAACAATGGTCGGAGGAATAAAACAGACATACAAGCCTGATACTTTTGTAAAAAAAGGAGACGAAAAAGGATATTTCTATTTTGGAGGTTCAACTGTTATAATGTTCCTAGAAAAAGATAGAGTTGAAATTGACAGGGATATTTTAGAAAACAGCATAAACGGAATAGAAACAAAAGTATTTATGGGAGAGGGAATAGGAAAAAAATTCTAAGGAGTAAAAATTTTGAAAAGAAAACCTTGCTATTTTAAAAAAGGTGATATCATAATTTATTCTTTGCTTTCACTTTTTTTCTTTTTTGCAGTGAAATATGCTTTGGGAATAGAAGCTGTGAAAGGAAACAAAATAGAAATATATGTTGATAATCAGCTGAAATATGTTTATCCTTTAGAGGAAAAGAAAAAAGAATATTTTGTGGACACAAATCTTGGGGGAGTAAATGTCTTAGTAGAAAAAATGAAAGTGAGGGTTACTTCTTCAAATTCACCATTAAAAATCTGTGTCAAACAGGGGTGGATTTCAAATGCAGGAGATACAATAATCGGTATTCCAGACAGGCTTTTAATTAAAATTGTTGGAGATAAAAAAGAAAATGAAGAACTTGACGGAATTATAAGGTGATATGATGAAATATAAACATATATTTATAAAAGTTTTTATTGTGGGAACTCTTCTTGTTATTATTCAGACAATGCTTCAAAATATGAACGGCTTTTTAAGTGTGATAAACGGGCTTACAAAATATCTTCGTCCTTTTATATATGCAATGTTTATTGCGGTGCTTTTAAATCCAATGGTTGAGTTTGCAGAAAAAAAACTTAAATTTAAAAGAGGAATGGCAATAGCAATGTCACTTATTGCATTAATTCTTTTTTTAACAGGAACACTTCTTTGGTTTATACCAAACCTTATAGACAGCTTTGAAGAAATTATAGAAAAGTTTCCAGCTTTTCAGGAAAATTTTAATAAATATTTAGAAAGAATATTTGCATTTTTAAGAGAAAAAAATCTTCTTCTTATGGACGGGGAAGAGATAAAGCAGGCGATACAGGATTTCTTTGTGAAAAATATGAATAATATAAAGGTTCTTTTAATTTCACTGGGGCTTAATGTTATCGACTGGATAGTTGAGATATTTATAATTCTTCTGGGTGGATTTTTAGCACTTTATTTTATTTACAACAGAGAATATTTTATGCAGTATATAAAAAATATGATATTTATTTTCTATGGGGATAAAGAAGCTGATGAGGGCTTAGATTTTCTGATAGAATGTAAAAATATATTTTTAAATTATATGGCAGGAAGAATAATAATTTCTGTAATAGTGGGGCTTATAGCTTTTGCTGTTATGAAAATTGCATCTGTTCCTTATGCACTTTTAAATGCAGTTATGATTGGTGTAGGAAATATGATACCATATTTTGGTTCAATAGCTGCTGGAATTATTGCATTTATTCTTGTGCTTTTATCAAATCCGATAAAATGTTTTTATCTTCTTCTGGCGATAGTAATTGCCCAGAATGTTGACGGATATATAATCGGACCGAAAATTTTAGGAAAGAGTGTGGGAATAAGTTCTTTCTGGATAATTGCTTCTGTAATTATTATGGGAAATATTATGGGAACTCTTGGAATGTTTTTAGGTGTTCCTATATTTGCAATAATAAAACTTATTTATATAAGAATATTAAAAAATAAAAAAGAAAAATTAAAGATTGAGGAGAAACAAAACTAATGAAAGATTTTACAATAATTGCATCATCAACTATGGGGCTTGAAAGCATAGTAAGAGATGAATGTGTTGAGCTTGGATTTAAAGATGTCCACGCATTTAACGGAAAGGTTGAATTTAAAGGAAATTTTAAAGATGTGGTAAAAGCCAACATTCATTTAAGATGTGCAGACAGAATATTTATAAAAATGGGAGAGTTTAAGGCTCTTACTTTTGAAGAACTTTTCCAAAATGTAAAAAAAATAAAATGGAGCGAAATAATAGAAAAAAACGGAGAATTTCCTATAAGCTGGGTAAGTTCTGTTAAATCAAAACTATTTTCAAAATCTGATATTCAAAGAATTGCTAAAAAAGCTATTGTTGAAAATATGAAAGAGATTTACGATATTGAAAAATTTCCAGAAAACGGGCCGTTATTTAGAATAAAAATTCAAGGAAATAAAGATATTTTTACAATAATGATTGATACCAGCGGAGATGCACTTCACAAAAGAGGATACAGAAACTTAATAAATGAAGCTCCTCTTAAAGAAACAATGGCTGCTGCCCTTGTAAAACTTAGCCGTTGGAAAGGTGGAGACAGACCTTTTGTAGACCCAATGTGCGGGACAGGAACTATTGCCATTGAAGCCGCAATGATTGGAAGAAATATTGCTCCTGGAGTAAATAGAAATTTTGCTGCAGAAAGCTGGAAAGTTATTCCAAAAGATTTATGGATAGATTTAAGAGACGAAGCATTTTCACAGGAAGATTATGATAATAAAGTTATGGTTTATGCTTCTGATATTGATTTGGACACGATTAAAATAGCTGAAGAAAATGCTGAAAGAGCTGGAGTGGAAGATGATATTCTTTTTGAATGTAAAAACTTTTTAAATCTTGAAGCTATGGCTGAAAAAGGCTGTCTTGTAACAAATCCTCCATATGGAGAAAGACTTTTAAATGACGAAAAAGTTGAAAGACTTTACACTCTTTTAGGAGATATATGCAGAACAAGATTTCCAAAGTGGTCTTATTATATAATTACTTCTTATCCAGAATTTGAAAAATATTTTGATAAGAAAGCTACAAAAAACAGAAAACTTTATAATGGTGGAATAGAGTGCCATTATTATCAATATTACGGTGAGAGATAATATGAATAAAAAAGATTTTAAAGATTATAATACAGAAGTAATGCTTCAGATTTTAAAAAAATCTGAGGTTGAACTTCAAAAAGCAGAAGCAGAAAATGACAGTGAAAAAATAAAATTTATAAATGAAGAGGTAATTCCAAAATATGAAAAACTTTATCTTGCTCTTGCTGAACTTGATATAAGAGATAAATCAGAGGAAGAGATAAAAACTTTCAGAGAAACTGTGGATAAAATTGCTGAATCAAACGGACTTACAGAGGAGTTTATAAAAAAATGTATTTCTGTGAGAGAAGAATTAAAAGGGAAATCTGGAGCAGAAGTTACAAAGAGAATGTTTGAATATGCAGTGAAAGACCTTAAAAAGAAAAAAAGAATTCTTCTTGAAAGAATGGACGTTCTTTTAAAAGAGGAAGCAAAATTAGAAGCAGATTTAAAAGAGTGTATCCAGTATGATGCAGAGATGGAAATTTCTGGAAAAATTGTTGATGTGAGAGAAAAGAAAAGAGATTTAAAAGAAATTTTAGATGCAAATGATAAAGAGATTGAAAAAATTCAAAATCACATAAACACAAAATGGAGATATGAAATTTTTGGAACTGTTTCAAGAGATGAACTTAAAAAAGCGGCAGAGGGAGAATAATTATGTTAAAAACTCTTGTGATTTTTATAGTTGTAATATTTTTAGTTACAATAGGAAGAAATAAACTTGCAGGAACTCATGCAAGAAAAAATATAAAAATATTAGAAAACAAAGCGGAGGTATCAATGTCAGATTTAGTATTAAATGCAAAAATAGTAACAGATAAAGGAGATATAAATTTAAAACTTTTCCCAGAAGTTGCACCACTTACAGTGTTAAACTTTGCACACCTTGCAAAGAGAGGATACTATGATAATTTAAAATTTCACAGAGTAATATCTGATTTTATGATTCAAGGTGGAGACCCAACAGGAACAGGAGCAGGCGGGCCTGGTTACCAATTTGGTGACGAATTTAAAGAAGGAGTTGTTTTTGACAGAAAAGGACTTCTTGCAATGGCAAATGCTGGTAAAAATACAAACGGATCACAATTTTTTATAACTCACGTGGAAACTCCATGGCTTAACTATCACCACACAATTTTTGGTGAAGTTGTGTCAGCTGCTGACCAAGATGTTGTAAATAAAATTGCTCAAGATGATGTAATTAAAACTATTGAAATCACAGGTGATTTTGATAAATTTATGACAGAAGAAAATAAAAAAATGGCAGACCAGATTGATGAAATCTTAGACAGCCAATTTAAAAACTTAAGAAAATACTAAGAGATTTAAAATAAAATTTTATACCGTGAAAAAGATTTTCTATTTATATTGCTTGTTTCACTAAAAATGATAAACTCGCATTCGCTCAAACATATCATTTTTTAGCGTTCAACTCGCTTCATAAATTACGAAAATTTTTTCAATCTCCTAAAATTTTATTTTATAATTTTAGGAAAGATGATTGCATTAATTACAAATTATTTTTCAATACAGGGAGATTTTAAAGTAATAAAGATAAAAATTAAATTATAGAAACCATGAAAATGGTTTCTATTTTTTTGGAAAAAATGATATAATTATTGAGATTGAAAAATGGAAAATAAATTTAATTGTGTTTTATTTAGAAAGAAGGAAAAATGAAAATATTGGTAGTTGGAGATGTAGTAGGAAATCCGGGAAGAAAAACTTTATATGCTTATCTTGAAAAGATGGGAGATAAATATGATTTTATAATTGTAAACGGAGAAAATTCAGCTGGCGGATTTGGGATTACAACAAAAATAGCAGATGAATTTTTCAGCAAAAAAATTGACGTTATAACAAGCGGAAATCATATTTGGGATAAAAAAGAAATTTACACATATCTTGAAGCTTCAGACAGACTTTTAAGACCACTTAATTATCCAAAAGGAACAACTCCTGGAAAGGGATATACAGTAGTTGAAAGCAGAAAAGGAATAAAAGTTGGAGTAATTTCAGCTCAAGGAAGAGTATTTATGCCTCCTATCGACTGTCCTTTCACAAGAATATCTGAAATTTTAGATGAAATGAAAAAAGAATGTAAAATAATAGTTGTAGATTTTCATGCAGAAGCTACATCAGAAAAAATTGCTCTTGGAAAATATCTTGACGGAAAAGTTTCACTTGTTTACGGAACACACACTCATGTTCAGACAGCAGACGAAAAAATTCTTCTTGAGGGAACAGGGTATCTTTCAGATGCAGGAATGACAGGTTCTGATAATGGAATAATTGGAATGACAGCAGAAGTTGTTATACCAAAATTTATTACAGCACTTCCTCAGAGATTTGAAGTGGCAGATGGAAATGAAAGATTTAACGGAATTTCTGTTGTTGTTGATGAAGAAACAGGAGAATGTACAGAGATAGAAAGAATAAATCTTTCTTTAAAACAGATAGAAATATTATAAAGGCGGTGGCTTTTAATGAAAGGAATGGAAATAAAAGTAATTTTTGAAAGTGATGATACAGAAAAAGCAAAAAAAGAAATAGGGGATATTTTTTATGATTTTGGAGCAACAGGGCTTAAAATAGAAGAGCCTATGACACATAAAAATTCTCTTGATTATTATAAAAATGAAAAAGATTTTTTAATGGTTGACCATGCTGTGTCAGCATATTTTCCAGTGAATATTTATGCTGAAAGAAGAAAACAGGCAATTTTAAAAAGATTTGAAGAAACTTTTGCTGAAAGAGAAGATATTGTTTACACAATAGATTTTTATGATTTTGAAGAGGAAGATTATCAAAACAGCTGGAAAAAATATTTCTACACTCAAAAAATAAGTGAAAGATTTGTTGTAAAACCTACATGGAGAGAATACGAGCCGCAGGAAGATGAACTTGTGATTGAAATTGATCCGGGAAGAGCTTTTGGAACAGGAACTCACCCTACAACTTCTCTTTGTATAAAACTTATGGAAGAAAATATAAAAGAGGGAAATACTGTTATTGACGTTGGAACAGGTTCTGGAATTTTAATGGTTGCTGCTGAAAAACTAGGAGCAGGAAAAATTGTAGGAACTGATATAGACCCGGTGGCTGTTGAGGTAGCAGAAGAAAATCTTCTTCTTAATAAAGTTGACATGGAAAAAGCAAAGGCTTATGCTGGAGACTTGGTTACAGTTGTACAAAATGAAAAATTTGATGTTGTTGTTGCAAATATTTTAGCTGATGTTCTTCTTATTCTTTTAAAAGATATTTCAAGAGTTGTTAAAAAAGACGGACTTGTTATCTTCTCTGGAATAATAGAAGATAAATTAGAAGAAATGAAAAGAGCTGTAGAAGAAGTTGGGCTTGAAATTCTTGAGGTGAAAGCTGATAAAGAGTGGAGAGCAATGCTTATGAGAGCATAGTTATAATTTTAACGGAGGAAAATTATGAAAAACTTTATAATGGCAATAGACGGACCTGCAGGAAGCGGTAAAAGTACAATAGCAAAAATTCTGGCTGAAAAGAATAATCTTACATATCTTGATACAGGGGCTATGTACAGAATGGTAGCTTTGTATTTTTTTGAAAATAATGTTGATTTAGATAATGATATGGAAGTTAAACTTAACCTTGATAAAATAAAAATGGATATTGAAAAAGATAAGTTTATCCTAAACGGAAAAGATGTTTCAAAAGATATAAGAACACCAAGAGTGAGCGGGCTGGTTTCATTTGTAGCAAGAATAAAAAGAGTGAGAGAAAAACTTGTTGAACTTCAGAGAGAAATAAGCCGTGGAAAGAATGTTGTTCTTGACGGCCGTGACATAGGAACTGTTGTTTTTCCAGATGCACCACTTAAAATATTTTTAATTGCTTCAGCAGAGGAAAGAGCTAAAAGAAGAATGAAAGAGTATGAAGAAAAAGGAATAAAAGAGGATTTTGAATCAGTTCTTGCAAATATAAAAGAAAGAGATATGATAGATTCTACAAGAAGCGAAGGCCCTCTTAAAAAAGCTGACGATGCAGTAGAAATAGACACAAGTTTTATGACAATAGAAGAAGTTACTGATGAAATAACAAGACTTGTAAAAGAAAAAACAGGTGAATAATTATGATATATAATCTCCTTAGAATTCTGCTTTGGATTCCTTTAAAAGTTGTTATGATATTAAGACCAAAGAAAAGAATTTTTATTGAAAAAAGACTTAATCAGAATTTTGACTTTTTAAAATCAGAAAAGCCGTATATTTGGCTTCATTGTTCATCTGTAGGTGAAATAAATCTTTCTGATGCCCTTATAAAAAAACTTCTTGCTGAAAGAGAAGAAGATATTTTAATAAGTATTTTTACAGATACAGGATATGAAACAGCACAAAATAAATATTCAAAAGAAGAGAGAATAAAAATAATATATTTTCCTTTAGACTGTAAAAATGAGATAAGAAAAATTTTAAAAAGAATAGATTTAAAACTTCTTATTTTAATTGAAACAGAAATATGGCCAAATTTAATAAGCTGTGCAAAGAAAAAAGGAAAAGTCATTCTTGTGAATGGAAGAATATCTGACAAGAGTTTTGGAAGATATATGAAACTTAAAAGAATTTTAAAAAATGTTTTAGGCAAGATAGATCATTTTTATATGCAGACACCTCTTGACGGAGAAAGAATAGAAACAATAGGTGCAGATAGCAGTAAAGTTTCTGTTGTGGGAAATCTTAAGTTTGATATAGAACTTCAAAATTATTCTGAAGATGAAAAAAATGAACTTAAAGATATTATAAAAGCTGAGGGCAGAAAAATATTTGTTGCAGGAAGCACAAGAACAGGGGAAGATGAAGTTATTTTAGATGCTTTTAAACATTTAAAAGATTATATGCTTATCCTTGTTCCAAGACATCTTGACAGAATTGAAAAAATAGAAGAACTTTTAATAAAAAGAAAGATAAAATTTTCAAAATACAGCAGCTGTCTTGAAGGAAGTTCAGAAAAATCAGAAGTTATACTTGTTGATAAAATGGGAGTGTTAAGAAAATTTTATTCTGTATGTGACACAGCTTTTGTAGGGGGAACTCTTGTAAATATTGGAGGACACAGCCTGCTTGAGCCGTTATTTTACAGAAAAACTCCAATTTTTGGAAAATATCTTCAAAATGTAAAAGATATTGCTGATGAAATTTTAAAAAGAGGAATAGGTTTTAAAGTTGATAACGGAGAAGATATAGCTGTCTCAATAGGTGAAATAGATAACGGTCATATAAAAAATGAAGAAATAGAAAATTTCTTTAAAGATAATCAAAATGTAGCACAAAAAATTATAAATGAAATAAATAAATTAGTATGAAAAAACCTTAAACCCTGCATTGAAAAAATTTTTGTAATTTATGCAGTGAGTTGAACGCCAAAAAATGATATGTTTGAGGGCAAAGCCCGAGTTTATCATTTTTAGTGAAACGAACAAAATAAATAGAAAATTTTTTCACCAGCAGGGCAGTTTTCTTTTGGTTCGTTTTCTTTGTCTGTACAAAGAAAATGAACATAAATTTAAATTATCGGAGGAACAAATTGATAAAATTAGATGAAAACGACGACTTTTGGAAACATTTTTTTAAAAATCCAAAAAAAGCCTACAATCCATATATGTACAGATTAAAAGAATTTCCTGAATACATAATGTATGACAAAGAAATAATGGATTCATACAAAGGAAGATGGAACGAATATTTTAAAAATGACAATCCTATATATGTGGAAATTGGTTCTGGGAGCGGAAACTTTGCTCTTGGAATGTGTGAAAAATATAGAGACAGAAATCATATAGCTCTTGAGCTTAGATTTAAAAGACTTCACTCGTCAGCTAGAAAATCGAAGAAATTAAATCTTTCAAATGTTTTATTTATCAGAAGATTTGGAGAAGAACTTACAGAATTTTTAGGAGAGTGTGAGATTTCTGGATTATATATTAATTTTCCAGACCCTTGGGAGGGAAATGAAAAAAACAGAATTATTCAAGAAAATCTTTTCTCCAGTTTAGATAAGGTGTTAAAGATAGGTGGTAAATTATTTTTTAAAACAGACCATGACAAATACTATGAAGATGTGCTACAATTAAGCGGAAATTTAGAGAACTATAAACTTGTGTATCACACTTCTGATCTTCACAACAGTGAAAAGGCAGAAGATAATGTTCTTACAGAGTTTGAGCAGTTGTTTCTTAATAAATTCCAAAAAAATATTAATTATATAGAGATTGAAAAAATAAAATAATTTTTCTGTATATGATAAGGTAATTAAATTTTTTTAGGAGGATATAAATATGGCAGGATATGTAGTTGTAGGGACACAATGGGGAGATGAAGGAAAAGGGAAAATAATTGATGTGTTGGCAGACAGAGCTGACTATGTGGTAAGATTTCAGGGGGGAAACAATGCAGGTCATACTGTAGTTGTAAATGGAGAGAAATTTATTTTAAAACTTCTTCCTTCAGGAGTGCTTCACGGAGGGTGCTGTATAATCGGACCGGGAGTTGTTGTTGATCCAAAAGTTCTTTTAGATGAACTTGCATCATTAGAAACAAGAGGAGCAAAAACAGATCACGTTATAATAAGTGACAGAGCTCATCTTATAATGCCTTATCATGTAAAACTTGATGAATTAAAAGAAGCAAATGCAGGGGATAAAAAAATCGGAACAACAAAAAGAGGAATAGGACCTTGTTATGCTGATAAAATTTCAAGAGACGGAATAAGAATGGTAGACCTTCTTGATATGGAAAAATTTGCAAGAAAATTAAAATATAATCTTGAACAGAAAAATGAAATCATAACAAAAATTTATGGTGCAGAGCCTCTTAGTTATGAAAAAATATTAGCAGATTATACAGAATATGCAGATAAAATAAGACACAGAATAGTTGATACAATTCCTATTGTAAATAAAGCTCTTGATGAAAATAAGCTTGTTCTTTTTGAAGGGGCTCAGGCACTTATGCTTGATATAAACTATGGAACTTATCCGTATGTTACATCTTCTTCTCCAACAACAGGGGGAGTTACAACAGGTGCAGGAGTTTCTCCAAGAAAAATTGATAAAGGTATTGGAGTTATGAAAGCATATACAACAAGAGTTGGTGAAGGACCATTTGTTACAGAACTTCTTGGAGAGTTTGGAGAAAAAGTAAGACAAATCGGAGGAGAATTTGGAGCTGTAACAGGAAGACCAAGAAGATGCGGCTGGCTTGACCTTGTGGTTGGAAGATATGCTGCAATGATAAACGGGCTTACTGATATAGTTATTACAAAAATAGATGTTCTTAGCGGGCTTGGAACTTTAAAAATATGTACAGCTTACGAGATTGACGGAAAAATTTATGAATCAATGCCTGCTGATACAGAAATTCTTTCAAAAGCAAAACCTGTGTATGAAGAGCTTCCAGGATGGGATGAAGATATAACTCAAGTTAAAACTTATGAAGAACTTCCAGAAAATTGTAAAAAATATTTAAAGAGAATAGAAGAAATTGTAGGATGTCAGATTTCTGTTGTGTCTGTAGGACCAGACAGAAGCCAAAACATTCATATAAGAGAAATCTAAAATTATATTGTTCATTTTCTTTGTATGGTTAAAAGTTAATGAGCAAATTAAAAATTTAATAAATGAAATTTTTAATTCGTCGGCTCTGCTAGTCGTTGAACTTCTTAACAGTCGTTCATCTCCTGCATCGACGAAATAAATTTAGAAAATAAAAGGGGCTGTTGTAATTTAGTTTATAACAGCTCCTATTTTTTTATTGCATTGTTGAAAATAAAATATTAAAATATGATATAAAACAGGGAGCATATTTTAAGAATAAAGCGGGAAAAATTATTTTGGAGGATAAAATATGAAAAAAAATTTAATTATATTAGGAGCTTTTGTATTTTTATTAAGCGGCTGCGGGGCAGAACAAAAACAGGCTCCTAAAGAAGTGAAAATATCACTTACAGAACAAGAAGTGAAAGACAGTGAAAATAATTCGAATATAGCAGCACAAATCCTTGTGAAAAAAGCTGTGTTAAAAGAAATGGAAAATGTTAAATATACTGAAGAAGAGAAAAAAGAACTTGAAGAAATAAAAGAAAATATAGAGCTTGAATATTTCTTAAATAAAAAAGCTATGGAAACAGCAAATGTTGATGATATGGAAGTTCTTCAAGTATATCAAAACAATATTGATAAATTAAAAGATGCAGATATAACAGCTGTTCTTCCTCAGCTTAAAGATCAGATGCTTTTCCAAAGAAGAGAGGAAGAAAAAGTAAAATATATGAATTCTCTTGTTGAAAAATATAAACTGAATGATGAACTTAAAAAATATTTCCCTGAATCAGAAAATAAAGAGGAAACAGCAGAAGAAGTAAAACCTGCTGAAGAAAATAAAACAGAAGAAATAAAAAAATAGTAAAAAATTAAAATAAGGCTGTTGTATATTTATAAAAATATAATGGCCTGTTTTTTATTTTTTGTGCAAAATAATTTTTTAAATGGTAAAATATTATAAAAAGTCTTTTAAGATGGTGAAAATTTATGATTACAAAAAATATGATAGATAATTTTTTTAAAGAAAAAAATCACAGTAAAATAATCGGCAGAGAAGCCTCTATGAATTCAGCTGTGATGGTTTTATTTTGTGAAATAGATGGAAAACTTTATGTGCTTTTTGAAAAAAGAGCGAAAGGTATAAGACAGGGGGGAGAAGTTTCTTTTCCCGGCGGGAGAAGAGACAAAGATGATTTAAGTTTTTTGGAAACAGCAGTGAGAGAAACTTTTGAAGAGATTGGGCTAAAAAAAGAAAGAATTGAAAATGTAAAAAAATACGGAACTCTTATAATTCCTACAGGGGTAATAGTAGAAGCATATGTAGGGTATGTAAAAAATTTTTCTCTTGAAGAGCTTAATGTAAATGAAGATGAAGTTGAAAGAATTATTCTTGTCCCACTTGATTATTTTTTTGAAAATGATCCAGAGATAGAATATGTCACAGTTGAAAATGAGCCTTTTTATGTAAATGAAAAAGGAGAAAAAATAGAATTTCCTGCAAAAAAATGGGGGCTTCCAGAAGAATATACAAAACCTTGGAGAGGAAGACCAAGAAGAATGCTCTTTTATCTTTATGGAGGAGATGTTATCTGGGGAATTACAGGAGAAATTATTTACAGTGTGTCCAGAGAACTTAGAAGTTATTAAAAATTAAAAAATATTTTTTATGTAAAGAAAAAATGCTTGACAAAGTTTTATAAAATTATTATAATGTTTTGGTGATATTATGGAATTAACTGAAATGATTGAAATAGGAATTCTTTTAGATTATTACAAACCTCTTTTAACAGAGAAACAAAAAAAATATCTTATTGATTATTTTGAGGAAGATTTATCTCTTACAGAAATCGCAGAGATGAATGAAGTAAGCAGACAGGCTGTTTATGATAATATAAAAAGAGGGTGCAAAATTTTAAGAGATTATGAAGACAAACTTAATTTCTATAAAAAAGACAGAAAACTTTACAACGAACTTGTGAATTTGAGAAAGAATTTTACAAAAGAAAATTTAGATAAAATTATTGAGAAAATGAGCTAGTAAAAGCACAGGAGAAAGAGATGTTAGAAAATTTAGGAAATAGATTTCAGGACATTTTTAAAAAAGTAAGAGGGCATGGAAAACTTAGCGAAAGCAATATAAAAGATGCTTTAAGAGAAGTTAAAATGTCACTTTTAGAAGCTGATGTAAACTATAAAGTTGTAAAAGATTTTATAAATAAAATTCAGGAAAAAGCTATTGGAACTGAAGTTATAAGAGGAATAAATCCTGGACAGCAGTTTATAAAAATAGTAAATGATGAACTTGTGGAGCTTCTTGGAGGAACAAACTCAAAACTTACAAAGGGAGTTAAAAATCCTACAGTTCTTATGCTTGCAGGACTTCAAGGGGCAGGTAAAACAACTTTTGCTGCAAAACTTGCAAATAAATTAAAAAAAGATGGTGAAAGACCTTACCTTGTTGCAGCAGACGTATACAGACCGGCAGCTATAAAACAGTTGCAGGTTTTAGGTGAACAGATAAATGTTCCTGTTTATGCTGATGAAGAAAATAAAGATCCTGTTGATATTGCAAGAAAAGCATGGGGACAGGCAAAAGCAAACGATTATACATATATGATAATAGATACTGCAGGTAGACTTCATGTTGATGAAGATCTTATGGAAGAACTTAGTCAAATCAAGAAAACAGTAAGACCTCAAGAAATACTTCTTGTAGTTGATGCTATGATAGGTCAGGATGCAGTAAACTTAGCAAAGAATTTCAATGATAAATTAAATATAGATGGTGTAGTTCTTACAAAATTTGACGGAGATACAAGAGGGGGAGCTGCCCTTTCAATAAAATCTGTTGTAGGAAAACCAATTAAATTTGTTGGTGTCGGAGAAAAAATAGAAGACCTTGAACTTTTCCACCCTGAAAGACTTGCTTCAAGAATTTTAGGAATGGGAGACGTTGTTTCTCTTGTTGAAAAGGCTCAGGAAAATATCAACGAAGATGATGCAAAATCATTGGAAGAAAAAATAAGAACTCAAAAATTTAACTTGGAAGATTTCTTAAAGATGCTTCATATGGTTAAAAAAATGGGGCCTCTTGCAAGCATATTAAAAATGCTTCCGGGAGTTGGAAATGACTTGGGAGATTTATCTCTTGCTGAAAAAGAAATGAAAAAAGTAAGAGCAATAATTCAATCAATGACAAGAGAAGAAAGAGCAAAGCCTGAAATCCTTAAGGCAAGCAGAAAAATGAGAATTGCTAAAGGAAGCGGAACAGACGTTTCAGATGTCAACAGACTTTTAAAACAATTTGAAATGATGAAAAATATGATGAAGATGTTCAGCTCAGGGAAAATGCCAAATCTTGGAGCTATGAAAAATATGGGCGGTGGAATGCCTAATATGAGAAATGGTAGAGGAAAAGGAAGATTTCCTTTCTAAAATAAATAAAGTTTAAAAAATAAATTTAAAATAAAATTAAAAAAGAATATAAAAGGAGTGATTTTTAATGTTAAAATTAAGATTAACAAGATTAGGAAGCAAAAAAAACCCAGTATACAGAATTGCAGCAATGGAATCTACTACTAAAAGAGAAGGAAATGCAGTAGCATACTTAGGAAACTACTATCCATTAGAAGATTCTAAAGTAACTTTAAAAGAAGAAGAAATCTTAACTTTCTTACAAAACGGAGCACAACCAACAAGAACAGTTAAATCTCTTTTAACTAAAGCTGGAGTTTGGGCTAAATTCGAAGAATCTAAAAGAAAATAATAAAAATTAAAAAACTATTAGATTAAAATAATTTATATATTTACTTTTATATGTGATATATGGTATATTGTATTTAGCACAAGAACAAGGGGAGATAAAAATGAATTTCACGAACACTATAATAATAATATCATCAATAATACGTTAGACGACAATATTATAGATGTTATTATGTGGCGTTGTAAATAATTATTCTTCCTGAATATAAATTATTTTGTAAAGATTAAGGCAACCTGCATGGTTGCCTTTTTTATTTATCTGTTAATAAAAAAATATAAATGATATAAACTTTTATGAGGAGGTTTTTATGTACAAAAAAGTATCTACCAGTCTAAATTTCGTAGAGAGAGAAAAAGAAATCGAAAAATTCTGGGAAGAAAATAAAATTTTTGAAAAAAGTCTTGAATTAAGAAAAGGAGACAAAACTTACACTTTCTATGACGGACCACCTACAGCAAATGGTAAACCGCATATCGGACACGTTCTTACTCGTGTTATAAAAGATATGGTTCCAAGATACAGAACAATGAAAGGGTACGATGTTCCAAGAAAAGCAGGTTGGGATACTCATGGACTTCCTGTTGAACTTGAAGTTGAAAAACTTTTAGGAATTAACGGAAAAGAGCAGATAGAAACTTATGGATTACAACCATTCATTGAAGAATGTAAAAAAAGCGTTTGGAAATATAAAGGAATGTGGGAAGACTTCTCTAAAACTGTTGGTTTCTGGGCTGACATGGAAAACCCATATGTTACTTATGATAACAACTTTATAGAATCTGAATGGTGGGCTTTAAAGAAAATCTGGGAAAAAGGATTACTTTACAAAGGATTTAAAATTGTTCCTTACTGCCCAAGATGCGGAACACCTTTATCAAGCCACGAAGTTGCTCAAGGATATAAAGATGTTAAAGAAAAATCTGCAATCGTAAGATTTAAAGTTAAAGATGAAGATGCTTATATCTTAGCATGGACAACTACTCCATGGACACTTCCATCAAACGTTGCACTTTGTGTAAACCCTAAAGAAACTTATGTAAAAGTTAAACATGGAGAATATACTTACTACATGGCAGAAGCTCTTGTAGAAACTGTATTAAAAGAAAACTTTGAAATTCTTGAAAGATTTACAGGAAAAGAATTAGAATATAAAGAATATGAACCATTATTCAGATTTGTAAACCCTGATAAAAAATGCTGGTATGTAACTTGTGACACTTATGTTACTCTTACAGACGGTACAGGTGTTGTTCATATTGCTCCTGCATTCGGGGAAGATGACGCAAATGTTGGAAGAATTTATGACTTACCTTTCGTACAATTAGTTGATGCTAAAGGAGAAATGACAAAAGAAACTGACTGGGCAGGAGTTTTCTGTAAAAAAGCAGATAAACAAATCTTAATCGACTTAGATAAAAAAGGACTTCTATTTGATGCACCAAACTATGAGCACAGTTATCCACACTGCTGGAGATGTGACACTCCTCTTATCTATTATGCAAGAGAATCTTGGTTCATCAAAATGACAGCTGTTAAAGAAGACCTAATCAAAAATAACAACAAAATCAACTGGATTCCAAAATCAATAGGTAAAGGACGTTTTGGAGACTGGCTTGAAAATGTCCAAGACTGGGGAATTAGCCGTGACAGATATTGGGGAACACCACTTAACGTATGGGAATGTGAATGCGGACACAGACATGCAATAGGAAGCATTACTGAACTTAAAAAAATGTCACCAAACTGTCCAGAAAATATTGAACTTCACCGTCCATATATTGATGCAGTAACTATAACTTGTCCTCACTGCGGAAAACAAATGACAAGAGTTAAAGAAGTTATTGACTGCTGGTTTGACTCAGGTTCAATGCCTTTTGCTCAACACCACTATCCATTTGAAAATGAAGATTTATTCAAGAAACAATTCCCAGCTGACTTCATTTCAGAAGCAGTTGACCAGACAAGAGGTTGGTTCTACTCACTTCTTGCAGTTTCTACATTAATTTTTAATGAAGCACCATATAAAAACGTTATAGTTCTTGGACACGTTCAAGATGAAAACGGACAAAAAATGTCTAAATCTAAAGGAAATGCAGTAGATCCATTTGATGCATTAGCAACTTATGGAGCAGATGCAATTCGTTGGTACTTCTATATAAACTCAGCTCCTTGGCTTCCTAACAGATTCCATGGAAAAGCAGTTCTTGAAGGACAAAGAAAATTCATGTCAACATTATGGAACACTTATGCATTCTATGTTCTTTATGCTGAGATAGATCAGTTCGATCCAACAAAATATACACTAGATAAAGAAAAAATGACTGTTATGGATAAATGGCTTATGTCAAAACTAAATACAGTTGTTAAAGGTGTAGACGAAAATCTTTCTGATTACAAACTTCTTGAAGCAGCAAGATTACTTCAAGACTTTGTTGATGAATTAAGTAACTGGTATGTAAGAAGAAGCAGAGAACGTTTCTGGGTAACTGATATGACAGAAGATAAAATCACTGCATATATGACATTATACACAGCTCTTATCACAATTGCTAAGACAGCTGCTCCAATGATTCCATTTATGACAGAAGAAATTTATCAAAACCTGGTAAGAAGCGTTGATGCAAATGCTCCTGAAAGTATTCACCTTTGTGATTTCCCTGTTGTTGATGAAACAGCAATCGATAGAGATTTAGAAGCAGATATGGACGAAGTTTTACAAGTTGTTACACTTGGAAGAGCTGCAAGAAATGCTGCAAACATTAAAAACAGACAGCCGGTTGCAAACATTTATGTAAAAGCCGGACACGAAGTTGGAGAATTATATCAAAATATCATCAAAGAAGAATTAAATATTAAAGAAATTCACTTTGTTGAAGATACATCACAATTTACTTCTTATACATTCAAACCTCAGCTTAAAACTTTAGGTCAAAGATACGGTAAGAAAGTAAATGAAATAAGAACTCTTCTTGCTGAAATAGACGGAAGCAAAGCTAAAAAACAACTTGATGAAACAGGAGTTTTATCACTTACTCTTTCTGATGGAGAGGTTGCAAACTTAGCTGTAGAAGACCTTCTAATTGAAAGCGGACAAACTGAAGGATATATGCCTTTAGAAGACAGAGGAATAGTTGTAGTCCTTGATACAAAACTTACTCCAGAATTAATTGAAGAAGGATTTGTAAGAGAAATTATAAGTAAAATCCAATCAATGAGAAAAGAAGCAGACTTCAATGTAACAGACCATATTGTTCTTTACGAAGAAGGAAACGACAAATTAAAAGAAATCATTGAAAGAAATGCAGCTGTTATCAAAAACGATACATTAACAGATGAATTTGTATTTGGAACAACTGAAGGATTTGCACAAGAATTTAACGTAAACGGAGAAAAAGTTAAACTAGGTGTAAAAGTAAAATAAAAATAAAATTTTAAGAGACAGCTTTCGGGCTGTCTTTTTGAATTAAAAAAATTGTTATATTTTTTAATTTAGAAATAAAATTTTATTTTTATATATTTGTAACAACTTCTTAGAAATTATGCTCAATTTATGATATAATATAATGGTTTAATTAATGTGAAAACAAAATTGGAGGAATTAATGAATAATCTTTTTGAAGCCGTAGCAAAGGAGTTAAATTTAAAATTAACTCAGGTTGAAAATACAGTAAAACTTTTAGATGAAGGGGCGACAGTTCCTTTTATTTCAAGATACAGAAAAGAAGTCACAGGAAATCTTGATGAAAATCAGATTGGAGATATTTTAAAATCTATAACATATTTAAGAAATCTTGAAAAAAGAAAAGAAGAAGTTATTTCTCTTATAGATGAGCAGGGAAAACTTACTGAAGAATTAAGAGAAGCAATAATAAAAGCTGAAAAACTTCAAGAAGTTGAAGACCTTTATCTTCCTTACAAAAAAAGAAGAAAAACAAAGGCAGATATTGCAATAGAAAAAGGACTAGAGCCTTTAGCACAATATATTTATCTTATGAAATCAGAAGATGATTTATTGAAAAAAGCTGAAGAATTTATAACAGAAGAAGTTCCGACTATTGAAGAAGCAGTTGAGGGGGCAAAACTTATAATCGCTCAAGGAATTTCTGAAAAAGCAGAATACAGAGAAAAATTAAGAGAAATGCTTTTAAAAAATGGGATAGTAGTTTCTAAAAATACAAAAAAAGCTGAAGAACTTGATGTGAAAAAAGTTTATGCAGATTATTATGAATATTCAGAGCCTATAAAAACTATTCCGTCTCACAGAGTTCTTGCAGTGAACAGAGGAGAGAAAGAGGATATACTTTCTGTTTCTTTAAAAGTTGAAGACAATATAAGAGAGAAAATGGATAATATTCTTTTAGGAGAATTTTCAAATAAATCTGTTTTAGAATTTTTAAAAACAATAACATCAGATGCTTTTGAAAGATTAATTTTTCCATCAATCGAAAGAGAAGTAAGAAATATTTTAACTGAAAAAAGTGAGACAGAAGCCATAGCTGTATTTAAAGAAAATTTAAAAAATCTTTTATTACAGCCGCCTTTAAAAGAAAAAAATGTTTTAGGACTTGACCCAGGATACAGAACAGGGTGTAAAGTTGCAGTAGTTAACAAAAATGGATTTTATGTAACAAATGATGTATTTTTCCTTGTTGAAGAGATGAATACACCAAAACAGCTTGAAACAGCTAAAAATAAAATTTTAAAATATATAAAAGATTATGATATTGATATCATTGCAATAGGAAACGGAACTGCTTCAAGAGAGACAGAAAGTTTTGTGGCAAAAACTTTAAAAGAATGCAGTAAAGATGTAAAATATATAATTGTAAATGAAGCAGGAGCTTCTGTTTATTCAGCTTCAAAACTTGCTAATGAAGAATTTCCAGATTTAGACGTAACAGTAAGAGGAGCAATTTCAATAGGAAGAAGGATTCAAGATCCTCTTGGAGAACTTGTAAAAATCGATCCTAAATCAATAGGTGTTGGGATGTATCAGCACGACGTTGACCAAAAACAATTAGACAGTTCTTTAGATGAAGTTATAGCTTCTGTGGTAAACAGTGTAGGAATAAATGTAAACACTGCTTCGTGGGCATTACTTGAGCATGTTTCAGGTGTAAAGAAAAATACTGCAAAAAGTATTGTTGAATACAGACGTGAAAATGGAAACTTTAAAAACAGAAAACAGCTTTTAAAAGTAAAGGGTGTCGGAGCAAAAGCATATGAGCAGATGGCAGGATTTTTAATCATTGAAGACGGAGAAAATATTTTTGACAATACAATAATCCACCCTGAATCATATAATATTGGTGAAGAAATTCTTTCATCAGTTGGAATTTCAATGGAAGAATACAGAAATAATCTTTCTGAAAGCAGAGAAAAATTAAAGAAATTTAATTTTAACAGATTTGCTGATGAAAAAGGTTATGGAAAAGAAACAGTAAAAGATGTTTATGAAGCTCTTATAAGAGACAGACGTGACCCGAGAGATGAACTTGAAAAACCTCTTTTAAAATCTGATATTTTAAAAATTGATAATCTTAAAGAGGGAATGGAACTTGAAGGGACAGTAAGAAACGTTGTAAAATTTGGAGCATTTGTGGATATTGGTCTTAAAAATGATGCTCTTTTACATATTTCTGAAATCTCAGATAAATATATTGACGATCCGAGCAAAGTTCTTTCTGTGGGACAGATAATAAAAGTAAAAATAAAAGATGTGGATTTAAAAAGGGAAAGAGTGGGCTTAACTAAGAAAGGAATGTAATATGAGAATAAACCGTGATTCTCTTCTTGTAAAAACAATTTTTTATAATAACATTGCAATAATAATAACTGCTATTACAGTTGCTTTTATGACAACTTTCATAACTTTTGAAGATATGGAAGCCAGACTTGCTGCTACAGCAAAGGAAAAAGTTTCTCTTCTTGACAAAGCAAAAACAAACTATCTTTCAAAAATAAGAGAAGATTTGTATGAAGTTTCAAGAAAAGATGCAATGAATGGAGCATTTGGATTAAAAAATTATGATATAGCAGTTCAGCTTTTAAAAAGTGAGCTTTTAAGAAGAGATTTTCAAACTTATTACAGGATAGGTCTTGCAATCATTGATGATAAAGGAAAAATAGTTGGTAAAGCTGGAGAGGAAGAAGTTCTTGATTCTAGAGAATGTTTTAAATTTTCTGGAATTTCAAGAGGGATTGAAGAGGGAAATTATTTAGTTGATATAAAAGGAAAGATATTTTCTAAAGTAATAATTCCTTATCCAAATAACAAACCTGAAAAAGAATATATTGTTGCAGCAGTTCCATTGGATTTAAATTTTCTTCAATATGTAAAAAGTTTTATAGAACTTGGAAATAATGATAAAATATTTTCTGTTGTGGGAAATGAATATGTAAACGGAGATTTTTCTATTGAAGACGGTAATAATTTTATTTCTTTTGAAAGTTTAAATACTTTGAAAAAAGACCAGAATAAATATTTTTACAGAAAATTTGATATCCAGAGGGAAGCATATTATGTAGCAATTCTTTCTTTAAGAGATTATAAAAATGATTATGTAGGAAATTTTGGAGTTGCTGTATCAAGAAAAGAACTTTTCAGAACAAAACTTATAGTTGGTATATTTATAAGTGTGATTGTTCTTATGCTTATAGGAATATGTACAACAACATTCGGAAGATGGTTTAGAAAACTTCTGCTTCCTCTGAAAGAACTTACTGAAGCAGCAGAGAGAATAAGCCTTGGAGACTATGATATTCATCTGAAACTTGAAGAAAGCGGAGAAATAAAAACTCTTGCGGTTTCTATAAAAAAAATGCTTGGCAAACTTGAGGAAAATCAAAGAAAGTTAAGACAGCAGAACAAACAGCTTAAAGAAAACTTAAATAAAATTACAACCATAGAACAGCTTCTTATCGGAATTCAGATAGAAGATGATGTAACAGCAACTGTAAGAAAAATAATGTCAGCCTTTACTTCTGAAATGGGGCTTGGTTTCAGCAGATGTATGTTTTTTAGATACAGCCGTGAAAGAGATGTTCTTATGGGTGAATGTACTCAGATAAATTCTCACATAGCAGAGATAAAAAATGACATTTTGAAAGAGAGAAAAAGCGGATTTGATTTCCAAATAAAAGAATTAAAAGATGTTGTTCCTCTTATAAAAATTCCTTTTTCAGAAGATAATATATTAAGCAGAGCATTAAAAAACAGAGATATAATTTATTACAATGATAAAGGATATAAATATGATTTGGGAAATGATTTATTTAAAAGTCTAGGGCTTAAAAATTTCTTAGTATTTCCAATTTTTAATGTTGATTATTATTCTGGTGTAATTATCTGTGATTATTTTACAAAAAATAAAGAAATAACAGAGGAAGATATTGAGCTTTTAAGACTTCTTCTTATGAATATTTCAGTTAAACTTAAGAGTAAAATAAATGAAGAAGACAGAATAGAAGTTGAAAGAAACACAACAATAAGTAAAATTTCTGAAAGATTTTTAAATACAAGACAGGCAGCTCTTGACAAACTTCTTGATATTTTAGAAAAAACAAAAAATCAAGAAAATGAAAATATTTCTGAAACAATACAAGAGCTTGAAAGTCAGATACGAAAATTGAGAAAGAGCAATAAAATTCTTATAGAATATTCAAGCCAGAATAAAAATAAACTTGAAAGAGTTAATATAGAACATCTCATGGCTGAAGTTATAGAAGAATTTAAAGAATTTCTTGTAACAGAAGGAAGAGATAAAGATATTATAATTTCATCTTTTATAAGTTATACAGGGGATGTTTTCGGAGACAACAAACGTCTTAAAAAAGCATTTATTGAACTATTAAAAAATTCTTATGATGCTGTAATGGCTGGAAAAAATCTTCCAAGAAAAATAAATGTTATTGTTATAAGAGACAAACATGCAAATAAAATAAAAATTGATATTAAAGATAACGGAGTCGGAATGAGCGAAGAGAGACTTAAAACAATTCAAGAGCCTTTCGTAACTTATAAAGATGATGCTCCGGGACTTGGAATTCCTCTTGCAATGAGAGTAATAAAAGACTGCCATGGTGTAATTAAATTTAACTCTCAGGAAAGCGAAGGAACGACAATAAAGATTACTTTAAATATGTTTAAAGAAAATATAAAAGATGAGGAAGAAAGCGAAGAATAAAAATATTTGCGAAAAAAGAAATATTATTATAAAATTAGAAAAGATATTATTTAGTTGGGAGAAAAAAGCATGATTTTTTACTGTATGGGAATAGCAGTGCTTATAATTATCGACCAAGCTGTAAAAATTTTGGTTGACAGATATATGATATTTGGGGATACAATCCCTGTTATAAATAATTTTTTCCATATAACATATGTGCAGAACAGAGGAATAGCTTTTGGAATATTTCAGGGAAAAGTTGATGTAATCAGCATAGCTACCATAGCAGCAATATTGGGAATTATTATTTATTTTTTAAAAAATGTTAAAAAATCCAATCTTTTTGAAAGAATGGCTTATGTATTTATAATCTCTGGAGCAATAGGAAATATGATAGACAGACTTTTAAGAGGTTATGTAGTAGATATGATTGATTTCAGAGGAATTTGGAGTTTTGTATTTAATATAGCAGATGTATATATAAATTTGGGAGTAATTCTTTTACTCCTTGATTTACTGTTAAAAAGAAGGAAAGATTAGGAGGAAAAGAAATGACATTTCAAGAGATGATATTTACTCTTCAACAGTACTGGGGATCTAAAGGATGTGTATTAGGAAATCCTTACGACGTGGAAACAGGTGCAGGAACATTTAACCCTAATACATTTTTAATGTCTTTAGGACCAGAACCATGGAAAACAGCCTATGTAGAACCATCAAGAAGACCAAAAGATGGAAGATACGGGGAAAATCCTAACAGAGTGTATCAGCATCATCAGTTTCAAGTAATAATGAAACCATCACCTGATAATATTCAGGAACTTTACTTAGAAAGTTTAAGATTATTAGGAATTATACCAGAAGAACATGATATCCGTTTTGTTGAGGACGACTGGGAATCACCTACTCTTGGAGCATGGGGACTTGGTTGGGAAGTCTGGCTTGACGGAATGGAAATAACACAGTTTACTTATTTCCAACAAGTTGGAGGATTAGAACTTGATATAGTTCCTGTTGAAATAACTTACGGACTTGAAAGAATAGCTCTTTATATTCAAAATAAATCAAATGTTTATGATTTAGATTGGACAGAAAATGTAAAATATGGTGATATGAGATACCAATATGAATATGAAAACTCAAAATATTCTTTTGAACTTGCTGATTTAGATTTATATTTCAAATGGTTTGATGAGTATGAAAAAGAAGCAAAAAGCATTCTTGAACAAGGGCTTGTACTTCCAGCTTACGACTTTGTATTAAAATGTTCTCATACATTTAATGTTTTGGATTCAAGAGGTGCTATTTCTACAACAGAAAGAATGGCATATATTTTAAGAGTTAGAGACCTAGCAAAAAGATGTGCTGAAATATATGTAGAAAATAGAAAAAATTTAGGTTATCCTTTATTAAAAAAATAATGATAAAATAGTTTCATAAGAATTAGAAAAATAAAAGGAGATGAATAAATTGAGATTACTTTTTGAAATAGGAATGGAAGAAAATCCAGCTAGATTCCTAGTAAAAGCATTAGATGATTTAAAGAAAAATTTAGAAAATAAATTAAAAAATGAAAGAATAAAATATGAAGATATAAAAACTTTCGGAACACCAAGAAGAATGGTTATTCTTGTTGAAGGGCTTGCTGAAAAACAGGAAGACTTAAACGAACTTAACATGGGACCTGCAAGAAAAGTTGCTTATGATGCAAACGGAGAACTTTCAAGAGCAGGACTTGGATTTGCAAAATCTCAAGGTGTAGAAGGAACAGATTTAGAAATAGTAGACACTCCAAAAGGTGAATATATTGCTGTAAGAAAATTCTCAGAAGGAGTTGCAACAAAAACTTTACTTCCTGAAATTTTAAAATCTCTTGTACTTGAACTTGAGTTTCCTAAATCAATGAAATGGGCAGACAGAAAATTTAAATTTGCAAGACCTATTCAATGGTTCTTAGCTATGGCTGATAACGATGTTGTTGAATTTGAAATTGAAGGAATAAAAAGCGGACTTTCTTCAAAAGGACACAGATTCTTTGGAAAACCTTTCACAGTTGAAAGCATTGACGATTATTTTACAAAAATAAGAGAAAACAATGTAATAATCGATATTGAAGAAAGAAAACAAATGATAAGAGACCTTATCGATAAAAACTGTACAAAAGAAAATGAACAAGTTTTAATCCATGAAAATTTATTAAACGAAGTTACAAACTTAGTTGAATATCCATTCCCGATAGTTGGAACATTTAATTCGGATTTCTTGGAAGTTCCGCAGGAAGTTTTAATTATATCAATGGAAGTTCACCAAAGATATTTCCCAATCCTTGACAAAAATGGAAAACTTCTTCCAAAATTTGTTGTGGTAAGAAACGGAATCGAATATTCTGATAAAGTAAAAGCTGGAAACGAAAAAGTTTTATCAGCAAGACTTGCAGATGCAAGATTCTTCTATCAAGAAGACTTAAAAAATCCTTTAGAAGCAAATGTGCCTAAACTGGCAACAGTTGTATTCCAAAAAGATTTAGGAACTATTGCTGACAAAATGGCAAGAGTTACAAAACTTGCAGATTTCTTAACAGATAAACTTGGATACACTGCTGAAAAAGAAGATATCTTTAGAACAATAAAACTTTGTAAAGCAGACCTTGTATCAAATATGATAAATGAAAAAGAATTTACAGAACTTCAAGGACTTATGGGAGCAGACTATGCTCTTAAATCTGGAGAGAAAGAAACTGTTTCAAGAGGAATACAGGAACATTATTTCCCAAGATTTAAAGGAGATAAACTTCCAGAAACTAAAGAGGGAATCGTTGCAGGAATCTGTGACAGAATGGATACTCTTGCAGGTTGTCTTGGAGTTGGTGTAACAGTTACAGGTTCAAAAGACCCATTTGCACTTAGAAGAGCTGCTCTTGGAATTGTAAATGTTATAATTAATTCTAAACTTAATGTATCTTTAAAAGAGCTTGTAGAAAAAAGTATAGAAATTCTTGATGAAGCTGGAGTTTTACAAAAAGACAAAGCTCTTCTTGAAAAAGAAGTATTAGAATTTTTAAAACAAAGAGTAATAAATGTATTTACAGATATGGGATACAGAAGAGATGTAATCTTAGCTGTTGTTGCAAAAGCTTGGGACAATGTTATAGAAACTAAAGCTATGATTGAAGTTCTTGAAAAAGAAGTTCAGGAAGACAGCTTTAAAAATCTTGTTGGAATTATAAAAAGAGTTGGAAACATTGTTAAAGACCACAGCGAAAGAGAAGTTAATAAAGAATTATTTAAAGAAACAGCAGAAACTTCTTTATATGATTATGTTGAAGAGCTTGACAGAACAACAGCAGAACTTCTTGCAGCAAAAGATTATAAAGGATACCTTGATGCTGTATTAAATGGTGAGGAAATTGTAAATAATTACTTCAACTCTGTTATGATAAATGATAAAGATGAAACTGTTAAAAATAACAGATTATCTCAAATGAAGAGACTTGACGACATTTATGAAAGAATGGCTGATTTAGATCTTATTGAAGGATAATAAGAAATAATAAGAACTGCCTTGTTGAAAAATAGATTTTAAAATTTACAAAAAATCTTTTTTTCGTACAAGGCATTTTTTATTTAAAAATTTATAAAAAATATAATATTAGACATTTATCTATAAAAATGTTATACTTAAAAATAGAGAGAAGAAAAAATCTATACTAAAAAAATATAATTTCAGTATTATTAAAAGTTGACAAACATTTAAAAAAATATTATAATTAACCGTTAAAAGATAAATTTAGTATCAAAGGAGAAATTAAGTATGGGAAGATTAGTCGGAACTATTTCAAGAGGACTTCGTGCACCAATTATTCATCAAGGTGACGATATTGCAAATTTTGTAGTAGATGCAGTTCTAGCTGCTGCTGAAAGTGATAATATTGTTTTAAGAGACAGAGATATTGTTGCAATGACAGAATCTATAGTTGCAAGAGCTCAAGGTAACTATGCTTCTATCGATGATATAGCAGCAGATGTGAAAGCTAAATTTGGAGACAACACAATAGGTGTTATATTCCCAATATTAAGCCGTAACAGATTTTCTGTATGTCTAAAAGGTATTGCAAAAGGGGCAAAGAAAATTGTTTTGATGTTTAGTTATCCATCTGATGAAGTTGGAAACCACTTTATAGATTATGATTTACTTGATGAAAAAGGAGTAAATCCATGGAGTGATGTTTTAACAGAAGCAGAATTTACAGAAAAATTTGGAAATCCTATTCACGTATTTACAGGAGTAAATTACATTGAATATTATTCTGAATTAATTAGAGAGCAGGGAGCAGAAGTTGAAGTAATATTTGCTAATAATCCTACAGCTATTTTAAAATATACAGACTGCGTTTTAAACTGTGACATTCATACTCGTGTAAGAACTAAGAAGTTACTTAGAAATGCCGGAGCTAAAATAGTTTACGGTATGGACGAAATAATGTCATCATCAATAAATGGAAGCGGATTTAATGAAAACTATGGACTTCTTGGTTCAAATAAAGCTACAGAAGATACAGTTAAATTATTCCCACGTAATTGTAAAGAACTTGTTGACAGAGTTCAAAAAATGCTTTTAGAAAAAACAGGAAAACATATGGAAGTTATGGTTTATGGAGACGGAGCTTTCAAAGATCCTGTTGGAAAAATCTGGGAACTTGCAGACCCTGTTGTATCACCAGGATATACTGATGGTCTTGAAGGAACACCAAACGAAATTAAATTAAAATATCTTGCAGACAACGACCTTGCAGGATTAAAAGGTGAAGAACTTAACAAAGCTGTTGCAGATGCAATAAGAAGCAAAGATTCTGACCTTAAAGGACAAATGATAACTCAAGGAACTACACCAAGAAGACTTACAGACCTTATAGGATCATTATGTGACCTTACTTCAGGAAGCGGAGATAAAGGAACTCCAATTATCTTAATTCAAGGTTACTTTGATAACTATATTGATGACTAATAAAAAAAGTGGAGCTGATTATTCAGCTCCTTTTTTTGTATAAAAATTATGATGATTATTGTAAATCTGTAAAAGTAAAATTTTATTTTTACAACTTAGAAAATGTAACAGCCTCTGTGAAAATCGTTATATAATTTATATAATTTTAATTATGAACAAACTAAAAAATTTAATAAATAAAATTTCTCAGCTAGTCATTTCTGTTAGTTATTGAACTTTTTATCAGTCGTTCGTTTTCTGCATCAATAAAAAAGAAAAAAGTGCTGAATAAACAACACTTTTTTCTTTCTTGAGACTATATATTAAAATTTTATTATGAACTTCATAAAAAAAACACCGTTTGGTGTTAAAGTCATAATGGCTGGGGTGGCTGGATTCGAACCAACGCATAACGGAGTCAAAGTCCGTTGCCTTACCGCTTGGCGACACCCCAATACATTTTTTCACTGACAAAAATTATTATATACGAAAATTGAAAAAAAGTCAACAAAAAATTTTCAAAAAATAAAAATGTATTAAAAAAGATAATATGATATAATATAACAGAACATACACAGGAGGTGCATATGAAATACAGAGCAATAATTTCTGATTTAGACGGGACACTTTTAAATGGAGAACATAAAATATCAGAATACACAAAAGAAGTTATAAGAAAAATAATCAGCAAAGGAATAAAATTTATTATAGCAACAGGAAGACATCACAAAGATGCTCTTTGTTTTAAAAATCAGCTTGGAGCAGATTCTTATCTTGTTTCAGCAAACGGGTCTAAGGTACACGATAATAAAAATAATGAAATAATTTCTCATAATATCTCAAAAGAATTAACAAATAAACTTCTTGATATAAAGATTTCTGATGAAATTATAAGGGGGGTATATGCAGGAGATGAATGGCTTACAGAATTTCATATTCATGAATTTGATGAATATCATGTTGAATCAGGATTTAAGCCAAAAGTAATTGATTTTGAAAAATTAAGAGATAAAGAAATTTCAAAAATATTTTACATAAGCGACAATGTAAAAGCTCTTGAAGATTTGGAAAAAGTTTTGAAAGAAAATAAAGAATTTACAGAAAAACTTGATATAACAGCTTCTTTGGATAATTGTCTTGAGATAATGACAAAAGAAGCAACAAAAGGAAATGCAGTGACAGAAATCCTTGAAAGAGAAGGAATTTTACCAGAGGAAGCTATAGCTTTTGGCGACGGACTTAATGACAAAGAGATGCTTCAGGTTGTTGGAAAAGGAATAATAATGGGGAATGCAAGTGAAAAATTAAAAAAACTTCTTTCTGATTATGAAGTTATTGGAACATCTTCTGAAGATGCAGAGGGGCATTATTTAGAAAAAATATTTTTGGAAAATGAAAAATAAAATATAATGGAAATACAAAAAGTTGTTTAAAATTATTATTTTTTTAAGCAGCTTTTTTTATTTTTTGTTCAGAATAAATTTATTGACTAAAAAAAATTAAATTGTTATACTAGGGGTAGGTATAAAGGAAAAATATCCGAGACAGAGTTTAAGGAGGAATTTAATGAAAAAAATACTTATAATCGGTGGAGTTGCAGGAGGAGCATCAGCGGCTGCAAGACTTAGAAGACATAGTGAAGAAGATCAAATAATAATGTTTGAGAAAGGACCTCACGTATCTTTTTCAAACTGCTGCTTACCATATCATTTAAGCGGAGTAATTGCAAGTGCAGAAAACTTGGTTTTAATGTCTCCAGAAAAATTTGCTGCTCAGTATAAAATAGATGCAAGAGTAAACAGCGAAGTAATAAATATTGACAGAGATAAAAAAGAAGTAACAGTTAAAAATGTTGTTACTGGGGAAGAGTATACAGAAAATTATGACAAACTTATTTTATCAATGGGAGCAAAACCAATTGTTCCAAGAATTCCTGGAATAGAAAAAGTAAATACTTTCACAGTAAGAAACGTAGTTGATATAGACAGATTAAATAAATTTGTAAAAAATCTTGAAACTAAAAATATAACTGTAATTGGTGGAGGGTTTATCGGAGTTGAGGTTGTAGAAAACTTGAAAGAAGCTGGATACAATGTAACTTTAGTTGAAGCTGCAGACCAAATTATGAGAATTTTTGATTATGATATGGTACAGATTTTACATAAAGAGCTTCACGACAGAGGAGTTAACTTAATTCTAGGAGATAAAGTAAGCGGGTTTGAAAAAGATACTGTTCTTCTTGAATCTGGAAAGAAAATTGAAGCAGAAGCTGTTGTTCTTGCAATAGGTGTTGTTCCTGAAACAGAACTTGCTGTAAAAGCTGGAATAGAACTTGGAAAAACAGGAGCAATAAAAGTAAATCAAAATTATATGACAAACGACAGAGATATTTATGCTGTTGGAGACGGAATTGAAGTTTATAATTCTTTATTTAATGATTATTTTAAACTTTCTCTTGCAGGACCTGCTCAAAAACAGGCAAGAGGTGTTGCAGACCATATAAACGGAATGAAAATTGACAACAGAGGATATATTGGTTCATCTGTTATAAAAGTTTTTGGTTATAATGGAGCTTCTACAGGTCTTACAGAATCTATAATAAAAGGCAGAAAATTAAATATAAATTATGAAACTGTTGAAATGATACCAAGTGACAGAGTTGGAATTATGCCGACAGCAAGACCAGTTCATTTTAAACTTATTTTTGAAGTTCCTACTGGAAGAATTTTAGGAGCTCAAGCAATAGGAAAAGGAGAAGTTGCAAAAAGAATAGACGTAATAGCAGCAGTTATTAAATTTGGGGGAACAATAGACGATCTTAAAGATTTAGAATTATGTTATGCTCCACCATTTGGAACAGCAAAAGATGTTGTAAACTTTGCAGGTTATATAGCTTCAAATCTTTTAAATGACGATTACAGACAAGTTCATTTCTCACAAGTGAGAGATTTAACTGAAAGCGGAGCATATATAATTGATGTGAGAGAAAGAAATGAATATGAAGCAGGACACTTAAAAACATCTGTAAATATTCCAATGAGTGAAATAAGACAAAGAATAAATGAAATTCCAACAGACAGACCTTTATATATCCACTGCAAAAGCGGACAAAGAAGTTACAATGTCTGCCTGTTATTAAAACATCTTGGATTTAAAGATATATATAATGTGTCTGGAGGATTCTGGGCAATATCTTTATTTGAATATTTTAATGACCAAACACAAAACAGAGAGCCAATTCTTACAGAATATTTATTCTAATAAATAAAAGGAAAGTTTATGGAAAAAAGAGAAAAATATATAAAACTTAATCCATATGAAGCTAAGGAACTGATTGACAGAGAAAAAGATTTAATTATAATTGATGCCAGAACAGAATCAGAATATCTTTATGAGGGGAAACTTGAAAATTCAATTAATTTAGATTTTTTAAAGCCCCGTATTTTTAAAAGAGAAATTCAAAAGTTTGACAAAAATAAAAACTATCTTGTTTACTGTGCTGTGGGCCGTGTAAGTAAAGCTGCCTGTGAGCTTATGTCAGACCTTGGTTTTAAAAAAGTTTTTGAACTTTCAGGAGGGCTTAAAGCCTGGCAGAAAGAAGAAGATTTAGTTTCTACTGTTTCAAAGCTTGATGATGAAGAGATAATAGAGGCAAGAAAAAAAATTATCACAAGACTTAATAAGATAGAAGGTCAGATAAGAGGAATGAAAAAAATGCTTCTTGACGGGGAATACTGCGGAGATATTTTAAATCAGTCTCTGGCGGTAAAATCAGCTCTTGGAAGTGTTAATCAAGAAATAATGGAAATGTTTTCCAATGTCTGTATCGTAAATCCTGAAAGCAAAGAAGACTTTTTCAGATATTTAAAAAAACTTATGAAATAAAAATAAAATATTCATTTTCTTTGTACAGACAAAAATTAGTGAACAAATTAAAAATTTAATAAATAAAATTTTTAATTCGTTGGCTCTGCTAGTCGTAGAACTCTTAAATGAAAAATTATTATAAAATATAAAAATGAGCTGTTAGAAATTTATTTTCAGCAGCTCATTTTTTGTATACAAAACGTATATATTTTACTTAAACTTATTGTCTAATTCCCTTTCTTCAAAGTATTCCATATTTTCACTGACAGCCGGTTTTAGGTTTTTGATAAATGTTCCCATTTCGTCAGCACTTCCAACAATCCTATTAAAGATGCTTAAGTAATCGTTTAAAATGGGATTGTCTACATCATAAGGGTATCTTATAATATGGTCTATCTCACTCCATGCTTCTTCAAAAACTGTTCTTACCTGCATCTCAACAAAAAGTTTTTCTCCTGTTTCAGACTGGGTTTGAATAAGATAGTGTACAGAACGGTAACCATGTTCTCTTACAATAATCTCACAATTTAAATTTTTCATAGTCTCTTTTAAAATTTCCATGTTATAGTCCCCAGGTCTTACATTTATCTGAGGAGTTTCTGCAACACTCCAATATTTTAAAATTTCATTATGAATGTCAATCCAATCGTCTTTAAAAAGATGAAGAACTCTTACACCGATAAGGTCGGTAACAATCTCTTTATAATTTTTTACAGAGATGTTTCTATCAACATATTTTTTACCTTTTCTTATAATTTTTTCTATAAGATGAGCAGGTTTTTTTACTCTTCTTCTTACTGAATGGACAGTTTTTGTATCAATCAACTGAAATGTAAATTTATCTGCTACTTTTTCAAGGCTGGGAACTAAAGCAAGGTAATCATCATGTATTTTTACAAGTTCATCCCAATCAAGTCCCGTTGATTTAAAATACTCTTCTTCAATGGAAAATTTTTCAAAAAAACTTTTTCTGTCCAGCATTTCTTCACCTCTTCCGTTTTTTTATTCCATATATTTATTTTTCAGATTTTGAAAGTTCTATCGTACAGATTTTTCTATATCCAACTGCTTTATCTTTGAATAAACTTCCTTTATCAATAGGAGCTTTCAGAGTTATTTTTTCTTCAATAACAAGGTTTTTATCAAATGGATATTTTCTTTTTACAATTAAAGAATCTTTTTCTTTTAGATTAATATTTTCGTTGTTAAAATTGAAATTACACCATGTTTCAATTATTCTATTTTCTTTTAAGGCTGCATAAAGCTCAAGAAGATAATAAATATTTTCACATTTTGGAAGTTTATCCGCTTGGAATTTACATCCTGAATTTTCAAAAGTTTTAAAGAAATTTTGAATTGTTTTTATTTTCATAAGCTCAATTCTGTCTTCAGCTTCAATATCTCCATAAAGTCTGTTGACTTTGAAAGAGATAACAGCTCCGTTGAATATTTTTTCAAGCATTTCAAGAACTTTTATCATTCTTGAATATTTTATAAGAGAACTTATTTCATAAACACGGATAGTTCCATAATTTTTTATTGTGTCATTATTTAGAGACACACTTAAAGCAAGTTTAAATTCTCTGTGTTTAATTTCTAAAAGTTTTATAGATTCATTTGAAAGAATTTTTAAATGACAGTTTTTAATTGTTTCGTTTCCTACTTTTATATCTGTATTTCCAATGACAACTATATCAGGGAAAGTCATTCCTTCAGGAATATTAGAAATTTTTATAGGAAACTGTGAAAGCTTAAGAGAGCTGTATTTTATTTCAAGAGCAGTTTCAAATTTTCCTATCTCTTTTGTAAAATCTACAATAACTGTTTTTGGCTCATAAATTTCTTCTTTAACTTCAGCTTTTAAAACTTCTTCAGCCTCTTCATGTTCAATTCCTTCGATTCTTTCATCAATAATTTCTGTCTCTTCCATTATATCCATAGGAGTTGGAGTTTTATCTTCCTCTGTTTCTGCATTTTCTAAAACTTCTGAAGTTTTATTTTCAAAATTTTCTTCTGGAAGATTTTCTATTTCTTTGTTTTCTTTAGTTTCTTCCATTTTTTCTATTTCTTCATTTTTAATTTCAGATGAAACACTTTCAAAAAGATTATATTGTTTCTCTGTTATTAAATCAAAATTTTCCAGCTCCTCTTTTACTTCTTCTTTTTTCTCTTCATAATCTGCAGGAATTTCTTGTAAAATTTCTTCCTGACAGATATTTTTTTCTGTTAAATTTTCTTGTTCCAGTATTTCCTCAAAGCAGTTCTCAGTAGTATCTTCTTTTGTTTCATCATCTTCGGATACTACCATTGAAACTTTTTTTCGTTCATCATCTCGCTTAACAATTCTGGAAATAATTTATTTAAATCAATATTTTGGTTTCCAGTATAATTTTTAAGTTCTCTAAAGAATTCATATTCTGTTGAAGCAAGAACTTTAATATTATATTTATTAAAAAATTCCATTACTTTTGGATTTAAAATAGAATTTGATGTAATTACATACATTGGTTTTATATCTTCGCAGTTTTTGCTTAAGATAAAATCCATAATTGTAAAAAAGTCTGAGTCATCAAAATCTACACCTAAAAATATTGTACTTCTGTGCTTTAACTCATATCTTATGCTTTCCCAGAAAACATTATAAAAAGAAAGAACTTTAAGTCTTCTAAAATCCTGCTCTGTTACTGCACAATTTTCATAGCAGTTTAGGTCTCCCAAAACTTTATAAAGTCTTATCTTCCCGTCTGTAAAAATTTCCTTGTCATAAGGGGTAATTTTTTTTACTTTTGTACTTTCCTCTATTGAATAATCATAGTTTGTATTTATAATTGCTCCTACCAGGTCAGCTTCTATGAGAGTGTCAAGATAATTATTACTGCTTTTTTTATACTCATAAATTCCTTGTATTTTTTTATACAATGACTGCTTAGTGCCTGTTACAGAGTCTACAAAACTTTGACTGACTTCAAACAGAGAGTGTCTGTCATTAAAACTTTTAATATTTTTAAAATTAATCTGATTGGATAAAATTTCAACCAATCCGTCTCTGCTTGGGAAGCCGTTAGATTTTTCAAAAAAATTGCCTGTACATATATTAAGTTTTTTTTCTAAGTCAAGTTTTTCAAAAAAGCTCATATAACAACCTCGCTTATAAATAAATTTTATGTGTTCAATATAAGTATATAATATATACTTTAATTTATTATAACACATTATAAATAAAAAGCTATTTAAAAATAGCGATTTTACATATTTTTTTATTTTTTTATTTTACACATTTTTTACACTTTTTTCAATAGGTAGCACACACATAGCACACAAATTTTAGTTAAGTGTATTGATAGCTTTTTCAAGTTCTGTTTCATTTTTGTGTGTGTATACCTTAGCTGTAATTTTATTATAATCAGTATGTCCCATAATTTTAGCAATGCTTACAGGGTTTGCTCCTGCATTACTTAGTAGAGTAGCTGTTGTATGTCTGCACTCATGAGGTGTATGTCTTTGTATTTTAAGAGATTTTAAAAGTTTTTTAAAAGCATAGATATAAGTATTATAATCAATAGGCTTGTTATCTCTTGACACTAAGTATTCCTGATTGTGCATTTTTCTTGTGATAAGCGGGAAGATTTTAGGGTGTATAGGTATTATTCTTGTACTAGATTTTGTTTTCCCCTCAAGAATAGAAATAGTTCTTTTCTCTAAATTTATATCCTCAATCTTTAATGTAAGCATTTCTTTTACTCTCATTCCTGTATAGATAAGTATAAGAACTGTATCTGTAAATTCAAATTGTAGATTATTCCATAGTATATCAATTTCTTCAAGAGTAAATTCATTTTTTTCAAAAACTCTTTTAACTTTTCCGAGTTCAATGTATTTAACAGGATTTTTCTGAATAAAATCATTTTTAACTGCATATTCAAAAATTCCGTTAAGGACAATCTTTACGAGTGCTAGTGTACTTGATGAAGCCTTTATATCATCAACAAACTTTTGTAAATCTTGTAAAGTTATTTCAGAAATATACATTTCTCCAATTTTATAAATATAAATCTTATATTTTAAATGCAGATTTATCTTAGTGTTTTCTGATACCTTTTCATAATGTACTTTACTCCACATCTCGTAAACGTCTTTTAATTTTAGTTTTGCATTTGGATTGTATGTATATTTTCCCAGTGCCTCTAGCCCCTCTGCTTTACTCTCGAAATATCCTATTGTAATTCTTTTCTGCTTTCCATTTTCCCAACCAATAGTTTTAACAGCTCTCCATTTTTTTCTCCTTTTTCCTGACATCTTGGTAACAGTACCAAAGCCATTTGGATTTTTCATTTTTAACCTCCTGATGAAAAAATAAGGTGTATTTCTACACCTTAACTCCATAATATTCTCTGTAAATGCTTTCTGATATACGAGCATCTTTATATTTTAACTTGTGAATTTTTTTCAGCCCTTTAATTATATTGTAAGCCTTAGCAAGAGAACAGTTATGAAGTTCCATGACCTCAGCTGCTTTTAACATCTTATCACTCATATTATAACCTCACTTTCTTTAATTTTCCATTAAAGAATATTATTTTTTGCAATTTGTAATTTTGTATAAGAGCTATATTTATAAAGTGCTAGGATTTCTATATATACCTATTCTGCTTAAATTTCTTTCCATTTTTTTATTTATAACTTTATCTAATTCACTTTCAGAAATATTATAAATTTCTTTTGCCATATGTAAAACAATAACAACATCTGCCATTTCTTCCAAAAGATGTTCTTTATTAAGTTTTTTTCTTATATCTTTTGTAATTTCTTTTTGAAGTTCAGAAAGTTCTTCAATTATTATTGCTTTATTTTCCGTATTAGATTTTGAATTTAAAAGAAGTTTTACTTTATCATCAAAAGTTTCAGGTTTTTTAATCTGCATTTAATATTCCTCCTATAATAAAAAATCCCCAGTAAATTAATACTGAGGATTTAATTCTTAACATAAAACTTCTATCATTTTACTTATAAATTTTTCGTATTCTTCATCTTCCATACGTTCTATTCTATCTATAAGTATTTCTGTCGTTTCATTGTAGTCTACTTTTTGTTTTGTTTTAATATCTGTTAAATATATTTTATCTTGCCAAGCTAATTCTCTAATCAATCCGCTTAACAATGATGTTATTTTACTTCTTTCTAAATCTTTGTAAGTATATTCTGGTTTCATTTTTACTCCTTAACATAATTTTGTATAGTTATTTATAATTTGTGTTATATCTCCCTCAAACAGTTTGCAAGCAATTTCGTAAAGTTGTGGGAGCTTACCAAGTATAGTTTCAATATAGTCAAGTTTCTTTAATTTCTTTTTGTTTGCTTTGTTGTAGTTATCAATTCTTCTTTTTAAATCTAAGTGATATTTTTTCTCAAATTCAAAATATAGTAATTTCCAACGTTCTCTAAAATCTGCACCTTTATATCTTACTACTGTATTTAAAATTTGTCTCATATCCATTAAATCTATTTCATCAGTAAGTCCGATTATAATATCTTCCTTATGTTCAATTTCTTTAGTTTTTTCTTGAATTTCTTCTTTTAATGGTTTTAGTTCAAGTTCTAAAAGAGCTTTATGAGAACGAGCTACAATTTCAGGATCATTAGAAAATAAACCAAGTTTTAATCTATCTTCTTCAGAAATTATTTGTCCAAGCTGTTTTTTCATTTCTTCAAATTTATTTATATAGGCAACATTTAAGTCGAATGCTTTTGATACTGCTGATGAATAACCACCTATCAATTGTGCAATTCCTTTTTCAGTTATAAGATAATTTTTATAAGTTTTAAAATTGCCCTCAACTTTATAAGTGCTTGGAATATAAAACTCTTTTACGAGAGCGGAAGTTTCCGCTTTCGCGAATTTATCTATATAATTTTCAATTTTTTCTAATAAATCTTTATGTAATACTCCTAATTCCTTTGCTACTCTATTGCTTGTTGTAACTAAAACTCCATCTACATTTTCTACTTGTACGATTAAATTTTGCATATTATACTGCCTCCTTATGTTTGAATTTGAAAAATCTGTTTTCATTAATTCC
>UQJY01000010.1 GCA_900541465.1 uncultured Fusobacterium sp. | reverse complement strand
AGGCAACGGACTTTGACTCCGTTATGCGTTGGTTCGAATCCAGCCACCCCAGCCAACAAGAATTTAAACTCTCTGATTTCAGAGAGTTTTTTTTTCGCCTATATGAAGAAAAAATATAAAATATTTATTGACAAAGAAAATAAAAATGAGAAAATAGAGTTGAAAAGTTATTTGAAATATACATGGTGCAGATTATATTTATTTTTATGATAAAAAGGGGAGATTTATTATGAAGAGCTATGAAATGGATATGTGCAGTGGTCCGTTGTTTCGTCGTATGCTTGTTTTTACAGTGCCTTTGATATGCTCTGGAATGCTGCAGCTTTTTTTTAATGCTGCTGATATAATTGTTGTGGGAAAATTTTCAGGTGAGCATGCTCTTGCAGCTGTGGGATCAACCAGCTCCCTTATTAATCTTCTGCTTAATCTGGTAATTGGAATTTCACTTGGAGCAAGTGTTATTGTAGGAAGAAATTATGGAGCAAAAAATAAATCTTCAGTAAGAAAAAGTGTTCATACGGCAGTGGCAGCAGCTATCTGGTCTGGGTTTATTATGCTTTTTGTAGGTGTAATTCTTTCACCGCCTATATTAAGACTTATGGGAACTCCAGATGATGTAATAAAACTTTCAACCCTTTATATGCGGATATATTTTTTAGGAATGCCTTCTATGATGCTTTATAACTTTGGAGCTTCAATTTTAAGAGCGGCAGGAGATACAAAACGTCCTCTTTATATTCTTGCAGGTTCAGGAATAATAAATATAATTTTAAATCTGATTTTTGTTGTAGGATTTAATTTGAGTGTTGCAGGTGTTGCTCTTGCAACTATTGTTTCAGAATCTGTGTCAGCTTTTCTTGTAATGAGAATTCTTGTGAAAACAGATGGCTTTCTTCATTTGGATATAAAAAGAATAAAAATTCATAAGAAATTTTTTAAAGAGATGCTTCAGGTAGGGCTTCCTGCTGGAATTCAAGGAGTATTTTTCAATATTTCAAATGTTTTGATACAATCATCTGTAAATTCATTTGGTTCTGTTGTAATGGCAGGAAATACAGCTGCAGTAACTCTTGAAGGATTTGTTGATACATCTGTAATGGCAATTTACCAGACAACTTTAAGTTTTACGAGTCAGCATATGGGAGCGAGAAAATATAGAAGAATAGGAAAGATTTTTGTAGTTTCATTGCTGATGGCGGTAACAGCTGGTGTTGTTTTTGGAGGAGGAGCTTATCTGCTTGCTGACAAATTATTGAGAATTTGTATTTCAACAGATGAGGCAATAGGATACGGAGCTGTTCGTTTGGGAATTGTTGGAATAAGTTATCCTCTTTGCGGTATAATGGACGTTGGTGCAAGTATTCTTCGTGGAATGGGATACTCAATTCTTCCTACAATAGTTGTTCTTGTAGGAGCATGTATATTCAGAGTTGTATGGATTATGACAATTTTCAGAGAGTATCACAGTCTTGTAATTTTATATCTGTCTTATCCAATAAGCTGGACACTTACATCAATAATTCTTGTTGCATGCTATCTTTTTGTAAAAAGACGTTTTGTTGAAAGAGAAAAATAATTAAAAATAAAATACAAAAAAGAGAAAAGGATAACCTAAATTTTCAGGTTATCCTTTTCTGGTTAAGATATATTTTTATATGGGTAAGGGCTTATTCAGCAATCTCTCTTTCAGGTTCAAACAGAGAGATATTTTTAAAAGCTTCGTCCTTTTCTTTTTTATCAGAAAGGAAGCTTTTGTAGAATGGCACGAACACAGATATACATGTAAGCACAAGAAGAATCTGCTGATACCATAAAAGAGGAATTACATCAAAAGGTGTTAAAGCTCCTTTTGTGAAACCTATAAGTATAAGCATTTGAGCTCCATAAGGGATAATTCCTTGAGCAATACATGAGAAAATACCAAGTATACCTGCAACTCTTCTGTTGTCAAGTTTATGTTCTTCAGATATTTTCTTTGCAAGAGGTCCGTTTATTATTATTGCCACAGTATTATTTGCAACAGCAAAGTCAGTAAGGGCAACAAGGATACCTATTCCAAATTGTGCAGATTTTTTTCCTGTTATCATTTTCTGAATTTTATGAAGTATCCACTCAACTCCCCCAGCTTTTGTAACCATTGTTGCAAGTCCTCCAGTAAGAAGTGAAAGGATAAATATCTCATTCATATTTATAAATCCTGTGTAAATTTCTTTTGTAAACTGAAGCCATGTGAAAGAATCTGTCATTATTCCCACGATTCCAGAAAATAGAATTCCTCCAGTAAGAACTATAAATACGTTTATTCCTAAAAGTGAAAGGACTAAAACGAAAATATATGGAAGAATTTTTATAATGCTGTAATCATAATATTGTGCAGTAACTATTGTTTCAGGTCTTCCGAATACAAGGAAAAGTATAAGTGCTAAAACAGCAGCAGGGATTGCAATACTTATATTAGCTTTGAATTTGTCTTTCATAAGACACCCTTGAGTTCTGGTAGCAGCTATTGTTGTATCTGAAATCATTGAAAGGTCATCACCAAACATGGCTCCGCTCATCACAGCTGATAAAATTATTGCAAGTGGAACATTTGCTTTTGTTGAAAGTTCAAGTGCAATAGGTGCTATGGCAACGATTGCCCCAACAGATGTTCCTGTAGCAGTTGATATGAAACTTGTTATTATAAAAATTCCTGCAGTTATATACTGAGGCGGTATAAATGTAAGCCCAAGATTAGCTGTTGATTCAACTCCTCCCATTGCTTTTGAAACTCCTGCAAAAGCTCCGGCAAGAAGATAGATGATACACATTATTATAATGTCTGAATGTCCGCAGCCGCTTACAAATGTTTCAAATTTTTCTGTAACAGAGCCTTTAAAAAGAAGAAAAGCTGCAATTACACCACACATGATTGCCACAGGTGAAGGAAGCTGGTAGAATGCCATTTCTACACCTTTTATTTCAAAAAATATTCCTGCTCCAAGGTATACAAGAATAAAAACGACGAAAGGGACAAGTCCCTTAAAACTTGGTTTGATGTTAGTCATTAAGTAAGTCCTCCTGAATTTGAGTAAAAAATTATGTTTTGCAAAAGTGATTTTAATTTTGCTGTTGTGTGTGATATAATATTTAATAGTTCAAATAACAATCACATTTAAAGATTTTAGAGTATAAAAAAGAATTGGTCAATAAAAAAAAGACAAAAGTGTTATGGTACAGAGCGTAAAAAAAGGAGAAAAGTTATGTTAAGAGAAGGTGTGCTGTTCAGTAAAAATTCTGATGAAAAATATTACTTACAGCTGTATAAAATTTTTAAAGCAGAAATTGATTCAGGAAAACTTTCAGCTGGGTCAAAGCTTTCTTCAGTAAGACAGACTGCAATGAAATATAAAGTAAATACAAATACTGTTCTTCAGGCTTACAACCTTTTAGAACAAAATGGATTTATAGAAAAAATTCCGGGGAAAGGGTGTTTTATCAGAAAAAGTTCAGATTTTACCCTTGATACAAAGTTTCACCCCATACTTGAAAATTTCAGATATGGACAGGAAGGGTCAAAAGATATTGTAAATTTTTCAAATGGAACTCCTGCAGCAAAATATTTTCCTGCTTCAGTTTACAGGAAATTAGCAAAGGATACTATAGATGAATACGGCCCTGAAATTTTTGAATATCAGAATGTACAGGGAATAGAAAGTTTAAGAGTTGTTCTTTCAGAGGAACTTGAAAAAGATGATATATTTGTAACAGAAGATGATATTTTAATAACTTCTGGAACTCAGCAGGCTATTGATATAATTCTTAATCTGTTTCATTCAAAAACAGGACTTACAATAGCACTTTCAAATCCCACATATTTAAATGCCCTTAATCTTTTTGAGACTTCATGTCGTGTAAAAGGCTTTGATCTTAAAGATGACGGCTGGGATATGGAAGAGTTTGAAGAATTTTTAAAAACTGAAAAAATAAATTTAGTGTATGAAGTTTTTAATTTTCAAAATCCTACAGGAATAAAATGGAGCGAGGAAAAAAAGAAAAAACTTTTAGATTTAGCAGTAAAATATGATTTTTATATAATCGAAGATGATACTTTTTCAGAATTTTATTATGAGGGAGAAAGACCTTCAACACTTAAAAGTTTTGATAAAACAGGGCATGAGAGAGTTATATATATAAGGACATATTCAAAGACAATAATGCCGGGGATTGGAATTGCCCTTATGGTTGCACCGAGAACTTTTATGGAAAAAGCAGTTCTTGTAAAATACAGCCTTGATACAACAACATCTGGGCTTAATCAAAAAATTTTAGAGCATTTTATAAAAGACGGCTATCTTGAAAAACATATTTCAGACATAAAAAAAATTTTTAAAGAAAAGTATGAATATATGCTGGGACTTTTAAAAGAAGTTCCATATCTTAAAATTATGAATGTTCCCACAGGAGGATTTTTTATCTGGGTGCTTCTGGCAGAACACATCGACGGAGAAAAATTTTATAAAAAATGCCGTGAAAGAGGTGTAGGGGTTCTTCCTGGAAGTGTATTTTATAATGATAAAAGAGCAGGAAGCAAGATAAGATTAACTTTTGTTTCAGGGGAACTTGATGAAATAAAAAAAGGTGTGGAAGTAATAAAAGATATTTTAATTCATTGTAAACACCCAGAATAAATACTATAATATCAGCATAGGAAATCAGATCTAAAAATAGGAGAGTAACATAAATGAGCAGATTAATAAAAAAAGTAGCAGCAATACATGATTTATCAGGATTTGGGAGAGCTTCTCTTACAACAGTAATTCCTATTTTATCAACAATGGGAATACAGGTTTGTCCTGTACCTACAGCAATTCTTTCAACACATACAAGTAATTTTACAGGATACAGTTTTATTGATCTTACAGATTATATGGAAGAGCATATTGCACACTGGAAAAAACTTAATCTTGAATTTGACTGCATATATTCAGGATTTTTAGGTTCTCCAAGACAGATAAAAATAGTATCTGATTTTGTGGATCACTTTGGACACAAAGATAATCTTGTGGTTGTTGACCCTGTTATGGGTGATAACGGATCTCTTTATGGGACAATGGGAGAAGAGATGGTTGTTGAAATGAGAAAGCTTGTGTCAAAGGCAGATATAATAACACCTAATTTTACAGAAGCAGCTTTTCTTTTAGGAGAAAAATATAAAGAAACAACAACAGAAGAAGAAGTTAAAAATTGGCTTGTAAGAATATCTGAAATGGGACCAAAGATTGTTATTATAACAAGTGTTCCAGATGAAAAAATAAATGAATTTGAAAAAAATATGAGTGTAATAGCTTATAACAAAGAAGACGATGTTTTCTGGAAAGTTTCATGTAAATATATTCCTGTTTCATATCCTGGAACAGGAGATGCATATACAAGTGTTTTAATTGGAAGTCTTCTTCAAGGAGACAGCCTGCCTGTTGCAATAGACAGAGCAATGCAGTTTGTTACTCAATGTATAAAGGCAAGCTATGGATTTAAATACCCGAGCAGAGAGGGAGTTCTTCTTGAAAGAAACTTAAATACTTTAAATATTCCAATTCTTTTTGGAGCTTATGAACTTTTGAAAAACGATAAAGAATAAATATTATATTTTTATTAAGATATATAAATGGGGTGGAAAAAATGAAAGTACTTATTTTAAATGGAAGTCCAAGAATAAATGGAAATACAAAAACAGCTCTTAAAGCAGCAGCAGAGGGAATTATTGAAAACTGCGAACATGATGTAGAAATGATTGATGTGGCAAAATATAATGTAAAAGGGTGTATGGCATGTGAAGGCTGCAGAAAAACAGGGGGAGTCTGTGTTATAAAAGATGACGGCAACACTTTTGCTGAAAAAATTTATGAAGCAGATGTTGTGATATTTGGTTCACCTGTTTACTGGTGGGGAATAACAGCACAGATGAAAGCTGTCATTGACAGAATTTACTGCAAAAATGAAACTCTTAATCAGCTTAAGAAAAAAATTGGAATAATAGCTGTTGGGGAAGCAGAACTTTCAGACAGAGAATATGAATTAATCAGCGGACAGTTTCAGTGTATCTGTGAATATCTTAACTGGGATTTAGTAATAGATGAAAAGATTTCTGCCTGGGCTGTTGGAGACCTTGCAAAAGATAATGAAAAATTATCTGAACTTAAAGAGCTTTGGAGAAAAATATAAAAAACTTATTGTTACTTTTCTTTGAACATTCAAAGAAAAGTAACCAAAAGAAAACTGCCCTGCTGGTGAAAAATAGTTTTATTAATTTTGTTCTCAAAACTAAAATTCATAAACTCGGATTTTATCCTCAAACATATGAATTTTTTACGTTTTGTTCACTACATTAATCACAAACTATTTTTCAATGCAGGGTTATTTTTATTTTTGGTTTTGTTTTTGTGTTACGAGAAGCTGGTCTATTGCAAAATTATCAACATCTACAACTTCAAAAGTATAATTTTCAAACTCAACCTTTGCAGCTTTTTTAGGAATACTCTTAAGCATATACATCATAAATCCAGCAATGGTTTCATAAGTATCTTCTTCAGGGAATTTTTCAATATCCAAAACTTTTTTAACATCTTCCACAGAAGTAACTCCGTCAATAAGCCATGAACCTTCTCCTCTTGCAATTATCTGCTGTTCATCCTGGTCTTGATAAACAACATCTCCCATAATTGTATTAACAACATCATAGAAAGTTACAAGCCCAACAACATGACCGTATTCATTTAAGATAACAGCAAAATCTTCCCTTGCTTCGTTAAATTTATCCAGAGCTTCTGAAATTGTCAGAGTATTTGGAAGAATTAAAAGATTTGTATTTGTAATATCTTTTATATTATTAAGACTTTTTACTTCACTGTTTAAAATTCTCGGAAGAATATTTTTTGAATCCACATAACCTATAACCGAATCAATATCATCTTTACAGATAAGAAACTTTGAATGGGGATATGTACTTATTTTTTCTTTTATGCTTTCTTCGTCTTCATCAACAGTAAAATAGACAATATCATTTCTGTATGTCATAATTGATGAAACCCATCTTGTATCAAGCTCAAAAACATTTTCAATAAGAGAATGTTCTTTTTTCTGGATAACTCCTGTTTCTGCTCCCTCATCTACAATGGCAAAAATATCGTCATACGTAATTTCATTGTTTCTGTTCTGCTCTATTTTAAAAATTTTAAAAATAAATGAAGCTATGCTGTCAAAGAAAACAATAAAAGGTCTCAGTATAAAAATAAGAAAAAGCATTGGCTTTATTACAGCAACTGCTGCTTTTTCAGGAGCTGCCATTGCAAGTCTTCTAGGAATAAGATCAGCAAATTCTATAAAAAGACTTGTAACAAAAATAAAAGAAATAAGAGAACTTAATGTATCTGCTTTTTGAGGAGAAACAGAAAACCATGAAATAATAGCAGGTTTTAAAAATGGATTTAAAATATTCTCACCGACAATACCTCCAAGTATTGCAACTGCATTTGTTCCTACCTGCACAGCGGCAAAAAAGTTTCCAGATGTTTCCTGCACTTCTAAAACTTTTTCTGCATTTTTATCTCCTTTTTCTTTCATTATCTGAAGCTTCATTTTTCTGGCAGATGCTAAAGAAATTTCACTTATAGCCAAAAATACACTCATTATAATAAGCAGTATAATTAAAAATATTCTTAAAACAATATCTGTTTCTGCGTCGGGCATATAAACCTCCTCTGTAAAAAATCAAACAGTATAATTTTTTATGTTCATTAAAAAATAGTGAATTGGTACTATATTATTATATAATTTTTTATGAGAAAAGACAAATTTCAAAAAAGGAATACCACATTATGCAGTATTCCTTTTCATAATTATTTAGTATTCAATTTTTAGAAAGTGTAACTTATTCCAGCTTTAACATATTCTCTGTCTCTCTTACCAAATTCTTTTCCAAGTTCAGCATTTACAGAAATATTTTTAATATTGAAACTTGCTCCAAATTTAACATCTGTCTGAGCGTCTTCAATATTGTCAGCTTGGATATTTTCTCTTCCATTTAAAAATTCAATTTCCTGTTCTTTATTTAAGTCTCCAAGTTCATAAGAATATTTTACAGCTCCGTAGATTTCAGAAGTTTCAAATTCTTTTCCAAGTTTTAATTCTATTGCAGGAACAGCAGAAACATAATCTTGTTTTTCAAATTTAACATCTGCTCCACCGTTTTCTCTGAAGTCTTCATATTTTCCGTAAGAAAGGTCAAAACTTAAAGCAGGTTTGATGTATAAGTCATCTCCAAATTTTCTGCTTATTTCAACATTTGCACCAACCAAGTATGAATTGAAATCAGAGTCTGCTTTTTCACCAAAAACTTTTCTGTCTGTTTCATGGAAATTATATTCACCAAAAATTCCTGTTCTTATATCTCCAAATTGAGATTTTATATCTTTGTAGATACCTGTATGGATTGTTTCGATAGTTCCGTCAGAACTTCCGTCATAATCAATATCATTGTATCCGTATCCGATTACTCCATATAGAGAGTCTGTAAATTTTACAGCTCCGTTAATTCCTGTTACTTTGCTGTCATATCCTGCTGTTCCGTTTTTAGAATTAACATCAGCATAATTTCCTATAAAGTTAAAGTTGAAACTGTAATCTCCAAGGCTGTCTATTATAGATTTGTCATAAGATACAAACATATCTTTTGTATCAAATATCTGTCTTGCAATATTTGAGTAAACATTGTATCCTATTAATTCTTTCATAGTGTCATCAGCTGCTTTGGCAGAAGATGTGCTGTCAAAAACTTTTTCTAAAATTTCTTTTTCTTTTTCAGAAAGAGTTTTATCTTTCATTGCATTGTCAAAAATTCCTGCAACTTTTGAAATTTCTTTTGATGCAAGGTCTGAAATGTCTGTGTCGTTTCTTACAAGCTCAACATCAAGATTTCCCTCTTCATCTGTTTTTGAAACTGCATTGTAAAGAAGAGATGTTGAAGAAAGTTTGTAATTTTTTCCAAGCTCTGTCTTACCTGCTATTGCATTATTTAGAGCATAAGAGTCTTTATATCCCTCTTTTGCCATTTCAGCAGAAACTTTTACATTTCCGTCAACAGTAACTGTTTCGGCAGATACTTTTCCATAAGAACCGTCTTTGTTTGTTCCTATTATGTAGGCACTTGTGCTGTCTGAACTAAGTACAAGGTTTCCGCCTTTGTAAATTTCTCCATAATTATATGCTTTTCCACCGTTAATAACAGTTATTGCAGATTTTAAAACAGGGAAAGAAACGTTATCTTCTAGTCCAACATCGTTTTTAGGAGTTGTTATAACATCATTTTTTTCTGTAATTTTATTGTTTTCATCAATATTTATAGTACCATAGTTATATGTAGTTCCGCCATCAGCAACCATTCCAGCTAAAGCATTTGCTCCTACATTGATAGTAGCTCCTCTTTCATTAATAGCAGTTCCACCTTGATATGCAATCATTCCGTAAGAACCCACTCCATTAACATTAATAACTCCATAGTTTTTAACAGTTCCGCTTCGATATGTATACATTCCATAAGAATTTGTTTTATTAACATTAATAGTTCCAACTTTTTCATTAATAGCAGTTCCATTTTCTTCTGCCCACATTCCAAAAGAAGTATTTGCATCAGCATTAATAATACCAGAGTTAGTTACAGAACTTGTATTACCTCTTGCAATCATTCCCCAAGAATTTATTCCGTTAACATTAATAGTTCCTTTGTTTATACCTTTTGAACCTTTGATAATATCATCGTCTTCTTCATCAGCATAAAATCCAGCAGAATAATCAGCATTAATGTTAATAGTTCCAGTTGTTTCGTTAGTTGCAATTCCGCCTTCTTCAATATATATAACTTCTTCTCCTTTAGAACTCATAGTACCATAGTTTGTTAATGTTCCACCTGAAATTTCAGCAGCATGATCTTTTGTTTCAACTGTTCCATAGTTAATTATATGTCCGTTATAACCATCAAAACCTCTGTCTGTTATGATTTTTCCATTTTTTTCGTTTATAACAGTTGCTCCATCATATGCAAACATTCCAACAGTGAAATTTTTTTCTCCTGTAATATTACCGTTATTTGTTGCAGTGCTGTCTTTTCCAGATACAAATATTCCAATAGGTGTTTTTACTCCATCATCAGTTTCATCATCAATACCTGTAATATTTATTGTACCGTTATTAGTTACATCTTTTCCTGTCATACCTATTGCAGTTCCAGAAATATTAATTGTTCCCCCTGCTTCATTTGTAATTTTTCCATTTGTTTTTATTCCATAAGAAAAATCTTCTAAGTAAATATGTGCTGGTGTATCATCATTACTGTTGTCTGCTTTTGAATTAGCATTGACAGTAATAGTTCCTGAGTTTGTAATATCAACTTTTTCATCAGAAGTTATTCCAGAAGCAACATAAACTCCATCATCTGTATTAATAGAAACAGTTATATTTCCCTCATTAACAACTGTATTTCCTTGTCCTTTTTTTATATTTATTCCGCTTATATATTCAATTTTTTCGTGATTTTCTTTTGTCCCGTTATTTGTAACAACAATTTCTGCTCCTTTATTATTTTTTACAGAAATATTATTTCCCTGCACAACTATTCCATCAACGTCTATTCCTTCAAGAGATAAATTTCCATTGTTTACAACATCAATATCTGCTCCATCTGCTACAATACCTCTTGACTCTTCACCTTTAATAGAAATATTTCCATTATTAATTACAGAAATTCTTTTTCCATTATTGTCAACTATTATTCCATCTAAGTCAGCTCCATTATTAAAAGCCCAGATACCAACACCATCATAACTTACAAGATTAATATCTCCATCATTTGTAACATTACTTCCTATGGACATAATTCCTACAGCTTCTTTTGTATCTTCTATGTTATCTGTTGTAAAAATTTTTCCTTTATTTGTAATATCAGAATAAACTCCTACAATACCAGTAACAGAGTCTCCTGTAATATTAAGTCTTCCTTCTTTAGCATTTGTAACAGAACCACCTTCAGCAAAAATTGCAAAAGATTTTCCTTTTTCTTGGAATTTTTTTAATATGTTTTCTCCTGTTTCAGAAGCTAAAAATATTTTAGAACTATTAACAGTAATATCGTCAATTTTTATTTTTGCTTCATTTAAAATATCGCTGTTTTTTCCGACAATACCAACAACACTGTCTTCAGTTTTATTTTCAGTTAAATTAACATTTCCTTTATTTGTAAAAATTTGGTTTTCTGTTACCAGAGTTTCTTTAGAAAGTTCAGTGTTTTCAACAGATGGTTTTTCTATAACTCCTCCTCCGTTTCCACCAGACGAAGAAGAACCACCTCCCCCTCCTCCGCCACCGCAGGCAGTAAGAGAAAGTGCAACTGTACCTGTAATTAAAAATTTAACAAAGGTACTTGCAGTGAATTTCACCTTTCTTTTTAAACAGCTTTTAAATATACTTTCTTCCATCATTTACATAACCCCCTTAAAAAATATATTTTTACAGATGTATTTATAAAAAATTATTTTGCATAAGTATACTAAAAAAGAAAATCAAACATGAATAAAAAATGTTGAATAAGTTATAAGTTTTTATACAGCTATTAAAAGAAGATTTTGTAATAAAGATTTATTATTTTTTATTATAAATAAACAAAAAAACAGCAGAATTTTTATCTTCTTCTGCTGTTGAAATACTTATAATTAATTATACAGTTTTTTAAAGTTTAATATTCAAAATTTAGAAAAATTCTGAAAAAATTTGTTTCTAATTTAATGATAATCCATTTGTAAGTATTTTACAAGTATAAATTTATAAAAAGAATTAAATATAAAAAACAGACCAATGAACAAAGTTCATCAGCCTGTTTATATGCCATTTTTAGAGAGATAAATTAAAATTTTTAACTTGCCATTGCTGTCATTTCTTTTTCAGCTTTTGAAGAGTAAATTTTTGAAAGTTCTCCTTCAGTGATGTCTTTGCTCTTAACATCAAGGATAACTCTTCCTTTATCAAGCATTATAATTCTGTCAGAGTATTTTATAGCATCTCTTAAATTATGAGAAATCATCATAGCAGTAATTTTCTGCTTGTCAATAAGCTGTTTTGTTTTTGCCATTATCATTCTCGAAGTTTTAGGGTCAAGAGCTGCTGTATGCTCATCAAGAAGAAGCAGTTCAGGTTTTTTCATTGTTGCCATAATAAGAGAAAGAGCCTGTCTCTGTCCCCCGGAAAGAAATTTAACCTGAGTATTAAGTTTATTTTCAAGACCTAAATCAAGTTCTTTTAACATTTCAATAAATTTTTCTTTGTTCTCTTTTCTTATAAGTCTTCTAAGAGAAAATTTTTCACTTTTCTTTGCAGCAAGAGAAAGATTTTCTAAGATTGTAAGAGACGGAGAAACACCTTTTGAGGGGTCTTGATGAACTTTTCCTATTTTTCCTGCTCTTTCTTCCTCTTTCATCTGGCTTATATCTTCTCCCCCAAGGATTATATTTCCGCCGTTATCTTTAAGCGACCCGCTTATAAGATTAAACAGAGTGCTTTTCCCGCAGCCGTTTGACCCAAGTACAGCTACAAATTCGCTTTCATTTACTTGAAGATTAAATCCGTTAAATATATTTATTTCATTTTCAGTGCCTTCATTAAAGTTTTTTACAAGATTTTTTATAGTAAGCATTTTAATTACCTCTCTTTTATTTTTTCTTAAAATTGAAAAATGACATATTGTTGTATCCGATAAATATAATTACAATAGCTGCACTTATAGCTTTTAAATCTGTTGGTGCAAATCCTAAATCTATTGCAAATCCTCCGATTATTTTATAACTTACTGCTCCTAAGACTGCTCTTGTCGTCCCGTTTATTTTTGTTGATTTTTTTAGAATTGTATCGCCTATTATGATAGAAGCAAGAGCTGAAACAATTATGGAAGTTCCCATATTTATATCTGAAAAGCCTTGGCTTTGTGCCATTAAAGCCCCGCTTACAGAAACAATTCCGTTTGAAAGCATAAGACCTAAAAGTTTAAATTTATCACAGCTGACTCCTAAAGATTTTACAAGTGTTTCGTTGTCCCCTGTGGCTATAAGCAGATAACCAATTTCTGTTTTTAAAAATATATCCATAAGAACTTTGATTATAATAACTATCACTGCAAGAACAAGGATTTTGTTTCCATAATCGAAAACTGAACCATTATTGTATAAAGGGATATTTGCTTTTCCATTTATTCTTAAGTTCACTGAATAAAGAATTGTCATAGTAAGAATTCCTGCAAGAAGTGAGGCTATTCTCATTTTTATATGAAGAAAATATGTGATTATCCCTGCAAGAGAACCAAAAACAAAAGCTAAAATGGTACTTGTTACAGGATTCATTCCCCCTGTTACAAATTTTGCAAATATAAATGCTCCCAGAGGAAAAGTTCCTTCAACTGACATATCAGGAAAATCAAGTATTTTGTATGTTATAAAAACTCCTATTGCAAGAACTGCAAATATAAGTCCCTGTTCTAAAGAAATAGTTAAAAGTGAATTCATAAAAAGCTCCTCATTTCAAGTAATTTATTTTTATTTTACGAATACAGCTCCTTCAAAAGCTGGATTATTTTTATCAAGTTTTAATTTTTTCATTGTGTTTTCATTTACGATTTTTGTTGTGTTTTGTAAACTTTCAACAGGCATATCTTTTGGATTTACTTTGTCCACAAGAATTTTCTTTGCCATTACCCCTGTTTGTTTTCCAAGTTCGTAGTAGCTAAGTCCGTCTGTCATTAAAAGCCCGCTTTTAACAGGTCCTTCTTCAGCTGCTATTGTAAGCATTTTTCTTTCTGCTGCTGATTTTGCAATAAGTCCTGCTGCAGAAGCTACAATGTTGTCAGTTATTACGTATAAGGCATCTGCTTTTGAAGAAAGAGAATTAACAGCCTGCGGAATATCATTTATATTATTAACTCCAACTGTTACGATTTCCATTCCAAGAGGTTTTACAATTTCTTTTGCCTGTGCCACTTGAATTTCTGAATTTGATTCGCTTGTATTGTATATGATTCCAACTTTTTTAATATTTGAATCTAATTGTTTGAAAAGAGCAAGCTGTTTATCCATTGGGCTTGCATCAGTAGTTCCTGTAACATTTCCCCCTACATTTTCCATTGAGTTTACAAGCTGTGAATGAACAGGGTCTGTAACTGCACTGAATAAAACAGGAATTGTATTTGTTGCCTGTTTTGCTGTCTGAGCAGAAATTGTTGCTATTCCAAAAATTAAATCAACTTTATCAGCTGCAAATTTTTGAGCTATAATTCCTGCAGCTCCTGTATCCCCTTGAGCATTTTTATAAATAATTTCAGTTTCAACACCTTGAGCTTTAAGTTCATCTTCAAAACCTTGTCTCACTGCATCAAGTGCAGGGTGTTCTGCAAACTGGCTTATTCCTATCACAAATTTTTCTGCCGCTTTTAAAGGTGTGTGCTGTATAAGAAACACCCCGATAAATAAAAACATCATTACTGCAAATCCTACAATTTTTTCTTTTAAAACACTGGTATTCATAAATTTCCCTCCCTTTGTTTTAAAAATAAAAAAGCCTTTTTACGAATTGTAAAAAGGCAGTTATATATAAATAAACTAAGAGAACAAAAAATAAAATTTCCCTCTTAAATATTTTTACTATATTTCATTTCCTACTATTCTACAATTCTACAAACTATTTTCTACTTTTAAAACTTCTACTATTCTACATTTCCGCCTCTTGCGGTTCTACTGTTGTGTGAATTATATACCTATGAGATTTATTTGTCAACAAAAAAATAATAATTTTATTATTCATCATCAACAGGGATTGCTCTGTGACCAAGCCCTATTACAACATCATCTAAACGAAACATTCCAATGTTTAAAAAAATACACACAGAAAGATGTTCTCTGTATCTTGCAATTCCTATTTTTCCACCAACGTTAAATCCTGCAGCCTTATCCATAACCTGAGCAATAGCTTCTCTTGTTGCTCCGGTTAAAGCTCCGTCATACACATGTGAATCTTTTATTATCTCATTTCTTTTTGAAGCTACCATTGTTCTTTCAAGAATTTTTGAAATAGACTGTATTATATCTCCGCCGATATCAACAGCAGCACTTTTTATTCCGGATTTTTTATAGCTTTCTTTAAGTTCCATCTCTTCTTCACGGGTAGACATGGCAAGCATTATTGCAGCTCTTGCTATATCTTTGCTTCTATATTCCATTTTATTTTTCCTCCATAAATATTCTGACCTATATTATTTTATACTGTAATATCTTCTCATTGTCAAATGTAAAATTAATCATATGACAATTTTTCATGTGTGGGTGACATTTTGTTAATTCTAATTTGATATATTATAATTATATTTTATATTATTAGATTAATATATATAGATTAATATTTGTTATGACACTTTGTCATGGGTGAAATACAAAAATGTATAGGGGCGGGTGATAAATTAATTATACCTCTTTCTAAAAAGGTTTACCCCATATGAAAATTTGTCACTTAATTTAGAAAGAATAATCGGACAAATCGTAAATATTCTTATAATTTTCTTCACTGAAAGGGTCAAGCTCTTCATATTTTTTTGAGACAGCTATATACATATATGTTCCAGCCATTCCGTTTTTGTTTGTTTTTATTATTTTTTTCAAAAATCCCTTTTCCACAAGCTCATTTATTTTTCTCATTATAGTTTTTTCACTTCCTGCTATTGGAAATTGTCTGGCGAGGTATCCGTATGTGAACCACACATAAATTTCATTGTTAAAGACAGAATATTTTTTCTTATTAACAAGTCCTTTGTGTAAATCTGCCACGAGACGTAAAATAGATGCTTCTTTTAAATCAATTCCATTTTCGATAAGTTTTTCCTGACTGTAACCTAAAAAAGTAAATTTCATATTCTTTCCTCCTTCAAAAATTTATTTCTTTTTGTCTATCCAAACTATACCATGAAAATCAAAAAACAGGGATGTACTCAATAGACTCAGGGGAAACAATGGAAAGTTTTTTGTTTTTTGAAAAAATTTTTTTATGTTAAGCACAATTTAAAAAGGTTAAACTTTAATGACATCTAAACGGATTTGTGATAAAATATATTATAATCTAATAAGTGTGACCAAAAAACAGGAGATGTGAATATGGAAAAAATAAAGATACAAACTGAGTATATAAAACTTGATCAGTTTTTAAAATGGACAGGAGTGGCAGAAAGCGGAGTTCATGCAAAAGATATGATTCTTGCCGGAGAAGTAAAGGTTAATGGAGAAGTAGAAGAAAGACGCGGTAAAAAACTTTATAAAGGAGATAAAGTTGAAATAGCCGGTAAAACATTTGAAGTGGAATAATTAAGAGGTGGCAGATTGAAAATCTTAGAGATAAATTATATAAATTTCAGAAATCTTTCAGACAGAAATATAAAATTTTCTCCTAAGATAAATCTGTTTCTTGGAAAAAACGGGCAGGGAAAAACCAGTATAATAGAAGCGGTGTATTTTGGTGCAACAGGAAAAAGTTTTCGTACTTCTAAAAATGCAGACCTTATAAAATACGGGAAAATGAAAACAGGCTGCTTTATGGAATACGAAGACAGATTAAGTGATAAAAATATATCTGTAAAAATAGACAGCAGTAAAAAAGAATACAGGCTCAATAAAAAAAGAATATCTTATGATGAATATTACGGGAAAGTAAATGTGGTGTCATTTATTCCTGAAGATATAGAACTTATAGTTGGGTCTCCCGGAGTCAGAAGGAAGTTTTTCGACAGCGAGATAGCACAGAGCAGCCATGAATATTTTCAAAATCTTAAACAATATACAAAACTTTTGAAAATCAGAAATAAATATCTGAAAAACAGAGAACATAAAGACCCGATGTTTTCCATATATGAAGATGAATTTATAAAATATGGGGCAAGAGTCATAAAAAAAAGGCTTGAATATGTAAAAAATATTTCGATAATTTTAAATCTTAACTACAGAAAACTTTTTGACAGCAGAAAAGAACTTAATCTGGTCTACAGTTCTGAAATGGGGGATATTAAAAAATTTACAGTTCAAGAACTTGAAAACAAACTTCGTGAAGATATACAGAAAGAATTTTCAAAAGAACTTAAATATGGCTATTCTATGGTAGGTCCTCAGAAAGATGACTTTCTTTTTCTTTTAGATGGAAGAGAGGCGAAATCCTTTTCATCTCAAGGAGAAAAGAAGTCAATTATTTTTTCGCTGAAACTTTCTGAAATAGATATGGTGTTAAAAGAAAAAAGAGAGAACCCGATTTTTTTAATAGATGATGTATCTTCATACTTTGATTCTATAAGAAAAGAGAGTATAATAAATTATCTGAATAAAAGAGATATACAGGTTATTATAACTTCAACGGATCTTCTTAACATAGAATCAAAAAATTTCCTTGTTGATAAAGGAGAAGTTTATGAACGAGCCGATTAGTGTAAAAAAAATGATAGAGGAAGCTGTAAAAAAAAGCGGAACTCTTCGTATTTCAATTATAAAAGGGGCTTGGCAGGGAATAACAGATGATCTTGCAATAAAATCAGAGCCGCTGGGAATAAAAGACGGAATATTATACACAGCTGTGGAAAATTCAATCTGTCTTCATGCTATGAATATGAGGAAAGAAAGATATATAGAAAAAATTAACAGACTTCTTAAAGGGGAGTATGTTGTTGATATAAAATACAGAGTAAGAAAAATAAATCTTGAGGCAAAACTTGAAAGAGGAGAGGGAATTATCTTCCATGAAAAAACAGAAAAATTGACAGAGTATAAAACAAAAGATATGTCAGTTTCTGAAAGCATAAAATATCTTTCAGTTCTTGCTAAAAAAAGAGAAAAATATCTGCTGGAAAAAGGGTATAAAAAATGTGAAAACTGCGGGACTATATTTTTCGGGAAAGAAAAATTATGTTCTAAGTGCAGAGGAGAGAAAGAAAGCCTTACAATAAACAGATATTAAAAATCAGTAGATAAAAGATTTAAGATAGATTATTTTAGAAACTTTTAATGGAAAAGTTTCATTTTTGAAGTATTATCTTTTGGAGGTTATGTAAAATAATGAATAATTATCAAGCAGAAAACATTACGGTCTTGGAAGGACTTGAAGCAGTTAGAAAAAGACCGGGAATGTATATTGGAACAACATCAGAAAGAGGACTTCACCATCTTGTCTGGGAGGTTGTGGATAACTCTATCGACGAGGCACTTGCCGGATACTGTGACAAAATAATTGTTAACGTACTTCCTGACAATATAATAGAAGTTATAGATAACGGAAGAGGAATTCCAACAGGGATACACCCTAAATATGGAAAGTCAGCTCTTGAAATAGTTCTTACAGTTCTTCATGCAGGAGGAAAATTTGAAAATGACAACTACAAAGTTTCAGGGGGACTTCACGGAGTTGGTATATCGGTAGTAAATGCTCTTTCAGAATGGCTTGAAGTTGAAGTTCAGAGAGACGGGAAAATCTGGTATCAGAAATATAACAGAGGAACACCTGTTGAGCCGGTAAAAACAATAGGAGATACATCTGTTACAGGAACAAAAGTAAGATTTAAAGCAGACTATCAAATTTTTGAAACTTTAGTTTACAGCTTTGAAACTTTAGATACAAGACTAAAAGAGCTTGCATATTTAAATAAAGGTTTAAGAATAACTCTTACTGACAAAAGAAAAGATCCAGAAGTTGTTGCAGATCTTAAATTTGAAGGCGGGATTATAGATTATATAAAAGATGTAGAGCAGGATAATATTGCTCTTATAAAAGAACCTATTTATATGTCTGGGGAAGCTGACGGAATAGTTGTTGAAGCAGTAATGATATACAACACAAACCAAAGAGAAAGTGTTTACTCTTTTGTAAATAATATTCACACTCACGAAGGTGGAACTCATGTCAGCGGATTTAGAACTGCTCTTACAAGAGTTATAAATGATGTAGGAAAATCTCAAGGGTTCTTAAAAGATAAAGACGGAAAATTACAAGGGTCTGATATAAGGGAAGGGCTTTCTGCAATTATTTCAATAAAAATAGCACAGCCTCAATTTGAAGGTCAGACAAAAACAAAATTAGGAAACTCTGAAGTTACAGGAATAGTATCAAATATAGTAGGAACACAATTAAAAATGTTCTTAGAAGATACTCCTGCTGACACAAAAATAATAATAGATAAAGTTTTAAATTCAAAGAGAGCAAGAGAAGCAGCACAAAAAGCAAGAGAACTTGTTCTTAGAAAATCAGCTCTTGAAGTCGGGTCACTTCCTGGAAAACTTGCTGACTGTTCATCAAAAAATCCTGACGAATGTGAAATATATATAGTCGAAGGAGATTCAGCAGGCGGATCAGCAAAACAGGGAAGAGACAGAAGATTTCAGGCAATACTTCCTCTTAGAGGAAAAATTCTTAATGTTGAAAAAGCAGGTCTTCACAAGGCACTTGAAAATGCTGAAATAAGAGCTATGATAACAGCATTTGGTGCAGGAATGGGAGAAAATTTTGATATATCAAAACTTAGATATGGAAAAATAATTCTTATGACAGATGCCGACGTTGACGGTGCCCACATAAGAACTCTTCTTTTGACATTCTTTTACAGATATATGGTTGAGCTTCTTCACAATGGAAACATATATATAGCACAGCCGCCTTTGTATAAGATAACAACAGGAAAAACAATTCAGTATGCTTATGATGACAAACAGCTTAAATTCATTGTTGATAATTTAGAGGGAGAAAATAGAAAATATGCTCTTCAAAGATATAAAGGTCTTGGAGAGATGAATCCTGAGCAGCTTTGGGAAACAACAATGGATCCTGATACAAGAACTTTCTATCAGGTAAAAGTTGATGATGCAAGAGAAGCTGATATGATTTTTGATAAACTTATGGGTGACAAAGTTGAGCCGAGAAGAAAGTTTATTGAAGATGGAGCAGAATTTGTTAAAAACTTGGATATATAATTTTATTATATATTGCTTAGGAGGAAATTAAAGAATGTCTAATATAATTAACAGATATATAGAAGAGGAAATGAAACAGTCTTATCTGGATTATTCCATGAGCGTTATAGTAAGCAGAGCCTTACCAGACGTAAGAGACGGTTTGAAACCTGTTCACAGAAGAATATTATTCGCCATGAATGAAATGGGAATGACTTACGATAAAGCATATAAAAAATCTGCCAGAATCGTAGGGGAAGTTTTAGGTAAGTATCATCCTCACGGAGATACAGCAGTTTACAATACAATGGTAAGAATGGCACAGGAGTTTAACTACAGATATGAACTTGTTGACGGTCACGGAAACTTTGGTTCAATCGACGGGGACTCTGCAGCTGCAATGAGATATACAGAAGCAAGAATGAAAAAGATAACAGGGGAGCTTCTTGAAGATATTGATAAAGATACAATAGATTTCAGAAAGAACTTTGATGACTCTTTAGATGAACCGGTTGTTCTTCCTGCAAAACTGCCAAATCTTTTATTAAACGGATCAACAGGGATTGCAGTAGGAATGGCAACAAATATTCCTCCTCATAATCTTGGGGAGCTTGTTGACGGAACTCTTGCTCTTATAGATAACAGAGATATAACAACAGATGAACTTATGGAATATATTCCGGGACCTGATTTCCCGACAGGGGGAATAATTGACGGAAGAAAAGGTATAAGAGAGGCTTATGCAACAGGAAGAGGAAGACTTAGAGTAAGAGGAAAAATTGAAACAGAGGAAGCAAAATCCGGAAGAGTTTCTCTTGTTGTAAAAGAAATTCCTTACCAATTAAATAAATCAGCTCTTATTGAAAGAATAGCGGCTCTTGTAAGAGAAAAGAAACTTACAGGAATTTCTGATTTAAGAGATGAATCAGACAGAGAGGGAATAAGAATTGTTATAGAACTTAAAAGAGGGGAAGAACCTGAATTAGTTCTTAACAAATTATATAAATACACAGATCTTCAAAGCACATTTGGAGTAATAATGCTTGCCCTTGTAAAAAATGTTCCTAAGGTTTTAAATCTTAAACAAGTGCTTGAAGAATACATGAAACACAGATTTGATGTAATAACAAGAAGAACAAGATATGATTTGGATAAAGCTGAAAAAAGAGATCATATCTTACAAGGTTTCAGAATTGCTCTTGAAAATATAGACAGAATAATTGAGCTAATAAGAGCATCAAAAGATGGAAATGAAGCTAAAGAAGCTCTTATTGAAAGATATGCTTTTTCAGAAGTTCAGGCAAAAGCTATTATGGATATGAAACTTCAAAGACTTACTGGTCTTGAAAGAGAAAAAATCGAGCAGGAGTTCCAAGAACTTGAAATAAAAATAAAAGAACTTAAAGAAATTCTTGCAGATGAAAATAAAATTTATGAAATAATGAAAAAAGAGCTTACAGAATTAAAGGAAAAATACAACGACCCTAGAAGAACAAGTATAGAAGATGAAAGACTTGTAATAGACAGGGAAGACCTTATAAAACAAGAAAAAGTTATAATAACAATAACAAATAAAGGGTATGTAAAAAGAATAGGACTTGATCAGTACAAATCTCAGAAGAGAGGAGGAAAAGGGGTATCAACACAGCATACAGTTGAAGACGACTTTGTGCAGGATATGGAAATCATGTCAACACATGACAGCATGATGATATTTACAAACAAAGGAAGAGTATTCAATATAAAAGCCTACGAAATCCCAGAAAGTTCTAAACAGGCAAGAGGAAAACTTATCGAAAACATTATAAAACTTCAAGAAAATGAAAAGGTAAGATTTACTATAAAAATAAAAGAATTTACAAACAAAAAAGAAATTATCTTCCTTACTCAAGACGGAACAGTTAAGAAAACAAACTTAATGGAATTCCAAAATATTCACAGCGGAGGACTTAAAGCTGTAAAACTTAGAGAAGATGATGACTTAATATTTGTCGGTGTTGTAACTTCTGAAGATGATGAATTATTTATAGCAACAAAATTCGGATATTCAGTGAGAACAAAAACAAGTGAATTCAGAAGTATGTCAAGAAATGCCACAGGAGTAAAAGGAATTACCCTAAGACATGGAGACAGTGTTGTATCAGGTCTTCTTATTAAAAACGAAGATGAAGAAACAATTCTTACTGTAACAGAAAATGGATTTGGAAAAAGAACAAGAGTTAATGAATATCCGCTTCAAGGAAGAGGAGGAAAAGGAGTTATAAACTTCAAATGCAGTGACAAAACAGGAAATATCGTTGAGGTAAAACCTGTAAGAGATGATGAAGAGCTTATGGCAATAACATCATCAGGTGTTGTAATAAGAACTCCGATAGAATCTGTTTCAATTTATGGAAGAGCCACTCAGGGAGTAAAAATAATGAGAACTTCTGACGAAGAAAAAGTTGTGGCAATAGCAAAAGTAAAAAGCGAAAAAGATGAAGAAAAAATTATTTCTGATGATCAGAGAGAAGAATTAGAAAGCAAAGGCGAAGTTGGAAATCAATCATCTGAAAAGGAAGATTTTGAAAATAAATATATGAGCACTTTTGAAAATGAAGATGAAGAGCAGATGCAGTACGAAAGTGAACAAGGGTCAGACGATTCAGAGGAAAACTAAAAAAGGACGTGGTGTTTATGGAAAGAAATGTACTTTTAGTATTAGGTAATGGTTACAACAGGGAAAATCTTATTGACAGTGCTGTTTATTTAAGAGACAACTTTGGTTTTTCAATCAGACCTCTTCATGTAAGAGATGTGAGAAAAAAGGAATTTCTTCCAAATGCAGTTGACGGAATAATGCTTGAACCTATGATTGCAGGAATTAACGAAGAATGGAATCGTTATGAAGAACATGAAATTGCAAACATAAAAGAGCAGCTTAAAGAAAGAGGAGTAGATGCTGAGCTTGAAGTAAAATTTGGTATTACTCCAGAAGTGGTAATAGAAGAGCTTAAAAAATCAGATATTCTTCTTATAGAAAAAGAAGATAAATTCTCAGAAGATTTAATAGCAATTTTAAAACGTTTCTTCAAACCTATTATCGTTGTAAGAGACAAAGTTTTAAAACTTGATAAAGTTGCAATTTCAAATGACGACGGAACAAAAGTAAATAAAAGTTTCCAAAGATTTATAAACATTTTTACTCATGTAGATGAAATTACATCTCTTGAGCTTATAGACCCTCAAGATCATGAACATGATGAAGAGGAAGTTCACGAAAATTATTTAAACGAGTTTATAAAAGGAAAAGGAATAAAACTTGTTTCAAAGAAAATAATGAAAGCAGATTCTGACGAATTCTTGAAAATAGCAAAAGAAGAAGACGTTCTTATTATGGGAAATTTAAGTAATTCATATATTTTTGAAAAAATAACAAAGAAAGTTGGAGTAAAAATAATGGAAGATGTTGAAACAACTTTATTTATAGCTTAATTTCTTTTATAAAATTTAAGTAAAAAACAGGCAGGTACTTATGAAAATATTAGCTGTATCAGACACTCACGGGTGTTTTGAAAGATTTTATAAAGCATGTAAGTGGGAAAAACCTGATGTAGTTCTTTTTTCAGGGGACTGCTCAAGCGATGCTTTGGAAATGGAGCTTATTTTTCTAGAAATAAAGTTTTTTATAGTCCGTGGAAACTGTGACTATGATGATTATACAACAAAAGATGAAATTACCGTTGAGTTAGAAGGAGTGAGATTCTTTCTGACTCACGGTCACATTTATAGTGTAAAAAGGGATTATTCACGTATAGAGGAAAAAGGATATGAGGAGAAAGCAGATGTTATTGTCTTTGGTCATACCCACAACCCAGATTGCGTAGATACATTCAGCCGCCGTCGCGGAGACGGACAGGATAAAGTTATAACTCTTTTTAATCCTGGAGCTGTATTAAATGGAAAATATGGAGTTATAGAAATAGAACAGGGCAAAAAAATAAAATTTACACATAAAAATTTGGATTAATTTTAGGTGGGAGGAAAAATGAAAGATAAATTATCTTTACTGAAAAATGAAGCAAGACAAGAAATTCTGAATTCTTCAACTCTTCAAGAAGTGGAAGATTTAAGAGTCAAGTTTTTAGGAAAAAAAGGTCAGCTGACTGAAATTTCTAAAGGAATGAAAAATTTGTCTGCAGAAGAAAGACCTGTTGTCGGGCAGCTTCTTAATGAAGTGAGAACAGAGATAACAGATATGCTTGAAAGCAAAAAAATAGAAATCACAAAAGAGCTTAAAGCAAAACAGCTTGAAGAGGAAGTAATAGACATAACTCTTGCAGGTAAGAAAACAAATCAGGGAAGTCTGCACCCTATAACAGAAACAACAGACCTTTTGAAAAAAATATCTATGGATATGGGATTTGACATTGCAGATGGTCCTGAAATAGAATATGTAAAATATAACTTTGATATGCTTAATATTCCAGAATCACACCCATCAAGAGATATAACAGATACTTTCTATATTTCTGATGATGTGGTATTAAGAACTCAGACATCAGCAGTGCAGATAAGATATATGCAGGAACATAAACCGCCTTTCAGAATGGTTTGTCCAGGTAAAGTTTACAGACCTGACTATGATGTGTCTCACACACCAATGTTCCATCAAATAGAGGGGCTTATGGTAGGAGAAAATATTTCTTTTGCCAACTTAAAAGCAATTCTTACAGAATTCATAGAAAAAATATTTGGACAGGGAACAAGAGTAAGATTTAGACCGCACTTCTTCCCATTCACAGAGCCTAGTGCTGAAATGGACGTTGAATGTGTTATTTGTAAAGGAAAAGGATGCAGAGTATGTAAAGGAAGCGGTTGGCTTGAAATTATGGGCTGCGGAATGGTAGACCCTGCAGTTCTTGAGGCTGTAGGATATAAAGCTGACGAAGTTTCAGGTTTTGCCTTTGGAATGGGTATAGAAAGAATTACTATGCTTAGACACGGAATAGATGATTTAAGAGCATTCTTTGAAAATGATATGAGATTTTTAAAACAATTTAAGTAGGAGAGTGGAGGCAGAATGTTAATTTCGTTAGAATGGCTTAAAGAATATGTAGATATAAAAGAAGATGTAAAAGAACTTGAAAATGCTTTGACTATGATAGGACAAGAAGTTGAAGCTATAACAGTTCAAGGAAAAGATTTAGACAACGTTGTAATAGGACAGGTTGTTGAATATGGAAAACATCCAAATGCTGAAAAATTAACTTTAACAAAAGTTGATGTTGGAGAAGGAGAACCTCTTCAAATAGTATGCGGAGCTCCAAACCACAGACTTGGAGATAAAGTAATAGTTTCAAAAGTAGGAGCAGTTCTTCCAGGAGACAGAAAAATAGCAAAAACAAAGATAAGAGGAATTGAATCTTGCGGAATGATATGTTCTGAGATGGAGCTTGGAATAGGAAATGATGCAGAGGGAGTAGTAATTCTTCCAGAAGATGCACCAATAGGTGAAGAATATAGAAAATATGCAAATTTAAATGATGTTATATTTGAACTTGAAATCACTCCAAACAGACCTGACTGTCTTTCTCATATAGGAATTGCAAGAGAGATAGCAGCTTATTACGGAAGAAAAGTAAAATATCCATCATTTGACGTTTTTGAAACTCTTGAAGATGTTTCAAATAATGTAAGAATAGAAATAGAAGATAAAGAAAGATGTAAAAGATTTGCAGGAAGAGTAATGAGAAACATTACTGTAAAAGAATCTCCTGAATGGTTAAAAAGAAGAATAAAATCTATGGGACTTAATCCTGTAAATAACATAGTTGATGCAACAAACTTTGTTATGTTTGAATACAACCAGCCAATTCACACTTATGATTTAAGTAAAATAAAAGATATGACAATAGTTGTAAGAGCAGCAAAAAAAGGTGAAAAACTTACTACTCTTATGGGAGATGAGTTAGAACTTGATGGAGAACTTGTAATAGCTGATTCAGAAAAGCCTCTATCTATAGCAGGTGTAATGGGAGGACTTGACAGCGGAATTACAAATGAAACAAAAGATATATTCATAGAAGTTGCATATTTTACACCTGAAAACATAAGAAGAACTGGTAAAAAATTAGGAATAACAAGTGAATCTGGATACAGAAACGAAAGAGGAACTGACATAGAAAATGTTGCAGAGGTTTTAGACAGAGTAACAAGCCTTATTTATGAAATTGCAGATGGAAATATTGTTGGAAAAGCTAAAGATATTTATCCTGTAAAATTCTCTAAAATAGAAATTCCTCTGGATATAAAAAAATTCAGAAAATTCATGGGTAAAGATATAGATGCTCAAGAAGTTGCAAAAATTCTTACAAACTTAGGTCTTGAAATAAAAGCTATAGGACAGGAAACAGCAGTTGTTACTCCTCCAAGCTACAGACAAGACTTAACAAGAAGTGCAGACCTTTATGAAGAGATAATAAGAATGTATGGTTTTGAAAATATTGAAGCTAAAATGCCTGTTGAAAATATAACAGCAGGAGTAAAAGCAGAGCCTATAAGACTTATGGACGAATCAAAAGTTGTTCTTGCAAAAATAGGATTACAAGAAGTTATAAACTACAGTTTTATTGATAAAAGTGTAAAAGATCTTCTTCACATTGAAGATGAAGTTATAATGATAAAAAATCCAATAGCTGAAACTATGAGCATGATGAGACCATCTCTTGTTTACAGCATTCTTACAAATATAAGAGAAAATCTTAACAGAAACCAAGATTCATTAAAAATATTTGAGGTTGCTAAAGTATTTAAAAAAGCTGAAGAACTTGCTCAAGAGGATATTCATGTTGCAATAGGTATCTGCGGAAGAGACCACAGAACTTTATGGAATCCAAAACCTGAAGCTTATGACTTCTATATGCTTAAGGGATATGTGGAAGAATATCTTGAACTTATAGGTGCAAAGAGATATAAACTTGAAAGAACAGCAAACCCTAACTTCCATCCTGGAAGAGCAGCTGACATAAAAGTTGGTAAAGTTGTTGTTGGAACATTTGGAGAAATTCATCCTGATGTTGCAGAAAAAATGGATATTAAAAAAGAGAGAGCTTATGTGGCTGAAATTAATCTTACTCTTTTAAAACAATATATCAGCAAAAAATTTAAATATGAAAGAATTGTTAAATATCCTGAAGTGACAAGAGACCTTGCAGTTGTACTAGATGACAGTGTGCTTGTTGGGGATATGATAGACATGATTAAGAGAAGCTCAGACTTTATAGAAACAGTTGAATTATTTGACATCTATAAAGGAGAACATATTGAGGCTGGTAAAAAATCAGTTGCCATAGGTTTAACTTTAAGAAATAAAGTCGGAACTTTAAACGAAGAAGATATTAACAAGGTTATTGATAAAGTGCTTAATATAATAAGAACAAAATTTGCCGGAGAAATCAGACAGTAATTTGATTTTATCCTGAAGATTAAAAATAAAAGTAATGTTGTTAAGGAGGAAAAAATGGATTCGTTAAAGGAGTTATTTAAGATTGGTAATGGACCTTCAAGTTCTCATACAATGGGACCTGAAAGAGCAGCAAGAAGATTTAAGGGAGAAACACCTGAGGCAGCATCTTATAAAGTTGAACTTTACGGTTCTCTTGCCCTTACAGGAAAAGGACATCTGACAGACTGGATAATTGAAAAAACTTTAGAACCGGTAAAAACTGAAATAGTTTGGAAACCAGAAGTAGTTCATCCTTTCCATACTAACGGAATGAGATTTTTTGCTTATGACAAAGATGGAAACGAAATGAAAAACTGGCTTGTTTTTTCTGTAGGAGGAGGAACAATAGTTGAAGAGGGACAAGACAGATATTCAGCTTCAACAGTTTATCCATTGAAAAAAATGGACGACATAATGGCATGGTGTAAAGAGAATAAAAAAGAGTTGTGGGAATATGTAACTCAATATGAAGATGAAGACATTGAATATTTCCTTCTTGAAATATGGAAAGCTATGAAAGAAGCTGTTGAAAGAGGAATAGCAAAAGACGGTGTTCTTCCTGGAAGCATTGGGCTTAAGAGAAGAGCTCAAACTTTCTACAGAAGATCAAGATCTGAAGGAAAAGTAAGACAATTCAGAGGAAAACTTTTTGCTTATACTTTAGCAGTTTCTGAAGAAAATGCAGGAGGAGGAAGAGTTGTAACAGCTCCTACCTGTGGTGCTGCAGGAGTTATTCCTGGAACACTTTATACTTTAAAAGAAGCGTTTAAACTTGATGATAAAGAAGTAGTAAAAGCTCTTGCTGTGGCAGGACTTATTGGAAACATAGTTAAAGAAAATGCAAGTATTTCAGGAGCAGAAGCAGGTTGTCAGGCTGAAGTTGGAACAGCTTGTGCAATGGCAGCAGGAATGGCAGCATTCTTAATGGGCGGAACTATGGAGCAGATAGAATATGCAGCTGAAATGGCTCTTGAACATAACCTAGGACTTACTTGCGACCCGATAGGAGGATATGTGCAAATTCCTTGTATAGAAAGAAATGCATCAGCAGCTGCAAAAGCTCTTGATACAGCAAACTATGCTTTATATACAGATGGGCAGCACAGTGTATCTTTCGACGAAGTTGTAATAACAATGGGTGAAACAGGAAGAGATATGAAAGAAGAATACAGAGAAACATCTCTTGGCGGACTTGCAAAACATTTCTGTGCAAACTGCTAAGACTATGAAAAATAATTAAAAGGCTGATTAAAAAATCAGCCTTTTACCTTTAAGAGAAAATTTAATAGATATGGAGAAAGAAAAATTAATGAAACTAATAGTAGGACTTGGAAATCCGGGAAAAGAATATGAAAACACAAGACATAATCTTGGATTTATGGTAATAGATAAACTTGCGGAAGAATTAAAAGTTTATGATTTTAAAGAAAAATTTAAAGGCCTTGTAGGAGAAGCAAACTACAAGGGAGAAAAAATTCTTCTTTTAAAACCGCAGACTTATATGAATCTCAGTGGAGATTCAATAATTCAGATTTTGAATTTTTATAAAATAGATCCTGAAACAGAGATGATAGTTATTTATGATGATATGTCGCTTCCTGTGGGGAAACTTAGAATAAGAGAAAAGGGAAGTGCAGGAGGACATAACGGAATAAAGTCTATAATATCTCATGTGGGAGAAAAATTTTTAAGAATAAAATTCGGAATTGGAGCGAGCGGAGGCAAGGATAAAACTGTTGGATTTGTTCTTGGACGTTTTTCTAAGGAAGATGAGCAGGAAGTAAAAGAAGGTATAGAAAATTCTTCTAAAATGGCTCTTGCTCTTATAGATGGTGAAAAAATCGAAAAAATAATGCAACTTTACAATAAAAAATGCTAAAAAAAAGGTCGGTAAGTGCGAAAAAGCTATTGTTAAAAATAAATAATTGTGATAAACTTTAATGTGAAGAAAAGTTTATATATTTATTTATTAAAATTAAATATAGTTTAAGGAAGGAGAGTTTGTATGAAGTTTTTTGGATTCAGAGGCGGAGTTCATCCACCTGATAACAAAGCCCAAACAGCTGAAATGGCAACAGAAAAAATGGCATCACCAAAAATGGTCTACGTACCATTACAACAACACATCGGAGCTCCGTTAGACCCGATTGTAAAAGTTGGAGACAAAGTTCTTAAGGGACAAAAAATTGCTGATTCACAAGCATTTATGTCTACTACTATCCATTCACCAGTGAGCGGAACAGTAAAAAGAATAGAACAGCGTGTATTCCCTCTAATGGGAAAAGCCAACACAATCGTTATCGAAAATGACGGAAACGACGAGTGGTGTGAACTTGAAAAAATCGAAAACTGGCAGGAAGCACCAGTTGCAGATTTATTAAAGTTAATCAGAGAAAAAGGGATAGTTGGAATAGGAGGGGCAAGTTTCCCTACACACATCAAATTAAATCCTCCAAAAGATACTAAGATTGATACATTAGTTCTTAACGGAGCAGAGTGTGAGCCTTACTTGAATTCAGACAACAGACTTATGCTTGAAGACCCAATGGCAATAGTAGAAGGAATTAAAATCATTAAAAAGATTTTAGGTGTTGAAACTGCCGTAATCGGTATAGAAGAAAACAAACCTGAAGCTATAGCAAGTATGAAAAAAGCATGTGAAGGAACAGGTATTGAAGTTATGCCTCTTCACACAAAATATCCTCAAGGAGGAGAAAAACAACTTATAAAAGCAGTTCTTGACAGAGAAGTTCCATCAGGAAAACTTCCTGCATCTGTTGGAGTAGTTGTACAAAATACAGGAACAGCAGCAGCTATTTACAGAGGAATAGTTCATGGAGAACCATTAATCGAAAAAATAGTAACAGTTTCTGGAAAAGCAATAAAAGAACCTAAAAACTTAAAAGTAGTAATAGGAACACCTTTCTCTGAACTTCTTGATTACTGCGGAGTTGACAGAGAAAAAGTTGACAAGCTTGTTATGGGTGGACCTATGATGGGTATGGCACAATTTACAGAAGAAGTTCCAGTAATAAAAGGAACAGGTGGACTTTTAGCACTAACTAAAGAGGAAACTAACTACTGCAAACCACAAGCATGTATAAGCTGTGGAAAATGTGTTGATGTATGTCCAATGCATTTAGTACCATTTATGTATGCAAGACTTGCAGTAAAAGAAAACTGGGAAGATTTAAAACAATACAACTTAATGGATTGTATTGAATGCGGTTCATGTGCATATATCTGCCCTGCAAACAGACCTCTTACTGAAGCTATCAAAATTGGAAAAGCTAAGTTAAGAGCAATGAAATAAAAATCTTTAGGAATAGGAGGAACACAAAGTGTCGAAAGTATATAATATGGGGCCATCACCTCACATAAGAACAGCAGAGACAGTTGACAAAGTAATGTACGACGTAATTATTGCTTTAGTGCCAGCACTTTTAATGGCAGTTTATGTTTTCAAAACTAGAGCTTTAATCGTTACAGCTGTTTCAGTTATTTTCTGTATGCTTACAGAATTAGTATTTAATAAAATAAGAAAAGTTGAATGTACACTTCACGATGGAAGTGCGATTGTAACAGGACTTCTTTTTGCATTCGTAATTCCTGTTGGAATGTCTTTACAATATGTTGCAATAGGTGCAATAGTATCTATCGCTCTTGGAAAAATGTTATTTGGAGGGTTAGGACAAAACGTATTCAACCCTGCACTTGTTGGAAGAGCTTTCGTTCAAGCTTCTTGGCCGGTAGCAATTACTTCTTTCACTCTTGACGGAATGGCAGGAGCTACTATGCTTGATGCTATGAAAAGAGGAGTGCCTGAAATTTTAATAAGAGAAGGAAATCCATATGTTCAAGCTTTAATCGGGCAGATGGGTGGATGTCTTGGAGAAACTTCAGCACTAGCACTTTTAATAGGTGGAGCTTATCTAATCTATAAAAAACAAATAGATTGGAAAATGCCTGTAATTATAATAGCTACTGTAGCTGTTCTTACAGGAATTGCCGGAAGAGATCCATTAATGCACGTTCTTTCTGGAGGACTTATGCTTGGAGCGTTCTTCATGGCAACTGATATGGTTACAAGCCCAGTAACTCCAAAAGGAAAACTTATCTATGCATTTGGAATAGGGGCATTAATAGCTCTTATCAGAATGAAAGGTGGATATCCTGAAGGAACTGCATTCTCTATATTAATAATGAATGGTGTTACACCTTTAATTAACAGATACACAATGCCTAAGAAATTCGGGGAGGTGAAAGCTGATGGAAAGAAATAGATTTATACATTATGGATCTGTCCTTTTAGCTATCGCTGCTGTTTGTGCCGGACTTCTTGCAGGTGTAAACGGAATGACTAAAGGAGTTATTGCAGACAATAAAGTAAAAGCAGAAAATGCAGCAAGAACAGCGGTTGTACCTCTTGCAAAATCATTTGATGAGTCTAAAGCAGTTATGTCTGATGATTTAAAATTCATACCTGGATTAGACGAAAATGGAAATGTGGTTGGATATGTTGTTGTTGTAAGCCAAGGTGGTTATGCAGCGAATATAGATTTCTCTCTAGGTGTTGGACTTGACGGAAAAGTTACAGGTCTAAGCATAATGAATCACCAAGAAACTCCAGGACTAGGAGCAAAAATTTCTGGTGAAGAATGGCAAAAACACTGGATAGGAACAGATAAATCTTATGAATTTACTAAAGCGGCTGACGCATTTGCAGGAGCAACAGTTTCTCCTACAGCTGTTTATACAGGAATTCAAAGAGCTCTAGGAGCTTTTGAAAACGGGGTGAGAAAATAATGGCTAAAAGTAAAATTGGAATAGTATTAAATGGTATTTTTAAAGAAAACCCTGTTTTAGTATTACTACTTGGATTATGTCCGACACTTGGAACATCAAGTTCTGCCATTAACGGAATGTCAATGGGACTTGCTACAACAGCGGTTCTTGTATTTTCAAACATATTAATATCTGTGTTCAAGAAAGTTATTCCTGATAAAGTAAGAATTCCTGCTTTTATCATGATTATAGCTTCACTTGTTACAATAGTTCAAATGCTTATGGAAGCATACACACCAGATATTTATAAAGTATTAGGGTTATATATACCTCTAATAGTTGTTAACTGTATAGTTTTGGGAAGAGCAGAAAGCTTTGCTTCTAAAAACAGTGTAATAGATTCAATGTTTGACGGTATTGGATCAGGACTTGGATTTACACTTGCTCTTACTGTTCTTGGAATGATCAGAGAAGTTTTAGGAAACGGAACTATATTTAATATAGTTATTACTCCTGCAAACTGGCAGCCTGCATTAATATTCATATTACCACCAGGTGGATTCCTTACAATAGCTTGTGTTATTGCATTCCAAAATTACCTAAAACAAAAGAAGGAGGTATAGTTAAGTGGATTTAGCAAAATTATTTAGTATAATTATAACTTCAATCTTTATTCAAAACTATGTTTTCGGTAGAGTTCTTGGAATTTGTCCATACATGGGAGTTTCTAAAAAAGTTGAATCATCTATCGGAATGGGAATGGCAATTATATTCGTTATATCAATAGCATCTGCTGTTACTTGGTTAATATATCAATATATGCTTGTTCCATTCGGTCTTGAATATTTACAAACAATAATGTTTATCTTAATAATAGCTTCATTGGTTCAATTTGTTGAAATGGCAATTCAAAAAATGTCGCCAAACCTTTACAATGCTCTTGGAGTTTATCTTCCTCTTATTACAACAAACTGTGTTGTTCTTGGGGTTGCAATCTTAAACATTCAAGAAGGATATAACTTCATTGAAACTATTGTAAATGGTATAGGAGCTGCTGTTGGATTTACACTAGCACTTATTCTTCTTGCTGGTGTAAGAGAAAGAATAGAATATTCAAATATTCCAAAACCATTCCAAGGTGTACCAATAGCATTTATATCAGCAACTTGCTTAGCTTTGGCATTCATGGGATTTGCCGGAATGCAAATATAAATTTTTGGAGGTTATTATGGGAAACGAAATATTAATAGCTGTAGTTATTCTTGGGCTTACAGGATTAGCTATGGGATTATTCTTAGCCTTTGCCTCTAAAAAATTTGAGGTTAAGGTTGATGAAAGAGTATCAGCAATCACTGGATGTCTTCCAGGTGCAAACTGTGGAGGATGTGGATTCCCAGGTTGCGGAGGATACGCTGATGCTGTTGTAAATAAAGGTGCAAAACCTAATATGTGTGCTCCTGGTGGAAAAGCTGTTGCAGACAAAATTTGTGAAATAATGGGAATGACTGCTGAAGCTTCAGATGGTCCTAAAATTGTTGCAAGAGTTTTATGTCAAGGAAAACATGAAAATGCTTCACAAAAATATAATTTCAGAGGAGATATTCAAACTTGTGCTTCTATGAACATATATGCAGCAGGAGAAAAATCATGTGCTTATGCCTGCCTTGGAAAAGGTGACTGTGTGAAAGTATGTCCTGTTGGTGCAATCTCTATTGTTGATGGAATTGCTCATATTGATGAAGAAAAATGTGTTTCTTGCGGAGCTTGTTCAAAAGCATGTCCAAAACTTGTGATTGCAATGCTTCCTCAACCACAAAAAGTAAATGTTCTTTGCTCTTCTAAAGACAAAGGTGCAGATGCAAGAAAGAACTGTAAAACAGCTTGTATTGGTTGCGGAATGTGTGCAAAAGCATGTCCTGTTGGTGCAATAACAGTTGAAAACAATCTTGCTAAGATTGATCCTGAAAAATGTATCCAATGTGGATTATGTGCTACTAAGTGTCCTACAAAAGCAATAAACAGTCTTGTAGTTCCTAAGAAAGCGGTAGTTCATGAAGATAAATGTATAGGATGTACAATCTGTGCTAAGAACTGTCCTGTTGGAGCTATCGAAGGTTCATTAAAAGAAAAACACAAAGTTGACCCTGCTAAATGTGTAGGTTGTGGAATTTGTGCTTCTAAATGTCCTAAGAAAGCTATTGAAATGGAAGAAGTAAAATAAATTAATCTTATGTAAAGGTGCTGTTTTTTAACAGCATCTTTTCATTTGTCAGATTAGCTTAGATAATGAAAAAAGATTATTGTAATTAAAATTTTATTAAAAATATTTTCATATATAATAATGAAGTAAAATAAAAAATAATTTTTGTCAAAAAAATGTAAGAAAAATGTAAAAATAAAATCCTTTTCTGACAAATAAAAAAGATAAAAAAATTTTTTGCAAAAAATCAAAAAAAAGCTTTGCAAATGCTGGGATTTATGATATAATTCTCAAGGTGTACAAAGGATGTTAATATCCTTTAAATTAAAAAATTAAAGGAGGTGTATCAATGGCTAATAAATTAAGAATCTACTTGAAAGCTTATGATCATATGTTACTAGATCAATCAGCAAAGAAGATAGCTGAGGTTGCAGAAAAATCTGGAGCAGAAATCGCTGGTCCTATGCCACTGCCAACTAAGATTAAAAAATACACTGTATTAAGATCAGTACATGTTAACAAAGATTCAAGAGAGCAGTTTGAAATGAGAATTCACAGAAGAATGGTGGAAATCAAAAACTCTACTCAAAAAACAATATCATCTTTAACAGCGGTTAACTTACCAGCTGGTGTTGGAATCGAGATTAAACAAGCGTAGTTAAAAACACAAAAATGGCTGATTCTCGGGTAATTTGAAAATTTAAATTAAGGTTGAAATCAAATTATCCTTACAGAATAATACAAGTTGACGCTTTTTTTAAAGCAGGGTTATAGAACCACGAGGTCAAGTTGTCAACCAATATATTATTTGATGGAGGTTATGAACAAATGTTAGGAATTCTAGGAAAAAAAATCGGAATGACTCAAATCTTTGAAGATGGAAAGTTCGTTCCAGTAACAGTTGTAGAAGCTGGACCAAACTTTGTTTTACAAAAGAAAACAGTTGAAAACGAAGGATATACAGCATTACAACTTGGTTTTGATGAGAAAAAAGAAAAAAATTCTACTAAACCAATGATGGGTATCTTCAACAAAGCTGGTGTTAAACCATTAAGATTTGTTAAAGAACTAAAAGTTGACTCAGTTGAAGGATATGAGTTAGGACAAGAAATTAAAGTTGATGTTCTAAACGGTGTTGAGTTCGTAGATATTACAGGAACTTCAAAAGGTAAAGGAACATCAGGGGTTATGAAAAGACATAACTTCGGTGGAAACAGAGCGTCTCACGGGGTTTCAAGAAACCACAGACTTGGAGGATCTATCGGACAATCTTCATGGCCTGGAAAAGTATTAAAAGGATTAAGAATGGCTGGACAATATGGAAACACTACTGTAACAGTTCAAAACTTAAAAGTAGTTAAATTAGATGTTGAAAACAATGTAATCTTAATAAAAGGTGCAGTACCTGGAGCTAAAAATGGTTACCTTGTTGTAAGACCAGCTATAAAAAAATAATAAGGTTAGTAGAACGGAAGGAGGAAAAAAATGGCGGTTTTAAACATATATAACTTAGCAGGAGCACAAACTGGAACTGTTGAAGTAAACGACGCAATATTTGGTATCGAACCTAATAAAGTTGTTTTACATGAAGTTCTTGTAGCAGAATTAGCTGCAGCTAGACAAGGAAGTGCATCTACTAAGACTAGATCTATGGTTAGAGGCGGAGGAAGAAAGCCATTTAAACAAAAAGGAACTGGTAGAGCTAGACAAGGTACAATAAGAGCACCACACATGGTAGGTGGAGGAGTTGTATTCGGACCAAGCCCTAGAAGTTATGAGAAAAAAGTAAATAAAAAGACAAGAGTATTAGCACTTAAATCTGCATTATCTGCAAAAGTTGCTGCTGGAGAAATTGTTGTACTAGATGGTGTAATGGAAACTCCAAAAACTAAAACTATAGTTGCATTAACAAAAGCTTTAGAAGCTAACACAAAACAAATGTTTGTAGTAAATGACTTAACAGCACAAGGTGATTACAACTTATTCTTATCTGCAAGAAACTTAGAAAATGCAGTTGTATTCCAACCTAACGAATTAGGAATTTACTGGTTATTAAAACAAAATAAAGTTATCATTACAAAAGAAGCATTAGCTACAATTGAGGAGGTGCTTGGATAATGACAGCTTATGAAATCATCAGAAAGCCTCTAATTACTGAAAAAACTGAATTACTTAGAAGAAACAACAACAAATACACTTTTGAAGTAAATAGAAAAGCTAACAAAATAGAGATTAAAAAAGCAGTAGAAGAAATATTCAACGTTAAAGTTGCAAGCGTTGCAACAGTAAACATCAAACCTGTAACAAAAAGACACGGTATGAAATTATACAAAACTCAAGCTAAGAAAAAAGCAATCGTAGAATTAGCTTCTGGAACAATTTCATACTTCAAAGAAGTATAATAAAACGGCTAAAGATAGTTATAGGTCTAATAGAAAATTTGGAGGTTATTACAAATGGCTATAAAGAAAATGAGACCAACAAGTGACGGAGTTAGACATATGTCAAGACTTGTTGTACCTGAATTAAGTAAGGTAAGACCTGAAAAGTCTTTAACTGTACCTTTAAAATCTGCTTATGGTAGAGATAACTATGGTCACAGAACAAACGTTAATAGACAAAAAGGTCATAAAAGACTTTACAGAATTATAGATTTCAAAAGAAATAAATTAGATGTTCCTGCAAGAGTTGTAACAATCGAATACGACCCTAACAGAACAGCAAACATTGCTCTTTTACACTATGCTGACGGAGCTAAAGCTTATATCTTAGCACCTAAAGGATTAAAAGTAGGAGACGTTGTAATGAACGGATCTAACGCAGAAATTAAAGTTGGAAACGCTCTTAAATTAAAAGAAATGCCTGTTGGAACACAAATTCACAACATCGAACTTCAAAGAGGAAAAGGTGGACAATTAGTAAGATCTGCTGGAACTGCAGCAAGACTTGTTGCTAAAGAAGGAACTTACTGCCACGTTGAATTACCATCAGGAGAATTAAGATTAATTCACGGAGAATGTACAGCTACAATCGGTGAAGTTGGAAATGCAGAGCACAGCCTAGTATCAATCGGAAAAGCTGGAAGAAATAGACTTATGGGAAAAAGACCTCATGTTAGAGGATCTGCGATGAACCCTTGTGATCACCCTCACGGAGGAGGAGAAGGAAAAGCTCCAGTTGGAAGAAAAAGCCCATTAACTCCTTGGGGAAAACCAGCACTTGGTGTTAAAACAAGAGGAAGAAAAACATCTGATAAGTTTATAGTAAGAAGAAGAAACGACAAGTAATTTCGAGAGGAGGTTTAATAGGCAATGGCTAGATCACTTAGAAAAGGACCTTTCTGCGACCATCACTTAATGAAAAAAGTTGAAGAAGCAGTAGCTGCTAACAACTTAAAAGCAGTTATTAAGACTTGGTCAAGAAGATCAACTATATTCCCTAACTTCATAGGACTAACTTTTGGAGTATACAACGGGAAAAAACATATACCTGTATATGTAACTGAGCAAATGGTAGGACATAAATTAGGTGAATTTGCACCTACAAGAACTTACCACGGACATACAAAAACTGGTAAAAAATAATAAGACTGTATTTTAGATAAATAGAATTAAAAAGAAGGAGGAGAAACTAGTGGAAGTTAAAGCAAGTACTAGATTCGTGAGAATGTCTCCAAGAAAAGCTAGATTAGTAGCTGACTTAGTGAGAGGAAAATCAGCTCTAGAAGCTCTTGATATTTTAGAATATACAAATAAAAAAGCAGCTAGAATTATAAAGAAAACATTAGCATCAGCTATAGCTAATGCTACACACAATGCAAAATTAGATGACGAAAAATTAGTTATATCTACTATCATGATAAATGATGGTCCAGCTCTTAAAAGAATAAGCCCTAGAGCAATGGGAAGAGCAGACATCATCAGAAAGCCAACAGCTCATGTTATCGTGGGAGTATCTGAAAAGTAGAATTAGTTGAGGAGGTAAAACTGTGGGACAAAAAGTAGACCCTAGAGGATTAAGACTTGGAATTACAAGATCTTGGGACTCTAACTGGTATGCAGATAAAAAGGAATACGCTAAGTACTTCCATGAAGATGTAAAAATCAGAGAGTTTGTTAAGAAAACTTATTTCCATGCTGGAATATCTAAAGTAAATATAGAAAGAACATCACCTTCACACGTAGTAGTAATAGTTTATGCTGCTAAAGCAGGAATTGTTATCGGAAGAAAAGGTGCTGAAATAGAAGAATTAAGAACTAAATTAGAAGCTTTAACTGGTAAAAAAGTATTAGTTAAAGTTCAAGAAGTTAAAAACTTTAATAAAGACGCAGTATTAGTAGCTGAAAACATCGCTGGTGGAATCGAAAGACGTGTGGCTTACAAAAGAGCAGTAAACCAAGCAGTTATGAGAGCTATGAAATCTGGAGCTAAAGGAATTAAAGTTATGGTTTCTGGAAGACTTAACGGAGCAGAAATCGCTAGATCTGAGTGGGTTGTTGAAGGAAAAGTTCCTTTACATACACTAAGAGCTGATATCGATTATGCTACAGCAACAGCTCATACAACTTATGGAGCATTAGGAATTAAAGTATGGATATTTAATGGTGAAGTACTTCCAACTAAGAAAGAAGGAGGGGAAGCGTAATCATGTTAATGCCTAAAAGAACAAAACATAGAAAAATGTTTAGAGGAAGAATGAAAGGTTCTGCTCAAAGAGGAAATACAGTAGCATTTGGTGACTACGGACTTCAAGCTCTTGAACCTGCATGGATTACTAACAGACAAATCGAATCATGCAGAATTGGAATCAACAGAACATTCAAAAGAGAAGGAAAAACATTCATAAGAATATTCCCTGATAAACCAATCACATCTAGACCAGCTGGAGTGAGAATGGGTAAAGGTAAAGGGGCAGTAGAAGGTTGGGTTTGCGTAGTTAAACCTGGAAGAATAATGTTTGAAGTTTCTCAAGTTAGTGAAGAACTAGCTATGGCAGCTTTAAGAAAAGCTTCTATGAAACTTCCTATCAGATGTAAGATAGTAAAAAGAGAGAATGGCGGTGATAAATAATGAAAGCTAAGGATATAAGAGAAATGTCTACTGAAGACTTAGTAGTTAAGTGTAAAGAACTTAAAGAAGAATTATTCAACCTAAAATTTCAACTTTCATTAGGACAATTAACTAACACTGCTAAGATCAGAGAAGTTAGAAGAGAAATTGCAAGAATGAACACAATATTAAATGAAAGATAATATATTTTAGAGATGATTCTTAAGAAGAGGAGGTCAAAATCTTGAGAAACGATAGAAAAGTAAGAGAAGGTATAGTTGTTTCTGATAAAATGGAAAAAACTATAGTTGTTTCAATAGCTACAATGGATTTACATCCTATTTACAAAAAAAGAGTTAAAAAGACAACAAAGTTTAAAGCTCATGATGAAAACAATGTAGCTCAAGTTGGAGATAGAGTAAGAATAATGGAAACTAGACCTTTATCTAGAGATAAAAGATGGAGATTAGTTGAAGTATTAGAAAGAGCTAAATAAAATCCAATATAATTTTGGAAGGAGGATATTTTAATGGTACAACAACAAACTATCCTTAACGTTGCAGACAACTCAGGTGCAAAAAAATTAATGATCATAAGAGTTCTTGGTGGAACTAAAAAAAGATTTGGAAAAATCGGGGACATAGTTGTATGCTCAGTAAAGGAAGCAATACCTGGTGGAAACGTTAAGAAAGGTGACGTAGTTAAAGCAGTTATTGTAAGAACAAGAAAAGAATTAAGAAGAGAAGACGGATCATATATAAAATTTGATGATAACGCTGGTGTTATAATTAATAACAATAATGAACCTAAGGCAACAAGAATATTCGGGCCTGTTGCAAGAGAGCTAAGAGCTAAAAACTTTATGAAAATAGTTTCTCTAGCTCCAGAAGTAATCTAAGAGAGGAGGCTAAGAAGTGGCTAAACCTAAAATTAAATTCGTTCCTGCATCACTTCACGTGAAAACAGGAGATACAGTATATGTAATTTCTGGTAAAGATAAAGGAAAAACTGGTAAAGTTTTAAAAGTATTCCCTAAAAAAGGAAAAATCGTAGTTGAAGATGTAAATGTAGTTACTAAAAACATGAAACCATCTCAGACAAACCCACAAGGTGGAGTTGTAACTAAACCTGCTCCAATTTTCTCATCAAAAGTAATGTTATTTGATGCGAAAGCTGGAAAACCAACAAGAGTTGGATACAAAGTTGTGGACGGGAAAAAAGTTAGATACTCTAAAGTGTCTGGAGAAGTTCTATAAGAGAGGAGGATAACGTAAGTGTCTAAATACGTTTCTAGATATCACAAATTATTTGATGAAGTTATAAAAGAAAATCTAATGAAAGAATTAGATTTAAAGAATATCATGGAATGTCCAACATTAGAAAAAATTATCGTTAATATGGGAGTTGGAGAAGCTACTCAAAACGCGAAATTAATAGATGCAGCGATGAACGACTTAGGAATCATCACTGGACAAAAACCATTAGTAAGAAAAGCTAAAAAGTCAGAGGCTGGATTCAAATTAAGAGAAAACATGCCAATCGGAGCAAAAGTTACTTTAAGAAAAGAAAGAATGTATGATTTTCTTGATAGATTAGTAAATGTAGTTCTTCCAAGAGTAAGAGATTTTGAAGGAGTTCCATCAAACTCATTTGACGGAAGAGGAAACTACTCTTTAGGATTAAGAGACCAATTAGTTTTCCCTGAAATTGAATTTGATAAAGTAGATAAACTACAAGGTATGTCTATCACAATAGTATCTTCTGCTAGAACAGATGAAGAAGGAAGAGCTTTACTTAAGGCTTTCGGAATGCCTTTTAAAAAGTAATAGTTAGAGGAGGAGAATTAATGGCTAAAAAGTCAATGATCGCTAGAGATATAAAAAGAGCGGAACTTTGTGATAAATATGCAGCTAAAAGAGCTGAATTAAAGAAAAGAGTGCTTGAGGGAGACCAAGAAGCTATGTTTGAATTAAGCAAGCTTCCAGCTAACTCATCACCAGTAAGAAAAAGAAACAGATGTCAATTAGACGGAAGACCAAGAGGATTCATGAGAGAATTCGGAATGTCTAGAGTAAAATTCAGACAATTAGCAGGTGCTGGGGTTATACCTGGTGTTAAAAAATCATCTTGGTAGAAAGCACGTTTTATTGATATGGAAGGAGGATTATAGTAAATGTTTTTAACAGATCCAATCGCAGATATGTTGACAAGAATAAGAAATGCTAACGCAGTTATGCATGAGAAAGTTGATGTACCTTATTCAAACTTAAAACTTACAATAGCTAAGATTTTAAAAGATGAAGGTTATATCGCTAACTACAAAGTTATAACTGATGGTAACGTAAAAAATATAAGAGTTTACTTAAAATATGCAGGAAAAGAAAGAGTAATCAAAGGATTAAAGAGAATATCTAAACCAGGTAGAAGAGTTTACGCTCCAGTAGACGAATTACCAAGAGTACTTTCAGGTCTTGGGATTGCTATCGTATCTACATCAAAAGGAATTGTTACTGATAGAGTAGCAAGACAAGAAAATGTAGGTGGAGAAATCCTTGCATTCGTATGGTAAAATAAACTAGGAGGTGTCCATTAAATGTCAAGAATAGGTAAAAAACCTATAGTGGTACCTGCTGGGGTTACTGTTACAGTTGACGGTCATAAAGTTACTGTAAAAGGACCTAAAGGTACTTTAACAAAAGAATTTAACAAAAATTTAACAATAGCTTTAGAAGATGGTCATGTAGTTGTTACTAGACCAGATGATTCAATAGAAATGAGAGCTTTACACGGAACTACAAGAGCACTTATCCACAACATGGTTGTTGGTGTAAGTGAAGGTTTCAAAAAAGTTCTTAACCTAGTAGGGGTTGGATACAGAGCAGCAGTAAAAGGTAAAGGATTAGAATTAGCATTAGGATATTCTCATCCAGTTATCATCGACGAAATTTCTAACATCACTTTCGCAGTTGAGAAAAACACTACTATCATAGTAGAAGGAATTGAAAAAGACGTTGTTGGTCAAGTAGCTGCAGTTATCAGATCAAAAAGAGCTCCAGAGCCTTATAAAGGAAAAGGAGTTAAATATGCTGATGAAGTAATAAGAAGAAAAGAAGGTAAAAAATCGTAGGATATAGCTCAAAAAGGAGGTAAGTGAGTTGTTTAAAAAGGTAAATAGACAAGCTGTTAGAGATAGAAAACACTTATCAATCAGAACTAAAATTTCTGGTACAGCTGAGAGACCAAGACTTTCTATATATAGATCAAACACTAATATGTTTGCTCAGTTAATAGATGACGTTAACGGAGTAACATTAGTTTCTGCATCAACTGTTGATAAAGAGTTAAAAGCTCAAATCGCAAACGGTGGAAACGTAGAAGCAGCTAAATTAGTTGGAAAACTATTAGCAGAAAGAGCTGTAGCAAAAGAAATAAAAGATGTCGTATTTGACAGATCAGGATACATTTATACAGGAAGAGTTGCCGCTCTTGCAGAATCAGCAAGAGAAAACGGATTAAACTTCTAATTTCTTTTAGAGAGGAGGATTTCACTTGTCTAAGTTAATGGATAGAGAAGAAAAAGAATTTGCAGAAAAATTATTAAAAATTTCTAGAGTATCTAAGACAACTAAAGGAGGAAGAACTATATCTTTTTCTGTTTTAGCTGCTGTTGGAAATAAAGAAGGAAAAGTAGGAATTGGTTTAGGAAAAGCTAATGGTGTTCCTGATGCAATCAGAAAAGCTGTTGCTGCTGCTAAGAAAAACATGATAGATGTTTCTCTTAAAGGAAGAACTATTCCTCACGAAACTGTTGGAAAATGGGGAGCAACATCTATATGGATGGCACCTGCATATGAAGGAACTGGAGTTATTTCTGGATCTTCATGCAGAGAAATCCTTGAATTAGTTGGAGTTCATAACATCTTAACTAAAATTAAAGGATCTAAAAACAAACATAACGTTGCGAAAGCTACTATTGAAGGCTTAAGAGGATTAAGAACTGCTGAAGAAGTAGCAGAATTAAGAGGAAAAACTGTTAAGGAAATCTTAAGCTAGGAGGTTTGAAGAAATGGCAAAGGTTAGAATAAGACTTGCAAAAAGTATAATAGGAAGAAAGCCTAACCATATAGCTACTGTAAAGTCGCTAGGGCTTAAGAAGATGAATAGTGTGGTAGAACATGAAGCAACTCCTGAATTAATGGGAAAAATTGCTCAAGTTTCTTACTTACTTGATGTAGAGGAGGTGCAATAATAACATGGAATTAAACGAATTAAGACCTTCTGTACCAAGAAAAGCTAGAAAAAGAGTTGGAAGAGGAGAATCTTCTGGATTAGGAAAAACTGCTGGTAAAGGAAGCAACGGACAAAAATCAAGAGCAGGTGGAGGAACAAAACCTGGTTTTGAAGGTGGACAAATGCCTATCATCAGAAGAACTCCAAAAAGAGGATTCAGCAACTATCCATTCAAAAAAGAATACGCTATTATTAACCTAGATGTATTAAACAGATTTGAAGAAGGTACAGTTGTTACTCCTGAACTTTTATTAGAAACTGGATTAGTAAGCAAATTACTAGACGGATTAAAAGTTCTTGGAAATGGAAATTTAGAAAAGAAAATTTCAGTAGAAGCTCACAAAGTTTCTAAAAGTGCTCAAAAAGCAATTGAAGAAAAAGGTGGTTCAGTAGAAATCATTGAAGTTAAAACTTTTGCTGATGTAGCTAAAAACAATAAGTAATAATTATTGATTAAAAGCGAGGTGAAAAACTTTGACTTTAATGGAGAGCTTTAACACTAAATTGAGAGGAATCATGAAGATTCCTGAATTAAAAGCTAGAATCGTTTTTACCTTGTTGATGTTCCTAGTTGCTAGAGTGGGGACTTATATCCCTGCTCCGGGAATTGATATTGAGAGATTGTCAGCAATGACTGCTCAAAATGACCTTTTAGGGTTTATCAATATGTTTTCGGGAGGAGCCTTCCAGAGAATATCTATATTTGCATTGGGAATTGTTCCATATATCAATGCGTCCATTGTTTTCAGTCTGCTTGCTGTAATTATCCCAAAAATTGAAGAAATTCAAAAAGAGGGAGAATCAGGAAGAGCTAAGATAAGCCAATGGACCAGATATGTGACAATCCTTATTGCGATTATGCAGGGTATTGGAGTTTGCGTGTGGCTTACATCCTCTGGTTTGGTAATTAACCCTGGTTTAAGATTCATGTTTGTTACTATAACAATCCTTACAGCAGGAACAGTGTTCCTTATGTGGGTTGGAGAACAAATATCAGTTAATGGTATAGGAAATGGTGTTTCTCTTTTAATATTTTTAAACGTTATTTCAAGAGGACCTTCAAACATAGTTCAGACTATACAGATAATGAAAGACAGTAAATTTTTAATACCAATACTTCTAGCAGTTGCAGCAGCAGCTGTTGTAGTTGTAGGCGGAATAGTTTTATTCCAGCTTGGGCAAAGAAAAATTCCTGTTCACTATGTTGGAAAGGGATTTGGAGGAAGAGGAGGAATGGCACAAAATTCCTATATTCCTTTAAAACTTAATACATCTGGGGTAATGCCTGTAATCTTTGCATCTGTAATGATGATGATACCATCACTTCTTATAAGATCATTGCCTGCAACATTCCCATTCAGAGATTATTTAGTTTTATTCTTTGACAGCAAGCACCCTGTTTACATGGTGCTTTATGCTTTAATAATTATTTTCTTCTCATTCTTCTATACTGCTATTATGTTTGACCCTGAAAAAGTTGCTGATAACTTAAAACAGAGCGGAGGAACTATTCCGGGGATAAGACCTGGAGAAGAAACAGTTGAGTATCTTGAGGGAGTTGTTACAAGAATAACTTGGGGAGGAGCAATCTTCCTTGCAGCTATATGTATACTTCCTATAATAGTCTTTACAGCAGCAGGACTTCCGGTTTTCTTTGGGGGAACAGGAATAATAATTGTTGTTGGAGTTGCACTGGATACAGTTCAACAGATAGATGCTCATTTAGTGATGAAAGAATACAAAGGATTTCTATAAAAAAGATAACACAGACAATACTGTGTTATCTTTTTTGTTTTTTGGATAAACTTAGATAAAGATTTTTATTTGAAAATAAAAATTACAAGTGTTATCATAGTGGAAGAGAATAAATTTTTTCAAGGAGAACATTATGAAAATAGGACTTGTGCTTGAGGGCGGAGGAATGAGAGGAGTGTATACTGCCGGAGTTCTCGATGCTCTTATAAATAAAAATTATTGTGCTGATTATCTTATAGGTGTTTCTGCAGGCTGTACAAACGGAGCTTCTTATGTTTCATGGCAGAAAGAAAGAGGAATGAGAACTAATATAAATTATATAGATGATAAAAGATATTTGAGCTTTTCAAGTTATTTAAAAACAGGCTCTCTTTTTGGAATGGATTTTCTTTTTTATGATATTCCGGAAGTGTTAGACCCTTTTGATTATGAAAGTTGTTTTAAATCAAAATGTGATTACAGAGTTGGTGTTACAAATATTGAAACAGGGGAAGAAGAGTATTATGGAAAAGATGCTTTGAGAAAAGAGGAAAGGAATATAATTCTCCGTGCTTCTGTGTCTCTTCCAATAGCTTCTCCTATTGTTGAAGTGAACGGGAAGAAATATCTTGATGGAGGAATAGGAGACCCAATTCCAATTAAAAAGGCTTTTGCAGACGGCTGTGAAAAAGTCATAGTTGTTCTCACAAGGGATAGAGAGTATAGAAAAAAATCAACAAGAGGAAAAATATTTTTTAAATTAATTTATAAAAAATATCCAAAACTTGTAGAACTTTTATGCAACCGTCATAAAAGATACAATGCTGTGCTTGAGTATATAAAAGAGATGGAAAAAGAGGGAAAAGCTTTTGTAGTTGCTCCTGAAAAGCCTATTGAGATAGATAAATTTGAAAAGAATAAAGATAAACTTTATGAAGTTTATAAACTTGGTTTTAGCGACGGAACAAAAGTTTTTGAAAAATATAAAGAATTTCTTGATGTGGAAAATCACAGAGTATAAATATATTATTAAAAAATTTTTATTTAACTAATTGAAAAAAGTTTTTATATTGTTAGAGTAAAATTTTATATTTAAAATACTATAATAATTGATTTTTAATGTTAAAAAATATATAATATAATTGTTTTGTGATAAAAAAGAAAGTATGATAGTAGATTTACATGAGCGTTTAAATTATGAAAGAGGAATATTACTTAAAATTTTTTATAGTAATTTATGTAAAAAACATAATTTATTTTTGTGATAAAATAATAACTTATAGAATAAAAATATTTTTATTTTCATAATGAATTTAATAAATATATTATACAAGGAGAAAATTAATAAATGTCTATAAAAAAAGAGAATAAAGAGTATATAACAGAGGCAGATGTTGAAACTAAATTTATATATAATATTTTATTATCTAAAATTCTAGAATATCCATCTGAATTAGTACATTTTCATGTGCCAGTGAAGATAACTCAAGGAAGAACAACAGTTACTAAAGAAGCAGATGTTGTTATAGAAAATAAAAATAGTGAAAATATTATTGTGATTGATTCAAAAGCTCCGACTGAAAATTTAGAGAACTATTTTGATCAAATAGATTCTTATGCTTTTGTTTTGGAAGCTCCTATTTCTATTTTAAGTAATTATTATCGAACTGTTGTTAGAGTATATTTACAAGGTAACAAAAAACAAATAGTATTAGATAAAAATATAAATGAATTATCAGAAAATGATTATAAAACTTTAAAAGATACTATAAAAAAATATACTACAAATGAAGTAGAAATTATAAAGTTTTTAAATAAGGAAAATATAAAAAATAAAATAACTGATTATAGAAGATTATTTCGTCAAATTCATACTAAAATAAGATCTATTGATAAATTAGATCCATCAGCATCATTTGATGAATTTTCTAAAGTATTATTTATCAAAATTATAAATGATATTATTCCTGAAAGTGATAGAATAACACCAGATAAAATTAGAATTTTAAGTAGCACCAAAATGCAGCAAAACTATGTGGATAGCTGGTTTCAAGAAAAAGTCAAAGAATTTTATCCTGGAATTTTTGCTTCAAATGAAAAAATAGCTCTTTCCCCTAAAGCACTTTGCCAAATATTAACTATTTTAGATGAAAATTTTGACTTAAAAGATTCATTAACAGATATAAAAGGAAGAGCTTTTGAAGAGTTTTTACCAAGTCAGTTAAGAGGTAAAGGATTAGGACAATTTTTTACACCTCGCTCTGTTGTCGATTTTATGATTGAATTAGCTGATGTTTCTATAACAAATAAAATATTGGATTTTGCATCAGGATCGGGAGGTTTTTTAATAAAAGCTTTCGATAGAAAAAGGCAGTTGATTAATGAAATTCAACAACCATATTTAGATTTATTAAAAAAAACTCGTGAAGAATTGTTAGAAGATATAAAAACTCAAATTTTTGGAATAGATGCTGAACCAAGGGCTGTTAGAACAGCAAAAATGAATATGTTACTCTGGGGTGACGGAAAACAAATTCAACATGGTAATGGTTTGTCAACAGTAGACTATAAAAATATGCCTTATTTGGCAAAAGAATTTGATGAAAAAGATCCAACTTCTGGAGTAGATGTTATTTTGGCAAATCCACCATTTGGTTCAGAAGAAGAAGATGAAAATATTCTTAGAAACTATTATTTATCAAAGAAAGAAAAGAAAAAGGATAAAGATACTGATAAGATAATTATTGGGTTCAAAAAAGAAAAAACAGAAAATTTATTTATAGAAAAAGCTTATAAAATGTTAAAGCCAGGAGGAAAACTATTAATTGTTTTACCAGAAGGTATTTTTAGTAATAATGATAGTCGTGTAAGAGATTATATATTAAGTCATTTTTATATAGAAACTATTGTAAAATTACCTAAACACTCTTTTACGATGTCTGGTGTAGATACTATTAATACAGTTATACTTATTGCAAAGAAAAATACAAAACAACGAATGGAAATGATTAATTTATCAGATAAAAAAACATGGATAGATAAAGACAACTGTATGGATATCAATTTTGTTGTTGTAAATCAAATTGGATATGAACCTTCAGGAAAAACAATTCAAAATGGTTATGATAGCAGTGATTTAAAAATTGTTGCTAAGAAATTATTAAATAAAGAATATTCTAAAATGTTAGCTGATCCAATAAAATATGCTGAATTAGAATTTGGAGATAACAATAAAAATGAAGCATGGAAAAAATCTATGGTTAAATTTTTAAGGATAAAATTTGAAGTAGTTCCACAGAGATTAGATCCTACATATTATTTCTTTAATGAAGAAACTAAAGAGATTTTAAATTCATTTGTTAATCTAAAGTTAACAGATATTAATTTAAAAAAAGTGAAACTTTCAGAAAATGAACTTAATTTAGATGTTGAAAAAATATATAAATATGTTTCTGTTATTAAAACATTAGATGGGACAATTACAGAAGTGGAAGAAAAAACAGTAGATGATCTCCTTTCTTTAAAAAAAGAGGCTATGCCGCAAAAATTATTTAATGGAGATATAGTTTTTAATCCTTATAGAATTAATACAGGTTCAATTATTTATATAGATTCAGAAGAAGATAATTTGATTACTAGTCCAGCATATGTGGTGTTGAGAAATTTAGATATTAATGCAAAATATTTGATACAATTACTTAAAACACCTTTTATGAAATATCAAATTCAAGTATTAGCTTCTGGTTCTGTAAGAGACAACTTTTCTAGTAATGGACTTAAAGAATTAAAAATACCGAATTTATCTGAAAATGAGCAGAAAGAAAAAATCAATATAGTAAATAATACAATTGATAAGATTAATAAACAGACTAAAGAAATAGAAAATAATATTGATTTTATAAATAAAGTTTTAAATGAATTTTAAATATAAAATTGAATAAATAAAAAAGAAGATAGATATTTTTATTATTAGCTTATTTTAAGAATATAAAAAGCAGGGAAGTCTTGAAACATATTGAAAAAAATGGTAAAATAATAAAAGTAAAAAAAGACAAGAAACTCGAAAATAATTTTGGGAGAAAATAATGGTAACTTTAAAAAATGTATTTCTTACAGCTTCATATTACTATTGCATATAAACAGGTTCAGAACAAATAAAAAAGTTTTGAGCCGGCTTTGTTATGTCAAATAGGAAGAATGCTGGAGAATATATTTAATAGGGATATACAGCCTGTTGAGGATATTCAACAGGCTTTTCTTTTGTTTTCTAAATCTTTGTGTTAAAATAAAATGTAAAATAAAAATCAGGGGGATATAATAATGGAAAATGTTTATGATGTGCTTAAAGACCGTGGATATTTAAAGCAGTTTACAGATGAAGAGGCAATCAAAAAATTATTATCAGAGGAAAAAGTAACTTTCTATATAGGATTTGACCCAACAGCAGACAGCTTACACGTAGGACATTTTATTGCTATGATGTTTATGGCTCATATGCAGAAATTCGGTCACAGACCAATAGCTCTTGTTGGCGGTGGAACTGCTATGGTTGGTGACCCTAGCGGAAGAACAGATATGAGAACTATGATGACAAAAGAAACAATAGCTCATAATGTTGCCTGCATAAAAAAACAAATGGAAAAATTTATAGACTTTTCTGATGGAAAAGCAATTTTAGAAAATAATGCAGACTGGCTTTTAGGATTAAACTACATTGATTTCTTAAGAGATATAGGAGCAGAATTTTCTGTAAATAAAATGCTTGCTGCAGAATGTTTTAAATCAAGAATGGAAAAAGGATTATCTTTCTTAGAATTTAACTATATGCTAATGCAGGGATATGATTTCTATGTGTTAAACCAAAAACACAATTGTAAGATGGAACTAGGCGGCGATGACCAGTGGTCAAATATAATTGCCGGAATAAATCTTGTAAGAAAGAAAAAACAAGAAACAGTATATGGAATGACTTGTACTCTTCTTACAAACAGCGAAGGAAAGAAAATGGGAAAAACAGCAAAAGGTGCTTTATGGCTTGACCCAGAAAAAACAACTCCACATGAATTTTATCAATATTGGAGAAACGTTGCAGATGAAGATGTTGAAAAATGTCTTGCACTTTTAACATTTATTCCTATGGATGAAGTAAGAAGACTTGGAGCTTTAAAAGATGCAGAAATAAATAAAGCAAAAGTTGTGCTTGCTTATGAAATAACTAAGATGATTCACGGACAGGAAGAAGCAGATAAAGCTAAAGCTGCTGCTGAGGGAGCTTTCGGAGGAAGCGGAGATATGTCAAATCTTCCTACAACAGAAATTGAAAAAGCAAATCTAGGGGTAAGCCTTATAGATTATTTAACAGAAAATGGAATTTTAAAAACTAAGAGCGAAGGAAGAAGACTTATTCAGCAGAATGGAATGTCTTTAAACGGAGATAAAGTTACTGACATTGGTTTTGCTCTTACTGAGGAAGCTTTTAAAGATAATGAAGCCATTGTAAAAATGGGTAAAAAGAAATTCCACAGAATAGTTTTAAAATAAATTTGAAAACAGGTGATTTTTTTGATTCTTTTGAGAGAGACAACAGAAAGCGACATTGAAGAGATATACAATTATATCCATTTGGATTATGTGAAAAAATATTGTAATGACCCAGAGGAACAGTGGAAGGCTCATGAAAGATGGTATAAATTTCTTATACATTCAGATGCTTATCTTTTATATACTGTAACAAGCACAGAAACAGGAAAGTTTCTGGGGTGTGTTAAATTTGAGCTGGACGGAGAATGTGCAGTTATAAATATTTATCTTGTAAAAGATATAAGAGAGCAGGGATACAGCCACGGAATTCTTACTTTAAGCATAGAAGAACTACAGCATGAAAAACCTGAAATTTCTATTGTCCTGGCTTATATTCTTGAAGAAAATGAAGTCTCAATAAATGCTTTTAAAAATCTTGGATTTCAATACGAGGGAATTGAAAACTATAAAGGAATCGAACATCTGCTTTTTGTAAAAACATTATAATAAAATATAAAAAAGCTGTTGCTCTTGATATAAAAAATAAAAATTACTTTCGTAAAAATATTTTTTATTTATATTGCTTACTTCACTAAAAATGACAAACTTACTTCGTTCAAACATGTCATTTTTAAGCGTTCAGTTCGCTTCATAAATTACAAAAATATTTTTAATCTTCGTAATTTTTATTTTTATATCTTAAAAAGTGACAGCTTTTTATATAAGAAAAATAGGAGAGATTGGGAGGAAAAATGACCAAAAAAGAAAAAGTAAAATATATTTTACAGAAAATGGAAGAAAAATTTGGAAAACCCAAATGTGCTTTAAATTTTGAAACTCCTTTTGAACTTCTTGTAGCAGTAATTCTTTCTGCTCAATGTACAGATAAACGTGTAAATATAGTTACTGAAAAAATGTTTCGTGAAGATAAAATAAATACCCCTGAGCAGTTTGCAAGTATGGAACTTTCTGAAATAGAAGAACTTATAAGAAGTACAGGATTTTATAAAAATAAAGCTAAGAATATTCAGAAAGCAGCAAAACAGCTTCTTGAAAAATATAATGGAGAACTTCCTAAAGATATGGATAAACTTTTAGAACTTGGGGGAGTAGGAAGAAAGACAGCCAATGTTGTAAGAGGAGAAATCTGGGGACTGGCAGATGGAATAACAGTTGATACTCATGTAAAAAGAATAACCAATCTTTTAGGGCTTACAGAAGAAACAGACCCTGTAAAAATAGAAAAAGATTTAATGAAAATAGTTCCTAAAAAAAGCTGGATAGATTTTTCTCACTATATTATTCTTCAAGGACGTGATAAATGTATTGCAAGACGTCCTCAATGTCAGGAATGTGAAATAAAAGAGGTATGCAGATATTTTTCAAAATTGCAAAAATAAGCATAATTAATAAAAAATAAAATTTTCACGGTATAAAATTTTATTTTTTATTCAAAACTTTTATCATTTAGAAATTTTATTAAAAATGCCTTGAAAAATTAGGAGAAATAAGATAATAATTCTTGACATAATAAATAAAGAATGGTATAAATTATGTAGGAAAGAAATTAATTCTTGGGAGCTGATATAAAAATGAAAATATATTTAGATAATAATGCAACAACAAGGCTTGATGATGATGCCTTTGATGCAATGATACCATTCTTTAAAGAAGAGTATGGAAATGCTTTCAGTCTTCACTTATTTGGAAGAGAAACAGGAAAAGCTGTAGCAGAATCAAGAAAAGTTATAGCTGATCTTCTTGGAGTTCTTCCTGAAGAAATTATTTTTACAGGATCAGGAACAGAGGGAGACAACCTTGCAATAAGAGGTGTGGCAAGAGCATATAAAAATAGAGGAAAACATATAATTGTAAGTTCAATTGAACATCCAGGTGTAAGAAATACCTGCAAGGATTTAGAAAAAGAAGGATTTGAAATAACAGTTTTAAATGTTGATAAAAATGGAGTTGTTGATTTAGAGCAGCTTAAATCAGCAATAAAAGATGAGACAATTTTAATTTCTGTTATGCATGCAAATAATGAAACAGGAGTTATCCAGCCAATAGAAGAAATTGGAAAAATAGCAAAAGAAAATAAAATTTTATTCCATGTTGATGCAGTTCAATCTATGGGAAAATTAGAAATAAATCCAAAAGAAATGGGAATAGATTTATTAGTATTTACTGCTCATAAATTTTACGGACCAAAAGGTGTCGGAGCTTTATATGTAAGAAATGGAGTAAGACTTGGAAAAGTTATCACAGGTGGAGGTCAGGAAAGAAAATTAAGACCTGGAACAACAAATACTCCTCTTATTGTCGGTATGGCAAAAGCTCTTGAAAAAGTATATGCTGAAAGAGAAGAAGAAAACAAAAGAGTTGGAGAATTAAGAGACTATTTTGAAGAACAAATTTCAGCAAGAATACCTGAAATAGTAATAAATGGAAAAAATGTACCAAGACTTCCGGGAACATCAAGCATAACTTTCAAATATGTTGAAGGAGAATCTATTCTTCTTTCACTTAGCATGAAAGGAATAGCAGTAAGCTCTGGTTCAGCTTGTTCATCTGATGAGCTTCAAGCATCTCATGTTCTTCTTGCAATGGGAATACCAGCAGAATTTGCTCACGGAACAATAAGATTCAGTCTTGGAAAATATAACACAAAAGAAGAAATCGATTATACAATAGAAGCAGTGGTAGAAATTATCGGAAAATTAAGAATGATGTCACCGCTTTGGAATGAGTTTAACAGATAAAATTTGTAAAAAAACAGGGAGGAAAATAAATAATGCAATATTCAGAAAAAGTAATGGATCACTTTATGAATCCAAGAAACATGGGAGTAATTGAAAATCCAGATGGATACGGAAAAATAGGAAACCCATCTTGCGGAGATATAATGGAAATATTTTTAAAAATAGATAACGATATAATTACTGATGTAAAATTTAGAACATTTGGCTGTGCATCAGCAATAGCAACTTCATCTATATCTACTGAAATGATTATAGGAAAAGATATTCATGAAGCTTTAAAAATAACAAATAAAGTTGTGGCAGAAGCTCTTGATGGTCTTCCGCCAGTAAAAATGCACTGCTCAGTATTAGCAGAAGAAGCAGTTAAGGCTGCAATTGAAGATTATTTATCTAAAAAACAAAAATAAATTAATGATATGTTTTGAAAAGGGCTTGGAAAAGCCCTTTATTTTTTTTAAAAAAGCGGTTATAATTAAAAAATATAAAAAATATTTGGGGTGAAAAAGTTGCTGAAAAAAATATTGCTTATAATTTTTGGTTTGATATTAAATTTTAATATTTTTGCAGAGGGAGAAAATGAAATTTTTACAGAAACAGCAGAAGAAAAACCTATATGCAGAGCTTTTGTGTTAGGGGATACAAAGGGGAATATATATTATTCTGAAAATGAAAATGAGATGCTGCCTCTTGCTTCAGTAACAAAAGTAATGACACTTATGCTTACTTATGATGCAATAGACGAGGGAAGAATAAAACTTACAGATAAAGTTACAATAGATAAAACAATGGCTGAAATGGGCGGAAGCAGAATCTGGATGAAAGAGGGAACAAAAATTTCAGTTGAAGATTTAATTAAAGCAACAGCACTTCATTCGGCCAATAATGCTGCTTATGGGCTTGCAAAGGCTGTAGGCGGAGATGTAGATACATTTGTTGCTATGATGAATAAAAAGGCGGAAGATTTTGGCTTTGGAAGAGAGATAGAATATAATACTCCAACAGGACTTCCTCCTCATATGACAGGGAGAGGGCAGGATATAGGAAGTGCTTTGGGAGTATATAAATTATCTCTTGCTGCTTTAAAATATCCAGAATATATAAAAATGGCAGCTCAGAAAGAAGATGTTTTATCATATTCAGGAAAAACAAAAATATATAATAGAAATAAGCTTTTAGGCAGAGAAGGAATTTACGGCATTAAAACAGGACATCTTGATAATTGGTATAATATTGCTGTTGCAAGTAATCTGGAAAATATGAATTCCATAGTTGTTGTATTGGGAGCAGAAACAGAAAAAATAAGGGATGAAAAAATAGTAAGCGAGATTAAATTATTTCACAAAGATTATAAAGTTGTGGAATTTTTAAATAAGGATATTCCTGTTGATGAAATGGCTGTATCAGGAGGAGTTGTAAAAATAGTAGAAATATATCCTGATAAAAATTACGAAGACATAGCAAAGGATACTACTGATGTTAAATTTGTTGTTTATAGAAGAGAAAGTGTAAAAGCTCCTTTTAATGCAGGAGATGAAGTAGGGAAATATGAACTTTATCTTGATGACAAAATTGTTGATAAGGGAAGTCTTGTAGTAAGAGAGAGTGTAGAGGGAGAAAACAGTATTTTTGATATTTTTTAAAATTGAAATAATTTTGCAGATTATAAAAAAATATTTTAATTATTTTTTACAAATTTTTCAAAAAGAATAAATTTTTTTAAATATTTTTTACTAAAAATTCATAAATAAAAAATATTTTTTAAAATTTTTTTCTAATTAAATTAGACGTTATTTTTCAATAATTAGTTTGTTTTTATTCTGTAGAATATAAAAATATTTTAAATTTTTTTAAAAAAGTTGTTGACGATTTTTTAATTCTATGAT
>UQJY01000009.1 GCA_900541465.1 uncultured Fusobacterium sp. | reverse complement strand
AAGAAAAAGAGCTGAGCAAATTAATGATTGAAAATCATCAATTTGCAACAGCCCCATTTTTTCAAGTTGGTTATTAGTTTTTTATGTCTATACTGCTCTATAAAGCATTTCTACATTATTATTTTGTATAATCGTAGAATCCTTTACCAGTTTTCATTCCTAATTTTTTACCTCTAACCATTTTTCTTAATAATGGATGAGGTCTGTATTTGCTGTCTCCCATTTCAGCATATAGAACTTCCATAATAGCAAGACAAACGTCTAATCCTATTAAGTCTCCTAATGCTAAAGGTCCCATTGGATGGTTTGCTCCAAGTTTCATTGCAGCGTCGATTCCTTCAACAGATGCAACACCGTCAGCATAAATTCCAACAGCTTCGTTTATCATAGGGATTAAGATTCTGTTTACAACGAATCCAGCAGCTTCTTCTACTTGAACAGGAACTTTTCCTATTTCTTCAGATATAGCTTTTATTTTTTCAACCATTTCAGCTGGAGTGTTAAGTCCTGCAATAACTTCTACAAGTTTCATAACTGGAGCTGGGTTGAAGAAGTGCATTCCGATAACTGGTCTGTCAAGTCCTGCACCGATTTCAGTTATTGAAAGAGATGAAGTGTTAGTAGCAAACATTGCTTCAGGTTTACAAATTTCTTGTAATTCTTTGAATGTTTGTTTTTTGATTTCCATATTTTCTATAGCAGCTTCAACTATTAAATCACAGTCTCCGCAGATTTCTTTAGTTCCAGTTGTGATTTTTGCTAATATTTCATCAGCAGCAGCTTGTTCCATTTTTCCTTTAGCTATTCTTTTTTCAAATCCTTTAGCTATTTTAGCTTTTCCGTTAGCAGCAAATTGCTCATTGATGTCACATAAACAAACTTCGTATCCAGCTGTTTGTGCGAATGCTTGTGCAATTCCTGATCCCATAGTTCCTGCTCCGATTATACCTACTTTCATTTTCATTCCTCCTGAATTTTTTTAATCATTCAATATTTTGAATTTTTTTATTTTATATTTTTCAATTAAAAAATTTATTATCTGTTTTTGAATCCTTCAACTTTTCTTTTTTCTAAGAAAGCTCCCATTCCTTCTCTTTGGTCTTCTGTTTCAAAACAACTTCCAAATAGTTTTTCTTCGATAACTATTGCTTCGTCCATTGGAGCATCTAGTCCGTCGTTTATTGCTTTTTTACAAGCTCTTACTGCGATAGGTGCATTTTTAGCAATTTTTCCTGCTAATTTTTTAGCTGCTGGAAGTAATTCTTCTTGAGTGTAAACTGCATTTACAAGTCCTAAAGCTTTAGCTTCTTCAGCTTTTACGTTAGTGCAGGCATAAATCATTTCTTTAGCTTTTCCTGCTCCTATAAGTCTAGCAAGTCTTTGAGTTCCTCCGAATCCTGGAGTTATTCCTAAACCAACTTCTGGCTGTCCGAATAAAGCATTGTCAGAACAAATTCTGATGTCGCAGCTCATAGCTATTTCGCATCCGCCACCAAGAGCGAATCCGTTTACTGCAGCTATAACAGGAATAGGGAAAGTTTCTAATTTTCTGAAAACGTCGTTTCCTTTTTTACCAAAAGCTTCTCCTTCTGCTTTAGTTAATGTACTCATTTCTGCAATATCTGCTCCTGCAACAAATGATTTTTCTCCAGCACCAGTAAGAACTAATGCTCTAGTTGTTTCTAAATCAATTGCATCTAAACAAGCATTTAATTCATCAAGAACTCCGCTGTTAAGAGCATTAAGAGCTTTTGGTCTGTTTATAGTAATTACTCCTACAAATCCTTCTTGCTCATATGTTATAAAATCCATAATAACCTCCTTTGAGATACTACGAAAAAGCTGCTTGATTTCTAGTTCTGCCTTTCATAGTTAAATTTATTTTAAAAGATTTTTTATCTGTTCATAATATAGTTATACTTTTACTGAGGGATTAAGTCAAGCCCATACTTATTTTTTTAATATTTATGATTATTTTTTTACCGACATCTGATTAATTTTTATCATTTTTAAATAATTTTATAATAAAAAAATTTTTCACCACATTATTATATTTTAATTATAATCTAAAATTTATTATTTTGAAAATATATTTTATATATATTCCATTAATTTTATTCTATTTTAATCTTTAATGTTTAATTTTTTATCATTTATGTTAAAATATTGTAAAATAACATTTTCTGTCATCTGCTCAATTTTTTACAGATTATTTTTTTACCATTTTTAAAAATTTTTATATAATTTTTCTAATAAAAAAAGAGAGCTGTCTCAAGAAAAACAATTTTATAATTTCAGCTTTTCTTTTAATCACTCTCTTTTTATTTTTTATTATTCTTCAGGTGCCTCTTTCTCTGCAGTTTTATAAGTTATCCAGTCTTCTGTCCCATTAATCATTCCTGCAAAATCTATTGTCTCTTCCTGAGATATTTTTGTTTTAAATTTCTTAGTAATCTCTTTATTTGTTCCGTCTGTATCTTTAAATTTAATCACTATCTCATGGTTTATTCCTTTAACATAAACCACACCTTTTTTGTTGGCTCTTATGCTTTTAGGTTTATCAGCATTTTCTCCGTCAACTATATATGACACTCTTGCAGGAACTTCTGCCCCGTCTGCTCCATTTATCAGCATAACTTTGTGTTGTTTTCCTGTTATAAAAAGAAGTACAGAGATTATTATTGTAACAGCTCCAACCACTGCCCAGCTTAAAATTCTTTTCATTATTCATCACCATCCTGTGTTTGAGCTGCTCTTTCTTCCATAAGTCTTTTTCTCAGCTCTTCTCTTTCTTTCTCTCTTCTCCATTGGTGAAGTACAAGAGTAAGAGCAATTACACCGTAAGAAACAAATACTCTGAAATATTCCCCAATTTGTGCAGAACCCATAAGTTCTTTACCAGCCATTGGTGAAACTATAAACAGCATATGGAAAAGGAAAATTCCGCTTATTGCATTAAGTATTGTTGCTCTTGAAGCACTTGCTCCTCCAACAAGAAGAGCTGCTATTGAGAACATTCCAATCTGCTCATGGCTGTTATAAGTATTCATTGTTCCAATATTTTGTAAGTATATTATTTGACCAAATCCGGCAAGTACTGTTGAAATTACTATAGCTATTATTCTTGTTCTTTCAACATCAATTCCCGCTGTTTTTGAAACTTCCATATCCTGACCGATAGCTTTCATATCCTGTCCAAGTTTTGTTTTTCTAAACCACACAGTAAACCATGCAAGTGCAGCAACAATTAAGAAAACAAATACAGGAATTTCAATTTCTCCAATTTTTAAAGAAAATACAGAATCTAAAACTTTTCTTACATCTTTAAGGTCAATAGCATTTCTTATTCCATATCCTCTTGAAAGTACAAGTTTGTTATTTGTAATAGGAATTACTTTTCCCATTCCGTAAAGAACAACAAGCTGATAAACACCATTTATGAAAAATCCTAAAATCATAGATGTTATCATCTCTCTTCCTTTAGCTCTGTTTAATATCATACCACTCATTATTCCAAGAAGAATTGAAATAGGTACAGATATTATAGCTGCAAGAAGAACTCCCTGCATTCCCACAACCTGCCAGTCAGTTATAAATACAAGTGCAATCTGACCTGCCATAGCTCCAAGAACTATACCAAAGTTAAGTCCCATTCCCGCAATAATAGGAATAAGCAGAGAAAGAACAAGGAAAAGGTTTCTTGAAAGTCTAAGAATCATTTCCTGAATTGTATATGTTACACTAAGCCCTGATAATGGGAAACAAAAAGCAATTATTATTAATATTAATATAGGTACTATATTATTTATTAATGTCTTTTTTAAATTATTATTCATTTTATAGTTCCCCCTTTCTTGTAAGAGCATAAAGTATCATTCCATTTGATACGATAATTCTTATTGTTTCTGACATATCTGTTTTTATTATTCCGTTTACAACACTTGGAGTCATTGTAAGTATTCCTTGGAAAAGAAATGTTCCTATGATTACATTTATAATAGTAGCTTTATTAACTGAAGCTCCTCCAATAAGTATTGCTGCAATAGCAGGGAATGCCATATAGAAAGGTGCTAAATATAATTGAATAAATCCGAAGCTCTGTTGATAAATTATAATTCCAATAGCTGCAAGAACACTTGATAAAACTACAGATTTTATTCTTTCTCTGTCAATATTTATTCCTGTTGCTCTGGCAAATTTTTCATTTGTACCAACAGCTTTCATTGCAAGCCCACCTTTTGTTCTAAAGAAAAGCCAGATTGCAAATCCTAAAACTGCAAACATAACTATTTCTCCAAAAGGAAGCCCTGTGTTTCCTATTTCTAAAATTTTGTGCCAGTAATTTTCAACACTGATTGTTGTACGAAGTCCTTCTCCACCATAAGCCCAAATCATATCCTGACTTTTGAAAGGAAGTATAAGCCACATTATACACATAATTGCAACTGATGAGAATCCTATATATGTTGCAATCATCATCTCTCCTCCTTTTACTTTATTAAGAATAGCTCCGTAAAGCCACCCGAAAATAACCGCAAAAGGAATTGATATTAAAATAGCTCCAAAAAATCCAACTATTCCTGTAAGCCCAAGCTCAATACTGATTACAGCTCCTAAAAGACCTGCTTCAACACCAAGAGGCATACCGAAGTTAAGTCCTGTTCCTGCCTGTATCATCGGAACAAGAGAAAGAACAAGAACTACATTCATTCCGAATCTTATAATTGTATCACTTATAGCAGCCTTAAGGTTAAGACCTATAAATGGACAAGATATATACATAAGTAAAAGGAAAAGCCCTATTATAATTCTTGGCCAACCCATTTTTTGTATCGTTTTATTTAGACTAGTCATTTTTCCCTCCTACTCCTACCATATATTTACCAAACTCAATTATATCTGCTTGAGGAGGAAGTATTCCAGCTACTTTTCCTTCATTTATTATAGCTATTCTGTCACAAACAGATCTAAGTTCTTCCACTTCAGATGAAGTTATAACTATTGTTACACCTTTTTCCTGATTGTATTGTTTCAAGAAATCAAGAACAAGTTTTTTAGCTCCTACGTCAATTCCCCTTGTAGGTTCTGATACGAAAAGAAGTTCAGGCTCCATTGTAAAAGCTTTAGCAAGGCATACTTTCTGCTGATTTCCTCCGCTAAGCTCCTGTACTTTCTGCTCTTCTCCCATACATCTTATTTCAAGACTTTTTATATATTTTTTAGCATTTTCTTTTATAGCTTCATTATCCTGATATTTTATAAATCCTGCAAAAGATTTTAAAAACTGCTCTTTTATTTGAATTGCCGGATAAGCTATATTCATTTCTATTGATTTATCAAGAAGAAGTCCCACACCTTTTCTGTCTTCAGACATGAAAAATAATCCTTTCTTCAAAGGATCTGCAGGTTCATTTATTTTTATAGGCTCACCGTTAAATAAAACTTCACCTGTTGTAAGATAAAGCCCCATAACTCCATTTGCAACTCCTATCTTACCCTGTCCTGCCATTCCTCCAAGTCCCAGGATTTCCCCTCTTCTTACTTTTAAATTAAGATTTTTTACTGCTTCTCCCGGCATATCTACTGAAAGATTTTTTATATCAAGAATAATATCTTTATCGTCTCCTGAAATATCTTTCAATTCTTTTTCATCTGTATTTTCTATTTTTCTTCCTATCATCCATTGTGTAATTTCATCTACATTTGTCTCTGTAGTAGGAACAGCATTTATCATTACTCCGTCTCTTAAAACAACAACCTTATCACAGGCTGCTATTATTTCATCAAGTCTGTGAGTTATGAATATTACTGCAATTCCTTTTGCTGAAAGTCTTTTTATTGTCTGAACAAGAACTTCTGCTTCACTTTCTGTAAGAACAGCTGTAGGCTCGTCAAGCACAAGAAGTTTTGTGTGCTCTCTTTCTATTTCCCTTGCTATTTCAGTAAACTGCATATGAGCAACCGGCATCTGTTCAACATACTGTTCTTCATTAATAGTTACTCCCAGATGACCTATAGCATCTTTTGCTCTTTCTTTTATAGTTTTTCCGTCAATTACTCTTATTCTTTCTCCAAATAAAAGTTCTAAAAGACTGTTTTTAGTAGTCTCTCTGTTAAGAACTATATTTTCGCTGGCTTTAAATCCAGGAATAAGTGAAAACTCTTGGTGAACCATTCCTATTCCAGCTGCCAAAGCATCAAAAGGGCTGTTAAAGTTTACAACTTCACCATTTACTTTAACTTCTCCATTATACCCTCCTGTTTCTTTAATAACAGGCATTCCGAAAATAATCTTCATAAGAGTAGATTTTCCAGCACCATTTTCTCCTACAAGTCCTATCACTTCACCTTCTTTTATCTCAAGGTTTATATCTTTCAAAACTGTATTTTCCCCGAAAGATTTTGATAGGTTTTTTATTTCTAATAACGTATTTTCCATCAATTCCCACCTTTCATATTAATAAAAGGGCAGTTTTTTAAAACTACCCTTTTTACATTACTATTGAATGTCAAGATATTTTTCAGGTACCTCTAAGTCTGTCATGTGTAAGTATCCTTTACCAAATACATAAGTATCCTGATAAATTAAAATATAGTTTTCTCTCTCAACACCATCTGCATCTACAAGATAGTTTCCATTCCATCCGGCTCCTGATGTACTATTTGATAAAGCAGACATAATTGCATCAAAGTCTAATACATCACATTTTCCTTCTATAACATTAACTGCATGGTCTCCTAGAGCTACTGCTGTACTGAAGTTATATGAATAAGCCCATGTTCCCATTCTTCCTGCTGCGCCTTTATCTACAACAGCTTTTTCAACTTTTTTAAGAATTGCAGGCCAGTTTCCTTTTTCTGAATCATCAAATTTTATTCCTAAAGCACCAGGATATCCAATTGTTGGTGAAGGCATATCAGCTTCAACAAAGTATCCTCCTTCATCAGCTATTCTTTTTAATAATGGTTCTGTATGAGCATCATTTGTTGCAAAGAATGCTATGTCTTTACCATATTTTTCAAGCCAGTTAGGTACTTGTTCTAATATATACTGCTGTGCTCCTGCAACTCCAACGTCACTTACTGGGTCTGGAGCTGAAGTATCTATAAATTCCATTCCTAAATCTTTAGCAACTGCTGCCATTATATTTCTTCTTCTTGAGAGAAGTTCATAGCTTAAGTGTCTTGGGAATGAAATATGCATAAATTTAGTTGCTCCCATCATATTTGCAGCTTTTACTATTGTATATCCTCTTATAATATCATCAGGATAAAGTGCTAAATCTGCAACGTCAGCTATCATATCCGGATCTTCGTGAGCTGTATTTGCAATAAGTAAAATATCTGGTCTTTGAGCTCTTATTCTTCTGAAAGCTTCAACAGTTCCAGGTATTGCTTCTGTCATAACAACTGCTTTCATTTTAGGGTCATCTGCAAGAGATGCTATTTGAGAAATTGTTGTTTCCATTTCCTGCATAAAGTTATCTGGATATGTTACATGAACTACCATTCCTCCTTTATCTGCAGCTCCATATTTAGCCATTACAGCTTCTGCCCCTCTTAAAGAGTCTTCTGATTGTGATACTGTTCCGCTTACTACTCCAATATGGTAATCTGCGGCAAAAGTTAATGCTGAAAGTACAAGCATTAAAATTCCAACTAATAATTTTTTCATAAAATGCCCTCCCAAAAATATCTTAGAAATGTCTGCTTCCCGTATTTCATTTTTAACCGCAGTACATTTCATATTTTTTTTATTTATAATATTTCGATTATACTCCTAAGAAATATCAGTGTCAATAAATTTTGTAAGGAATTTAAACAACTTTTTCAATAAAAAACGTATAAATTTTCTAGGATAATTTTGGGGAGGCACAAAGTGTATATTTTTATACACTTTGTGACCATTTATGAAATTTATTCTTAGAGAATAAAATATTCATAACCAAATTTTTAAATTATTCAAATTTTAAATACTTTCTATATTATTATCTAATATCAAAATATTTTTCAGGAACTTTTACATCTGTCATATGTAAGTATCCTTTACCAAATACATAAGTATCTTGATAAATTAAAATGTAGTTATCTCTCTCAACACCATTTACATCTACAAGGTAGCTTCCGTTCCATCCTGCACCTGGTGTATTTGCTTTTAAAGTATTCATAACTGCATCAAAGTCTAAGATATCACATTTTCCTTCAATAACGTTAACAGCATGATCTCCCATTGCTTGAGCAACACTGAAGTTATATGAATAAGCCCATGTTCCCATTCTTCCTGCTGCACCTTTATCAGTTACAACTTTTTCAACTTTTTTAAGTATTGCAGGCCAGTTTCCTTTTTCATTGTCATTGAAATCTATTCCTAAAGCTCCAGGATATCCCATTGTAGGAGATGGTAAGTCAGCTTCTACGAAATATCCTCCATCTTCAGCTACTCTTTTTAATAATGGTTCTGTATGAGCATCGTTTGTAGCAAAGAATGCTGTATCTTTACCATATTTTGCAAGCCAGTTAGGTACTTGTTCTAATATATATTGTTGTGCTCCTGCAACTCCAACATCACTTACTGGGTCTGGTGCAGAAACATCTATGAATTCCATTCCTAAATCTTTAGCTGTTTCAGCCATTATATTTCTTCTTCTTGATAACATTTCATAACTTAAGTGTCTTGGGAAAGAAACGTGAACAAATTTTTTAGCTCCCATATCTTGTGCAGCCTTAACAATTAAATATCCTCTTGCTATTGCATCTGGATAAAGTGCTAAGTCAGATACATCTGCTATCATTTCTGGGTCTTCATGTGCTGTATTTGCCATAAGAATTATGTCAGGTCTTTTATCTTTTATTCTTCTGAAGGCTTCAACAGTTCCGGGAACTGCTTCAGTCATAATTATTGCTTTCATTTCTGGGTCATCTGCAAGAGAAACTATCTGAGAAATTGTTGTTTCCATTTCCTGCATAAAGTTATCAGGATATGTTATATGTATTACTTTTCCGCCTTTATCTGCGGCTCCATATTTAGCCATTACAGCTTCTGCTCCTCTTAAAGAATCTTCAGATTGCGATACTGTACCACTTACCACCCCAATGTGATATGCAAAACTTACTGCTGATATTGCAGTCATAAACATTGCCATTAACGCTTTTTTCATAAACATGCCTCCCATTTTAACATAATCTTTAAAAATTAACACCTCATAATATCACAGTACATTTTTTTAGTATAACAGTCACTGTTTTACAAGCAATTAATTTTAGAGAAATTATACTCCTAATTTGCTGTAAAGTCAATATAACTATTATATATATTTTCCCTAACTGCCATCTATTTTTTTTATCATTTTTTCAACTCTATTTTTTGTTAATTTTTATATTTTTTATACAAAAAGGCAGCCAAAAGCTGCCTTTTTACTTTATTTTAGTCTTTCATTGAATCAACAATTCCATCAATAAGAACTTCCATCTCATCTACTTTTTCTTCGCTTAAAGAAGATACAACTGTAAGTCTTTCATTTAAAACTGACATTTGTTTCATTCCATCTAAGAATTCTGCCATTAAATCTCCTGATTTACATGCCCATGAACCGTTTTCCACTATAGCCACTGTACGATTCTGAACATTAAGTGCTTTCATATCCATTAAATAATTATGCATTAAAGGATAGATTCCAAGATTATATGTTACTGATGCAAGAACTATATGACTGTATTTAAATGTTTCTGAAATAAGCTGTGATACATGAGTATTTGAAACATCATACATAACAACATTTGTAATTCCTCTTTCAACAAGTCTTGAAGCAAGAGCAGTTGCTGCACTCTCTGTATTTCCATACATAGAAGCATAAACTATCATAACACCTTTTTCTTCTGGCTCGTATCTGCTCCACTTATCATACTTATCTATAAAGTATCCTAAGTTTGAACGCCATACAGGACCATGAAGAGGACATATTATTTTAATATCTATGCCAGCTGCTTTTTTTAGAAGAGCTTGTACATGAGGACCGTATTTTCCAACTATATTTGTATAGTATCTTCTCGCTTCATCAATCCAGTCTCTGTCAAAATTAACTTCATCATTAAATAATTTTCCATCTAAAGCTCCGAAAGATCCAAAAGCATCAGCCGCAAATAAAACTCCGTTTGTCTTATCAAATGTTACCATCGCTTCAGGCCAGTGAACCATTGGTGCAGACACAAAAGTTACTATATGTTTTCCGAAAGATTTTTCATCTCCCTCTTTAACAACTTCTTTTCTCTCTTCAACATCAAAACCAAATTGGTGCATAAGCATAAATGCTTTTTCTGTACTGATTACTTTTACTTTTGGATAACGAAGAAGAACTTCTTCAAGAGATGCTGCATGGTCCGGCTCCATATGATTTACCACAAGATAATCAAGATTTCTTCCGCCTAAAACAGCTTCTATATTTTCTAAAAATTGACGGCACACAGACCAGTCAACAGTATCAAATAATACTGTTTTCTTATCCATTAAAAGATAAGAGTTGTATGATACCCCACGAGAAATAGGATGTATATTTTCAAAAAGATTTAAACGGTGGTCATTAGCTCCAACCCAATATAAATCTTCTGTAACTTTTCTAACACAATGCATAATTCTGCCTCCTCTGTTTTATTTATTAAACTTCAATAAATTCATCTTTTGATTCTCCACATAATGGGCAAATCCATTCTTCTGGAAGTTTTTCAAAAGGTGTTCCAGGTTTAATGTCGTTTTCTGGATCTCCAATCTCTTTGTCATATTCATATCCACAGCCGTTGCACACATGAACTTTATAACTTGGAGCTGATTTTTTAATAAATGGTTTTTTCATTTTCTTCATAGGAGGTGCTTCTTTTTTAGGCTCTCCATTATCAAGAGCTGCTGTTAAAACAGGAAGTACTTCCTCTATTGTTCCAACAATTCCGTAATCTGCATTTTTAAATATAGGTGCATTTGCATTGCTGTTGATTGCCACTATTGTTGTTGCATCTTTTATTCCTTTAAGGTGCTGTCCAGCTCCAGAAATTCCGCAGGCAATGTATAAGTTTCCGTTAAATTTCTGTCCTGACATTCCTACATAACGATTTAAAGGAACATATTTCCATTCTTCTGCCACAGGACGAGATGATCCTATTGCTGCTCCTGCCTGAACTGCAAGATTTTTTATAAGTTCCATATTTTCTTTTTTACCAACACCTCTTCCGGCACTTACTACACGGTCGGCTTTAGTTATTGGTGTATCTAAATTTATTCCAACAGTAAAATCATATCCGTCAGCTTTCAATGATTCAACAAGAGTTTTTACTCTCTCTTCAACTGTTCCGTCTTTTAAAATCATTTTCTTTCTAAGCCCTGCAATAGGATTTTTCTTTTTAGAACTTCCCTCTTCTTTTGCTATTTTTCCAATTATATGAGCAGCTATAACCACTCTTTGAATTTCATTTGTTCCCTCATAAATTGTACAGATTTTTGCATCTCTGTATGCTCTTTCAACTTCCATTCCTTTAAGGTACCCTGAACCTCCGAAGATTTGAAGAGCATCATTTACAACTTCAAGACAGATGTCTGAAGCATATTGTTTTGCCATTGCTGATTCCATTCCGTATGGTTCATGGTTTTCTTTAAGCTCAGCTGCACTGTAAACTAAAAATCTTGCTGCTCTTAATTTTGTCGCCATATCAGCTAATTTGAAAGAAATTATCTGCTGATGAGCTATTGGTTTTCCAAACTGAATTCTTTCTTTTGCATATTCAAGAGCATGTTCATAAGCTCCTTGTGCAATTCCAAGTGCTTGAGAAGCAATTCCAATTCTTCCGCCGTCAAGAGTTGCCATGGCAATTTTAAATCCTTCTCCCTCTTTTCCAAGAAGATTTTCTTTTGGAACTTTTACATCATTAAATAAAAGCTGTGCTGTTGATGATGAACGAATTCCAAGTTTATCGTAATGATCTCCAAAACTGAATCCTTCCCATCCTTTTTCAACTATAAATGCACTGATTCCTTTTGTTCCAATATCAGGAGTTGTTACTGCGAATATAATGTATGTATCAGCTTTAGGAGCATTAGTTATGAATATTTTCTCTCCATTAAGAATGTAGTGGTCTCCTTCTAAAACTGCTGTTGTTTCTGTTCCACCTGCATCACTTCCTGCATTTGGCTCTGTTAAACCGAATGCCCCGATTTTTTCTCCCTTAGCAAGAGGTACTAAATATTTTTTCTTTTGTTCTTCTGTTCCAAATGCCATTATTGGATAAGAACCTAGTGACACGTGAGCCGATAAAATTACCCCTGTTCCTCCGTCAACTCTTGAAAGTTCTTCAACAGCTATTGCATAGCTTAAAGCATCAAGACCAGCCCCTCCATATTCTTTCGGATATGGAATTCCCATTAAATCCATTTCACCTAATTTTTTAATTGCTTCTGTTGGAAATTCATTATTTTTATCTAACATAAAAGCAATTGGTTTAACTTCACTTTCAGCAAATTCTCTCACTTTTGCACGTAGAGCTTCGTGTTCTGCAGTAGTTTTAAAAAGCATATTCCTACCTCCTAAATCTTCCTAAAATTTTTATCTGTCAATTTCCGTTTTGTTTTTATAAAAATAGTATTTTTATCTTTAAGTATAGAATATCAAAATTGTATTTTTTTGTCAATATTTTTTTGTTATTTTTTGAATTTATTTTTTCGGTTATATTACATATATATTTTTTTTGATACTAAAAATATTTTTAAATTTTAAAAATAAAAAAAAGAGACCGCAGTATAATTTTCCGCAGTCTCATAAAATTTTACCTATTTTATTTTAAAAGTGTGAAAATAAATTCTGAACCTTCATTTTCAGAAGAAGTAACCTCTATTTTTCCTCCGCAGATATCAACAGTTTCTTTTACTATCGAAAGACCTAAGCCGGTTCCTGCAACATTGCTTGTTCTTGCTTTGTCTATTCTGTAAAATCTTTCAAATATATTTTCTTTTTCCTGCTCAGGAAAACCTATTCCATTATCTTTTACAGAAATTCTGTATCTGTCGCTTTCTTCTTTTATTGTTACTACTATATGAGGTTTTTTATTATTGTAAATTATTCCGTTTTCAATAAGATTTTTTAAAACTGTAACTGTCTTTTCAAAATCAATATTCATATAATTGTTTTCATCACGAAGTTCTAATTTATATTCTATCTCTGCACCTGATTTTTTAACTTTGCCGTTAAGAATTTTTTCGACTTCATCTTTTACCCTTTCAAAAGGAACAGGAGCAAGATTGATTATTTTTGAACTTTCTATTTTGGAAATATTTAAAAAATCCATTGTGATATTTTCTAATTTTTCCACATTGCTTCTTATTATATCTAAGAAATTTTTCTGTAATTCTTGAGGTGCATCTTCAAGAGCTATTAAATATCCTTTTATGTTTGTAAGAGGAGTTTTCAGCTCGTGGCTTACATTAGCTATAAAATTCTTTTGAACTTCCCCAAGCTCTCTGCTTCTTGTTATATCTTTTATTGTAATTAAAAATTCTTTCTTAAATTCCAAATATTTTACTGTAACTAAAAGATATTTTTTAAGACTCGCTATAAAGATTTCTTCCTTTACATCTTCTTTCTTTTTCATTGCCTTTGTTATTACATCAAGGACTTCAATATATTTTACTTTTTGATATAAAGTATCCATCTTTCCGCTTACATATAAATATCCCAGAGAATTATTTTTCATTATTATTCCTGAATTTTCATCAACAAGGATAATAGACATATCAACAGCTGATATTACCCTTTTCAGTCTTGTTTTTTCTTCGTTCAGTCTTTTTATGTTCTTTAGATTTTCTTTCTGCCAGTCTCTTACAACTTTCCAGAATTTTACAAGCCACACATCTCCCTTAGCATAGATAGTTTTTATCTCATCTCCGCTTTCAAGAGCCTCTCTTATGCTTTCTATTTTTTTGAAAAGATCTCTCTTCAAATAATTTTTATAACATATATAAATTGCAATATTCAGCATTATAAAGAAGAAAATCTGAGTTCCTAGAAGAGTTCTCAAATCTTTTATTTCTTCATCATAATTTATAGAAGTTCTTATTACTGTTTTTTCTCCCTCGCTGTTTTCGTTAAGAAGTCCGTAATAAGCCATATTTTGTCTCAATGTTTTACTTTTTCTTATAGCAAATCCTTCACCTGTTTCAAAAGCCTCTTTTACTTCTTCTCTGTTTTTGTGATTTGCCATTTCATCTTCTTTTGTATATCTTTCAGAATCATAAAGAATATTTCCATTTATATCAATAAGTGTAAATCTTTTCTTTACATGTCCAAACATATCCTGAAAATTTTCTTTTGTGTAGCCGCTCGTCATTTCTTTTACCATAAGAGCGTCTTCTTTTAATGTTCTTTTTGCTGTGTCACCATACAAATTTGATATTTTGCCCATATATGTATTTACAAAAAGAACTTCTAAAAACAATATGAAAATCAGGGCAATTATCTCTTTTCTTCTAATTTGTACCCGACCCCCTTCACCGTTTTAATATTTTCGGCAATACTTTTTACTTTTTCTCTAAGTTTTGAAATATAAATATCTACTGACCTATCTCCTGTGTAGTAATTAGATTCCCACACTCTGTCCAGAATTTTTTCTCTGGATAATACTATTCCTTGATTTTTTATTAAAAGAAGAAGAAGATCAAATTCTTTTTTAGAAAGTTCAACCTCAGTTTCTCCATCTTTTACAATACGTCTTTTTTCATCTATTACAACCTGTTTAAAGCTGTATCTTCCAGATTTTCCAACATTTTTTCCTTCAAGAAATTTTCTTGCACGAAGAACAAGCTCTCTCGGGTCAAAAGGTTTTTTCATATAATCATCAGCACCAAGCTGTAATCCTTCTAGTACATCTTCTATCTCTGTTTTTGCTGTAAGCATAATAATAACAGGATCACCATATTCAGAAGACATATCTCTTACTATACTTGTAAAATTTTTCCCGTCAAGACTTGGAAGCATAATATCAAGTACAATAAGGTCAGGCTTAAAGCTCTTCACCGCTTTTAATCCTTCCAGCCCGTCTCCAGCTGTCTGAACTTCATAATTTTCTTTTTTGAAAAAATAGCTCACCAGCTGTTGTATTTCCATGTCATCTTCCACTATCAACACTCTCATTGTTTCCTCCTGACTTTTTATTAAGCCTCTTCGTCTTCATCTTCTTCACTTTTATGTTTTTCTTTTTCAAGAAGTTCTATTACTCTCATATTCTCTCCGCTGAAATTGTATATAGAACTCATAGTAAGCTGAGTTATTTTATCTGACACTCTTTCATATTTTTTATTAATAAGAAGCATTAAAACTCCAGCTTCAATATTTTTAGAATCTTCTTTCATCTGTTCTACAATTATTCCGTCTATTTCCCCTCTGATTTCATTTATCTCTTCGTCCATTCCTAAAAGAACATAGGCTTTTTTCTCATCTTTTTCAATGAATGCTTCAAGATATTTTTGGAAAATTTCATTTATCTTAACAAGAAAATTTTCTAAAATTCCAAAATCTCTTTCCATATTTCCTTCTTTTTTTTCTATTTTTCTCATAAGAACAAGTGTATCTAAAAGAAGATCACCCATTCTTTCAAGCATTTTACTTGATTCAATAAATGTTATAAGAGATCTCAAATCACTTGCTGCAGGCTGGAATCTTGCTATTGCCATAATTGATGTTTCTTTTACCTTCACATCAAAAGCATTTATTATATCTTCAACAAGCTTAGCTTCTCCGTAAAGACCTCTGTCAAAGCTGTCTTTTTTAAGCATATCAATATTTATTCTAAATAGTCTGTCAACATTTTTACATAATTCTATGTAATGTTCTGTTATCCCCTCAATACTTTCATGAAGATTTCTCATTCTATCACTTCCTTTTTATTTTATCACATTTTTATAAAACTTTTTATATTCTATCCGAATTTTCCTGTTATATAATCTTCTGTTTTCTTCTTATGCGGATTAGTAAAAATAACATCAGTCTTGTCAAATTCTTCAAGTTTTCCCTGATAGAAAAATCCTGTATAATCTGAAATTCTTGCAGCCTGCTGCATATTATGTGTTACGATTATTATTGTATAATCTTTTTGAAGCTCTCTTATAAGCTCTTCAATTTTTAAAGTTGAAATAGGGTCAAGAGCTGATGTAGGCTCGTCCATTAAAAGTATTTCTGGTTTTACTGCAATGGCTCTTGCAATGCAGAGTCTCTGCTGCTGTCCTCCTGAAAGACCAAGTGCAGATTGATGAAGTTTATCTTTTACCTCGTCCCACAGTGCAACTGCCTTAAGACTTTTTATAACTATTTCATCTAAAACTTTTTTATCTTTTTCTCCGTGAAGTTTCGGCCCGTAAACAATGTTTTCATATATTGTTTTTGGGAATGGATTTGGTTTTTGGAAAACCATTCCTATTTTTTTTCTAAGCTCAACTATATCGTTATCACTGTCAAAAATATTTTTCCCGTCAAAAGCAATTACACCTTCATATCTCACTCCGTCAATCAAATCGTTCATTCTGTTTATTGATCTTAAAAAAGTTGATTTCCCGCACCCGGAAGGTCCTATAAGAGCAGTTACCTTATTTTCCTGTATCTCCATATTTATATCTTTAAGAGCTTGAAATTTATCATAGTAGAAATTAAAATTTTCTACCTTAAGCCTTAATTTGTTTTCCATTTTATATTTTCCTCCTCAAAAACTTTTTTAATTATTTTTTACTGAATTTTTTTCTTAAATATGCTCCCAAAAGATTAAACCCTACTGTAAGCACAACTATTACAAACACCGTTCCATTCATAATATTCTCCGGCATATTTGGAACTTGAGTAGCTATTACATAAAGGTGATATGGAAGAGCCATTACCTGATCCCAGACTGACATTGGAAGGAACGGAAGATAAAATGCTGCAACTGTAAACATAATCGGTGCAGTTTCTCCTGCCGCTCTCGAAATACTTAAAATTATTCCTGTAAGTATTCCCGGAAGTGCTGTGGGAAGAATTATTTTCCAAGTTGTTTCCCATTTTGTTGCTCCAAGAGCAAGTGAGGCTTCCCTCAAATCTTTTGGTATTGCAAGAAGTGCTTCCCTTGTTGCTGTTATTATTACAGGAAGACACATTATTCCAAGAGTTAATGCTCCGGAAAGAATTGATGAACCAAACTGTAAAAATATTACAAACAGCGACATTCCGAAAAGCCCGTATATAATACTTGGAATTCCTGCAAGATTTACTATTGTAAGATTTATCACACGTCTTATAATATTATCTTTTGAATATTCAACAAGAAATATTCCTGTCAAAATTCCAAAAGGAACTGATACTGCTATTGTTCCAATGGTAAGAAGAACACTTCCAACTATTGCCGGAAAAATTCCTCCAGCCCTCATTCCGTCTGTAGGGCTTGTTACTAAAAATTCCCAAGATATTGCAGGCACACCTTTTAAAATTATATAAATTACTATGAGAACCACAGGCAGAACAGAAAGATAACCAACTGCCTTAATAGTTCCTTCTATTATTTTTGCCCCTCTTCCTTTTAATATACTCATTGTTTTCTGCTCCTTATTTTCTCATTATCTTTCTTGATTTGTTAATAAAATAATCTGCTATTGTATTTGTCACAAAACTTATTCCGAAAAGCACAAGTCCTACTGCAAAAAGAATATAATAGTGTGTGCTGCCGTTTACAACCTCTCCCATTTCTGCAGCTATTGTAGCTGTAAGAGTTCTTACAGGAGATAAAATTCCTCCTCCTAAAATTGGAGCATTTCCTGTTACCATTAAAACTGTTATTGTTTCTCCGATTATTCTTCCAAATCCAAGCATGATTCCTGCAAATATTCCCGGAAATGCAGCAGGAAGAATTATTTTTACAATAGTCTCAAGTTTGTTTGCTCCCATTGCAAGAGAGGCTTCTTTATACGATGGATCTAAAGCTCTTATTGCATCATCTGATATACTTACCATTGTTGGAATTGCCATAAATGAAAGAAGTATTCCGCCTGTAAGAGCTGTAAGCCCTGTATTTAAATTAAAAATATTTTTTACAAGAGTTGAAAGTACATAAAGACCAATATATCCCAGCACAACAGATGGAAGTGCTGACATTGTTTCTATTAAAAGCTTAAATATATCTCTTGTTTTTTTGCTTGCATATTCAGACATATAAACTGCACTCATTATACTTATCGGTACAGATATAAAAAGTGCCACAAAAGTTACACGGAAAGAACCGGAAAGCAAAGGTAAAAGACCATACTTTTCTGAAAGTGATATCCAGTCTCTTCCAAAGAAAAATTTTGAAAGCGGTACACTTTCAAATGCCTTTACACTGTTCGTCAATATAAATAAAAATATAAGAAAAACTATTACAACATTAAATCCGCCGATTAAAAATATACAATATTTCATACATTTATCTGTGATTTTTCTTAGATTCATTTTCTACCCCTTATCTTTTTTATCATTCTTTTAATTTGTTTCAATTTTACTCTGGCTTTGTAAGAGGTATATAAATTTTATGTAAAAATAGTGTAAAAAAATACAGACCTAAAAAATAAGTCTGTATTAAAAATATTTTTATTTAATTTTACATTTGCGGAGGTAATGGAGGTAATGGAGCATTTCTTCTTATTCTTTCCATTCTGTCCTGCTGGTTTTCAAATCTGTATTTCATATTTTCAGTTATACATTGAGATTTTTTTACTGCAATTTCAGTATTAAGTTTTTCAATTTTATTCCAGTCAGGTTTTTCATTTAAAAGTTCTTTTCTTATTTCAAGTCTTTTTTCTGCCATTAAAATTCTCATCCTTTCATTATCAGGATTTATTCTGCAGTTTTCTCTTCTGTAATGATGGTGATGTCCTCTTCCTGCTTCATTTCTATACCCCTCATAATGATGTATTCCGGCAAAAGCTGATGTTCCTATTGTAAGTACCATTAAACTTCCTATTATAAATCTTTTCATATAAAATCACTTCCTTTTACTAACATTCTTTATGAAAAAATTATATATCCCTTTTGTTACCTCAATATGTCAAACCAAAAAATAAATTTTTTATTTTCTGCTTTCACTCCGCACTTTATCATATGAATATCAAAAATTCTTTTTATAAGGGAAAGCCCTAATCCACTTCCTTCAATTTTAATTTCAGTAGCATTTTTTCCTCTGTAAAAAGGCTGAAATAATTTTTCTGTATCAAATATTTCATCAATATACATTAGATTTTCAAAAAATATTTTTCTATCTTTTTCATAAATATTTATTTCTGAATTTTCCGGAGAATATTTAAGGCTGTTTTGAATTATATTATTAAGAGCTATTTTTATTAACTTTTTATTTCCTGTTATTTTAATATTTTTGCAGTCTATTTTCCAGTTTATATCTTTTTGAAGTTCTAAAAATTCAAACTGCTCAATACTTTCTTTTAAAATTTCACATAGATTAAATTCTTCTTTATTTAATTTTATTTCAGAAGCTGAAAGTTTAGACATAAGAAGCAGGTCTTTTACTAAAGTATCCATATATCTGCTCTCGTTTAAAATTACTTTGACATATTTTTTTCTCTCTGCTTCTTCTGTAATTTTTTCTGCAGCAAGAAGCTGAGCATGGGTATTTATCACTGCAATAGGAGTTTTAAGTTCGTGAGAAGCATTTGACACAAAAGTATTTAACCCTTCAATAGAAGATGAAATACTCTCCGCCATAATATTTATGCTTTTACTTAAATCTTTAAGCTCGTCACTTGTTTTTATCTCTGACTTTTCAGAAAAATCAAGATGTGATATTTTTTGTGCCACCCTGTTTAAAGCTCCAATATTATCTGTTATTTTTTTGGCAAAAATTCTGCTTATAAACATACTTATCAGCATTGCACCTACAAGAGTTATAAGATTCAGCATATAAACCTCCTGTCTGTGGCTTCCCATAACCGAAAGAGAAGTTGTCACAAAAAGTGTTTCTACTGGTGATATATTTTCTTTATAAACCAAAAGCATTATATTATTAGTAGGAAGAGAAACAACATGAAATCCTTCATTTATATTTCCATATCTGCTTCTTGGTCTTTTTCTGTGATGAGAATTTTGATTCTGCCTGTTTTCAATATAAATATTTATTCCCTCTTTGTCTCTTATATTTTCAACATACTCTTCAAAAATATCTTCGTTCCTTAAATATTTTACTGCTGTATCCTTTATTTTTATAATCTCGCTTTTCTTTCTGCTTATATAAAATGTGTCAGCAGCAGAGATACTTAAAACATAACTTAAAAATATTGTAAAAATTATTATAAAAAGAGAAAAAAGAAATATTTTTTTGAAAAGATTAATTTTTACTTTCATCTAAAACATACCCCATTCCTCTTATGGTTTTAAGAATAAAATCATATTCTCCCAGTTTTTTACGGACACGTCTTACCAGAGTATCAACAACTCTGTCATCACCGTCAAAATCAAATCCCCACACTTCATTTAAAAGCTGGTCTCTGGAAAATATAATTCCTTTATTTTTAAACATATATTCTAAAAATTGTATCTCTCTTCTGGTAAGCTCTTTTGACTCGCCATTTACAGAAATTTCTCCTTTTTTAGCATCAAAAAAAAGATCTTCAAATTTATATACACTGTTCCCGTCAATTTTTAAAAGTTTTTTTATTTTTAAAGCAAGAATTTTTAGATTGAAAGGCTTGGTCACATAATCATCTGCACCTATGCTTAAGCCGTTATATTCATCAATATCTGAATCTCTTGCTGTCATTATTATAATGGGAAGATTTGAAACTTTTCTTATTTCTCTGCACACGTCCCACCCTATAATTTTAGGAAGATTTATATCTAAAAGTATAAGGTCAGGAGTTTTTTCATAAAATTTTTCAAGCCCATCTTCCCCATCAAAGGCTTTTATTATTTCAAATTCATCTGAAAGAAAATCAAAAAGAGCTTCCATTAAATTTTTTTCATCTTCTATTATCAATAATTTTTTCTGCAAAAATTTCCTCCTCTTAATAAAATATTCTCTTATTATTTTATCCCTATATAAATATTTATAAGACAGTCTTCCATTGTTCCTTCACAATATTCTTCATAATCACAGATAAAGGTTCTGTCTAATTCCATCTTCCAAAGCTGCTCCCAAAATTTCCCTACTTCAGTTCTTACATCACCACGTATTGTAAATACTGCATATTTTCCAGCAGGTATCTTTTTTATAATCATATCATTATTTTTATCTGAAGAAGATATTTCACAAGCTGTCATCATTGTATAATCGCCTTTTTCATCATTTTCATACTCAGTATAAGTTCCTAAGCTTCTTCCATTTACTTTGTTTTCAATTTTATTATAAGTTTCAAAATAAAATTTTTCCCACAATCCGCCGATAACTTCATACACATTTTCTGAAAAGTTATTTGTTCTTACTTCTATTCCTGATACAAGTTTTTCTTCCAACTCGATAACTTTATACTCCATTTAATTTATCCTCCATATATTATTTCTCCCTAATATAAAAATAAAATTCTCAATATTTTATCAGAGAATTTTATTTTTTATTTTATTTATATTTTTTGTAAAAGCACAACACAATATGATTTTATTCCCTCTTCATTTCCTGTAAATCCAAGATGTTCTTCAGTAGTTGCCTTAACACTTACATTTTCAATATCAGTATGAAGAATTTCAGACATTCTTTTTCTCATTTCATCTATATAATCTTTAAGTTTTGGTTTTTGAGCAACAATTATACTATCAAGATTTCCTATTTTATAACCTTTTTCACTCATAATTTCATAAACTTTTTTAAGAAGAATTTTACTGTCTATTCCCTCATATTTCATATCAGTATCAGGAAAGTGTTTTCCTATATCTCCAAGAGAAAGAGCTCCTAATATTGCATCCATAACAGCATGAATAAGAACATCTCCATCAGAATGTCCTAAAACTCCTTTTGTATGAGGTATTTCCACTCCTCCTAAGACAAGTTTTCTTCCCTCAACAAGTTTATGTACATCATAACCATTTCCTATTCTTATCATATTAATTCCATTCCTTATAAATGTCATTATAAAAATCTATGATTTCTTCTTTTGTCACAGTTGAAGTTCCTATTTTTCCAACAACAACTCCTGCTGCTGTATTTGCTATTCTCGCAGCCTCTGTCCAGCTTGCACCTGCTGCTTTTGCAAGAGTATAAACAGAAATTACTGTATCACCTGCACCTGTTACATCATAAACTTCTTTGGCAAAAGTAGGAATATTTGCTACTCCCTCGCTGTCATAAAGACTTACACCCTCTTCACTTCTTGTAAGAAGAAGATTATCAAGCTGTAATTTTTCTCTTATTGTTGTTCCTACTGTATCAATATCTGTTCCTTTAGGAAGTTTGGCACATTCAAGAGCTTCCTTTTTATTTGGTGTCATTGAAGATGCTTTTACATAGTTCATAATATTTGAAGGCTTAGGATCAACTGTTACTATTTTTCCATATTTTCTTGCAAGCTTTATAGCTTCTTTTGCCACCCTTTCTGTAAGAACACCTTTATCATAGTCAGATAAAATAATAGCATCTATATTTTCAATATTTTCTTTCAAGTTGCTTAAAATTGTTTCTTCTAAAATACCATTTATATTTGTTGGATCTTCCCAGTCTATTCTAAGAAGCTGCTGATTTCCACCAAGAATTCTTCTTTTTACTATTGTCGGTCTGTCTTCACTTCTTATTAATCCCTCTGTATTTACTCCAAGAAGTTTTAAAGATTTTTTTAATCTGTCTCCGTCAATATCATCTCCTATAACTCCATAGCAGTAAGTTTTTACTCCAAGAGTTGCAAGATTGTTGATTACATTTCCTGCTCCTCCAAGAACAAATCTTTCTTCTTTTACAGAAACTACAGGCACAGGAGCTTCTGGTGATATTCTTTCAACATTTCCTATTATATAATCATCAATCATAAGATCTCCGATAACAGCCATTTTTACTTTTCTGAAATTTTCAATTATTTCTAATAATCTTTCCTTATTCATTTTTCCTCCAAAAATACACCACTATTTAAAAATCCTTTTCATTTAATATTTTACTAATAATTTCTAATAATGGCAAGAAATATTAGAGGTTTTCAAAAGTATTCATGCCCGCATCTTTAAATCCCCCGTCTTTTACAATATCAACTTTAAGCCTTATATATAAATCTGTCACTTCTTTTCTTTCAGAGCTGTTTTTAAATAATGCTCCCACAACAGGAACTGAAGAAATAAACGGAATACGGCTTTCTGAATTTTGTATTATTCCCTTTTTAAGCCCGCCGATAAAAACAGTGTCCCCGTCTTTCATTCTCACTGTTGTTTCTAAATTTCTGGAAACTTTTGATCCTCCCTGCCCGTCGTAATCATTTTCTTCCTCATCTGTAATATAATTCTGCATTTTAAAATCACTGGTTTCAAGATTAATTTTTAAAACTATTGAGTTATCTTTCATGATTTCCGGAGTAACATTTAAAATTATTCCCGCTTCTCTAAAAATTGGAGTATAGGTTGTTTTTCCGTTATCATCATTTTCTGTTTTTTCCTGACCGATTATTCTTTCTTCTGTAATTTTAAAAACTCCCTCTTTTCCGCTTGTTGTAACAATAGAGGGAACTGCACTTATTGTTAAATCCTGTGTTCCCTCCAAAAGATTAAAGCTCATTTTTAAAATATCCTCATCATTATTAAAATTTCTTACAAGAGTAAAAACAGACGAAAATAAAGTTCCCGTTCCTGTTACAAAAGAATTTGTAAGAACTCCTGTGCTTATTCCATTTTTTTCATTATTTGAATTTCCTCCGTAGAGCCACGAAAATCCTAAATCCTCAAAAAGATTTTCTGTCACGTCTAAAATCTGTGCAGTTATTCTCACCTGTTTATTGTGGCTGTCTAAATCTTCCAGATATTTTTTTATTTTTAAAACTCTGTTTTTCTTTCCGCTTATATAAATTATCCCTTTCTCTGCACTTTTAGAAAAATTTATTCCCTCTCTTATTTCATCTTCAAACATTTTTTCAATATCTATAGTTTCAATATCACTGAATTTTATTTTTTCAATTATAAAGTCGTCATTTTTTTCTTTCAAATTACCTGTATTTTTCTCTTTATTTTTTATATAATCTCTTTCCATGAAAATTTTTACAGAATTATCTCTTTTATTTACATCAACCATTTCCCCTTCCATAATGTACCCGTCTTTTTCTCCACGAATAAAATATACTCCATAGGGAATATTTTCAAATCTGAAAATTCCATCTGAATTGGTTGAAACAGGAGAAGAATAGCCGTCAAGAAGAGTTATTTTTACTCCTCTCATATTTTCACCGTAATCCAAAGATGAAACTCTTCCTGTTATATTTCCTCTCCCCTGTTTTTCAACATTCCTCTGAGAAATAATTATATATCCTTTCTCTTTTTCTGCCCGCCATTCGTTGCTCTCACACAGCATAGAAAGAATTTTGCTTAAACTTGTTCCCTCTCTGCAGAATATATCAACACTTTTTCCTTTTATGCTCTCTTCAGGAATAATTTCCACTTTCCCCTCCTTTGAAAGATAAAAAAGAAAATCTGAAAGTTTCATATCACAGACATTTATTTCCTCTTTATATATTATTTTTTCAGTATCTATTTTTTCCTCTCCAAAAGAAATAATATTTATGAAAAAGAAAAAAATCAGACAAAAACTAATCTTTTTTGCTCTCTTCCCCACTGCCATCACCTAAATAAAATATTATTTTTTCCCCGCTGTTTAAATTTTTTATAATAATTTTTTCTTTTGAAATTTCAGTTTCACACAGCTCATTTTCAAAAATTTCTTTTTTTCCGTCTCTAAAATAATATCTCTTTATTTTTTCTCCTGTTTTTATATAAAAAATTCCGCTTTTTTCTCCAAGAAAATTAGATTTTACAAGTTTTATATCTTCTTTACTGCTCATAAAACTTCTTCTTTTTATCTCTTTTCCTAGATTTTCTTTTATATTTTTGATTTTTACCTCTGCTCCAAAACTGAATTTTATATTTTCTCCGTTTTTACTAATCTCTAATGGTGCTTTAAGTATATAAACCTCTTTTAAATTATCTGTCTCCAAAAGAAAATTTATTATATCTTCCTCTTTTCCCTCTGTAACATAAGAAACTCTTTGCAATTCATCTTGAGAAACTGTTCTCCCGATTTCAAGAGTTTTTAAATTATTTTTCTTTAAAAGAATATCAATTTTATTTTGAAACTCTCCCAAAGATGTATAACTTTTTTCTTTTTCCTCTTTTTCAGAATATTTTTTTAAAAGTTCTTCTTTTTTATTTTTAAGTTTTTCTAAATTGTCTTTTATAATTTTTTCAGAATAAACAGCCCTTTCAAATCTTTTCTCTTTATTTTCCAAATTTTTTATACTGCTGTTTAATTTTTCTAAAGGAGCTGCTATAAAAAAATAAAAAACTGCTGCTGAAATTATAAAAAATGAAATTTTTTTATGCTCTTTTATAAATTTTTCCATTTAGTACACCTTCACTTCCAGAAAAAATTCATAAAAATTTTCCCTTTTCACTATATAATCATATTTTACTTTCTCTATCTTTTCATCTTTCTCCAAAAATTCTAAGAAATCAAATATATATTTTTCTTCATCTGAAATTCCCTTTATATTTAAAATATTTTTTTCAAAATATATATTTTCCAATGTGATATTTTCAGGGATATTTTCAAAAATCCTTAAAATTTTTTCTGAAAAATATTCTTTTTCCTGAGAGCTTTCTTTTATTTTTTCATTTAAAACAGCAATCTCTTTCTCCAAAGTATCATGCTCTGTTTTAATTTTATTTACCTCTTCCTCTTTTAATAAAATTTTTTGATTTAAATTTTCTATCTCTTTTTCAATTTTAAAATTATGTATTCTTATGGACAAAAATAAAAAAAACAAAATTAAAATAAAAATTACTGTTTTTTTATCTATTTTCAAATCTTTTCTTCCATTTAAAAGTACATCATAATCATTTAAAATATATTCTTCTTCATCTTTTATTATTATCTTTTCTATTTTTAATCTGTTTTCTAAAGCAAATTCTACAAGCCCCTCTATAAATTCTCTCTCAAAAATGAAAACAATATATTTTCCTTTGTCCTCTTTAAAATATTTTATAAAATAATCATCTAAATCTCTTATTTCTAAAAATTCCTTTACAGAATATTCAATATATTTTTCTGTATTTTCTTCTGAAACTTCATCTTCTTCTGCTGTAATTTCAAGTTTTTTAAAAAACATTTTATCAATTACAATCTCAAGAGAAAGATTTTTTAATTTCTTTATATAAAGAGCGAGCCTTTTTGCAATATTCCCCTCTTCAAAATCAAGTGTCTGAAATATTTCATCTTTTTCTTTTAATATCTCATAAATTATCACTTCTTCTGAAAAATATATTTTTCCTTTTTTCTCTTTAAAAAAATTATTAATCGTAAATTTCAAATTTCAGCTCCTTTAATTCACAAAATGTTAAAGCCTCCATACTAAATTTTTTCTCGTAAAAATATCTTGTGTGAATTTCCCCGCTTATTTTTATATTATAAATTTCATCTTCCATTCCCTCTGCATAAACACCATTTATTTTTTTAGAAAAATAAATAACTGCATTATTTGATTTTTTAGGAATGCTGTAATTTTCTATAAATCCTGCATAGTTAAAAGAGTCTCTCCAAATTGAAAAATCATATATTTTTTCTGTCCCATTGGAATTTTTTATATAAAGTTTCTCTATTAAAAATCCATTGTCGCTTTCCGGTTCTTCTGTATAATTTTCTGTCCACAAAAGTTTTTCCCCTTTTTTCATAAAATACCAGATTATATCTTTGTTACCTGCTTCATTTAAAATTTTATTTTCTATCTCTGAAATATTTTTCAAGAAAACTGCTTCCAAGAAGTTTTCCTTATTTTCTTTTATTTCAAGCTCCCTTTGGTCTCTTTCTGTAAAAAGTTCTTCTGATATTAAAAAAGAGGCAGAGAACACGGCCCAGCTCACAAAAGCAAAAACAAAAACTGCAAAGACCGTTATATGACCTCTGTTTTTTGATTTTTTTATTTCCATATATACTCTTCCTCTTTTGAAATTTTATATGCAATTTTTAATTTTATAAATCCGTCTTCCTCAAAAAATTTTCCCTTCACTTTTTCAAAAACAATATCATCTTTAAATTTTTCACCGTTTACAACAACATATCTTATAAGCTGGCTTCCATACATAGACCCTGTAAACTTATAAACTTTTTTTATTTTTTTATATTTTCCATTTTGATAAATCTCCTGTATTCCTTCGATTCCTTTTCCATCAGATAAAATATTTATTTCTTTAAAATTTTCTGCTTCCCGCCTTATATTTTCAATCACATATATAAAATTTCTATTGTATCTAAGTTCTTTTCTCACTGTATTTTTTATTCTCAGGCTCTGTTTCACAAATGGCAGAGCAAGACTTATAAACATAGCAAATATTCCTAAACTTATAACTGTTTCCAATAAAAAAATTCCTCTTTTTCTATCTTTTTTCATCACTCTCTACACTCAAAATTCTCTTTTTTATCCTGTCTCCTGTTTTTATTTCTAAAATAAAAATTTCTCCTATATCTTTTTTACTATCCTCTGCAAGAATTTTTCTTTTTTTAACAGAGATTTTTATATCTTTATTTATTCTTATATTTCTAAATTTTGTAATTTTTTCTCCTCTGCTGTTTAATAAAATAAAATTCCCGTTTTCTGCTTTATCTTCCAATAAAGAAAAATTTAAATTTTCTCTCTCTGTTTTTAAAATTTTTTCAAATACAGTTTCAAGATTTTTTGTAATTTTTCTTATTTCATAATCTTCCCTTATAAAATTCAAACTTTTTATATTTTTGTCCATAAGCATAACAAGAGGAAAAATTACAATAGAAAATAACCCCAGAACAATTATAAGTTCTGCAAAAAGATACCCTTTTTTTCTCATATTCTCTCCACAAAAAATTTATAAATAACTGCTCCTAAACATATACACGGGGCAAATGGAACTTCCTCCTCTTTTTTTATTTTTTTCAAAAAAAATATAGGTATAAGAAAAAGAAATCCCAAAATAAAAATAATGTTGTGAAAAATTATTAAATTATAAATTCCAGAATAGCCGAAATAAAATCCTATTCCGCTTACAAGTTTTATATCTCCGAAACCTATAATCTCCTTTTTTAAAAAATCACCTGCATATCCATAAAGAAAGAGAAAAAATACTGGAAATACCCCAAGCCCCAAAAAATTTTTTTCAAAATCTTCACGTAAAAAAATAATTTTTAAAATTCCCAAAAATATTATTCCAAGCGTCAAAAAATTTGGAATTTCTTTTTCTTTTAAATCTTTTAGAGAAATAAAAAATAATATTATAAAAAAGGAGAAATCTAAAATAATTTCAATTAAATTTCTGTCCATTTGTCACCGTTTATATTAAAATCATTTATTTCATTTTTTCCTTTGCTGAACCAGATGTTTATTCCGTCTGATTTTTTTGTATCTGTCTCTAAAGATTTTGGGGCTTTAGTAGTAAAACTAATTTCACCGCCGTATTTTATTTCTTCGCTGTCAGCTCCTGTCTTGCTTCCTCCAATTTCAACTGTAACATTTTCTGAATCCTCTTTTGTTCCTATAAGGCTTTCCACATTGTTTGAAAGATATTTTTCAAGTTTTTTAAGCTGTCCAACTGTCACTTCTCCATAAGTTCCACCGTGAATAAAGGTCTCTCCCTCTTCAAGATAATAAAGCTGTGAAGCAGTTCTTAAAGATTCAAGCACAGCAACAGCCTTTGTTTCTTTTCCTTTCGCCATATAAACCATTACCTTGGGAGTTATAAAACTTGATAAAACTCCGATTATTCCAAGTACCACCAAAAGTTCGATAAGCGAAAACCCTTTGTTCTTCATAAATCCCTCCTTAATTTTATATAGTTTTAATTTAAATGTTATCCATCATTTGAAAAATTGGAAGATACATTCCTAAAAATATTCCTCCAACAATAATTCCAATAAAAATTATACTCAAAGGCTCGAGTATTTTTATCCCTATTTTAATTTTTTCTCTCAGCTCTTCACTGTTTTTTTCTGAAATCATAAAAAGAGTTTCCACAAGTTCTCCTGTTTCCTCTCCTGATTTTATAAATTCCAAATCCATATTTGAAAATATATCCATTTTTTCAAAAGAGTGTCCTATGCTTTCCCCTTTTTTTAGAAATATTTCAGCTTTCTCTAGTTTTAATTTAAAATATTCATATCCGCTTTCATCTTTTATCAGTTTTATAGATTCTGTTATTGTTATTCCGGAACTTAAAAGAACAGCCAGTATATCTGCAAAATTTGAAATAAAATTTTTATCTATAATATTTTTAAATATTTTTATTTTAATTAATCTTTGAAATAATTTTTCTCTATATTTTTCATTTTTTAAAAGAGAAATTATAGAAAAAATTAAAACAAGGATTATAAAAATCATTATTTTTAAATTTACTGCAAAATATATTATCACTTTTGTAATAAAAGGAATTTCTTTGGAAATATTTTCTATTATTTTTACAAAATCTGGAAGAATATATATTCCCATAAAAACAGTAAGAAAAATTATCACTGTGAAAACAATTACAGGGTATGTCATAACTTTTCTTATTTCTTTTTTCGTCTTTTGTCCGCTTCTTATCCCTTTTTCAACTCTTTCAAAAGATTTATATATACTTCCAGATTGTTCACCAGATTTTATTATCATCAGCTCGCTGTTTTTCAAGTTAAGCCCGCTGTTCTTAAATATTTCATAAAGACTTTCACCTTTTTTTAAAGAATTTTTCATATTTTCAATGTATATTTTTAAACTTTTATTTTCTTCCAAGATATCCAAAATTTTTAAAAATGGATAACCATTTTTTATAAACATCTTTCCTTGAGAAAAAATCATTAAAATATCTTCTGCTTTTGCTTTGAAACTTAAAAAAGGTATTCTGTATATTTTTTCTGCATAAATTTTCTGCTCTTTTAATATTTTTTTCACTTCATTGGAATTTCTTTCTTTGCAGAATCCCTGCTTTCTCTTCCCGTCTTTAAAACGGCCTGTATAAAAATATAATCTTAACATTCTCTTATTATCTCATCCAAAGATGTTATTCCAAGAAGTGCTTTATCAATTCCATTTTCAACAAGAGTTGTCATTCCTCTTTCTCTTCCGATTTTTTCCAGCTCTCTTACAGACACTCCCTCTTCTATTTTTTCTGCAGTAATATCATCTATATATAAAAATTCTCCAATGATAACTCTTCCTTTATAACCTGTAAAATTACATTTTTCACACCCTTTATGTGTATAAAATTTTTTATCTTCATATTTTTTATCATCTATTCCCAAAATTTTTAATTTTGCTTTATATTCTTCATCTAAAATTCTGCAGTGTTCACATAATTTTCTTACAAGCCTCTGATTCTGAATTCCTTTCACTCCTGCTGAAATTATATAAGGCTCTGCCCCAAGATTTACAAGTCTTTTTATAGTACTGCTACTTGTGTTTGTGTGAAGAGTTGAAATTACAAGATGACCTGTAAGCGATGTTTTAAGTGCTATCTCTGCTGTTTCTCTGTCTCTTATCTCTCCTATCATTATTATATCTGCATCCTGTCTTAACACTCCCTTTAAAACCACAGGAAAAGTAAGACCTATATCATCACGGCACTGTATCTGATTTATTCCGTCAACACTGTATTCAACAGGATTTTCAATGGTTGTAATATTAACTTTTTCACTGTTAAGTTCATTTAAAACAGCATACATTGATGTTGTTTTTCCGCTCCCCATCGGCCCTGTAAATAAAAGCATTCCATTTTTTCTTTTTATTATTTCAAAAAGTTTTTTATAATATTCTTTTTCAAAACCAAGTTCTTCCAAAGATTTTTCTATATTTTTTCTGTCTAAAACTCTTATAACAATTTTTTCCCCATGATAAGTCGGAATTATTCCAACCCTCAAATCAAGTTCTCTGTCTTTATATTTCATTTTAAATCTTCCATCTTGCGGTATTCTTCTTTCAGTAATATCCAGCCCGCACATAATTTTTATTTTTGAAACCACAGGAGGATAATAATCTATGCCTATTTCCTGTGCTTTTATTAAAATTCCGTCAACCCTGTATCTTATTCTGAAAAAACTGCTGAAAGGTTCTATATGAATATCACTGCAGTTTCTTTCAAGCCCCTCTGCAAAAACTCTGTCTAAAAATTTTTCTATATCTGATTTTTTATTTTCTCTTTCAAGGGAAAGTTCTTTCTTTTCTCCATAAAAAAAAGATGACTTTCTGTCTGATTTTTCAAACTTTAAATCATCTATTTTTAATATCCTCCCCCCAAACTTATCCATTACTTTCCCCCTCTGATGTAATAAGTTTCTGAGAATTTTTATATCTGTGCATCTTTTTCTTTTGACAAAATCTTAAAATTTTCTTTTTTCTCCTCTGTTGAAAATCTTATTACATATCTTGTTTTTAAATAGCTGCCTCTAACTTTCAAATCCACTATCACTTCTTCCTGTAAAGGAATTATGCTTTTTATATATTTTCCAAATATTATTGTCCCCATTCCTAAAAATAAAACAGAAACAATAACAAATTTTACTGTTTTTCCCAACCTGCCTTTACCTCATTTTCTCCCAAATCATAATGATACTTTTCAAGATCTTTATATTTTATTTTTCCAGCTCTCACATTTTTATAAACATTTATTTTAAGTATACGGCTCTGCTGGAAATTATAATAAGCTATTCTGTACTTTGCATTTTCATCGTAATCACAAATATACACTGAAAATGCCTTTGAAAGATTTCCTGTTGCTTTTGTTGAAAATTCTATTTTTCTTAAAGCTATACCATTATATATAGTAGTATATTTTAATTTTTCAGGAAGTTCTCTTCTTTCTATAACTTCATCTTTTCCAGTATACTTTACTTCAATTTCTTTTTTTTCATAATCAAAATTAATATCAAAAGTTCTTTTTAAAGCAAGTGATTTAGCTGAGTATTTATAAACAAACGTTTCAAAAATATCTGCAGCTCTTTCCACTTCCATTTTCTCATTTAAATTTTCATACCTTATATATATGAAACTAAATATAATTGACAGTACACTTACAGCAACTAAAACTTCTGTTAATATTATTCCTTTTTTCTTAATTTTAATTCTCCGTTTTTATTTTATTTTTGAATAAATTTATATTTAATTATAATATACTATATTTATAATTTTTTGTAAAGCTAATTTCTTTTTATTTTCAAGTATTTTTTAATTTTATTTATTATAAATAATATTTTTTATAATATTTATATTAAAATATTTTATTTATTTTTTTATTTTATTTTCTATAATTTTATATATTTTTTATAAAAAAATAGTGCTGATACTTTTTAAGTACCAACACTAAAAATTAAACACTCTATTTTATCCTCTATATTTATTAAAAAACAAAATTTTACAATCTTTCTTAGCTATAAGCCCGGCAGAAACAAAAATTCCCACAGCCTTAATTTCTTTTTCTTCTATCTTTACATTAAAAATTTCTTTTCCAAATACAGTTTCCTCTAAAGGAACTGCTTCAAGTTTTATTTTTTTGTCTCTAAAGTTTTCTTCAAAATCAAGCTCTTTTACAGCTTTTTGATTTGCATCTATTATTATGTCATTTTCATCTAGTATAACTGCACATTTATCAAAGCTATTTATAACTTCTTTTATAATATCCATTCTTTCTCTGTTTTCTTTTTTCTCATGCTCAGAAATTGTTTCAGATATAAAATCACTTATCTGCTCTGTAAAGTCAAGATACAGGCTTACATTTCTCAAAACTTTATATTTTATAATATCCGTAAGAGCTACTATTCCAATTACTCCTATTCTCTTTCCTTGATGAACAATAGGTGCTGCTATTTCAAGTTTTTCCTGACACCTTTCCTTAAATTCACAGTCTGCACACAATCTGTGCTGGCTTGGATTTTCTACCACATGGCTTTCTCCGTTTACAAGAACATCTTTATAAATAGCTCCTTTTGAAAACTTTCCTACAAGATGTGCAAATTTTCCTGTAGCTGCTATCCTCAGCATATTTTCATCTACAATTTCAACTTCACAGTCTACAAAACCAGCCACTATTTCAGCATATTCTTTTACCTGCTCTTTTATTTCCGTTAAAAATGACAAAATAATCCTCCCCCTTTGAAAAATTTTAAACACTTCCCATAATAAAAGTATACAATAAATTCCAAGCAAATTGAATATTTTCATCAAATAATTTATTTACAAATGATAATAAAGGGAAACAGCCCGAAAGAATTTTATTCCTTCAGGCTGTTCTAAGATTATATTTTTTATGGGTTGGGTAGCTTAGTTATTTTTTAGCTAGTCTTTTAAAAATTGTTCATAATATTTTGCAAGACCGCCGATTGATGTTTCTTTATATGAAGGACACATATCCTTTCCTGTTTCTTTCATTGTGATAACAACCTGATCAAAACTTATTGTGTGATGACCATCAGTTGAAAGTGCATAATCTGCTGTATTTAAAGATCTCACTGCAACAATGGCATTTCTTTCAATACAAGGAATCTGCACATATCCTCCCACAGGGTCGCAAGTCATTCCAAGATGATGTTCCATTCCCATTTCTGCTGCATATTCTATCTGCTCAAGAGTTCCACCTAAAATATATGCTGCCATAGCTGATGCCATTGAACAAGCAGCACCTATTTCTGCCTGACAACCTGCCTCTGCACCGGAAATTGTTGCATTCTGTTTTATAAGGTTTCCAATAAGTCCTCCTATTGCAAGAGCTTTTAAACAAGTTTCTTCATCTAGACTGTGTTCTTCTCTCATTGCTCTTAAAAGACCCGGGATTACTCCTGCTGCTCCGCAAGTTGGTGCAGTTACTATTGTTCCTGCACTGCTGTTCTGTTCAGCAACTGCAAGAGCATAAGCAAATATTTTTTTAGTTATAACATGATAGTTATGCTGACCTTTTATTTTATCGTAAAATCCTTTGGCTCTTCTTTGAAGCTTTAATTTTCCTGGAAGAATTCCATCTTTTTCTATTCCTTCAGAAACAGCATTGTGCATTGTATCAAGAATATCTTTTAAATGGTTCCAGATTTCTTTTCCTTCACACTCTTCAACATACTGCCAAAGTTCCTTATTATTTTCTTTACACCATTTTATAATATCATCTAATTTGTTTAATTTATAAACTTCTTCTGTTTTGCTTCCTGCATCAGAAAGATCTTTTATTGTTCCGCCACCAACAGAGAAAACAAGCCATTCATTTAAAATATTTCCATTTTCATCAAGAGCTATAAATTTCATTCCGTTTGTATGATATGGGTGAACATATTCAGGCATCCATACTATTTCTGTTTTTCTTGGTTTTAATGTTTCTTCTATTATCCAATCTGTAAGATGTCCTTTACCTGTTGCAGCAAGGCTTCCATATAATTCAACTCTGAAGCTGTGAGCATTTTCATTTTCTTTTCCAAATTTTTTAGCGGCTCTTTCTGGTCCCATAGTGTGAGAACTTGACGGTCCGCATCCAATTTTAAATAATTCTTTTAAACTGTCCATACAGCCTCCTTTTATTTTTTATGTTATTATCCTCTTATATCGTAAACTGTTTTAATTTTATAATTTTTAAATATTATTGATCCAAGCCAGCCTGCAAATATTCCTGCTGCTGCACACATAAGAGCAACTTTTGTAACCACTAAAGGATTGTTAAATCCATACATAACCATTAGACCAGCAATTGGTGTAGCTGTACCTGTTGCTTGGTTTACAAGCCCGTAAAGAGCAACTATTGTTCCTGCTAAAGCTCCGCCTATAAAGTTTGTAACATAAACAGGAATTGGGTTTGCTGAAATTATATCTGCCTGTGTAAGAGGCTCTATTGCAACTGCTATTGTTGTTTTCTTATCTCCAAATCCCATTCTGTGAAAGAATACTCCATTCATAAATGAAGATCCCATTACAGATAAGGCTCCTATTGCCATTGGTGTTCCAGTTAGTCCAAGCATAGCTGTAAGTGCCATTGAAGAAAGAGGTGCTGTTGCAACAACAGTTATGATTCCTCCAAGTATGATTCCCATTAAAACAGGGCTTGCATGAGATGCTGACTCAAGTATTCCACCTATATTTAAAAGTGTTGAGTTAACAAGAGGTGATGAGTACATTGCAATCGCTCTTGAAAGAGGTGCTGCAAAACATATTGTCACTATTAAATCTAATCCTTGAGGAACTCTTTTTTCTATCTGCGGAACTATGAAAGAAAGAACATACCCTGCTAAAAATCCAGGAAGAATTCCATATCCTGCAACAGATACTCCAACAAGAATTGCATAAGTAGGGTTTACTCCTAAAGCTATTGGAACTAAAGCTGCTGCTGCAACTCCTCCCATAGATCCTGCTGCTGCACCAACGTCTTTAAGAAAAGCAAAACCTAGTAAATCTCCGCCTACATAATATTGAAATGCCTCAACTAAAAAACTTGCTGTTGCTGCTCCTGCTAAAGCTCCCATTGCTTTCATTCCTTTAGGTGCTTTTAAGCTAAAAAGAGAAAATCCTGCTAAAACTATTAATAATAACACTGTACCTTTTAAAATTTCCATTAATTCAAACACTCCTTATAAAATTTTGTTAAGTATATATAAACATTTTTTAATTTATACTGTATTTATTAATAACGTTCTCTTTATGAATAATAAAGTTTTTTTAAACACATTTTCGAGTATATCATACAATAAAAATAATTACAAATATTTTTTCAGTATTCTGAAAATTTTGAGCAGTTTTTATGATTGAACACTCATCTCAAATTATCATAAAACTTAGCTTTTACAAGTTTTTTCAAAAAATAAAAAAATTTTATTTTTTGATAATCTTACAGATGTTTTTCAAAAAAATGAATACAAAAGATTTCAAAGTGTATTTTATTTTTTCAATATGTGATATAATACTACTGATTATTAACACGGAGGTTTCACTGAATGACATTAGGGGAAAGAATAAAAAAATATAGAAAAAAAATGAACTACACTTTAAAAGAATTGTCCGATATAACCAAACTGTCTGTTGGTTTTTTAAGTAATATTGAAAGGGATTTAAATAGTCCTTCAATAAGCAATCTTCAGCAGATATGCCTTGCACTTAACGTAAATCTTATGGAAATAATTGATGAAAATGGAAGTTCTTCTCCTGTGACAAGAGTTAACGAACGTCAGGAAATATTTTCAAATCCAAATTCTCAAGTGAAAATAGAAAATATTATAACAGGAAAAAACAGCCTGAATGGAATAGTTATCACGATCGACCATAAATCAGCACAGTACAGCGATATGTCTTGGGGACATTCCTATGATGAAGTAGGGGTTGTGATTGAAGGAGAACTTGATATCGACTTAGATGATGAAAAGTATAACTTGAAAAAAGGGGACACAATTTTTATAAAGTCTTTTACACCACATAGGTACAGAAATCCAATAGACAGCAGGTCAATAGTCTACTGGTTTTCTATCAGAAAATAATTTTCAGTATACTATAATTTCACTATAATAGAATTTTTACAAAACAGGGAGGGTTTATCAAAATGATTTTTAATTATTTTATTTTTCTTGCACTTGTAGGATTATGTGTCCTATACAGTTTATGGTCATCTTCTTCTGAGGCAAAAGTAAAGCAAATGGAAAGAAGAAACAGAACTATTAACAAAGTTGTTGAAAAAGGGTATAAAATTTCAAAAAGATGGGACTGTAATGCTATCACTATCTTTTCAGACAAGAAAAAAAGAGTTCTCAGCTTTCTTGTTATGGCATGGAAAAAAGACACTATTTATGATATCTCTATAGATAATATAAAAGAAATCACAATAGACACTGTCGGAATTGTTAAAAGGAGCAAAATAAAATCTCTTATCACTCAAGTATGCCTGAATGTAAAAACTGAAAATGGAGATTATATTTTAAGAACTCTTTATGTAAAAGGGCTTGGGCTTAAAAAGAATTCTCCTCATGTTATCTATGCAGAAAAATGTGCTGAAGAAATACGTGATTATGTTTACAGTTTAAAAAATATTGAAGTTCCTAAAGAAAACGAAGAAGAAAAATAAACTTATTTAGGAGGGGAAAAGCATGAAAATATTTGTTTCTCTTATTTTTATTTTAGTTCTTCTTGTTGTTCTTAATTTTTCAACAGGATATATCAATTCCAGAATTCGTCAGAAAAGAAAAAGAGATAAAAAACTTAAAGAATTTGAAAATGAAGGATATAAAATTTCAAAAAGATGGGACTGCAATGTTATGACTATAGCCATTGACACAGAAAAAAAAGCTATCGGCTGTGTGGTTTTAGGCCTAACTTCAAAACTTTATATAATTGAAAAAAAAGATATAGCTGCAAAACCTGAAATAAAGATTTCAGGAGTTATTCCAAAATTTACTACAAATATTTGTGTTGTTTTTAAATGCAAAGATAATAATTTTTATTTTTTAAGAACACTATCAATAAAAAAAGGATTTGGAGTTCCCGAAAAAAGTAAAACAGCTCAGACAGCTGTTAAACAGGCTGAAGAAATTTTAGAAGTTTTAAAAAATTTTTAACAAACTAGGGAGGAAAAATGGAATATCCTGTTAAACATAAAGATTTCATAAAAAATAAAATAACTTTACAGCTTTCACCTACAAAGATACAGGTTATGTATAACGGCGAAGAAGTTAAAGGAAAAAGAGGAAAATTTTATCTTGAAGATGACAACAGAAAAACGAGAGAAATAAAACTTATGGATTATCTTATAACACCGCCTTATATTACTGTTGATAAGCATGAGAAAATACATATTTTTACTGAAATCCAAAAATATATGTTTCTGTTTTTAGTTCCATCTATCTTAATGATAAGATTTGGAATTATCGGCTGGGTTTTAGGGGCAATCAGCATTTATTCTATAAGAAATATAAACATTGATACCTCAAGAACTCTTTCTAATAAGTGCCTTATGAATTTACTTATTATTATTGTATCGTATATTATCCTAATTGCACTTATAGTCCTTATAAATTTAATTGCATTCAGATAAAAAAAGAGGCTTGGCCTCTTTTTTTACTTTCTTGCACACTCAGAAGCATTTCCTTTTAGTATATCGAGAGCATGAACAAGGGTATCAATTACAAAACTTAAATTCTCACAGGCACCTTTAGGACTTCCTGGAAGATTTAAAATTATTGTTTTATTTCTTATCCCGCAGACACCACGGCTCAGCATTGCTCTTTTTGTAATTTTCATTGATTCCATTCTCATATATTCAGCTATTCCTCTGGCTTCTTTTGTTATTACAGAAAGTGTGGCTTCAGGAGTTACATCTCTTTCTGAAAAACCTGTTCCCCCGTTTGTTAAAATAAGGTCCACATCTTCCATATCAGCAATCTCTTTAAGCTTATTAACAATAATAAATTCTTCATCTGGTATTATTGTTTCAAGAACTGTTTTATAATCTTTATGGGCATCAACCATTTTTTTTAATTCTTTTCCTGTTATATCTTCTCTTTCCCCTCTTGAACCTTTATCACTTATTGTTACAATGGCAGTTTTATACATCTCTTTCGTCTCCTCTTTTTTTCAAAAAATTATATACAAACATTATTACTATACTTATCCATAACACTATTAAGACGAGAAACATTGCCTCTTTGTCTTCTCCATTTTCAACAGCTGAATAAATTGCAATTGGAAGTGTCTGAGTTTTATTTGGAATATTTCCTGCAACCATTAAAGTTGCACCAAATTCTCCTAAAATTCTTCCAGCTCCTAAAACAATTCCTGCAAAAATTCCTCTTTTACTCATTGGAAAAACTATATCTACAAAAAAGTGATAATTATTCGCTCCAAGAAGTTCCGCTTCTTCAAAATATTCTCTGTCTATTGAAGATATTGCAAGTTTTATACTTTGATAAACTATTGGGAGAGATACAATCACCCCTGCAATAACTGCTCCGTACACTGTAAAAGTAAATCTTATCCCAAAATAATCATAAAAAGGTTTTCCTATTACTCCCTGTACTCCAAAAACAGAAAGAATAAAATAGCCGCTTACAGAGGGAGGAATAAAAAGAGGAAGAGTTACAACAATATCAATAATATTTCTTATTTTTTTAGGAAAATATCCGCTGATAAAAATTATTGAAAGAGATAAAAAAGTTGTAATTATTATTCCAAAAAATGCAATAATAAGTGAATTTTTTATTACAAAAAACATTTTACATCACTATAAATCCATGCTTTTTAAATATTTTTTTAGTCTCATCTCTTCTTAAAAATTCAAAAAAGTTTTCAGTTTCTTTATTATTGTTTAAAAGTGCTAAAGAATATATTATTTTATCATGTGAATTTTCTGGAAATTCTGCAGCAACTATGGGATTTTTCATTCTGTTTTTATCTGAATCATAAATTATTCCAAAATCAACTTCTCCCATCTGTACATATTGGGCTACAGCAGTAACATCTTTAGCATAAATTATTTTTTCTTGATTTAATGTTTCAAAAATTCCAAGATTTTTAAGTGACTGTAAAGTATATTTACCAACAGGAGCTGTTTCAGGATTTCCAACAGCAATATATACATCACTTTTTTTTAATTCTTCAACAGATTTTATTTCACTTTTGCTGTATGGGCTTTTCACTAGAATAAGTACATTCGAAAGAAAGTCATAAGCATTTTCTTTTTTTATAATATTTCTGTCAATAAGCATATTAACATTTTCTTGATTTGCAGATATAAAAATATCCACAACAGCACCTTTTTCTATCTGTGTTCTTAAAGTCCCTGAACCGCCTAAATTTAAAATTATCTTGTCATCAGAATTTTTTTCATATTCAGGAATTATTTCCTCAAGACAATTTTTAAGGCTTGCTGCTGCACTTATAACTACTTCCTTTGAAAAAACAGAAACAGATAATAATAATCCTAAAATTAAAATAAATAACTTTTTCATAAATTACCCCCAGAAATTTTTTTATTAATAATGAAAATCTCCGCTTTTCCCGCCAGTTTTTGAAACAAGATGAATATCAGAAATAACCATTCTTTTATCAATACTTTTACACATATCATAAATTGTAAGAGCCGCTATGCTTACACCTGTAAGTGCTTCCATTTCTATTCCTGTTTTTCCTACAGTTTTTGCTGTTGCAAAAATATGAATTTCACATTCCTCTTCCATTATTTTAAATTCCATGTCACATCCTGTCATAAAAATAGAATGGCACATAGGAATAAGGTCGCTGGTTTTTTTCATTCCCATTATACCGCCGACTCTTGCAACTCCAAGGACATCTCCTTTTTCTATCTCTCTTCCCAAAAGTTTTGAGATAATTTCTTTCGACACTTTTATTTTTCCAAAAGCTGTGGCTGTTCTCTGTGTCTGATTTTTTTCACTCACATCAACCATATGAGCTTTTCCGTCTTCGTTAAAATGTGTAAAATCCATTTTATACTCCTTTTCCAAATGAACAGTGAGGGAAGTGACATATTTCACAGTCTAAACATAATCCCCCGTGACCATATTTTGCAATATCTTCAAAAGTTAATCTTTCATCTGCTAGAATTCTCGGAAGAACTAAATCAAAAACAGTTCTTCTTGCATACATCACACAACCTGGAAGACCTAAAATAGTTTTTCCATTTTTATAAGCTATAAGAAGCATTGCTCCTGGAAGAACAGGTGAACCGTAAGTTACAAGCTCCCCTCCTATTTCCTTTATTGCTGTAGGTGTCATATCATCCGGGTCAACTGACATTCCTCCTGTGCAGATTATAAGTTCTGCATCACTTTCAAGAGCTTCCATAAGATTATGTTTTATTTTTTCCTTATCATCTGGAGAAAAAACATGAGATACAACTTCACAGTTATATTCTCCAACTTTTGATTTTATTACAGGGCCGAATTTATCTTGTATTCTTCCATAAAATACTTCATTTCCTGTTGTAATGACAGCCGTTTTTTTAGGATTTGTTTTTTTCACTGAAATAAATTTTTTATTGCATATTTCTTCTAATCTTTTTATTTTTTCTTCATTTATAACAAGAGGAATTATTCTTGTTCCTGCTATTTTTTCACCTTTTTTTACAGGAGTATTATTATGAATTGTAGAAATTATTATTTCTCCTATTGAGTTAGCTTTTAAAAGTTCATCTGTATCAATAGAAACGATACCATCTTCCTCAGCAAAAAAATCTATTTTCCCTTCTTTTACCTCTCCAAAAATAAGCCCCTCTCCAGCAGCATGATTTTTTATTCTTTCAGCAGCTTCATTTTCATGAAGAGTTCCCTCTTTCTTCTCCCACACATAAAGATGGTCTTTACCAAGTTTTAAAAGTTCGGGAATATCTTCTTCTTTTATAATATGCCCTTTTTTAAAAGCCACTCCTTTAAATTCTCCTGGAACAATTCTTGTAATATCATGGCATAAAACAGTTCCAACTGCATTTTTTGTATCAATAACTTTCATTTCTACCTCCGCTTTTAATTAAAGAACAGTTACTGTATCTCCCTCTTTTATAAATCCGCCTTTAATAACCTTTGTGAAAATTCCCTCTCTAGGCATTATACAGTCTCCTACTCTGTGAAAAATTTCACAATGAGAGTGACATTCTTTTCCTATTTGAGTAACTTCAAGAACAGCTTCATTTATTTTTATTATTGTTCCAACAGGAAGATTTCTTAAATCTATTCCAGAAACAATTATATTTTCTCCGAAAGATCCGTCAATAACATCTCCCCCTCTATTTTTAAAATCCTCTATTTTTTCAAAAGAAAGAAGACTTATCTGTCTATGCCAGTTTCCTCCGTGAGCATCATTTTTTAATCCAAATCCTTCAACCACTTCGCATTCATGTATATTTTTTTTCTCTGTTCCTCTTCTTTCGCTTATACATACAGCCATTACTTTTCCTATTTTTTCCATTTCAACTTTTCCTATTCCTAATTTAAATTATCTATATCAATTTTTCTTACATCTCTCATATGTTCCCCGGTTTTTTGATTTTTCACAGCAGTAATTTCAGCCATAATTCCAAGAGCAATTTCCTTTGGCTCAGAACTGCTTATATCAAGTCCTATAGGAGAATATATTTTTTTCAATTCCTTTTTAGAATATCCCTCATCTAAAAGTTCTTTATATGTTGACAAAACTTTTCCTCTGCTTCCAACCATACCGATATATTTTGGAGAAACTTTTTTATCAAGAATTGCTTTTAAACACTCTTTATCATTTTCATGTCCTCTTGTAACAATTATTATATATGAATTTTCATCAATAGAATAATTTTTTACTGTTTCTTTCATTGTCCCAAAAATAATTTCATCTGCTTCTGGAAATCTTTTTCTGTTTGCAAATTCTTCTCTGTCATCAAAAATAACGACATATTTATTCAAAAATTTTCCTAAAGTATAAAGTTCTGCTCCAAGATGACCGCCTCCCATTATAAGAAGTTTTTCTCTTTTGGCAAATACTTTTATATAAGCTCTTACAAAGCCTCCGCATTTCATATGAAGACTTCCTTTTTCTGTAAGCTCAAAACTTTTTTCACAGCTTTTATTTTCTTTTATCGCTTTTAATGCTTCCTGAATAAATTCATATTCTAAAGCTCCTCCTCCGACAGTTCCTAAAATTGAACCGTCAGAAAAAACAGCCATCATAGACCCTTCTTTTCCAGGACTTGAACCTTTAACTTCTAAAACTGTTACAACTGCTGTTTCAATTCCTTTTTCAACTGCACTGCTCACAGCTTTTAAAATTTTTCCTTCCAAAATCTAACCTCCAATCTGGTTCATATTTTTCATTTCTTCATCATCATTTTCTTTTCCAAAAAGATGTTTTTCTGGTTTCTTTAAAATTTCATTTTTAAGAATACTTTTTATAGTTTCTTTATCAGCACCATCATCAAGATATTTTTTTATATTTATATGTCCGTTTATATTTAAACATCTTTTTATATTTCCATCTGAAGTTATTCTTATTTTATTGCAGGTATCACAGAAACAGCTGTTTATTGGGCTGATAAATCCTACCTTTCCTATGCTGCTTTTTAATTTATAGTATTTTGTAACTCCTTTTATTTCAAAATATTCATTTTGAAATTGAAATAAATTTTGCAATAAATTATAAATCTCTTCATTTTTTATTCCTGTAAACTTTCTTCCCTGTCCCACAGGCATAAGCTCTATAAATCTCACATCTAAATCTTTCTTTAAAGTAAGTTCTGCAAGATTTTTCACTGCATCTTCATTAATTCCTTTTATGATTACAGAATTTATTTTTACTTTTAAACCATTCTCACAAGCTTTTTCTATTCCCTCAAGAACTTTTGAAATTTTTCCGCCCCTTGTTATCTCTCTAAATTTTTTTTCATCTAAGGTATCAAGGCTCACGTTTATTCCAGAAAGTCCTGCTTCACAAAGAGATTTTATTTTTTCAGAAAGAAGAACACCATTTGTTGTTATATAAATTTCATTTATCCCTGTTTTTTTTATTCCGGAAATAATGGAAACAATATCCTTTCTTAAAAGAGGCTCTCCCCCTGTAAGCCTTATCTTGTTTATTCCCATCTCTTTTGCAGCTGCAGCTATAGACAAAACATTTTCTTCAGAAAGAATTTTTGTCTCATCACATTTCTTTGGAATAAAATCCTCAGGAAGACAATATATACATTTTAAATTACAGTTTTCTGTAAGAGATATTCTTAAATAATTTATATCTCTTCCATAATTATCTTTCATTCTTCCTCCTGTTCATCATTGTTTTTCAACAAGCAGTCTGTTCATTAAATAAAACAGTGCTTCTGCAACTCCCCCTGAAATTGTTCTTGCTTTATCAGATATAGTATAGCAGTTTTTTAACTCTTCTTCTCTAGGGTCTATATCACTTATTTTTAAGCCTTTTTCCACAATGCTTCCGTCTCTTATCATTCCTCTTATGAGACCTGTAAGAGAAGCATATACAGGAACTTCATCAATATAAGCTATAATTTCATCTTTTTGTACAACACTTCCTATATCGTGAACTATTTTTAATTTTCCAGAAGCTGGTGCATGGATTACTCTTTCTTTTCCATATCCTTTTATTATTCCCGGAATACCTGTATTTTCTGCTGCATATCCCTCAAAAATAATTCTTCCTAAATTGTGTCCTCTTTGAGTTTCTATCACTGCATCAACATCTTTTCCCGCTTCAAATCCAGGGCCGAGAGCAATAGTTACAGGAGCTATATTTTTTTTCATTCCCAAATTTTTTTTGGCAATTATTGCATCAACAACTGCTATAGGTTTCAGCTCTGATAAAATTTTCATACAAGGGTCAATATATACAGGAATTTTTCCTTCGGCCCAAATATTTTTTATTTCCTCTAAGCTGTCTGCTCTTTTTGAAACCACACCTTCTAATAAAAATTCATCTTCATAAACAGCCTGCCCGTAGCAGACTTTTCTTCTTATGAAATTAGGATTTTCTATTTCTAAAACTAAAACTTTAAATCCCATATTATGAAGTCTGTTTATTGTTCCAGAAGCAAGGTCTCCTCCTCCCCTTACAACAACTATTTTATTTTCCATCATTTTTAATTACCGCCTTTAAATCTTCTTCCCTATCTATGTCCATAAACTGCTTTTTATCAAAAAACTCTATAAAATTCAAATTATTTTCTTTTTTTATTATTTCACGCCCACCAACATCTCCAGAAAGAGATAAAAGTTCCTCTTTATATCTATTTGGAAAAATCACAGGTGAACATCTTTTTCCACTCACAACAGGGATTGTTATTCTTCCGTCAAATTCAGAAATTATTTTAAAAATAGTTTCCTCTTTTAAAAAAGGCATATCCCCGGTAAAAAACATAATATTTTCATCTTTAATATTTTCTGCTCCCAATTTTATGCTTTCACTCTGCCCGAGAAAATATTTTTTATTTTCCAGTGGAATAACTTTATATTTTCTGCATATTTCAAATATTTCTTTATCTTTATATGTAACAAAAATATTTTTAAAGGGCAGTTCTTCAAGTTTTCTCAAAAGTATTTCAATTATAGGAACACCGTCTATTCTTTCAAGAAGTTTATTTTTTCCAAATCTTTCTGATTTTCCGCTGCCCATGACAACAGCAGAAATATTATTGTCCATATACATTTTATTTTTCTTAACAGAACCAAACATAAAATTTTTTACTTCTTTTTGAAATTTTAAAGCTGTTTTTATTTCTTCAAAATTTTCCACTCCGTTTAGAAAAATTATTTTTTTTCCTTCAAAATTTCTAAAAAATTTTCCTTCTTTCAGATATGATTTTAAAATTTCAAAATCTATATATTTTTTTTCATAAAATTTATTATTTTTGTCCATATACACATTATATCTGTGTACATTTTCCTCATTAAAAGGAAGTTCCAAAGATTTTATATTCCCGACACCTATTACTGTATCTGTAAAAGAAAGCAGACAAGGTTCATCTTCTCTCCAAAATTTCATAAATTTCTGCTTTGAACCGTCTCCCTCATAAAGAATATAGTCATACTGAGATTTTATTTTCAAAATATCTTCTTCTCTTGGAGAAATTAATTTTCCATTTTCTATTTTCAACCCTAAAACAAAAATATTTTTTCCTTTTCCTTTAAAAGATTTTTTATTCTCTGTAAGAAAAAGTTCTTCATAAATATTTTCATCTGGCTCATATATTTTCGTAGTAGTTGTCACAAGAACTTTTCCCTGCTTTGAAAGTTCTTCCGCTAAACAGAACATAAGAGAGGTCTTTCCTCCGCTCCCTGTTATTCCTGTTACTGAATTTTTTTTTATTCCAAATTTTTTCCAAAACAAGAACTTCACCTTTAATTTATTATATAATTTCATCATTTCATTATACAATCTCTCCAACAATTATTCAAGTTTTCTGAATATAACTAAAAAGAAAAAAATATTTTATTTAGAGAAATCCAATTTTAAAAATAATCAAAATTTTTAAACCTAAATATAAAAATAAAACAGAGCTGAAAGATTAATTTCTTAATCTTCACAGCTCTATTTCAGGTGTAAATCTATATTAAGTTTTTGAATGGGCTTTTAATTAGTGAGCAGGAACAAATCCTTCTTCTTTTACTATTTCTTGACCTTTATCTGATACTGCAAAGTCAACAACTTCTTTTGTTACTCCATCTCTTGCTGAATCAACATACCAGAAAACTTCTCTTGCTATTGGATAAGTTTTATCTGCAACTGTTTCAAATGTAGGTTTTACTCCGTCAACAGCTAATGAATCAACTGTGTCGTTCATATATCCCATACCGATATATCCTATTGCATATTTTGATTTTGCAACTTCTTGAAGAATTGCTTGGTTTGACGGCATATATAATGTGTCTTGTCCATATTCAACTACACTTTTTGAATCTCCGCCTCTTAAAATTTCTTCTTTAAAGTAAGCATGAGTTCCTGATGAAGAGTCTCTTGAAAGTACAACTATTTTAGCATCGTCTCCTCCAAGTTCTTTCCAGTTTGTAATTTCTCCGGCAAATATTCCTGCAAGAGTTTTTTTGTCTAAGTTTTTAATGTGATTTCCGTGGTTTATGATAACTGTAATTCCATCATATCCAAGTACAACTTCCTCAACATTTATTCCTTCTTTTTTAAGAGCTTCAACTTCTGAGCTTTTAATATTTCTTGATGCCATTGCTATGTCAGCTGTTTTATTTATAAGGGAAGCTATTCCAACTCCTGATCCTCCGCCTGTAACAGCTATTCTTGCTTTTTTGTTAGTTTTCATGTATTCTTCAACGATAGCCTGAGAAGCATTTAATATTGTGTCAGAACCTTTTATCTGAACCACAGATGATTTTGCATATGCTCCCATTCCTGCTAAAACAATTCCAAGCATTATAATACTTTTTCTTATTTTCATTTTTGATTCCTCCTTAATTTCTCCTTAAAATTTTTACTTTTTTATTTTACAAGGTGATTATAAATCCTAGGTGTTAATCAAAGATAAATTTTATGTAAAAAAACTGTAAAATTTATTTTTTTGATATATTTTGGTAAAAATTAAAAAAAACTTAAAAAAAGTATTTACTTTTTCCAATTTATGAGTTATATATCTAAATATAGATATGTTATTTAGTGTATAGCTTATTTTAAGGAGGATGGAGATAATGACAAAAAAAGAATTTGTAGAAGACATCGCAACAAGAGGGGAATACACAAAAAAAGAAGCTGAAAAAATAGTTAATCTATTTTTAGAAACAGTTGAAGACAATCTAGAAAAAGGAAACTCTGTAGGTTTCGTTGGTTGGGGAAAATGGGAAGTTGTTGAAAGAGCAGCTAGAGAAGTAAGAAATCCTCAAACTGGTAAAAAAATGAAAATCAAAGCTAAAAAAGTGGTAAAATTCAAAGTTGGAAAAATCCTTGAAGACAAAGTAAAAGCAGCAAAATAGTAACAATAAAATTATATGTAAAACGGCAGCCATAAATTTATTTTAGCTGCCGCTTTTTTATAAAAATTTATAAATTTTTTATTAAAAAATATGTATATGCTCAATAATAATTTTTTCGCTTCTCTATTTTTTTATCTGAGCTAAAAGAAGAGCTATATCATTTCCTGTTACTCCGCTTATTCTGCTTGCTTCTCCTATGGAAATAGGTTTTACATCACAAAGACCTGCTTTTGCTATATTTGATATCCCTTTTACAGTTGTAAAATCAAAATCTTTAGGTATTGCTATTCCTTCCAGTCTTTTGAATTTTTCTATCTGTTCATTTTCTCTTTTTATAAAAATATCATATTTTGTTATAGTCTCTATCTGGCTTGTAACAAATTTTGGATAAGCTGAAATATCTATTCCAAGTTCTTTTGCAAGATTTTCATAAGTTATCTCTTTAAATTTTAAAACTTCATTAGCTGTAGTTCCTTTTACAAGTCTTTGTTCACAGCCGTATTTTTCAAGAATATCATTTGCCGTTCTCATTGGAACTTTTAATTCTTTTAAGACTTCCACTTCTTTTTCTACATTTTTCTTTGCTTCTTTAAGATATTCTATTCTTTCTTTAGATAAAATTCCTATCTCTTCAGCTTTATCTAAAAGTCTCATAAATCCATTATCAAATCTTAAAGTTAATCTGTATTCAGAACGTGACGGCAGTGCTCTGTAAGGCTCAGGTGTTCTTTTGTGAATAATATCATCAATCATAACACCAATATACCCTTCGCTTCTGTCAATTATAACAGGTTCTTTTCCTAAAGTTTTTCTTGCTGCATTTACACCGGCAATAAACCCTTGAGAGGCAGCTTCTTCATAACCAGATGTTCCGTTTATCTGTCCCCCCATGAAAAGCCCTTCAACTATTTTACTTTCAAGACTTGGATATAATTGATAAGCAGGAGCATAATCATATTCAACTGCATAACCATATCTTACAATTTTAGCATTTTCAAGCCCTGCTATTGTCTTAAGCATTGCATCTTGTGCAAAAGGAGGCATTGCTGTTGTAAGTCCATTTATATAAAGTTCGTTTGATTCTCTTGATTCAAGTTCCAAGAAAATCTGGTGATTTGTTTTTTCAGGAAAGTTTAAAACCTTTCTATCAAGAGACGGACAGTGTCTTGGCCCATGAGTTTCTATTATTCCAGATACAATAGGAGAATATTTTAAAAGATCTTTTACAACCTGTATAGTTTCATCTGTTGTGTGTGTAAGCCATGTAGGTACAACACTGTTTTCTTCTTTTTCTGTAAAGATAGAAAAATATCTTGGATGTTTTTCTCCGTGAAGTTCTTCTGTTTTTGAAAAATCAACAGTTCTTATATCAACTCTCGGCGGTGTTGCTGTCTGGTATCTTTCAATATGTATTCCATGCTCTCTCAAGCTGTCAGAAAGTCTTTCAGCAGAGTTTTCCCCCTGCCTTCCTGCAACATATTTTACATCACCGATTACAATTCTTCCTTTTAAGAAAGTTCCTGTTGTAAGAACCACTGCACCAGCTTTAACTTCTATTCCAAGTGCTGTTTTCACTCCTGTTATCTTATTCTTATCATCAGTAATAATTTCTTCAACACAGTCTTGTAAAATATCAAGATTTTCTGTTTTTTCAAGAAGTTCTTTCATTTTTATTCTATATAAATATTTATCAGCCTGTCCTCTCGTAATTCTTGCTGCAGGCCCTTTACTTGTATTTAAATCTTTAAGCTGAAGATTATATCTGTCTGTATGAACTCCCATTTCTCCGCCAAGAATATCCATTTCAGCTACAAGATTACTTTTTCCCGGTCCTCCTATTGACGGGTTGCATGACATCATTGCTATTGAATCCAAAGACATTGTTATAAGCAATGTTTTTCTACCTATTCTTGCTGATGCAAGAGAGGCTTCAACTCCTCCGTGTCCTCCTCCCACTACGACAACATCATATATATAATTCATTTTTTCTCCTTTTTTATTATTGACCATATACATTTTATAAAGTATAAAAACAAGAAACTGACTCAAATTATAAAATTATGAGCCAGTCTCCAAATTAAATTATTTTCCCACACAAAAGTTACTGAAAATATGATCCAGTAAATCTTCATTTGAAATTTCTCCTGTTACCTCAGAAAGAGAATCTAAGGCTTCATTCAAATCAACGGCTATAAGATCCATAGGATATCCCATATCTATTGTTTCAAGAATATTTTCAACAGCTTTTTTAGTTTTTTCAAGGGCTGATTTATGTCTTACATTTGTAATAACAAGTTTTTCAGAACTGTCTTCAACCTGACCTGATATAACATATTCATAAATTTCGTCCTCAAGATCTTCAATTCCTATTTTTTCAAGAGCTGATATTTCTATCCATTTTTTTACTTTTGTAAGATTTTTTATATCAATCTTTCTTTCAATATCTATTTTATTAAGAATTCCTATAACTTTATCACTTTCAATTCTTTCATAAATCTCAAAATCTTCTTTATCAAGCTCTCTTGAAGCATCTAAAACAAAAAGCACAAGGTCAGCATTTTTTATAAGAGATTTTGACTTCTGAACTCCTATATTTTCAACTTCATCTTCTGTTTCTCTTATTCCTGCTGTATCTATCATAACAAGAGGAATTCCTTTTATATTTACTATCTCTTCAATAGTATCTCTTGTTGTTCCTGCTATTCTTGTAACTATTGCTCTTTCTTCTCTAAGAACAGAATTTAAAAGACTTGATTTTCCAACATTTGGTTTCCCGACTATAGCTGTTTTTACTCCCTCTTTTATCATCTTTCCTTTATCATAAGATGCTATAAGTTTTGTAGTTGTAGCTATAACTGTATCAAGATTATCTCTTAAATTTTTAGGAAGAGGATCGTCTATTCCTTCCTCTGGATAGTCAAGAACAACATTAACGTGAGCAGCAACATCAAGAAGAAGTTTTTTAAGAACTCCTATCTGTTCTTTTAAATCTCCTCTAAGCTGATTTAAAGATAAAGAAATACTTTTCTCTGTCTTTCCATGTATTATATCCATAACTGACTCAGCCTGAGTAAGGTCAAGTCTTCCATTTAAAAATGCTCTTCTTGTAAACTCACCTGGTTCTGCAAGTTTAGCACCTTTTTTAAGCACTAATTCAAGTACTCTTTCTGTAATAATATATCCACCATGACAATTAATCTCAACTATATCTTCCCTTGTGTATGTACGAGGCCCTTTCATAAAAGAAACTAAAACTTCATCTATAAGTTTGTCTCCATCATAAATATGCCCGTAAGTTATTGTGTAACTTTTAAGTTCAGATACATTTCTGCTAGATTTTGGTTTAAATATTTCACATAGTATATCAAGAGCTTCCTTTCCAGAAATTCTTACTATACCTATTCCTCCCTCTCCTCTAGGAGTTGATATGGCGGCGATTGTATCAAACATCATACATCACCTCTTTTATAAAATTATTTTTTTCTTTTAATAACGATATATCTTTTTGGATCTCTTCCTTCACTAAAAGTATCTAATTCAGGATATTGATTAATTATTTCGTGAATTATTTTTCTTTCTCTTGGAGGCATTGGATTAAGTCTTACCACTCTTTTTGTTTTTATAGCTTTCATTGCCATTTTATTTGCAAGTTCTACTAATGTATCTGTTCTTTTTTCTTTAAATCCTTCTACATCAATATCAACTCTTGCATCTTTTATAAGAGAGTTTAAAAGATATTCAAAACTGTTAAGTGTTTTTCCTTTTTTACCGATTATAATACCTTTATCTTCACCAGAAAGATTTATAATATAACTTTTTCCGTCCATTCTTAAAAATTCAACATTAAGGTTAAGTCCCATATTTTCTAAAAGCTCTTTTGCTCTTTCTATTATCTCATTAACCTTTTCCATATCTGCTGGAATTTCTTTTTTCTCTTTTACAGCAGCTTCTTTTTCTGGTTTATTTATTGCTTTTTCTTTTATTTTTTCATTTTTTTCTTTTTCAAGAGCTAATTTTTCAGCTCTTTCTTTTCTTAAATCTCTTGCTATATTTTTAGGTTTTTCAGGATTTTTAATCTCCTGAGAAACTTTTTCTTCAGTATATTCTATTTCATAAGTTCCTTCTTTAGCAAAAAAACCAAAGAAAGATTTGCTTTTTATTTTTTCTGCTACATTTAAAATTTGGTCTTCTTGAATGTCCAAAACTCTCATAGCTCTTTTTCTGGCTTCTTCAATAGACATAGCCTTTACTTCTATGATTTCTGTTGTCATTAAAATCTACTCTCCTCTGTTCATTACAAAATACTGTTGTATCACTCCTGTAACACTTGAAGTTAACCAATAAAGCTGTAATCCTCCTGGCATTTTGTAAGAAATAAATATCATCATTATAGGGAATATATACATCATATTTTTCATTTGAGGGTTGCTGTTTGTTCCCATTAATTTCTGCTGTATAAAAGAAACAGCTCCGTTTAATATTGGCAGAATAAAGAATGGATCAGGTGTTACAAGTGAGAACCATAAAAATGCTTCATCTGGAACAACTCCTTCTTTTCTTAACACTCCAAATAAAGCCCATAAAATAGGAAGCTGAATTAAAAGAGGAAGACAACCGCCTGCTGGATTTACTTTATGCTCTTTGTAAAGTTCCATTGTTTTTTGATTTAATGTCTGAGGGTCTCCTTCGTATCTTTTTTTCAATTCATCTATTTTAGGCTGAAGTTTTTTCATTTCTTTCATAGATTTATCTTGTTTTAAAGTAAATGGTAATAAAACTATCTTTATTAAAATCGTCAAAAGTATTATTGATAAACCAAAACTTCCAGTCATTCCATAAATTGCCACTAATATTTTCTCAAATATACCATATAATAAACTCATCCTTTTCTTCTCTCCTCTTAAAATTAATTTTTATTTTTCGGCGGAACAGGATCATATCCTCCCTCATTATAAGGATGACACCTTAAAATCCTCTTCACTCCAAGATAAACACCTTTTATTATACCATGTATTTCTATTGCTTCATAGGTATAAGCTGAACACGTGGGAATAAATCTGCAATTTTTACCTAAAAAGGGTGATATACAAATTTGATAAAATTTTATAAAAAATAATATAATTTTTTTCAAACTTAATGTGATACAGTTAATTGGCCATAAGACCGCTTTTTTTAAGAATTTTTTTAATATCATTTTCCATCTCCTGATATTTTAATTTCTTAAATTTTTCACCTGCATTCTTCTTACCGACAAAAATAAGATCGTATCCTGTTTTTATATCTTCTTCATTAATTCTATAACATTCTCTGAATAATCTTTTTAACCTGTTTCTGCAAACAGCATTTCCTATTTTTTTGCTTACAACAAATCCGCATCTATTATATTCTAAATTATTTTTGACAAAAAAAATAAGAGAGTAGTAGCCATAACCTTTTTTTCCAAAATTATAAATTTTTTGAAATTGTTCATTCTTCACTAATTTTTCCATAAAATTCCTCTTATTTTTTTATTAATTTTTCAAAAAACCCGGTGAGTTATAACACCGGGTTTTATGCTGATAATTTTTTTCTTCCTCTTGCTCTTCTTCTTTTTAATACTTGTCTTCCACCTTTAGTTTTCATTCTAGCTCTAAATCCGTGGTCTTTTTTATATTTTCTAGTATTTGGTTGGTATGTTCCGATTGCTTTTGCCATTTAAATATTTCACCTCCTAAAATGTACTACATTACAGATAAATATTTTAAAAGATTATTTTAATTTTGTCAAGTATATATTACTTATTTTCCAAAAAACTTATAACAAAAAATAAAAACAACCGACGCTTTTTCCTAAGTTGTTTTTTGTTATTTTGTATATTGTTTTATGTACAGACGAAGTTATAAAAAATTTTTTAGAAAATAATTGAAAAATAAAAAAAGTTAAAAAAAAAATATTAATGAGCATATACATAAAATTAAAGCTGATTTTACAAAGATTATACATTGAGAAATTTTGATTTTCATTGAAATTAAAAGATTTATCTGTCATATAAAAATATTAATGATTATATACATAATACAAAATAGTATTTTTCATAGCTTTTTAATTTTTAAAAATATATTTCTTCTTGAAAATAAAAGAAAATTAAAAAATGAATTTTATTATTGAATATATACATAAGTTTAAAATGTATTTTTCCATTGAAAATACTGAAAATATTTTTTTGTCATAAAAAATTTTCTATGAAAAATCAAAGAAAAGAGACTTTAAAGTTTTATTATTATTAATAAGCATAAATGAAAATTAGATTTTTCCTTGAATTTTAAGTAAAAAAGAAAAGGATTAATAAAATATAAATATGTATTTTTATATTAAAAACCAAGTAAAACTTTGATATTTAGTAACAGCTTATATAAGATATTAAATTATTATTGAGAGTATACATATCAACCACAAAAGATTTTCATCTTTATTTTTAATGTTTAATCATGAAAAAAACTAGGATTGATATATAACAAAATAAGTATATCAAAAAAAACTTGTAATAATTTATATTTCACATTATAATATATTCCCGAGCTTATTATTGGGCATATACATATAAAGATTTTTAAGGGAGAGTTGTTATGAATGAAGGTAATAAAAATAAAAACGATCTTTTAGAAAGTTTTAATATAGTTTCTTCTGGTTCTCTAAGTGAAGATATTCAAAAGATGGATATGAAATTGAGCAGTCTTCCTGATATAGAAGTTAGAGAGGTTGTAATAAAAGAAACAGGAAACTTTCTTAATCTTCAGGGAAATATAATAAATATTCCAATAGAAATGATAGTTTTTCCATTTTTTACACCTCAGAAACAGAATAAAAGAATAAATTTTCAATATTCCTTTGAAGATTTAGGAGTGACAATGTACTGCACTCTTGTAGCAAAAGATAACAATGATAAAGTTTATCAGCCTTCTATCTTTGAAGAGAAAATTTATAATTATCTGATTTCAATGTATGAAGCTAAAAGAGAAGCTGATGTAGATGAGGAAGATGAATATATAGAATTTGAAATTTCAGATTTTATAGTGAATTTTTTAGGAAACAAGATGAACAGAGCTTATTACACAAAAGTAGAGCAGGCTCTTAAAAATTTGAAAAGCACAGAATATCAATTTATAGTTTCAAATCACACAAAATTTGGAAAATATAAATTTGAAGATGAAGAATTTAAACTTTTAACTTATCAGAAACTGAAAAAAGGGAAAAAAGTTTATTACAGAGTAATTCTCAACAAAAATATAAGAAAAAAAATTAAAGATAAAAGATATATAAAATATAATTCCAGAGCCCTTATGGAAATAATGACAAAAGATCCTATAGCTGGAAGAATTTATAAATATATCAGTAAAATAAGATATGAGACAATGGAAGGAAGAATAAACTTAAGGACTTTAGCTGCCATTATTCCATTAAAAATGGAACAGGAAACTGAAAGACCAAATAAAAACGGTGAAATGAAAACTTATATTTTAAGCCGTGCTAAACAGGTTTTAAAAAGAGTTCTGAAAGCTTATGAAATTCTTCAGGAGCTGGGATATATACAAGAATTTTCTTTTGATGAAGAAAAAAAAGAAAACACTTATTATATAAATTACAGCTTTAACCCTGAAAAAGACGGGGAGTGCCACGTATCTACTTTCTTAGAAAATAAATCCGCCAAAAAGAAAAATTTATCAAACAAGAGTGCTGCCTTTAAAGATGATGAAATTATTATTGAGAATAAGAACATGTATTCTAAGTTCGATGATGAGTTAATTTCTGAAGCAGAAGTAGTAGAAATAAAAGACAGCGAACCTAAGAAAAGTACAAATAAAGTTGTAAGAAGTTCTGTAAGCAGAAGTAAAAAAGTTGAAAATTACGAGGATCTTCCTGAAAATGTAGTTAATCTTATTTATAAAGCTAAAAGAAATATCTATATTTCAAGGTCATGGGATAAAAGAACAGATACTAAAATAAGAAAAATATATACAGAAGACGGAGAAGAATTTGTCAGCGAAGTTTTAAAGATTATTTATAAAAATCTTAATAAAAACATAAAGACAACTTTGGTTCAGTATATAAACGGAGTTCTAAAAAATCTTTACAAATCAGAAACTCCAAAACAAAACTTACAGCTTTTCAATAATGATGTAAAAGAAAAAACTATAATAAGCAAAAGAAAAATAAAACAGGCAAGAAAAGGAATTAAAGCTAAAACTCTTACAAATACAATAAAAGATTTAAAAGATGAACTTGATATTCCAAGAGACGTTTTAATAGAATTTGAAAAGTTAGATGATTATGAAAAATTAAAAGTTGAAGAAAAAGCTTTAAAACTTTGTTCTGAAGAAGCAAAAGTTTCAGAAACTTTCCTTCTGACTATGAAAGAGAAATCAAAAGTTTTATATCTTAATACAATAAAAAAATATATAGAAAAAGTTTTAGATGAAATTTATTAAAGATGATTCGGTATTAATTAAAAATTTATTAATTGATGCCGAATTTTTTTATAAAAAATAAAAATAATTTTAAATCAAATTTCTTCATTATTATATATATAATACAAAAAAACAATAAATATTGTGGAGAAAAAAATATATTACACAATATATAGTGATTGATGAAAAAAATAAAAGCAAGTTTCAAAATATAAAATAAAAAATAAATAAAAATTTTTTTGAAGAAGCTAAACATTTTCAATGGAAAAATGATGATAAAAGAAAAAAAATAAAAAAATTTCAAAAAAAATGTTGACGAAATTTAAATCATGTGGTATTATAAATCTTGTCTACGAGATAAATAAGTAGACAACATAAAAAGGACATTAACAACAGAATAGAGAATAATATGACAAAACAAGCAAACCTTAAT
>UQJY01000008.1 GCA_900541465.1 uncultured Fusobacterium sp. | reverse complement strand
AAGAGCTGAGCAAATTAATGATTGAAAATCATCAATTTGCAACAGCCCCTTTTTGTATGAGCTGTTAAAAAATGCAACAGCCCCTTCTTTTTGTAAATTATTATAAGAAATGAACTCCGTGTTTTTCGTATGCTTCAACCATTTCTTTTGGCCATACTGATGCCTGCACTTCTCCAATATGAACTTTATCAAGGAAGAATAAACAAATTCTTGATTGTCCGATTCCTCCTCCTATTGTATATGGAAGTTTTCCTTCAAGTAATGCTTTGTGGAAAGGAAATTCTTTTCTTTCTTCAGCATTTGCAAGTTTTAATTGTCTTTCAAGGCTTTCTTCACCTACTCTTATTCCCATTGAAGAAAGTTCAACAGATCTGTTTAAAGGAGGATACCAGAATAAAATATCTCCGTTTAATTCCCAGTCGTCATAGTCAGGAGCTCTTCCGTCGTGTTTTTTTCCTGATTTTAAAGTTTTACCAATTTGAGAAATAAATACAGCTTTGTACTCTTTAGCTATTGCATGTTCTCTTTCTTTTGGAGTAAGATCAGGATATCTGTCTTCAAGTTCTTGAGAAGTTATAAAAGTAATATCTTCAGGAAGTTTTTTAGAAAGCTGAGGATATTCTCTTAAAATATATTCTTCAGTTTTTTTGAAAGCTCTGAAAATATTTCTTACAATATGCTCTAATGTTTTCATAGTTCTTTCTTCTTTTTTTATAATAAGCTCCCAGTCCCATTGGTCAACATAAAGAGAATGGATATTTGAAAGATCTTCTTCTCTTCTTATAGCATTCATGTCTGTGTAAAGACCTGTATGCATAGGGAATTGATATTTGTAAAGAGCCATTCTTTTCCATTTTGCAAGAGAATGAACAATGTGATAATTTCCATCTTCAAGTTTAGTTGTAAAAGATACAGGTTTTTCATATCCGCTTAAGTTATCGTTAAGACCAGAATCTTCTCTTACAAATAATGGAGCAGAAACTCTTGTTAGATTTAACTCATAAGATAATGCTCTTTCAAAGAAATCCTTTACTTTTTTAATACTTACTTCTGTTTCCAAAAGGCTTAATTTGTTTTTATATCCTTCTGGCACTAATACGTCTTCCATAATTCCACCTCTTCTATAAATTAATTTTTTAATTCTGAAATAAAAAAGTCATCTGATTTATACCCAGATGACTTCAATTATACTTTAATATTGGAAGAAAGGGCATAAATCGTAATAACATGTCAAAATGGATTTGCCCTCATTAATTTTATATGAGTTCAAACCCCTTAAGATTGCCATTATTATTATTTATGATTGATGCAATAATAATTTTCATCTTTTTTCCTCCAGAATGATTTCTGTTTATAGGTTATAACATTTTAGTTAAAAAGTCAAATAAATTTTAAATTTATGTTATAATATTTTTGTTTAAAAAATCAAAAAAATATTAACTGTTGTATAACAGTTTTTAAAAATCCTGAAGTCCAATATAAATATGATTTTAAAGAAAAATTATAGATATGAAAAATGAAAAAAATATGAATAAAAGTTGACAAATCGTCAATAAAAGATTATATATTAAATATAAGAGTTACAGCAGTTTTAAGATATTAAATAGAGATAAAATATTCTGAATTAATATTAAAAATATTTTTTTAATACATTTTTAAAAAATATATTTATAAAAATCAGATGAAAAAAATCTTAAAATTGAAAAAAGTCAACAACATTCATATTTGTAGGGAGCAAAAATTATTAAAGGGGGAAAACGTATGGAAAGTAAAAAAAGCAGCTTCATAGGACTGGTACCATTTATAATTTTTATCTTGGTTTATTTAGGTAGTGGAATATATTTCCAATCTCAAGGTGTGGAAATGGCATTCTATCAACTTCCTGCACCAGTAGCAATATTTATAGGAATAATATTTGCATTCCTTTTATTCAAGGGAAGTATTACTCACAAATTTGACTCATTCTTAAAAGGATGCGGAGAAGAAAATATTATTATAATGTGTATTATTTATCTTCTTGCCGGAGCATTTGCCGGAGTTTCAAAAGCAATGGGTGGTGTTGATGCAACAGTTAACTTTGGATTAACTTATATTCCTACTCAATTTATATCTGCCGGTGTGTTTGTTATAGCTGCATTTATTGCAACTGCAACAGGAACTTCAGTAGGTGCAATAGTTGCACTTGGACCAATAGCAATCGGGCTTGCTGAGAAAAGTGGAATTGCAATGCCTATTGTTCTTGCAGCTCTTATGGGTGGAGCAATGTTCGGTGACAACTTATCAGTTATTTCAGATACTACAATAGCTGCAACAAGAACACAGGGTGTTGAAATGAGAGATAAATTTAGAGTAAACTTAACTCTTGCACTTCCAGCAGCAATTATAACAATAATTTTATTATTAATATTTGGTAGACCTGAAGTTGTACCTGCAGCTCAAGAATACAGCTACAGTATAATTAAAGTATTGCCTTATATTTTAGTACTTGGATTATCTCTTGTTGGTATAAACGTTTTCGTTGTATTAACATTAGGAATTTTAGTTTCAGGAGTAATAGGATTTGCTTATGGTGAATTTACATTACTTAAATATGCACAAGAAATTTATGGCGGATTTACAGGAATGACTGAAATATTCCTATTATCATTATTAACTGGTGGACTTGCTGTAATGGTTAGAGAAGCTGGTGGTATTGACTGGCTTATCGAAAAAATTCAAAAATTTATAACTGGTAAGAAAAGTGCTATATTAGGTGTTGGTCTTTTAGTTGGATTTATTGATATGGCAGTTGCAAACAATACAGTTGCCATCATTATCAGCGGACCTATTGCTAAAAAAATCAGTAATAATTATAAAATTGACCCTAGAAAAACAGCTACAGCTCTTGACGTATTCTCTTGTATAGCTCAAGGTGCTATCCCTTACGGAGCTCAAATGCTTATTCTTTTAGGATTTACTCAAGGAGCAGTAAGTTTCTTAGATGTATTCCCTCTATTATGGTATCAAGGATTGTTACTTATTTTATCAATTTTATCTTTCTTTATTCCATTTGCTGATTATTATATCAACAAACATCCATGGGATTGGTCTAAAGAAGAACTTGATTTAGATTAATGCTTAACTGATAATATAAATCATATAAAAAAGAGAGAATGTTTTGTTCTCTCTTTTTTGCTTTATAAAAAATAAAATTTATAGGCAATAATAATTTTTACCATACAGCAGTCTTTTTGTTATAAAAAATTATTTATTAAATTTTTCCATTTCATAATGTTCTCCGTCACAGGAATTTTCTATTCCTCTACGATATTTATATCCCATTTTTTTATAAAAGATATGTGAACCTAGAGAAGCATCAACCTGAACTCTTTCAGCTCTTAAAAAAATTTCATCTTTTTCAAGTTCATGAATAAGAGCTTTTCCAATTCCTTTTCCATGATATTCAGGGAGAATAAAAAATGTGACAATGATACTTTCTTTTTCTCCATTTAAAGCTGTAACAGCACCACAGCCGATAATTTTTTCATCCTCACAGGCAATATACATATGTCCTTCAGAAGCAACTTTTTTTATTGTTTCAGGATTATAATAATCTGCAAATTCTATCATATCTTCTTTCGGATAATCTTTAATGTTTACTTCTAAAAGATTACGACCTACAAGTTTTGAAACTATTTCTGCATCTTCTTCTTTAAATCTTCTTATATACATAACTTTCCCTCCTGAAATTATAATAAAATACCCTAATTTATTATATCATATTTTTTATGATAAATTTTAATGAAAGAAATAAATAAAATTTTTTATTTGGCATAATACAAAATAAAGGGTATACTGAATATATAGGAACATAAATTTATTTTAAGATGGAGGAAAGCTATGGCAATATTTACAGGTTCAGGAGTTGCACTTATAACTCCGTTTAATGAGAAAAATGAAATAAATTTTGAAAAATTAAGAGAACTTTTAGAATATCATATTGCAAACAGAACAGATGCAGTGATAGTTACAGGAACAACCGGGGAAAGTGCTACAATGTCTGATGAAGAAAAACTTGCAGTGATAAAATTTTCTGTAGATGTTGTAAGAGGAAGAATACCTGTAATTGCAGGAACAGGTTCAAACAACACAAAACATGCTGTATGGCTGAGTCAGGAAGCTGAAAAACTTGGAGCAGATGCTCTTCTTGTAGTCACTCCTTATTATAATAAAGGAAATGAAAGCGGAATTTATAATCATTACAGAGAAATAGCTGAGAATGTAAAAATTCCTATTATTTTATATAATGTTCCGGGAAGAACAGGTGTAAATTTATCAATAAATCTTGTTAAAGAACTTTCAAGATTGAAAAATATTGATGCAATAAAAGAAGCCAGCGGAAATATTTCCTATGCAGCAGAAATAGCAAGAGCAGTTCCAGAAATTGATATATATTCAGGAAATGATGATATGACAGTTCCTCTTCTTTCAATAGGAGGAAAAGGAGTTATTTCTGTATCAGCAAATATACTTCCGGAAATAGTTCATAATATGGTTATGGCATTTTTAAATAAAGATACAGATAAAGCAAGAGAACTTCAATTAAAATATAATGACCTTGTTAATGCCTTATTTATAGAAGTTAATCCAGTGCCTGTAAAAGAAGCAATGAATTTCTTAGGATATGGTGTCGGGGAATGCAGACTTCCTCTTGGAAAAATGAATGAGAAAAATAAAGAGGTTTTATATGAAATAATAAGAAAGCATGAGGTATCTCAATGGAAATAATTATTCATGGAACAGGTACAATGGGTAAGATTGTAAAAGAGACAGCAGAGCAGAAAGAAAATTTGATTATAACAGGTTTTGCTGACGAACTTACAAATGAAAAAGGAGATGTGATAATAGATTTTTCTCATTATTCAAGAATAGAATCTCTGCTTCAATTTGCAGAAAATAAAAAAATTCCTCTTGTTATTGCAACAACAGGATATTCAGAAAAAATTTTAGAAAAAATAAAAGAAACATCAAAAAATATTCCAATTCTTTTATCATCAAATATGTCTTTAGGAATAAATCTTATGCAGAATATACTTGAAAAGATTGTTCCTGTTCTTTATAAAAGTTATGACATTGAAATAATAGAGGCACATCATAATAAAAAATTAGATTCTCCCAGCGGGACAGCAAAAACTCTTGCAGATACTATAGAAAATTTTTGTAAAGAGATTTTAAAAAGAGAATATGGAAGAAATGGAATGCACAAGAGAGAAAAAAATGAAATTGGAATTCATTCTTTAAGAGGTGGAACAATAACTGGAGAACACTCTGTTCTTTTCTGCGGGAATGATGAAGTTATAGAAATAAAACATACAGCACTTTCTAAAAAAATTTTTGCAGAGGGGGCTTTAAAAGCAGCTGAATTTTTAAAAGAGAAAGAGTCTGGTTTATATTCAATGCAGGATATATTTTAAAATTATATAAATAAAAAAGAAAAAGGCTGCGGATTTTATACTGCAGCCTTTTTCAATAGCAATGTGATTTTTTAATAACTATAAAATTTTATCTGATAAGACTTTAGAACTTAGCGGTTCTATTGTAAAGATTATCTCGTTATTTTCAATTTTTATATCTTTATTGTCAAAGAAAGATTTTAATTTATTAAGATTTTTATTTTTGAAAATTTCAGGATAATCATCAGTATTAATTTTTACTTCAAAAGAAAGAAGCGGATTTCTGTTAATAAATACAAAAGCAAATTTCTCGTCAGTATTTTTTAGATATTTATTAAAACAGTCTTTTCCTTTTTGAGAATAACGAAGTATTCCATAGACATCTTCATTTACAGGAATTTGTTTGAAATATCCTGTAGCAAAGAAATCATTTCTGTTTCTTAAAGAAGTAAAAGTTTTATACCAGGTTTGAATATTTTTGTCTTCATTTCCCCATGGAAAAGTACGTCTGTTATCAGGGTCAGCTCCTCCACGTACTCCTGCTTCATCTCCATAATATATAATAGGGATTCCAGGGAAAGTCATCTGCATAAGGATTATAAGTTTTAAGATTTTTATTTCTAAATCTCTTAAAAGCCCCCCTTTCTGCAGTATTTTTTCTTTGTAAAGTTCTTTTTTATAAACTATGTCCTGCATAGTTCCAGCAACTCCCTCTGCCATAGTAAGAATTCTTACGACATCGTGAGTTCCTAAAATATTTACAAGAGAATAAAAATTTTCTTTCGGATAATTTTCTTTCATTCTTTCAAATAATTTTTTTAATTTGAAACTGTCAAATTTATTTGAGAAGAAATCAAGAAAATAATTTCTGAAAGGATAATTTGTAACAGAGTCAAGTTCCTCTCCGCACATATATTCTCTTCTTACATTGTAGCTTATTTTGTTTGTTGCATCTTCCCAAACTTCTCCCAAAAGAATAGAATCTTTATCATTTTCATGACATTTTTTTCTAAGAGCTTTAAGAAATTGGCTTGGAAGTTCATCAGCAACATCAAGACGCCACCCTTTTATTCCAAATTTAAACCATTTGTTTACAACACTGTCTTCATCATTTATTATATAGTCCATAAAAGATGGTGAAAGTTCATTAACACATGGAAGATCTTTTATTCCCCACCAGCTTTCGTAATCATCAGGATGTTTACGGAAAGTGTACCAGTTATAATAAGGAGAACCTACCGAATTGTAAGCTCCAACAGAGTCATAAGTTCCACAGGCATTGAAATATTTACTGTCCATACCTGTATGATTAAACACTCCATCTAAGATAATATTAATTTTTCTTTTTTTTGCTTCGGAAATAAGAAATTTAAAATCTTCTTCAGTTCCAAGCATAGGATCTATTTCTTTGTAATCTCCTGTGTCATATCTGTGATTGCTTCTGGCTTTAAAAATAGGGTTAAGATAAATAAGATTTGCTCCTATTTCTTTTAAGTAATCAAGTTTTTTAGTTATTCCAAGAAGATTTCCTCCAAAGAAGTCCCAGCGAAGAATTTCTCCATTCTGTCCTTTTACATAAAGAGGAAGGTCACTCCAATTTCCATATATAAAACTATTTTTTTTATGAGCATTTACTTTTTCATCTGGATTTCCATTAAAAAATCTGTCAGGAAAAATTTGATAAATAATAGATTTTTTAAACCAGTCAGGTGTTCTGCTGTTTGGATAATATGTAGTTATTTGATAAGGTTTTGGGAAAGAGTCATAAATATTTCCAAAACCTCCCAAATCATCAAAATTATTTCCATAATATTTTATTATTCCCCCGGTAAGTTTAAGTTCAAAATAATAAAATAAAAGATTTGGTGTGCTGGGAGAATTTATTGTACAAACATATTCAAAATAGTTATCTTCTTTACTATTTTCTGCTATGTTTACACTTTCTTTTTTTTCCATAGAATATTCTACTTTGTGGGGACAGTTAGGATTTTCCTTATTATCCTCCAGTATATGTAAACGAACATTCTCAGGCATAGCTTTTTTATTTATTTTTATTTTAAAAGTTATTTTTTCCCCACAGGGTACAGCTCCATAAGGAGCTTTGTACTCTGTATCCTGTGAGTTAAATATTACATAATCATCTTTCCAGTTTAAAGCAAGGTATTCCATAAGTCAGTCCTCTCTAAAATCTAAAAATTATTCCCCTATTTTAAGAGGTTTTATATTCCAGATTTCATCAGCATATCTCTTAATAGTATTGTCAGAAGAGAATATACCTGAATTTGCTATATTGATTAAGCTCATTCTTAACCAGCTTTCTTTATCTTTGTATAAGTCATTAACTTTTTCTTGAGCCTTAACATAAGAATCAAAATCTTTAAATACAAAGAATTCGTCATTTGTATCAAATAGATTTTTCAAAATAAGATTAAACTCTTGAGGTCCTACACCAAAGAATCCATTTTGAAGCTGATTTATTATAAGCTGAAGTCTTGGGTCGCTGCTGAATGTTTCGTATGCATTATATCCTCCATTAGCATAATAATTCATAACTTGTTCAGAAGTAAGTCCAAATACAACAATATTATCTCTTCCAACAGCTTGATCAATTTCAACGTTTGCACCATCAAGAGTAGCCATTGTAATAGCTCCGTTCATCATAAATTTCATATTTCCTGTACCAGATGCTTCTTTTGATGCAGTAGAAATTTGTTCACTGATGTCTCCTGACGGGATAACTTTTTCAGCAAGAGTAACTCCATAGTTTTGTAAGAAAACAACTTTAATTTTTCCATTGATTTCTGGATCGTTGTTAATTTTATCAGCAACACAGTTGATAAGTTTTATAATTTGTTTAGCTAAATAGTAAGCCGGAGCAGCTTTTGCTCCAAAGAAGAATGTTCTAGGAACAATATCCTTTTTAGGATCAGCTTTAAGTTCATTATATAGATTCATAATATGGAAAATATTTAGAAGCTGACGTTTATAAGCATGAAGTCTTTTTACTTGAATATCATAAATAGAATTAGGATCTATTTCGATACCGTAAGATTTTTTAACAAATTCAGCAACTTCAACTTTTCTTTTATGTTTTATTTCTCCAAGTCTGTGAAGAACTTCTTTATCATCAACATAGTCCATTAATTTTTTAATTTGAAGAGGATTTTCAACCCATTCAGGACCTATTTTTTCTACAAGAAGATTAGCAAGATCTGTATTTGCTTTTATAAGCCATCTTCTATGTGTAATTCCGTTAGTTTTATTGTTAAATCTTTCTGGATACATTTCATAGAAATCTTTAAGCTCTCTATGTTTTAATATTTCAGTATGCAGCCATGCAACTCCGTTTATAGAGTGAGAACCAACAATAGCAAGGTTAGCCATTTTTATATTTCCATTTGAAATAATAGCCATATTGTTGATTTTATTCCAGTCTCCATAATATTTTTTAGAAACTTCAAGACAGAATCTTCTGTTTATTTCTTCAACAATCATATATATTCTTGGGATAAGTTTTTCAAACATATCTTTTGGCCATTTTTCAAGAGCCTCAGCCATAATTGTATGGTTAGTATAAGCCATAGTTTTTATAGTGATTCTCCATGCTTCTTCCCATTCAAGTCCTTCCTGGTCAAGAAGAATTCTCATAAGTTCTGCAACAGCAACAGCAGGGTGAGTGTCATTAATATGAATAGCTATATAGTTATGAAGTTCTGTTATAGGTTCTCCTAATTTTTTAAATCTGTTTACTATTGTTTGAATTCCAGCACTTACAAAGAAATATTCCTGTTTAAGTCTTAATCTTCTTCCTGATTCACTTGAATCATCTGGGTAAAGAACTTGAGAAATTTCTTCAACAGAATATTTGTGTTCTAAGTATCTCAAATAATCTCCACGTTGAAGAGTTGAAAGGTTAATATCGCTTTCATCAATTTCTGCACTCCAAAGTCTTAGAGTGTTAACATTTTTTGTGTTATAACCAACGATAGGCACATCATAAGGGACAGCTCTTATAACTTCACAGTTTTCATAAACAGGCTGAAGTCTGTTTCCAATTTTTTTCATGTAAACATTTCCACCAAAGTTTATGTTTATTCCTCTGTTAGCTTTTTTAACTTCCCATACAAAATCTGTTTTTAACCAGTCATCAAGTTTTTCCACTTGGTAACCGTCAACAATTTTTTGTTTGAAAAGACCGTGTTTGAAACGGATTCCGCATCCATGAGCAGGAAGAGAAAGAGATGCCATTGAGTCCATAAAGCAGGCAGCAAGTCTTCCAAGTCCTCCGTTTCCAAGTCCAGCATCTGGTTCCATAGCAGCAAGTTCATCAAGGTCGATTCCTAATTCAGCAAGAGCTTCAGAACATAAATCTTTGATTCCTAAATTGATTAAATATGTATCAAGAAGTTTTCCAATTAAGAATTCCATTGAAAAATAATAAGTCTGCTTACATTTATTATTAGTGTAGGCTCTGTTTGTTTCAGCCCACCCTTCTGTTACATAGTCTTTTATAAGTTTTCCAAGAGCCATGTATTTATGATCTATAGATGCTTCATTTACTCCTTCTGCAAAAGTAAATGTCAGTCTTTTTAAATAATCTTGTTTAATTTGTTCTTTTGTTATTTGCAATTTGTTCCACTTCTCCTTATCTTTTGCTAAATCTCATTTGGTTTCTATACAAGCTTTTTATACAGCTCATAATATTTTTTAGCAGAATCTTTCCAGCTTGTTTCAGCTTTCATTCCATTTTTCTGGATAGCAAGCCATTGCTTTTTATCTTTGTAAGTTTCTATCGCAAGCTGAATAACATTAAGCATATCATGTGCATTGTAGTTTGTAAAAGAGAAACCATTTCCTTCACCTGTATATTTGTTATAAGGTGTTATTGTATCTTTAAGACCACCTGTCTCTCTTACGATAGGTACAGTTCCATATCTTAAAGCTATAAGTTGACCTATTCCACAAGGCTCAAATAATGAAGGCATTAGGAACATATCTGCTCCAGCATAAATAAGTTTTGCTAGTTTGTCGCTGAAACCAATATTTGAAGATAATTTTTTAGGGTAAATGTGTGAGTAATATTCAAATAAATCTTCATAAGCCTGATCTCCTGTTCCCAAGATAACAAGCTGCATGTCAAGGTTTAATATTTCCTCAATTACACCTTTGATAAGGTCAAGACCTTTCTGGCTGACAAGTCTTGAGACTAAACCTATTACAGGTATATCTTTGTCAACAGGAAGACCTAATTGTTTTTGTAATTCTGCCTTATTTACTAATTTGTTTTTCATTGTAGTAAGACCAAAAGTTTTTGGAATATTTTTATCTCTTCTTGGATTATAAGCATCATGGTCAATACCATTTACGATACCATAAAGTTTACCGCTTATGCTGTTTAATAATCCATCAAGATTTTCTCCATAATATGGAGTTCTTATTTCATCAGCATAAGACTGGCTTACTGTGTTTACTATATCAGAGTAGATTATTCCGCCTTTCATAAATGATATAGCATCATAGAATTTTAATTTGTCTTCTGTGAAATAAGAATCATCAAGTCCTAATAGTTCGTTTAAAACAGTTTTAGAGAAAATTCCTTGATATTTAAGGTTATGTATAGTGTATACAGTTTTAATATTTTGGAATCTTACATCATATCTGTAAAAAGCATCTAAAAGAACAGGTACCATTCCTGTATGCCAGTCATTGCAGTGAATAACATCAGGAATGAAATTTTCAATATGTTTTATTGACTCTAAGACACCTCTTGAGAAAAATGAAAAAATCTCTCCATCATCAAAGTGTCCATATGGTTCATTTCTTTTAAAATAATATTCATTGTCCATAAAGTAGAAGTCAATTCCATCATGTTTTAAGTGATCTAATCCGCAGTATTGGTTTCTCCAACCTACAGGAACAGTGTATTCAGCAATATGGTCCATTTTTTCTTTAAACTCTTCAGAAATTTTTCCATATTTAGGCATAATTACTCTAATATCCACACCTGATTTTTTCAGATATTTTGGAAGAGAATGTGCTACATCTGCAAGCCCTCCTGTTTTTAAAAATGGAGCAGCTTCAGAAGCTACAAATAGTACTTTCATTTTTGGTGCCTCCTAATTCTTTATTTCTAAATTATCCTACATAGAAAATTCTTTTTCTATAACTAGAGGATAGATGTCACTTCCTTTTAACTCAGTACCAGCGTCAAGAGTGACATTTTTATCGATAATAACGTTTTTAATTTTTACTCCGCTCTTAATAGTGCAGTTTTGAAGAAGAATACAGTTTTCTACTTCAGCTCCCTCTTCAATAACAGTGTATCTTGAAACAATACTGTGTTTAACAGTTCCTTTGATTTCACAACCGTTTGCAACAAGAGCATTTTTAACAACAGAACCGTCATAATATCTTGTAGGAGGCGAATCTTTTGATTTACTGTAAATTGGGTTAGATTCGTTAAAGAAAAGTTCTCTTGTAACATCTACAGATAACATGTCCATGTTTGTTTTGTAGTAAGAAAGAAGAGAATTTATACAAGCAAGATATCCTTTGTATTCATATCCTTTAACTACAAGTTTATTAATATTTTCATAGATAACAGCTTTTAATTTGTAAGCATAATCTATATATGCACATTTTTCAACTAAAGATAAAAGAAGTTCTTTTTTCATGATGAAAATTTCTGCACAGATATTTGCATTAGCTTCGTTTCCTGTATTTTTAGAAACATTTATAACTCTGTTGTCGTTATCAAAAGTTAGACAATCACATCCAACAAAGTTTTTATCAGCATCATTTATTTTTTTGTAGATTACAGTTATATCTCTATCAGAAGCTTCATGTTCTGCAACAGCTGCTTTTAAATCAAGATTTGCAATCATATAAGTAGATGAGAAAATAACATTTTCTTCTTTTGCCTTATATAAAAATTCAAGGTTGTCTTTTATCATCTGTACGTCGTAGTTTGCATTCATATTTCTGTTGAAACTGAATACAAAAACTCCTCCGTGTCTTCTGTTAAGCTCCCATGCTCTTCCTGTTCCAACATGGTCTCTTAAAGAACGAGAATCGTTATCAGTAAAAATACCAACAGTTGTTATTCCTGCATTTGTCATATTAGAAAGCATAAAATCTACAACTCTGTATTTTCCAGCAAGAGGAATAGATGCAACAGCTCTGTGTGCAGCAAGTCTTCTTAAGTTTTCTTTATTTTCAATAGCACTTAATATTCCAATATAATTTTTAAGCATAATTATTCTCTCCCTTCGATTATTTTACTATGTTTTCGTCAACAACTCTGTCTTCTTCGATAAGAAGTATTTCAGATTTACCTGCAACTTCAAGGTTTTCTTTTACAAGAACTTTTCTTCCGAATATAGCTCTGTCAACTTTTGAATTTTTACATATTCTTGTATCACACATGATTACAGAGTTTGTAACTTTTGCTCCCTCTTCAATGTATACTCCAGAGAAAAGAACAGAGTTCTCAACTTCACCTTTAATTACACAACCTTCTGTGATAAGAGAGTTTTTAATTTTTGCATTATCACCGATAACTTGTCCAGGTTTGTTTGGTGCTTGAGAATAAATTCTCCAGTTTTTATCATAGATATCAAAATCAACATCTTTATTGATTAAATCCATATTTGCTTCCCATAAGCTTTCAATTGTTCCAACGTCTTTCCAGTATCCTTTGAATGGATATGCCATAAGTTTGCAGTTTTCTCCAAGAAGTTTAGGAATAATATCTTTACCAAAGTCATTAGAAGAATTAGGATTTGCTTCATCTTCAATAAGAGCTTTCTTTAAAGTCTTCCAGTTGAAAATATAAATTCCCATTGAAGCAAGTGTGCTTTTTGGATGAGCAGGTTTTTCTTCAAATTCATAAATTTGTTTATCTTCTCTTACGTTCATAATACCAAATCTTGATGCTTCTTCAAGAGATACTTCAATAACAGCTATTGTAGCATCAGCATTATGAGATTTGTGGTATTTAAGCATTTCGTTGTAGTCCATTTTGTAAATATGGTCTCCTGAAAGAATAAGAACATATTCTGGATCATATTCATCAATGAAATCCATATTTTGATAAATAGAGTTAGCAGTTCCCTTATACCACCAACCACCATTTTCCTGCATATATGGAGGTAATAAGCTGATTCCTCCAAAGTTTCTGTCTAAGTCCCAAGCTCTACCTATACCAATATAGTTATTTAAAATTTGAGGCTTGTATTGGATAAGAACTCCAACAGTATCAATTCCTGAGTTTGTACAGTTACTTAAAGGGAAGTCAATAATTCTGTACTTTCCGCCAAAAGGGACAGCAGGTTTTGCATTATTTTTAGTAAGCAGTTTTAGTCTGCTTCCTTGTCCACCGGCTAGTACCATTGCAACCATTTCTTTTTTCATAAATATCTACTCCTTCCTAGTTTTCATTTTTGTATGAAATTACCATTTATATATTTTTATTTTATCAAACTGTGTTTCAAAGCAAATTTAGGTTTTAAAATTATAGTGGCTAATGGAGGAATTTCCAAAGACACAGAATAAGGCATTCCATGTTTTTCCTCAATTAAAGGTTTTATTATTCCCATATTTCTCACATTAGAACCGCCATAAATATCTCTGTCGCTGTTAAAAATTTCTTCATAATCAGTTATTCTTGGAATTCCAACTTTAAAATTAGAGTAATGCACAGGTGTAAAGTTGCAGATTATTACAAGATAATCATCTTTGTTTTTACTTTTTCTAACATAAGATATAATACTTTGATCAGCATTATTATGGTCTATCCATTGGAATCCGTCACTTGTGCAGTCAAGCTCCCAAAGTGATTTTTCTTTTTTGTAAAGCATATTAAGATCTCTTACATATGATTTCATACTGTCATGGATAGGATATTTAAGAAGTTTCCATTCAAGTTCTTCATAAAATCTCCATTCAATAAACTGTCCAAATTCTCCACCCATAAATAAAAGTTTTTTACCTGGGTGAGTATACATATATCCGTAAAACATTCTAAGTGATGCAAATTTATTTTCATAATGCCCAAACATTTTATCCAAAAGAGATTTTTTTCCATGAACTACTTCGTCATGTGAAAGAGACAGGATAAAGTTTTCTGAAAAACTGTACATCAAAGAAAAAGTAATAAGATTATGATTGTATTTTCTATAAATTGGATCAAGTTCCATGTATTTTAACATGTCGTTCATCCATCCCATATTCCATTTATAATTAAATCCAAGTCCTCCGATATATGCAGGTCTTGTAACAAGAGGCCATGCAGTAGCTTCTTCAGCTATCATAAGAGGATTTTTAAAATACTCAAAAATTGTTTTGTTAAGAAGTCTTAAAAACTCAATGGCATCTAAATCTTCATCTCCGCCATATTTATTTTTTAAACCGTGAACTTCAGGTTTTCCATATTCCATATAGATAACGTTTGAAATTGCATCGGCTCTTATTCCGTCTATATGATAAATTTCATATAAGAAAACTGCATTTGAAATTAAAAAACTTCTTACTTCAGGTTTTCCTAAATCAAAGTTTGCAGTTCCCCAGCCGTAATTTTCTCCACGTCTGTCATCTTCATATTCAAATAAAGTTGTTCCATCAAATCTATATAATCCATGTGCATCTTTACAGAAATGTCCCGGAACCCAGTCCATTATAACTCCAATGCCTGCTTTATGAAATTTATTGACAAAATATTTAAATCCTTCAGGATCTCCGTATCTGCTTGTAATTGAAAAATATCCAGTAACCTGATATCCCCAGGAAGCATCAAGAGGATGTTCAGCAAGAGGCATTATTTCAATATGAGTATATCCCATTTCAAGAATATATGGAAGAAGTCTGTCGGCTATTTCTTTATAAGAATAAAATCCTCTTCCGTCTTCTTCTTTTTCTTTTCCTGGTTCTTTTTCTACAGCTCTTTTCCTCCAAGAACCAAGATGAAGTTCATAAATATTCATTGGATTTTCATAAGAGTTAAAACTTTCTCTTTTTTTCATCCATTCTTCATCTTCCCATGGATATGGGGAAAGAACATCTTTTACAACAGAAGCAGTGTTTGGTCTAAGCTCAGAATAAAAAGCAAAAGGATCTGATTTTAGAAATTTTTCTCCATGCTGAGGTAAAATTTCATATTTATAAATATCTCCCTCTTTTATGTTAGGAATAAAAAGAAACCAGATTCCCTGCTCTGAATCAAAATTCATCAGATGCTTTTTACCATTCCATTTATTAAATTTTCCAACAACCCTTACTTCTTTTGCATTTGGAGCCCAGACTTTAAACTCAGCTCCTTTTTTTCCATTCTGGCTTGTAAGTTTACAGCCTAAAAGGTGATGAAGTCTTGGATTAATTTCTTTATGAAATTTTTCCATTTCTTCGTTAAAATTTAAAGGATTTTCTAAAAGCATAACTTCACCTCGTTAATTATGACGATATTTATAGATAAACAAAAAACCAAGTTTTTAGACTTGGTCATTGAAAGACTGTTTTAAATAAGTTTCATCAGAAAAAACTTTTATGCCATTTTTCATAAATAATTCTGCAGTGATTCCATTCCCAACTATTAAATGTTTTGTAAAAGTACCATCGTAAATATATCCGCAGCCGCATGAAGGGCTTCTGCTTTGTAAAACAGCAGTTTTTATATTAAGAGCTTTTGCTATTGCAAGAGCTCTTTCAGCTCCAAGAATATATTCTTTAGTAACATCTGTCCCTGTTTTAGTAATAACTTTAATATTTCCTTTGCTGTCTTTTATAATTTCTGCAGGTGTTCTTGGTGTAACAAGACCTCCTAATTGTTCGGGGCAGATGGGAACTGCTTTTCCGCTGTTCACCAAATCTCTTAAATTAGGATTAAGATTATTTCCTCCGCTGTATTTACAATTTATTCCTGCAAGACATGCACTTATTAAAATCATTTTTCTCTCCCTAAAATATAAATTACTTTTTAAACATTCCAGAAAATTTAGCAGGTATTCCTGTTTGGAATGAAAGAACCTTTCCTGTTTTAGGATGTTTAAAAATAATAGATTTTGCATGAAGTCCAAGACGTCCTAAAGGATTTGTTGTAGCCCCGTATTTTTTATCACCTACAACACTGTGTCCTAAGCTTTGCATATGTACACGAATTTGATTTTTTCTTCCAGTTTCAATATTAGCTTCTACAAGAGAAAATCCCTTACTTCTTTTTAATACTGTATAATGAGTGATAGCTTTTTTAGAACCCTCAATTTCTTTGTCGCTTGAGAAAGTTACAAAAGCAGAATTTTCTTTTAAATAAGAAATGATAGTGTCGCTGTTCTTTTCAACTTTTCCTTCAACAACAGCAACATAAGTTCTTTCAAGAACCATTTTCTGCCAATTTGTCTGAAGAATCTGCTGCATTTCTTCAGTTTTTGCAAAAATCATAACTCCAGAAGTTTCTCTGTCAAGTCTGTGTACAATAAATAATTTTTCAAGAGGATTTCTTGATTTAACATAGTTTTTAACTATATTGTAAGCTGTTTTTTCTCTTTCTTTATCAGTAGCGATAGAAAGTATTCCAGAAGCTTTTTCTACAGCAATAAGATATTCGTCTTCATACACAACTTTAATTCCTTTCATATCTTTGTCGGAAAATCTTGATTCAGTAATCATAACTTCCTGTCCGGGATTTAAAGGGTGGTTAAATTGTGATATAGCAGCACCGTCAACAAGTACCTGTTTGTTTTTTAATAGAGATTTTATATTGTTTCTATTTTTGTTTGGTAAATTCTCTATAAGAAATTTCATAAGTTCGTTCTGTTCTTTAACTTTAAAAGTTAAATTTCTTTTTTCTTTCAATGTTCCTCCTAAATATAATGATTCTAAAATGATTAGAATATATTAAGTTCATAAATGTCAGATAAATCTTTGTATATTTCAACACCAATTATACTGTTTCCCTGCTCAGTAATAACGGGGCTGAAACTGCATATTCCCATCTTTTTTGGAACCACTCCAAGTATTCCTCCGCTGACTCCGCTTTTTGCAGGAATACCAACACTGGCAGCAAAACTTCCTGAATGGTCATACATACCGCATGTAGTCATCAGAGCAACCATAATTTTACAAATTTTAACAGGTATTATTCTTTCTCCTTGGCTGTTAATTCCGCCGGAAGCAAGGACAAGCCCAGCTTTTGCTAAATTTTTTGTGGAAAGTATAATAGAACATGCCATTGTATAAAAAGATAAGTTGTCTTCTACATCTGTTTCTAAAACATTTATACTTTTTAAAAGATATGAAATTGCTCTGTTTTTATTTGCAGTTTTATATTCTGATTCATAAATTTCATTACTGATATCAATATCATCACTTTCAGTAAATCTGCTTATAAAGTTTTTTAATCTTTCAATTTTTTCTTTTGGGCTTTTCCCTTTTATCATAGAAGCACTGGCAAGAGCTCCAGCATTTATAAATGGGTTAAAAACTTTTTGATTTGTTTCAAGTCTTAAAGTTGAGTTGAATGGGTCGCCTGTAGGCTCAACACTTATTTTACTGAAAACTTCTTCTTCGTTGTTATCCATTAATGCAAGGGCTAAAAGAAATATTTTAGATATACTTTGAATAGTAAATTTATAATTATAATTTCCAATATTTATTTCTTCACCGTCAGCAGTTATAATACTTAATGCTTTAAGATTGGGATTTATTTTTGCAAGCTCTGGAATGTATGAAGCAAGATGTCCATGAGAGCAGTCTCTTTCTTTATTGAAAATATCATAAATTTTGTTATCAAAAAAGTTTTTATTCAATTATTCACTCCTTATTTTAAATAATATAGGACCATATTATAAATAATTCTATCATATTTAAAAGAATTTTTTTAGAATTATTTTCTAAATTTCAGTAATAGTACAAGAAAAGAAAGATATTTTATATATAACAATTGATTTTTACAAAAAATATAAAAATATTAAAAAATAATAAAAATATAAAATGTTCATGAAATTTTGATACAAAATTCCATTGTAAAAAAATCATGCTCTAAAATTGAATGTTACTTAAAATAAAAAAGCCGCTAAACGAAATAGCGACTTTTAAGTTCAATAATAACTATCTTTGATATTTAATATTTCCATTTACGATAGTCATGTCCACATTATAACTATCATCAAGAATAGTAAAGTCAGCTTCTTTTCCAACTTCAATAGCTCCTGCATTTAATCCAAATTCAACTGCAGCATTTGTACTTGTAAGTTTTACTGCTTCATAGATAGGATATCCAAGCTCAATAACGTGTCTAAATGCTTTATCAAGAGTAAGCACACTTCCTGCAAGAGAATCATTTGATTTAAGTCTTGCTTCTCCATCTTTAACATATACATCTAATTCTCCTAATTTGTAATCCCCGTTAGGAAGTCCTGTTGCAGCCATAGCATCTGTAATACATACAACTTTATCAGTTCCTTTTGCTTTTATCATAAGTCTTACAATTTCAGGATGAATATGAACTTTGTCAAAAATAACTTCAGCATTTATTTTATCACTTATAAGAACTGCACCTGCAACTCCGGGTTCTCTGTGGTTTATTCCTCTCATTCCGTTGAATGTATGAGTTGAGTGAGAAAGCCCTGCATCTACAGCTTTCATAACATCATTAAATTTAGCTGCAGAGTGTCCTACAGAAACGATAACTCCGTTTTCTTTTAAAAATTTAACAGTTTCAATAGATTGTTCTGTGTGTGGAGAAAGGGACATCATTTTTACAAGTCCTGGTTTAACATCAAGATAATCTTTTATCTCTTTTTCAGTAGCAGGTTTCATATATTTTTCATTTTGAGCACCTTTATATTCTATATCAAAGTATGGTCCTTCCATATGAACACCAAATATAGTAGCTCCGTCAAGTTCTTTATTCTGAAGATCAGCTGCTATTTTTAAAACATTAATAAGTTCTTCTTTTGAACTTGTAAGTGTAGTAGCAAGAAATTTAGTAGTTCCTTTTGTTGCTATATATGAAGATATTGTTTTTAAAGCTTCAGCAGTTCCATCCATTGCATCTGCTCCGTTTGAACCGTGAATATGTACATCTATAAATCCAGGAACAACGTATTTTCCATCTAAGTCAATAGAATTTTCAACTTCAAGAGTTTCAGCTTTCACAGGACTTTTTCTGTCTGTAATATCTCTTATAATTCCATCAGCAGTAAGAATATCACCTTCAATTACTCTGTCTTTTAAAACTATTTTTGCATTTTTTAAAAGTAATTCTTTCATGAATCTTCTCCTTTTTTATTAAAAAATATTTTTTATATAAAATTATATATTTATATTGTAATACATTTTCTTAAATATTACAACATATTTTGTATCTTAAATACAAAATGTATTTAAAGTTATGAATTTTTATTTCATATATCTGATACATGTTATTTTTTATATAATTTAAATATTAAGAGATATGTATTTAAAATAATAATACATGTATTACTGTCTGAAAAAAACATTTTTATATTTTTTATAATAAAAATAACCAAAAATATCTGCTAAAATCCAGCCTATAGGAACAGACCACCATATTCCTAAAATTCCTATATATTCTATACTGCTTAGAGAGTAAGCAAGGATTACTCTTGTTCCAAGAGAAATAATTGTTAAAATAACAGACATCTCAGGTTTTTTAACAGCACGGTAGAAACCGTAAAGGAGAAAAAGAAAACCTATCCCCCAGTAAAAAATTCCCTCTATTCTTAAATATTGTATTCCAATTGAAAGAATTTCAGTTTCAGATGGATTAATAAAAATGAGCATAAGTTTTTCTGCAAAAATAAAAACAGATGCAGAAATAAAAATACAGAAAATAAAAATCATATTTACAGATTTTTTAATTCCCTCTTCTATTCTTTTTATTTTTTCTGCTCCAAAATTCTGGGCAACAAAGGTAGAAAAAGAATTTCCAAAATCCTGTACAGGCATATAAGCCAGAGAGTCAATTTTTACTGCTGCTGTAAATGCTGCCATAACATTTGTACCAAAGCTGTTTATCAGGCCTTGAACCATTAAAATTCCTAAATTCATTACAGACTGCTGAATGCAGGTAAGAAAAGAATATTCTGAAATTTCTTTTATAGTACTTTTCGTTATTTTTATTTCTTTCTTTTTAGCAATCAGCCATGGAAATTTATAAAAAACATAAAAGAAAATTCCAATTCCTGAAATTCCTTGTGAAATTACTGTGGCATAAGCAGCTCCTTTTACACCGGCATTTAAATTAATGACAAACCATAAATCTAAAAAAATATTTGTAAGAGCTGATACAACAAGAAATAAAAGGGGAGTAACTGAATTTCCCAAAGCCCTCAGAAGAAATGAAAAATAATTATATAGAAATGTAAAAATTATTCCATAAAAAATTATATTAAGATAATCTTTGGTCATGTTGTAAATTTCTTTTGGAATTTTCATAAACATTATTATTTTATCAATAAATAGAAAACTTAAAATATTTAAAAAAATAGTCAGTATTCCAATTAAGACAAAAGCAGCAATTATATCATTTTTTAATTTTTCTATATTTTTCCGTCCAAATTCTATAGAGAATAAAGCACTGCTTCCCATACATAACCCAAGAAGTATTGAAGTTAAAAAAATCATAAAGGCATATGAAGACCCTACAGCTGCAAGGGCAGAAGACCCAAGAAACTTTCCAATGATAATGGTGTCTGCTATATTATAAAACTGCTGTAAAAAATTTCCAATAATCATAGGGACAGCAAATGTGATTATTGATTTTGTAATATTCCCGTTTATTAAATCATTTTTCAAAACTCCACCTCAAAAACAGATAAATTTTCTTAATATGATATATTTTAAAAGAAAAAATGTCAAATTCTGAATATAAATATTTTATAAAATATGGAGACTTTAAGAAAAAAGTGTAATAATATACTGAAAATTATAAAATTTCAAAAAAATTTTTAAAGTTTAAAAATTTTTTTGAACAGAAAATATCATTATATACAAAATATAAAAAAATAGGAGTGCTAAAAATTTAAAAAATAGTATGTATTTTTCAAAAAATATATATTATAATAAATATTATAAAAATTAGGCAGTTTAATATCATAGAAAAAATGCAGTCTGGCATAAAAGATATAGAAAATTTTTTATGCAGAAATTCTATTAAAATGAAATTTTATAGGGAATACAAAAAATTGCAGAAAGTGTGTTTGAAAAAACTAATATGTTTGCTTACAAACTGTCTGCAGTAAGAGTTTTTTTATTAAAATTTTTAATTTAGCTGTAAATGCATAAAGTTTTATTATATATGTAAATTCGGGGAATAAAAATTTATGTGTTTATAAATAAAAGTATTGTAGGGGGATTAACATGGTAAAAAAGGAGTTTATTGAACTTTATTATAACGAAAACAATACAAGTTCAAGAGAAGAAGCAAAGAAACAAGTAGATATGTTTTTAAAAGCAATGGAAAAAGCACTTATGCAGAATGAGACAATCATTTTCAGGGGACTTGGAACTTTTACTGTTAAAACAGTTCAAAAGAAAAATCCAGTAAACCCTAAAACACATGAGCCTGTTGAAACTGCACCAAGAACAACAGTAAGATTTAAATGCGGTAAGAAAATGGAAACACTTCTTGCTGGAAGAAAAAGAAGCAGAAAAAGAAAATAAAGATAAAATAAGCCTTGTTTAACAGGGCTTATTTTTTAGAAAATAATAAGAATATTGACTATACAATATTTTAAAAGTATAATAAAATCAAGAGAAATAAAAACTTTAAAAGGGGAGGGGTGTCTATGAATAATGATTTTGGATTGTCCCTAAAGGCTGTTTTTAAAAGAGAAGAATTGAAAGAACTTACTAAAGAGGTAATGGAAAAAACTGAAAATTTTTTAAAAAAATATAATATAGATGTAAATGATAAAGAAAATCCTGCAGTTTTTATTTATAACGAGGGGAAAAAAATAAAGGACAGACTTTATGATAAAAGTTATAAAACTGTAAGAGATTTAACAAAAGCAGAAGGAAAATTAGAGCTTATTAAAAAATATATAGAAGTTATGGATAAAAAAGAAATATAAAATAAACTGGAAGAGGGGCTGTTGCAGAATTTATAAAAGCAACGGTCTCTTTTTATCAAAAAATTTGGAGGTAATAATGACCCAGCAGGAAAAAGAATTTAGAGAAGGAAAACTTCTTCCAATGTTAATAAAATTTTCTATTCCTTCAACAATATCAGCACTGACTATAATTATTTATAATGTGACAGACAGATATTTTATAGGTCAGGCTGTTGGAAGAAACGGAATAGGTGCTATAGCAATAATATTTCCAATAATTCTGCTTCTTAATGCAACAGCTATGCTTTTTAGTATTGGAGGAGCAGCTCTTGCAGGGATAAAAATGGGAAGAGAAGATATATCCGGAGCGAGGAGAGTTTTAGGAACTTCCCTGTTTGTTGTAACAGCAATAGGACTTTTTTATACAATTTTTGGAATTGTTTTTCAAATTCCAATAATAAAATTTATGGGGGCGGGAGAAAATAATATTAAATATGCAGTGGAATATAATACATATTTTTTTCCGTCAATAATATTTCAGTTAATATTTAATTCATTTTGTTCTTTTGTACGTTTAGAGGGAAATCCTATTATGTCTATGATTATAAATCTTTCATCGGCATTTGCAAATATGATTTTAGATTATATTCTGGTAATGGTTATTCCTCTTGGAATGAAAGGGGCGGCAATAGCAACATCTATTTCAAATATAATTCCTGCAGTGCTTCTTATAATATATTTTTCAAGAAGTAATCTGTTAAAATTAGAAAGAAAATATATAAGATATAATAAAAATATTTTAAAAGGAATTTTATCAATAGGAGTGTCAGCTTTTTTAAATCAATTTTTTAATGGACTATACGTCTATGTTTTAAATATTCAGCTTGTACGTTACGGGGGAGAAATTGCACTTGCAGCAATGGGGATAATGTCTATTTTAAGAAATTTTATAAATACAAGTTATGTAGGGCTTAACCAGGGGAGACAGCCCATTCTTTCTTATAACTGGGGAGCAAGAAATTATAAAAGAGTAAAAGATACTTTTTATACTTCTGTTTCAATAACCGCTGCAGCTTCAATAATTCTTGTAAGTCTTATAGTTTTTAAAGCTCCATTTATGGCTGGATTTTTTGTAAAAAATGACCCAGAACTTATAACATATACCACAAAAGGAATTCACGTTCATTTAAGCATGATGATAAGTACAGCAGTTTATCTTTCATGTACAAATTATTTCCAAGCTGTTGGAAAGGGTTATATAACTTCAAGATTTATTTTTTTAAGATTAATACTGCTTTCAATTCCTTTGGCATTTATTCTTCCAATAAAATTTGGAGTATTCGGGGCACTTTTAAGTTTTCCTATTGCAGACACTACTGCCGGAATTTTAGCTTTGTATGTAATGTCTAAAGAAATAAAAAATCTTAATTACAGGCAGTCAATAGAAGATGAGAAAAAGAAAAGGGGAATAAGAAGATAAAACTAAAAGAAAATTACAAAAAATAAAAGAGACAGAGATAAAATGCTCTGTCCTTTTATAATAACTTTTAAAGTTTGTATCAAAATGGTGCCTAGAGCCGGAATCGAACCGGCACGGTACTAAGTACCACGGGATTTTAAGTCCCGTGCGTCTACCTGTTCCGCCATCCAGGCTTCTTAAGTGTCGGTGTTTTTTCAAACCCGTTTTCTCAAGACAAGAGTAATAATACCATATATATTATTTTCTGTCAACAAAAAATTTTTATTTTTTTAAAATTTTTTTCAATTTTCTTTTTTTCTTAGTATTTTCAATGGTTCTTTTTAAAATATTTTTATAAATTTATTTTGATTTTTAATTTTTCTTCAGCATAATTTATAAAGTTTTTTTTATTTTTTTCATCTGAAATTAAAATTTCTTTTTCTTTTTTTGTTAATTTTTTTATAAAATACTCCAATTTTCCTGCTGAACTTCTGTCTTCAGCCTGAAAAACAGCACAAATTTCCACAGGTTTTCTCACTTTTGTATATTTTGCCCCTCTTCCTTTTTCATGTTCTTCATACCTTCTTTTTACATCTGTTGTTATTCCAGTATAAAGAGAATTGTCCATACACCTTATCATATATACAAACCATTCTTTTTTTATTTTATCATTCATAATTTATATACTCTCTTTTTAATTTTTTTAAAATTTTCTATCTTTTTTTTGCAAATATAAGATATAATTTATAAAGAAATATTTTTTTGTAATTACAGTTTATCATAAATTTTTATCTAAGGGGGATTTTTTTGGACAATTTTAAGGGAGAAAGAGAAGTAAGAATATACGAACTTGCAGTGACACTTTTTGCAATCACAGTCTTTGCTTTTGGGTGCTACGTTTTTCATTTGAAAGAAAATGTTTTTGAGGGGCTGATTAGAATTATAAGCTCTCCTGCTGCCCTTATTACAGATTTCCTTGTTATTGGGGGAATAGGAGCGGGATTTTTAAACTCTATGCTCATTTTTTTCTTTAATCTTTTTCTTATAAGAATTCTTAATATAAAAATAAACGGTCTTATCCTCGCATCTATGTTTACAACATTTGGGTTTTCATTTTTCGGCAAGAATATTTTAAACATTCTTCCTATATATATAGGAGGGATTTTATACAGTAAATATGAGGGAATAATGTTTCGTGATGTTTTTGTTCCTGTTTCTTTTGCCAGTGCCCTTGCACCTTTTATAAGTGAAATTGCATTCAGAACAAATACTTTTGAATTTTCATATTTAAATGCTGTGTCTCTTGGAATAATAATCGGATTTATAATAACGCCTCTGGCTGCAAAAATGAAAAGTTTCCATGAAGGATATAACCTTTACAACTTAGGATTTACAGCCGGTATATTAGGAGCTGTTTTCAACAGTATCCTTAAAACATATGGTTTTGAGGTGGCATCAAGACGGCTTCTTTCAACAGAATTTGACTTAGCTCTTAAGATTATATGCAGCGGTATATTTATTCTTCTTATTATAAATGGTTTTTTTATAAATAACTGTTCGTTCAAAGGATATAAAAAACTTTGTGCAGATAACGGGCTTGAAGCTGACTTTGTTGAAAAATACGGGTTCGGTCTTACATTTATAAATATGGGTATAATGGGCTTCATTGCCATAGCCTTTCCTTTAATTTTAAGACAGACTTTAAACGGCCCTATGCTTGCAGGAGTTTTTACAGTGGTAGGATTTTCTGCTCATGGAAAAACTTATCTTAACACTATTCCAATCCTTTTGGGAGTTCTTTTTGCAGGTGTTACAAGCGGAAGTTATGATTATTTCACTCTGGCTCTTTCAGGACTTTTTGGAACATCTCTTGCACCAATAACAGGGGTATTTGGAATATTCTGGGGGTTTGTGGCAGGGTGGCTTCACCTTGCTGTTGTAAACAGCATAGGAGTTCTTCACGGGGGAATGAATCTGTATAACAATGGTTTCTCAGCTGGAATTGTGGCAGGATTTATGCTTCCTATTGTAAGAACTTTAAACTCTCAGGCTGCAAAAAGAGAGATGCAGTTTTTGAAAAAAAGAAAAGAAATTATGGAAATTATAGAAAAACGTAAAATAAAGAACGAATAAAAAAATAAAAAAATCCCTGCATTGAAAAAATTTTCGTAATTTATGCAGCAAGTTTAACGTTAAAAAATGATATGTTTGAGGGCAAAGCCTGAGTTTATCATTTTTAGTGAAACGAGCAATATAAATAGAAAATTTTTCCACCAGCAGGGCAATTTTCTTTTGGTTCGTTTTCTTTGTTTGGACAAAGAAAATGAACATATAATTTATTCTACTTCATCTGCTATATTTAATGTTGCTATTCCATTTAAAGAAAGAATGTCTTTCGGTTTATATCCATTCATAAGTTTGTGATAAGCAGCTATGGCTATCATTGCCCCATTATCTGTACAAAGTTTCATTGACGGATAACTTACTTCTATTCCTTTTTCAGCTCCCTTTTCTTTAAGCTCTTTTCTTAAAAGAGAGTTTGCTGCCACTCCTCCTGCTATAATAATCTGTTTTACATTTTTATCATCACAGGCTTTTAAAACTTTCTTACATAAAATATCAACTATAGTTTTTTGAAGTGAAGCTGCCAAATCTTCTTTTTTAAATTCTTCACCTTTCATTCTCATTTTATTTACATAGTTTATAACATTTGTTTTTACTCCGGAAAAACTAAATTCATATTCTCCAACCTTTGGCTCTGGAATTTTTAAGAAATCTGGATTTCCCTCATAATACATTCTGTCAATAACAGGCCCTCCGGGATATCCTATTCCTATAACTCTTGCAACTTTATCCATTGTTTCACCGACAGCATCATCAAGAGTTCCTCCAAGATTTGTAAATTTATGATTTTCATCTATGTAAATTATATTTGTATGCCCTCCTGAAACAACAAGAGCTATACATGGAAGTTTTACATCATGTTCAGCAAAGTTTGCATATATATGACCTTTTATATGATGAACAGGAACAAGAGGAATATTATGACCGTAAGAAAGTCCTTTTGCAAAAGATACTCCCACAAGCAGTGCTCCTATAAGCCCCGGTGCATAAGTTACTCCTATATAATCTATATCATCAAGAGTTACCCCTGCCTGTGCAAGACTTTCATCTAAAATTGCTGCAATATTTTTTATATGCTGTCTTGAAGCTATTTCCGGAACAACTCCCCCGTATTCTTTATGAATTTCTATCTGAGAAGATATGTTGTTTGATAATATCTCTTTTCCGTCTCTCACCACTGCAATGGAAGTTTCATCACATGATGACTCTATTCCTAAAATTAACATTTTACACCTCTCTTTAATAAATCATATTTATATTTTAAAATTATATCACATTTCCCCCGATAATAAAATTTATTAATTTATCAACATTATATACATTTAATTTCCCTGCATTGAAAAATTTTTCACCAGCAGGGCGGGTTTCTTTTGGTTCGTTTTCTTTACCCGAACAAAGAAAATAAACAATAAGTTTACAGTTCTTTAAATTCAGGTTTTCTATTTGTGAAAACACAAAAATATTTAAATCCTAAAGATTTTAAAAGCTCTCTGGCACTGTCAAAATCTTTTCCTATATCAGAAGCCTTATGAGCATCAGAACCTATTGTGATTATCTCTCCTCCAAGCTCTTTATATCTTGCAATTATCTCTCTGCATGGATGAAAATCTCCCACACCATATCTTATTCCTGAAGTATTAACTTCAAGCCCTATTTTCTTTTCAATAAGTTTTTTTAAAATTTTATCAATTAAATCTTTATGAAGTTCTAAATCAACTTTTTTATGGTCTGGAAAATATGCTCCCCCATATCTTCTTATATAATCTAAATGCCCGTATGTATTTATCCCGTCATATTTTTCTATATTTTCCAAAATAATCTCAAAATATCTTCTGTGAAGCTCATCTTTATTTTTAAATCTTTTATAAAGAGCAGAAAGAGACGAATCAAGCCCGTCTACAGCATGAGATGACCCTATAAGGAAATCATAGCAGTCTGATTTTAAAATTTCTTCAAATCTTTTATGAGTGTGAGGCTGAATACCAAGCTCCATTCCTATTTTTATTTTAAGCTTTCCTTTATATTTTTGTTTATAAGCATTTAATGTTTTAAGATAATCTTCTATATTAAAAACAAAATAATCATCCTCTTCTCTTTCTTCACAGTCCATATGGTCTGTTATTGTTATCTCATCAAATCCAAGTTCTATTGCTCTTTCAAATATTTTTTCTAATTCTTCATTTGAATCCATTGAAAAACAGCTGTGAACGTGTGTATCTCCTTTATACATAAATCCTCTCCTTTTTTTACTATAACGACAACTTTCTTTATTTTCTTATACATTTTAACATTTTTTTCTTTGTCTCAAAAGATTTTTTCCCACAATTCCCAAAGGTTTTTGCAAAAAACACGGTTTTCTGCTGTCTCCTGTATAATTTAAGTATCCCGAGAGGGAAAAATAAATTTTTTAAAAGGAGGAAACAAAATGGCAAAAACAACAAAAGAAACAAAAGCTGTTATCACTGAGGTGGTGGAAAAATTAAAAAAATCCATCGAAAAAGAAAATTCTTATCTTAAGGAAGTAGAAGATGACAAAGCTGCTCTTACTCATGTGCAGGGACTTCAGGAAAAAGGAGAAAGCCTTCCCCCAGATTCAGCTTACAGCTCTTTCACAGAATGGATTGAAACAATCCAGAAAGAGATTAAAACAGGAGAAGCATCAATTAAAAGAATTGATACTGAAAAATCTGAAATTGTGGCATTTGAATATTATCTTGCCAATGCTCCTGAGGAAGATGCTTAAAATTTTATCAGCAGGAGGTTTTAAATGAAACCTAAGAAAAAAATTTTTATTATCAGGATTATAACTTTTATTCTCCAAAAACTTGAAAAATTTTATAAAGACAAGTAAAAACAAAAAACTGCCGCAAATCTGTGGCAGTTTTTTTATAAACTTTAAAAGAATATTTTTAGTTTTTAAAGCTGTGGATTGGAGCAGGAACTCTTCCGCCTCTTTTTATAAATTTCTCACAGCTGAATTTATTTACAGGCATAATAGGAGCATATCCTAAAAGTCCTCCAAATTCAACAGTTTCCCCGACACCTTTTCCTATTACAGGGATAAGTCTTGCAGCTGTTGTTTTGTTGTTAATCATTCCTATTGCAGATTCATCAGCAATAATTCCAGAAATTGTAGCAGCTGAAGTATCTCCCGGAATTGCTATCATATCAAGACCAACAGAACATACACAAGTCATTGCTTCAAGTTTTTCAAGAGTTAATGCTCCCACTGTTGCAGCTTCTATCATAGCATGATCTTCACTTACAGGAATAAATGCTCCGCTAAGACCTCCAACATAAGATGAAGCCATTACTCCGCCTTTTTTAACGTTGTCATTAAGAATTGCAAGAGCTGCTGTTGTTCCCGGTGCTCCTGCCTGTTCAAGTCCCATTTCTTGGAAAATTTCTCCAATACTGTCACCAACTGCCGGAGTAGGTGCAAGAGAAAGGTCTATTATACCAAAAGGCACATTTAATCTTCTTGCAGCTTCCTGAGCAACAATCTGACCAACTCTTGTTATTTTGAATGCTGTTTTCTTTACAGTTTCACAAAGCATTTCAAAATCTCCGTCTCTTACTTCCATTAAGGCTCTTTTTACAACTCCAGGCCCACTGACACCGACGTTTATTACACAGTCAGCTTCTCCAACACCGTGGAATGCTCCCGCCATAAATGGATTGTCTTCAACTGCATTACAGAATACAACAAGTTTTGCACAGCCAAGACAGTCTCTGTCCTTTGTGAGTTCAGCAGTTTCTTTTATTATTTCTCCCATTCTTTTTATAGCGTCCATGTTAAGACCATTTCTTGAAGTTCCTACGTTTACAGAAGAACATACTCTTTCTGTTACAGCCATAGCTTCAGGAATTGAGTTTATAAGAATTTCGTCTGAAGGTGTACACCCTTTTTGAACAAGGGCAGAGAATCCCCCTATAAAGTTTACTCCGCATTCTTCTGCTGCTCTGTCAAGAGTTTTGGCAATGCTCACATAAGAATCTGTTTTACACCCTGCTGCAGCTATTGCAATAGGTGTAACTGATATTCTTTTGTTTACAACAGGGATACCGAATTGTTTTGCAATATCGTCTCCGACTTTTACTAAATCTTTTGCATAAGTTGTAATTTTTTTATAAATATTTTCATTAAATTTTTCTATATCAGGGTCAGCACAGTCAATAAGGCTTATTCCCATTGTGATTGTACGTACATCAAGCTTTGCTTCAGCTATCATACGGTTTGTTTCCTGTATCTCTACTCTGGAAATCATAGAAGTCCTCCTTAGGTTTTTGATTATTTTTATTAGATACGGTGCATACAGTTAAAAATATCCTCATGCTGCATTGTTATAATAACACCTAAATCTGTTCCTATTTTTGAAAGTTCATCGCTTACTTCTTCCATAGGTTTTAAAGGTTCAGAAATATCAACAATCATCATCATGTTAAAGTATCCGTCTACAATAGTTTGTGAAATATCAAGAATGTTTATATTAACTTCTGATAAATAAGTACAAACTTTTGCAATAATCCCAACCTTGTCTGTTCCTAAAACAGTAATTATACACTTCATTCCTTTACCTCCTGAGTTTTCTTTTTATTTTATAATTTTCCCTGCTTTCAAAACCTTCACATATATATTTAATTCATTATATCATTTATTATCCACATTGGGAAAATAAAATTTATTTAGGCAAAAAAAGAGAAGGATTTCTCCTTCTCTTCTTAAAAGCCCATCAGGGGTTTATTATTTAGTTATTTCAGAAACAACTCCAGAAGCTACTGTTCTTCCACCTTCTCTGATAGCGAATCTTAATCCAACTTCCATTGCGATTGGGTGGATTAATTCTACTGACATTGTGATGTTGTCTCCTGGCATTACCATTTCTACACCTTCTGGTAAGTTTACTGCTCCTGTTATATCTGTTGTTCTAAAGTAGAATTGTGGTCTGTATCCTGTGAAGAATGGAGTATGTCTTCCTCCTTCTTCTTTAGTTAATACGTATACTTCTCCGTTGAAGTTTGTATGTGGGTGGATTGTTCCTGGTTTAGCTAGAACTTGTCCTCTTTCTACTTCTTCTTTCTTAGTTCCTCTTAATAGAGCTCCAATGTTGTCTCCTGCTTGACCTTGATCAAGAAGTTTTCTGAACATTTCTACTCCTGTTACTGTTGTTTTTGTAGTTGGTTTAATTCCTACTATTTCAACTTCTTCTCCAACTTTAATGATTCCTCTTTCAACTCTTCCTGTTACAACTGTTCCTCTTCCTGTAATAGTGAATACGTCTTCGATTGGCATTAAGAATGGTTGGTCTATTGTTCTTTCTGGAGTTGGGATATATTCGTCAACTGCATCCATAAGAGCCATGATTTGGTTAACCCATTTTTCTTCTCCGTTTAATGCTCCTAAAGAAGATCCGATTACTACTGGAACTTCGTCTCCTGGGAATCCATATTCTGTTAAGATTTCTCTTACTTCCATTTCAACTAGTTCTAGTAATTCTTCGTCGTCTACCATGTCAGCTTTGTTTAAGTATACAACGATGTAAGGAACTCCAACCTGTCTTGAAAGAAGGATGTGTTCTCTTGTTTGAGGCATTGGACCGTCAGCTGCAGAAACAACTAGGATCGCACCGTCCATTTGAGCAGCTCCAGTGATCATGTTTTTAACGTAGTCCGCGTGTCCTGGACAGTCAACGTGAGCATAGTGTCTTTTTTCAGTTTGGTACTCGATGTGAGCAGTGTTGATAGTTATTCCTCTTTCTCTTTCTTCTGGAGCAACGTCGATTTTATCGAAGTCTACTCTTTCAGCAAGTCCTCTGTCAGCAAGAACTTTAGAGATTGCTGCTGTAGTTGTTGTTTTTCCGTGGTCAACGTGACCTATTGTACCAATGTTTACATGGGGTTTGCTTCTGTCAAATTTTTCTTTTGCCATTTTGTCCTCCTAAATTTCTAATTTAAAAATTTTATATTTTCTGCCCGGCACATAAGTGCCGGACTTTGTTCTTTTGAGTATTAACCTCAGTTTTTAAAAGAGAGAGTTATTATCTTCCTCTTTCAGCTTTTATAGCATCTTGAATTGCTCTTGGAACTGGAACATATTCTTCAAATTCCATTGAGTAGTTTGCTCTTCCTTGAGATTTAGATCTTAAGTCAGTTGCGTAACCGAACATTTCAGATAAAGGTACTTTTGCATCAATAATCTTAGCACCGTTTCTGTCTGTCATACCACCGATCATACCTCTTCTTGAGTTGATGTCTCCGATGATATCTCCCATGTATTCTTCAGGAGTAGTTACTTCTACTTTGAATATTGGTTCAAGGATAACTGGTTTACATTTTTCAGCACCTTGTTTCATAGCCATAGATCCAGCAATTTTGAACGCCATTTCTGATGAGTCAACTTCGTGAAATGATCCATCATAAAGTGTTACTTTTACTCCAACTAATGGATATCCAGCAACAACTCCGTTTTCAAGAGCTTCTCTACATCCTTTTTCTACTGCAGGGATATATTCTCTAGGAATTGCTCCTCCAGTAATTTCGTTAACAAATTCAAAATCTTTTCCAGTAATAGGCTCAACTTTAATCTTAACGTGTCCGTATTGCCCTTTACCTCCAGATTGTTTTGCATATTTAACTTCTTGCTCAGTAGAAGCTGTGATTGTTTCTCTGTAAGCAACTTGTGGTTTACCAACTGTAGACTCAACTTTGAATTCTCTTCTCATTCTGTCTACGATGATATCAAGGTGAAGTTCTCCCATTCCAGAAATGATTGTTTGACCAGTTTCTTCGTCAGATTTAACTCTGAATGTAGGGTCTTCTTCAGCAAGTTTTGCAAGTGCAATTCCCATTTTTTCTTGGTCTGCTTTAGTTTTTGGTTCAACTGCAACAGAGATAACTGGATCTGGGAATTCCATTTTTTCAAGAATTATAGGAGATTTTTCATCACAAAGAGTGTCTCCAGTTGTTGTATTTTTTAATCCAACTACTGCTGCAATATCTCCGCAGTAAACAACTTCTTTTTCTTCTCTTTTGTTAGCGTGCATTTGAAGAAGTCTTCCCATTCTTTCTTTTTGACCTTTAGTAGAGTTTAATACATAAGATCCTTTTTCAACGATACCAGTATATACTCTGAAGAATGTTAATCTTCCAACAAATGGGTCTGTCATAACTTTAAATGCTAATGCTGCAAATGGAGCATCGTCACCGATTGGTAATTCGATTACTTTTTCAGGATCTTTTACGTCAGTTCCTTTTATAACACCTTTTTGAGTTGGTGCAGGCATATATAAAGTAATAGCATCTAGTAATGGCTGAATACCTCTGTTTCTGAATGCTGTTCCGCAAAGTACAGGGATAATCATGTTTCCAATAGTTCCAGCTCTTAAAGCCTTTCTTACTTCTTCATTAGAAACTTCTTCTCCACCAAGATATTTTTCCATTAACTCGTCATCACATTCAACAACAGATTCAATCATGAATTCTCTTGCTGCTTCAGCTTCATCAGCTAACTCAGGTCTTATATCTCTGATTTCAAAGTTTTGACCTTTGTCATCTAAATAAACTGTTTCTTTCATTTCTATAAGGTCAATAATTCCTTCAAAAGCATCTTCTGCTCCGATTGGTAATTGGATAGGTACAGGATTTGCTCCTAATTTTTCTTTTATATCGTTAACACACATTTTAAAGTCTGCTCCGATTCTATCCATTTTATTGAAGAATGCCATTCTAGGTACACCGTATTTGTCAGCTTGTCTCCATACAGTTTCAGATTGAGGCTGAACCCCGTCAACTGCAGAGAATACTGCAACTGCACCATCTAGGACTCTTAGAGATCTTTCAACCTCAACTGTAAAGTCCACGTGTCCTGGTGTGTCTATTATATTTATTCTATGATTTTTCCAGAAACATGTTGTAGCAGCAGAAGTGATTGTGATACCTCTTTCTTGCTCTTGCTCCATCCAGTCCATTGTAGCAGCTCCATCATGAACTTCTCCAAGGTTGTGGTTAACTCCAGTATAGAAAAGAATTCTTTCTGTAGTAGTAGTTTTACCAGCGTCAATGTGAGCCATGATACCAATGTTTCTAGTCATTTCTAATGAAACTTGTCTAGCCATTTAGTGTTTTCCTCCTCGTTATTACGCTAAATACAAATTAATATTTATAGTGTGCGAACGCTCTGTTAGCTTCAGCCATTCTATAAGTATCTTCTTTTTTCTTAACAGTTGCACCTTCGTTGTTAGATGCTGCGATTAATTCAGCTGCTAACTTCTCAACCATTCCGTACTCTTTTCTTTCTCTTGTATAAGTAACAAGCCATCTTAAAGCTAGAGTTTGTTGTCTTTCTAATCTTACTTCAGTTGGAACTTGGTAAGTAGCTCCTCCGATTCTTCTTGATCTTACTTCAACTTGAGGTTTAATGTTTTCTAAAGCTTGTTTAAATACATCGTACCCCTCTTTACCAGTTTTTTCTTTTATTAAATCCATTGCTGAATAGAATATAGATTCTGCTAATGATTTTTTTCCATCTACCATGAATGCATTTATAGTTTTAGTAACTACCTTATCAGAATATCTTGAATCAGGTAATACATCTCTTTTAACTGCTGCTCTTCTTCTTGACATTTAAACTGTTCACCTCCCTAATTAATTACGCTTTTTTTACACCGTATTTAGATCTTGATTGTTTTCTGTTGTTAACTCCTGCTGTGTCTAAAGCTCCTCTGATTATTTTGTATCTAACCCCTGGTAAGTCTTTAGTTCTTCCACCTCTTATAAGAGCGATTGAGTGTTCTTGTAAGTTGTGTCCTTCACCTGGAATGTAGCAAGTTACTTCTAGACCGTTAGTTAATTTTACTCTGGCAACTTTTCTTAAAGCTGAGTTTGGTTTTTTAGGTGTAGTAGTGTATACTCTAACACAAACTCCTCTTCTTTGTGGGTTTCCTTGTAATGCTGGTGACTTTCCTTTTTCTTCTAAAGTCTGTCTTCCTTTTTTTACTAATTGATTTAAAGTAGGCATTTTACCCTCCTTCCGAAATTTTTTATATTTTTATATTATTATATAACTTAGATATTATAGTCTTTTCCCGATAAAAAGTCAAACTAATCTATTATATAGCAGATGATATTTTAGCACATTTTAAAAATTTTTACAAAGTATTTTTTAAAGTTTTTAGTTCATTTTCAATGTCTTCCCACTCTTCCATCTTGCTTAAAATCTCATTATCTAACGTTTCAAGCCTGTTTTGAAGCTCTAATAATTTTTCTAAATCATTTATTTTTCCTGCAAGGTCATAGTCCTTTTGAACATCTTCTTTTTTGTTTTCAAGTTTTTCTATATCCTTTTCAACCTCGCCGTACTTTCTTTCAAGAGATGAAATTCTGTTCTTTATTCTTTTCTGCTCTTCATAGTCATTTACGCCTTCAGAAACTTTTTCCTCTTTTGCCTCTTTTTTCTTAGCACAGTAAGCCTCATAATCCCCTTTGAATTTTTCAGCTCCCTCTTCTGTAATTTCATATATTGTATTTACTATTCCTTCAAGGAAATATCTGTCGTGGGAAACAACAAGAATAGTTCCGTCATAATCTTCAAGAGCTTCCTCTAAAACCTCTCTTGAATATATATCAAGGTGGTTTGTTGGCTCGTCAAGTATCAAGAAATTTGCTTTTTTAAGAATAAGTTTCATAAGGGTAACCCTTGCTTTTTCTCCTCCGCTTAAACTTCCTATCGTTTTCATAACGTCATCTTCCGGGAATAAAAATGCCCCGGCAAGAGTTCTTACTTCCTCTTCGCTCATTGGATAATTATATAAAAATTCATTTAAGATTGTAGCTTTAAGGTCAAGTCCCTGATGGTTCTGGTCATAATATCCAATAGTTACTTTTTCTCCTATTGTAACTGTTCCCCTGTCTGCTTTTTCCATTCCATTTACAATCTTTAAAAGAGTTGATTTCCCGACACCGTTTTTACCTATTATCCCTACTCTTTCACCTCTGAAAATTTCAAGATTAAGATTATCAAAAAGTTTTTTCCCATCATATGCTTTTGAAAGCTTTTCTATTTTTAAAACCCTGTCGACACTTGGTCTTTCTATTTCAAATTTAAGTTTCATTTTTCTTTTAGCAAAAATAGGATTTTCCATTTTCTCCATTCTGTCTAAAAGTTTTTGACGTCCTCTTGCCTGTTTTGATTTTATTCCCGCTTTATATCTTTGAACATACTCCTCTATCTTTTTTATCTTATCCTGTTCTTTTTCAAAAGCTTTTACAGCCCCAGAAAGATATGCTTCTTTCTGAATTGTGTAATCTGTAAAGTTTCCTTTATATGTTCTTAAAGTTTTTCCCTCGATTTCAAATATTCTGTTTGCTACATTATCAAGAAAATATCTGTCATGGGAAACAACCATCACCGCTTTATTATAATCTTTCAAAAACTTTTCAAGCCATTCTATTGCAATTAAATCTAAGTGGTTTGTTGGCTCGTCAAGTATTAAAAGTTCAGGCTCTTCCAAAAGAATTTTTCCAAGAGCAGTTCTTGATTTCTGTCCTCCTGAAAGGTCACCGATTTTTACATTCCATAAGTCTTCAGGCAGACTAAGACCATTTAAAATCTGCTTTACTTTATATTCTATGCTGTATCCCTCTGCCTGTTCGTATCTTGTTGACACAACAGAAAGTTCTTCCATTATCTTATCAAAATTTTCTTCTTCTATATTTAGTCTTAAACTAAGTTCATGTATTTTTTTATAATCTTCCAATACAGAGCTGAAAACTGTCATAAGCTCTTCAAAAACAGTGTTTTCATAATTAAGATTTATATTTTGTGAAAGGTATCCCACCTTAAGATTTCCCTTTTTAGAAATTGTCCCCCTTCTGTCTGTTGACGGGTCAACGTCATTTTCTTCCATTTCAAGCATCATTTTTATAAGTGTTGTCTTACCTGCTCCGTTTACTCCGATAACACCTATTTTATCTTTTTGGTCTATTGAAAAAGTTATATTTTTAAAAAGAGTCTCTCCAGAAAAACCCTTGTATAAATTCTCTACATGCAGTAATGCCATTCTAACACTCTCCTGATATTTTTACTCAAGGTTTATTATATCATATTTTCCTGTCTTTTGTTTGATATTCCTTGAAACTTTTATCTTTCCAATGTATAATTTTTTTAACTGAAATTTATTTATAAGGAGATACACATGAAAAAAATTTTTTCTCTTTTATTTTTTATATGCACTTTATCACTTTTTGCTTCTGAGCCTGCAATAGATGAAACCGAAACTCTTTACAGGGAGAGTGAAAGGCTTACAAGAGAATATATTGCAAGCTGTAAAATATTAAAAAATGCTGCTGCAGGAGAGATTACCATAATACAGAAAAACGATATTGAAAATATTATAAGAGTGCAGGAAGATAATCTTGAAACTTTTAAAAAATCTATGGAAGTATTAAAGAAATTGGAAAAAGACTATGAAGATTTTTCTGACAGTAAAAAAAGCTCTACACTTGATGCTCTTTATCTTCAGCAGGAAAGACTTAAGGATTTAAACAGAAATCTTGAAAATGCAATTCAGCTTAACAAGAATGCAATTGAAAACTATAATCAATAAAAAAGCAGCGGAGCTGTAACAGCTCCGTTCTGTTTATATATTCATTTTTACATAAGTGCTGCAGCTATTGGATAGCCTATGAAAACAGTTATCATTGTTGTCACAAGCATAAATATAAATCCATATTTCATCATACTTCCTGTATCAGTCCATCCAGACCCTATAGCCATAGCAATATGAGGCATTGCTGGCGGTGTTGCAAAAGCATAAGCTGACATCATTCCAATTATTGAAACTATTGCAGGACATGAAACCAATCCTCCCGCTGCCTGAACCAGAGGAATTGCAACAGTTGTTACAACAGTAACTGTGACCATGTTAGACGAAAAATTTGTCTGTATGCAGGCCCATGCTGTAAAAACAAAAATCAAAAATATAGGAGAAACGTCTTTAAGAGCAGGAGTTAAGCTGCTCACCATATATTTTGTAAGTCCTATCTGTGAATTTGTCATAGCACTTCCTATTGCAAGAGTTCCAGAACACATTATAATACTTGACCACTGCACTCCTTTTTTCATTCCCTCAGAAAAATTTAAAAGAGGTTTTTTATCAAAAGTTATAACTGAATAAAGGATTACACCAAGTATTGGTGGCATTGCTGTCCCCATTTTATTTATCTTCATAGCCACAGGAAAAACATTTTTCAATAGGCTTGGAAGAATCCAGAGAGCAACAACCAGACAAAATATTGCAAGAATAAGTTTTTCTTTTTTCTCCATAGGTTTTAATTCTTTTTTCAAAACAGACACATCTATATCTTTTATTTCAGAAACTTCAGGTTTCAAAATAAATTTAAAAACAAGAATAAGGAGAGCTGTGCTTATTATTCCAACAGGAACTGCAAATGCCATATACTGCCCGTATCCTATATTAAGACCTGTTGCTGTGTTATAAAATCCCATCGCCATAATACTGAAAACATGAGCTATAGGTGTCATTCCAGCAGATACTGAAACACAAAAAGCAAGCCCCATCATAATCATATTGGCAACTTTGTCTCCTTTTTTCAGCTTTAAAATCTCAATTATTTTTTCAGCTATCGGAAGAAACACCACAAATAAAACTGTGGGAGAAGCAAAGCACCCTATCACTATAACTGCTGCAAAAAATGAAATTATAAATGACCAAGGTCCTCTTTTTGCAATGGGACTTGTTATAAAATAAGTGGCACATCTATTCAGAAAGGGAGTTTCTGATAAAGCATAGGTACACATAAAAGTGCAGATAAGAAAGATTATAGTTTCATTTCCAAATGAACTTGCAATAATTCCTTTAAAGCCGATTTCAGGTATAAGACCTAAAGCTCCTATACATAAAAGGCTGGGCCAGTCTATTGCAACTGTAAGCCAAAGCAGAAGCACCCCTGCAAATATTCCTGCAACTGCCATTCCTGACTGCTCCATTCCAGCTGGAGCAGGAATAAATCTTCCAAATATTATAAATAAAAATCCTATTGTTAAATAGATATTTCTCCGTGTAAACTGTGTCATCTTTTCCTCCTGATGTATTTTTATTTTCCCTGTGCCTTCCCAATCTTAAAAGTAAAAAACCGGCAATGATAAAAATTTTATAACCGGTTTTTTATAAAAATTATTTACTTAATATTCCCATTAAAATATCTTCAGAAGATATAGGTAATTTTCTGAAGTTTACCCCGACAGCATTTTTTATTGCTGCTGCTATTGCTGGAGCCGGAGTATTTATTACTACCTCTCCTATTGATTTTGCTCCGAAAGGACCTGTTTCTTCATAACTTCTGCTGAACTCAACGTCCATTTTATGAAGGTCTGTTCTGCAAGGAATTTTATACTGCATAAAGCTGTCTGTAAGAACTCTTCCTTTTTCATCAAAAAGAATGTTTTCATATAGAGCAAGCCCTATTCCCTGAGCCATTCCGCCTTCAACCTGCACTCTTGCAGCACTTGGATTTATCGGTGTTCCGCAGTCAACAACTGAAAGAATATCTGTAACTTCACAAACTCCTGTTGCTGGATCTATTTCCACTTCTGCAAATCCTGCTATAAAAGGAGGAGGAGATGTTTCGCTTCCCCAAGTTGCTGAAGTTGTAAGCTGATTTCTTAAATCAAAAGAAACTGATTTCATTGCTAAATCTTTTATTGTTACTGATTTTGTTCCATCTGTACTTTCTACATGACTTCCACAGTAAATCAGATCTTCTTTTGGTGTTTCTAAAATAACAGCTGCTGTTTTAAGAATTTCTTCTCTCATTTTTTCACAGGCAAGAACAATAGCTTTTCCTGTTACATAAGTTCCACTTGAAGCATATGCTCCCGGATCATAAGGAGATACATCTGTATCACTGGCATTTATTATTATTTCAGACATTGGAACTTCTAAAACTTCTGCTGCCATCATTGTAACAACTGTGTCGCTTCCCTGTCCCATATCTGTTACACCAACTTGAACTGTAAAGTTTCCTGCATCATTAAGTCTTACAATTGCAGATCCTGTATCCACTCCTGCAATACCAGATCCCTGCATTGTAACTGCCATTCCGCAGGCTCTTATTTTTCCGTCTGGCATAATTCTTCTTGGGTATCTTTCGTCCCATCTGAATTTTTCTTTACCTATCTCAATACATTTTTTTATATCTCCGCTGGCAATACAGCTGTCTTTTCCAGGCTCAACAAGATTTTTCATTCTTATTTCCACAGGAGATATTTTTAAAATTTCAGCAAGTTCATTTACAGCAGATTCAACTGCAAATGTCCCTTGTGTTGCTCCATATCCTCTGAATGCTGCCCCTACCATAGTATTTGTATACACTACGTCAGCTTCCATTCTCATTGGTATTTTTTCATATAACGGGAATGTTTTAAATGAAACAAGCCCTGTTACTGTTGGAGCATGTTCTCCATAAGCACCTGTATTTGATATTACTTTTATATCTATTCCTTTTATATTTCCTTCTTTGTCAGAACCTATTTTTACATTAAGAGTCATAGCATGTCTTGTGTTTCCGCATACTTGAGTTTCTTTTCTTGTAAATATTATCTTTGAAGGTTTCTTTGTCATCATAGTAACAAATGCAGAATACATTTCGCAGACCATTGTCTGTTTTGCTCCGAAACCTCCGCCGATTCTAGGTTTTATAACTCTTACTCTGCTGGCATCAAGTCCTAAAATTCTTGCAAGATGTCTTCTTACATGAAATGGAATCTGAGTTGAAGATATTGTTGTAAGTCTTCCGTTTACATCATAATAACTGTAAGAACGGTAAGTTTCCATCATAGACTGAATCTGCGGCTGAGTACGATAAGTTCTTTCTATTACAACTTCACTCTTTGAAAGTCCCTCTTCTACATCTCCCTTTGTATATAAAAGATGAGATGCAAGGTTTCTGCTTCTGTCATAACCTATATCATAATTTGTATGTGCATCTTCCATATGAACTTTTATATCTGAAGTTGTTGCTTTTTCATAATCAAGAAGAGGCTCTAAAACCTCATATTCAACTTTTATAAGTTTCATAGCTTTAAGAGCTGTTTTTTCATCTTCAGCAGCAATTATTGCAACCGGGTCTCCAACATAACGTACATATTCATCAAGAAGTCTTCTGTCATAAGGAGAAGGCTCTGGATAACTCTGCCCGGCTGAAGTAAATCTTGTTTCAGGAACATCTTCAAAAGTGTAGATTGCTTCTACTCCCGGAACAAGCATTGCAGTTCTTTTATCTATTGATTTTATTTTTGCATAAGCATAAGGGCTTCTTAATAATTTTATAATAAGAGTATTGTTATTAAGAACAAGGTCATCTGTATAAACAGGTTTTCCTGTAATAAGATTTATACTGTCAATTTTTGGTGTTGGATTATTTATTATTTTCACTGTCCATCACCTCTTTCATATAATTTCTTATTCCTCTTAATTGAGAAGCATATCCACTGCATCTGCAAAGATTTCCATTAAGATAATGAAGGATTTCTTCATCTGTCGGGTTATTTAATTCTCTCATCATTGCAATAACTGTAAGGGCAAATCCTGGAGCACAGAATCCGCATTGTTCAGCTCCTTCTTCTGCAAGATGTTTTGCAAGCATTTCCGCTTCTTTTGGATAGTTTTCTATTGTTTCAACTTTTTTATTCATAACTCTTGCTGCAAGTGTACTGCATGAAAGAACAGGCTTTCCTTCTACAAGGACAGTACAAAGTCCGCAGGCACCTGTGTCACAACCTCTTTTTACACTAAGATACCCTGCTTTTCTAAGCGTATCAACAAGATATTCGTCTGCATCTATTAAAAGTTCTTTTTTTCTATTGTTTATTGTAGTAGTTAAAATCATTATTCCACCTCCTTCAAAGCCTTTGCAAGAAGAGCTGCACTCAAAAGTTCTCTGTATTCTTTTGTTCCTCTCATATTGCTGTCAAATTTTATCTCTTCTTTTATAATTTCAAAAACAGATTTATCAGAAAAGTTTTGAGATAAACATTCCATTGATTTATGAGCAAGACGAGCTTTGCTTGGTCTTGCACCAACTGAAATTCTCATTTCTCCCTTTTCATTTTTTGAAACAGCCATATTAAGAACAGAATAATCTGCCTTGCTCTTTCTCACACATTGAAAAGATGTTTTTAAATTTTCTTTTTTTATAATAATTTTAACAAGTATATCTTTTCTTGGAGTTTTTTCATTTAAGAAATCTTCAAGTTTTATTGTTCCCCCTTTATAAAGAACAACATAAGTATCTAAACATAAAAGAGCTGTTATTAAATCTGAAAAGCCGTGCTTTGTGAAAACGGTAGCTCCAATTCTTGCATTATTTCTAAGCTGAACTCCTACAATATCATAAACTGCATTAGATATTACAGGAAAATATTTATAAAGAGCTTCATCTGTTTCAAGCTGTCTAAAACTTACCATAGCCCCTATTTCAAAACTGTCTTCTTTTTCTATTATTTTATCTATATCTTCTACATTTGAAATGTCTACTGCTGTATTGTAGTTAGCATTTCCCATTCTCAAATAAGAAGTTCCACCAAGTATCACATTTTTTTTATTTTTTACCAATTCATTGTAAGCTTCTTCTATTGTAGAAGCTGGAAAAAAATTTGTAAAAGTAAACAAGATACCCCTCCTCTATTTTTTATCGTTTGGTAATAAGATGTTAAGTATTACCGCTATTGATGCTGAAACAACTATTCCTGATCCTCCAAAAATAAGTCTTATACTTTCAGGGAAGTTTACTAAAGCCCCTGGGACTGCACCAAGTCCATATCCAACCCCAAGAGAAACTGAAAGAATAACTGCATTTTTTCCTCTTAAAGGTTCTTTTGTAATAAGATTTACACCGCTTATAAATATCATTGCGAATATCATAACAAGACTTCCACCGATTACTGATGAAGGTACTACTGTAAGCAATGCACCAAGTTTTGGGAAGAAAGCTCCTGCAATTAAGAACATTGCTCCTACACCTACAACAAATCTGCTCATTACTCCTGTCATAGTTACTATTCCTGTGTTTTGGCTGAAAGATGTTGTTGGCAGTATTGAAAATATTGAAGCAAGAACACAACCAAGACCATCTGCCATAATTCCTCCAGAAAGCTCTCTGTCTGTAACCTCTCTTCCTGCTCCCCCCATTGTAACTCCTGACATATCTCCCACTGTTTCAACAGCAGAAACTATAAACATCATCATCATTGCAAATATCGCATCTGCATGGAAAGCAAACCCATAAGAAAGAGGTCTTGGAATAGACACAAAAGGCATCTCTTTAATTGGAGAAAGATCTGTAAGCCCGAAAATAAGTGCCACTATAAAACCAAAAACAGTTCCTATGAAAACTGAACCTGTACTTGTTATTCCTTTTGTAAATTGTTTTAATACTATTACCACAGTAAGAACAGCTGCACCAAGACCTAAGTTTGTAAGAGAACCGAAATCGCTTGCTCCTACTCCTCCTGCAAAGCTGTTTATTCCAACTGGTATAAGAGAAAGTCCTATTGAAAGAACAACCACTCCTGTTACAACTGGCGGGAAGAAACGTCTTATCTTTTTCATGCAAAGACCTATACAAGCTTCAAAAAGCCCTCCAACCATAACTGCACCTAGAATTCCTTCCATTCCATACTTTGTTCCTATTGATATTGCAACTGGAACAAAAGTAAAACTTATTCCTACAACTATCGGAAGTCTTGCTCCAACAGGTCCTATTGTATAAGCCTGTACCAATGTATTAATTCCTGCAATAAGCATACATGCTTGAATAAGATTTGTTTTAACATCCATTGGAACGTTTAAAACTCCTGTAACAATAATGACTGGTGTAAGATTACTTACGAACATTGCAAGCACGTGCTGTAACCCTAAAGGGATAGCCTCTGATAATTTTGGTATACCATCAATATGGTATGGTGAATAATTTCTCATTTCTTTGAAAAACCTCCTAATTGTTTTTAACCCAAAAACATTAGTGATGAGGAGAAGAAACTCATAGCAGCTGATTACGGTCAGCCGTAGAAACTCTTGTCCAATCACAAGTATATATGAGCATACCTTAAAATTTTACTATACTATAAAATATTTTGTCAACATTTTATATTCTAAAAATGTACACATTAACTTACAAAGTGTATCCAAAGAAAATACTGAAGAGAACTTCATCATTTTCTATATTATTTGTGAACACCGCTTCTACTGGGCCAAGGAAAGTATCCCATCCTATTCCTGCACCATATCCACTGTGATAGTCTTCACCAAATTTATTATTTTCCTGATGGAAAAATCCATCTGAATTATACGTTACAAAATTATATTTTCCAAGAAGATATAAATTTCTTGAAAGCTCATATTGAACTGAAACTCCCCCAGAGAAAAATTCATCTGTTATTATTCCTGTATAAGGAAGTCCATAAAATCCCATAGTTCTGAAACCTGTGCTTGTGTCTCTTACACCTCCAAGTTTAAACATCTCTTCATATGATTTTCCAATATGAGATATATCTATTTTTCCCCCTTTTACAAAAAGACCTGTGCTGAATCTTTTTGTTATTGGAGCTGCAATTTCAAACTTATAATTATATCCAGCAAACTCCTCTTTATCATCAAGAGAAATTCCTGAAAATCCTGTGATATTGCTGAAATTTCCTTTTGTAGGGAAAAATGTTTTATTCATATTATCATGAAGAAGATACCAGCTGCTCCATGTGTAATTTTTAATACTGTCTTCTGTAAAGTCTCCTCTTTCTCCGCTGTCATAACTGCTGTTTACATTTTTATATCCTAGTGATATTCCAAAAAGATAATCTCTGAATATACTTGTTCCCATATCAAGCTGAGCATTAAATACATTAGAAACATAAACTGAAGATTTATCTCCGTCTCTATAGAAAAATACAGGAGACATTCCATAAGACATTCCGTATCCTCCTAAAAATTGAATATCTCCAAGACCAAAAGACATTTTATTTCTCAAAGATATTTTTGGATATTTAGAAAGCTCAAAATTTAATATATAATTTTGTTTATGTCTGTTAAGACTTGGAACATCTAAATCTACACTTAAAATAGAACCATAATCAGAAACATACCCAAGCCCTGCCATAAGTTTATATCCTTTTTCTTCTTTTACTGAAAAACTTATTGTATTTGTTTCTTCATCAATATTATAAAAGACTCTCTGAACATATGAAAGATTGTAAATTTCTCTTGCCCACAAATTTATATCCTCAACTGTAAGATATTCTTTTTTAGGCATAAAACGTTTTACTGCCTCTGAATTTAAAGATTCAGCTCCTTCAAGTTTTACGTTTTCTATTTTTATTTTTGTAGGTTTTAAATTTTCAGCTTTTTCTTTATATTCAGCAAATCTTTTTTCATCACTTATATTTTTGAAAATATGTGAGAATGATTCTCCAGCTTCCTCTCCCTCTTTAATAAGAGCTGGAAGCGAACCGAAATCGAGAGTATTATGTTCTTTTACCTTTGGAACAACAAGAATATCTGCATATTTTTTCTGTTCTTTTGTGCTTTTATCTCCCTGATAAGTAGCGATTTTATTTACTACACTTATTATATTTGATTTATCTGTAATTATTTCAGAATCAGCTGTAATATCAACTGCAATTATAATATCTGCCTTTTCTTTTAATGCCTCTATTATTGGGAAATTATCTATTACTCCTCCATCTACATAATAGTTATTTTTATGCTCAACAGGAACAATTACCGATGGAATTGCCATACTCATAAGAGCTGCTTTTGCTAAATCTCCCTCACTTACAATAACCTCTTTTCCTGTGTTCAGATCTGTTGTAACAGCTCTGTAAGGAATTGGAAGTTCATTAAAGTTTTCTACTCTTCCAGCTCTGTCAAAAATCTTTTTAAATTCTAAATACAGATATTCTCCGTCAACAAAACCTTTGGGAAAATGGATTTCATTATTTTTATCTATTGTAATTTTTATTGGTCTCTCTGCATAAACAATTTTATCTGATATGTCTTTTAAAGTTCTGTCCTCTGTATTTGAAAACAAATCCATAAAATCAAGATTAAGAACTATATTTTCTATTTCTTCTGGAGTGTAGCCCACAGAATACATCGCCCCTACAATGCTCCCTACACTTGTTCCTACAATATAATCAACAGGAACTTTATACTTTTCAAGAGCTTTTAAGACACCTATATGAGCTGCTCCCTTTGCTCCTCCTCCGCTTAAAACCAGAGCTATTTTTGGCCTGTACCCTTGAGGCATAGGTTTATCTATCTCCACAGGACTTTCGTTTATTCTTTTTTTCATAAGCTCAAGGTCAGCTTTCTGTTTTAAAAGTTCTTCTATCTGCTTATCTATAGATTGTATTTTTTCAGCTTTTGTATAAACCTTTCCGTATTCTCCTCCAAATGCAGAAATAAAATTCAGCATAAATATCACTGTTAAAAAAGCTGCTATTTTTCTGTGAAACATTTTTTCCTCCAAAATATTTTTATTAATCTTCCTTTATTTTTATTATACCATATCCCAATAAAATCAATTTATTTTTTGCATAAAATAATTTTTAATAAATTCTTCAAATATTTAAAAAATTTTTTCATTATGAAAAATATTATAGTATAATATTATATAGTAATAAATATACATTTAATTAATGGAGGTAACATTTTGAAAAAAACATTTAAGCTGCTTATTTCAGCTGCTATTACTTTATCACTTACAGCCTGCACTGTTGGAAATATAGATAGAAGTAAAGTCATCTCTGCTCCGAGAGATTATGAACTTACTATTCTTCATCTTGGAGATACAAACGGACAAGTTGAAGGAGGACAAAATACAGGTGTGGGATATTCAAGATTTTCAACAATTCTTGAAAGAGCAAGAACAGAATTTGGAAAAGAAAATGTATTATATCTTGATGCCGGAAATACTTTTTATGGAAGTACAATAGCTGAAACAGATAAAGGAGAATCTATTGTTAAAATTTTAAATGCTCTTAATCTTGATGCTGTGACTTTAGGAAACAGTGACTTTAACTATGGAGAAAAAAATATTAAATCTCTTGAAATGAGAGCAAATTTTAAAATTTTAGCAGCAAACTTAAAAAAACAAAACGGACAGGACTATGTTACTCCATATATTATTAAAAATATAAGAGGGGTAAAAGTTGGAATTTTCGGTCTTGTAAGCCCTGACATCTACAACAATGAAAATGCTTTCCTTGATACACTAACTGTTGATGAGCCTATTCTTGCTGCAACAAAAACTGTTAAAGAATTAAAATCTCAAGGAGCTGAATTTATAATCGCCCTTACAAATTTAGGAATGAACACTGATACAAACAGAGAGTGGCAGAGTTCAGCTGTTGCAGAATCAGTTTCTGGAATAGACCTTATAATTGACGGGAACAGCAAAACACCTCTTGAAGAAAAAATTATGATAAATGACACTGTAATTGTTCAGACTGGAGAAAATTTAAAAAATATCGGAGTTTTAAAAATAGATTTTGATGCTCCAAAACGTGATACAAATAGAATTTTCTATAAACTTATCAAAAAAGAGGATATTGTTATGATTGATGATGCTCCTGCTGCAGAAACCCCAAAACAAGAAACAGCTTCAGCAGAAAAGTTTACAACTCACACAGTTGTAAAAGGAGACACTTTATATTCTCTTGCAAAAAGATACAACACAACTGTAGCTGAAATAGTTGCTCTTAACCCAACAATAGAAGATGGAAAAACAATTAGCATAGGACAGACTTATATTATGACTTCAAACAAAAGCCCTTTAGCTGAAAAAAATCTTCCGAACTTAAAAAATGTTGAAAAATATATTGAGCATAAAGTTGTAAAAGGGGATACTTTATATTCTCTTTCTAAAAAATATGGAACAACTGTTGATGCTGTAGTTGCTCTTAACCCTGAAATCACTGACGGACAGAATATTAAAATAGGTCACACATATAAATTCCCTGTTTCTTCTAATAGTATTTTACCTAAAGAAACTGAAACAGAAAAAGTTTATGAAGAAAATGTAGAAAGCGATTTTGATGAAGAAACTCTTTCTTCTGAAATGCCTGACAGCACAAGTCAAAACTTAAGAGTTCCAACTTCAACAGGAATTGAAAAAGACCCTAAGATTGAAACTCTTATTGCTAAAATAAAAACTGCCCAGTCTTTTATGAAAACAAAATAAAGTAATTTTAAAAATTTTTAAAGAGGAGGATAATTTTGGATTTTTCACTTAATATAAAACAGGAATTAAAACTTATTCTTACTCAGGAGATGAAACTTTCTCTTAACGTTCTTGAAATGTCCTCTATGGATTTAGAAAAATTTATAGAAAAAGAATTTTCTAAAAATCCTCTTTTAGAAATTGATTTTTCTTCTAAAAATTACAGTTCTAAAGGTGATGATTCTGAGGAGTCATCTCCTTTTGATTTTATAAGCGAGGAAAAAAATCTTATTGATTTTCTGGAAGAACAGCTTGGATTTTTAAAAATAAGCAAAGAGATGAGATTTCTATGCACATTCATTGTAAATAATCTCGATAAAAGAGGATTTCTTACTGTAACAAGAGAGGAGCTTAAATCTGCCTGCGGTTTTCCACTTAAAGATATTGATAAAGCCATAGAGATTGTAAAAAGCCTTGAACCTATAGGTATAGGAGCAAAAAATCTGGAAGAGTGCCTTATCATTCAGCTCCATAAAAAAAATATCAACGACCAGAAACTTGAATATATAATCACACATTTTATGCAGGAGCTTGCCTCTTCAAAATATGACATCATCTGTTCAAAACTTAATATCACTGAAGAATATGTAGTTGAATATTTAAAAATAATCCGTTCTCTTAATCCTTTTCCTTCAAGAGGATTTTATATGGGAGATACAATAAGATATATTGAGCCTGATGCTGAAATTAAAAATATCGGAGGAAAATATGTTGTTGTCATGTCTGAAAAAAATATTCCTAAACTTAAATTAAAATCCCTTGAAAATGCTCAGGAAATCAGCGGAGAAATGAAAAATTATTTTAATTCAGCAAATAATATTATAAGGTGCATTGAAAAAAGACAGCTCACTTTAAAAAGTATTTTAGATATTATTCTTGAAAAACAGTATGAATATTTTTCAAACCCCGAAGGAAAACTTAATTCTCTTACATTAAAAGATATATCTTCAATTTTAAAAATCCATGATTCCACTGTTTCAAGAGCAATAAAAAATAAATATATTCTTACTGAACGAGGAATGAAACGGGTAAAAGATATGTTTATTATCGATAATAAAAAACTTTTTGTTAAAGAAAAAATTGAAGAACTCATTTTAAATGAAGACAGATACAACCCTCTTCATGATAATGAAATTGCTCTTCTCCTTGAAAAAGAAAATCTGAAAATTGCAAGAAGAACTGTTGTAAAATATCGTGAGGAGCTTGGGATAAAACCTGCCCACAAAAGAAAATTAACTGATTAATAAAACAGGAGGATAACAATGGAAAATTCTCTGATTGATATAAAAGAGCATGTAAAAAAATATGCAAATGTCATTACCAGCCTTATAAATGTTGACGTTGGAATTGTTGATAAAAATATGAGAAGAGTTACAGGAACTGGTCTTTATAAAAATATTGAAGGGGTCTTGGCTCTTGGAAGTGTTTACCAGAACACACTTAAAACAGGAAAAACAAATATAATAAGAAATCCCAGACAGCATGAACTCTGCAGTGAATGTCTCGACAAAAACAGATGCCGTGAAAAACTTGAAATCGCTACACCTATTTACTGCCGTGATGAAATTGTTGGAGTTTTAGGGCTTGTGTGCTTTAATGACGAGCAGAAAGAAAAAATCTTAAATGCCCTTGATTCATATCTTAATTTTACAAAACAGATAGCTGAATTTATCGGGATAAAATTTTATGAGTATCAGGAAGAAGCATCTCAAAAAGAGAGAGAAGAAACTTTTAACCAGATTTTTAATAATATGGCAAAGGGAGTTATTGTAAGCAACTGCAATGATATTATTCTTATGGTCAATAATATTGGCTTAAAAAAATTAAAACTTACTGCATCTCCTCTTGGAAAAAATTTAAAACTTATAAGCCAGAACGAAACTATTATGAATGAAGAAGTTTTTAAACTTTTCATAGAAAATAGTGAGTATAATGTTGCAGGAAAAATTATTCCTCTGGCTCTTCCAAACAGTAAAAAAGCAAATGCTTTTCTTTTTGATGACATTCAAAAAATTAACAGCAGTATTGTGGAAATTGCAAATGCCGACAATACAATTACCTTAGATAATATTATAGGAAATTCCCCTGCCACTATACAGTTAAAAGAAAATATAAAAAAAGTTGCTGACAGCACATCAACTGTTCTTATTACAGGAGAAAGCGGAACAGGAAAAGAACTTGTTGCCCGTTCTCTTCACAATCAAGGAAATAGAAAAGATAAGCCTTTTGTTGTTATAAATTGTTCTGCCATTCCAGATACACTTCTTGAGAGCGAACTTTTCGGTTATGTAAAGGGAGCTTTTACAGGAGCAAATCAAAACGGCCGTATGGGTAAATTTGAACTTGCCAATAACGGAGTAATTTTTCTTGATGAAATAGGGGATATGCCCCTTTATCTTCAGGCAAAACTTTTAAGAGTTATTCAGGATAAAAAAATTGAAAGAATAGGTTCAAATAAAAGTATTGATTTAAATATCAGAATTATTGCTGCAACAAATGTTGACCTTATAAAAAATATAAAAGAAAAAAAATTTAGAAGTGATTTATATTACAGATTAAATGTTATTCCAATTTCTATTCTCCCTTTAAGAGAAAGAAAAGAAGACATTATCCCAATAATAAATAATCTTATTTATAAATACAACAAAATTTCTGATAAATTTGTTCATACAATAGAAAAAGATGTGCTTACAGCTCTTACTGAATACAACTGGCCTGGAAATGTGAGAGAACTTGAAAATGTCATTGAGCTTATGATTAATATGAGCAGCGAAGACGGAGTTATCACTAAAAAAATGCTTCCAGAAAATATTTTAAATATTTCTGAAAAGAATTTTTCTTCAGCAGATAAAGTTATTTTTAAAGATGATATGACTCTTGATAATTTTGAAGATATTGAGAAAAAATATATTGAAAAAGCTCTTTCTGTTTATGGAAATGATACTGACGGAAAAAAATATATCTCAGAAAAAATGAATATAGGGCTTACTACCCTTTATAGAAAAATGAAAAAATATAATATAAAATAAAAAAGTGGTTATTTCCACTTTTTTATTTTAAAAAGAATATCGCTATTCCCATTACAGAAATAACCGCCCCTAATATCTCTTTAAATTTTACTTTCTCTTTAAAAACTAAAACAGAAATAGGAATTATTATAACAGGACTCATTGAAGAAATTGTTGAAGCCACCCCTGTATTTATTCTGTTAAAAGCTGCCACAAGAAAAGTTATTCCCAAAGTTGAAACAACAGTTCCTGCAAAAATAAGAGATGAGGCTTTTATATCTCTTGCTGTATTTATCACTTTTCCCCATCTTTTTGTAAATGTCAGATAAAATAAAAATACAAACAAGGCACATATCATTCTTATCTGTGTTGATGCTCCTGCATCATAATTTCTTGCCCCTACTTTTGTGAAAATATTCCCCAATGCCTCTAAAGTTACTGCCAAAATTATAAAAAGAAGTCCCTTTGGTGTAAGTTTTCTTCCGTTTGTATTTTCTGTCTGATTTTTATTTTTCGGCTTTATTGTGACCATAAGAATTCCAGAACAGGTTATAAACATTGCTGCAATTTGAAGAGGAGTTAATTTTTCTCCCAAAAAAAGAAAACCGAAAAATCCAACAATAAGAGGTGTCATAGTAAGAAAAAGCATAGAAAGCCTTGCACCTATTAAAAAATAAGCCTCATATAGAAACATATCTCCAAAGAAAAGACCTATTATTCCAGAAATTCCTAAAAAAGTCCAGTTAATTCTGCCTGCATCACTGGGAATAAATAATCCTTTTGTAAAAAAAGTTATAATTCCAAGAAAAATAATACCATAAAACAAACGAATTACATTTACACTCTTACTATCACTTTTCTTTGTAGCAGCTTCAAATATTATTGAACTCACTGCCCAGCTCACAGCTGTTATAAAAGCAAAACTTTCCCCTAAATAATTCACAGAACTCCCTCCAAAAATTATATTAATAACCAGATATATTATAGTATAATTTTTATTTTTATACAAAAAAAAGAGAGCCGAAGCTCTCCTTTTATTTTAAATTAATTTACAGAATTACTATTTAACTGCGATTAATTCGATTTCAACTTTAACGTCTTTAGGAAGTCTTGCAACTTCTACACAAGCTCTAGCTGGTTTAGCTTCTCCTAAGTATTCAGCATAAACTTCGTTTACAGCTGCGAAATCGTTCATATCTTTAATAAAGCAAGATGCTTTAACAACGTCGTTGAAAGTATATCCAGCTTCGTCTAAGATAGCTTTTAAGTTTTCTAGAGATTGTCTAGTTTGAGCTTTTACGTCGCCAGATACTAGAGTCATTGTTTCTGGAACAAATGGGATTTGTCCTGAAATATAAAGAGTTCCGTTTACTTCAATTGCTTGAGAGTAAGGTCCTAATGCTGCTGGTGCTTTTGGTGTGTTGATAATTCTTTTTGCCATAATAAAATACCTCCTGAATTAATTACATATCTAATAATTTCTTAGTTTCTCTACCTATTATATTAGCATATATTTAAAAAAAAGAAAAGATTAACTTTTAATCATTTTTGTAAAAAAATATTATTTTTATAATAGAAGTAAAAAATTTTGTCACTATATCATACACTTTAGCTGTTTATTTTCTGCATCATATTTTATAATTAGAAATTTATATGATAATCATGTATAATATTCTTGAAAAATAAAGTTTCTTTATAAAAAAGGAGTTATATGAAAAAATTTATTATCGAACCGGAATATAATAATTTTAAAGTGTCAGATTATTTGAAAGAAGTAAAAGGATATTCTTCAAGAGGATTAAGAAATGCAGAAATTTATCTTAATGGTAAAAAAGTCCGTCTTGATAAAAAAATAAAAAAATTAAATCGTCTGGTTGTAGTTGAACAGGAAAAAGGAACAAACATTCAGCCTATTCCAATGGATTTAAAAATTGTTTTTGAAGATAAAAATCTTCTTATTATAAACAAAGATGCAAATGTTGTAGTCCACCCCACTTTAAAGAAAACAGATATAACACTTGCAAATGGTGTTGTTGATTATCTTTTTAAAGCGACAGGAAAAATTCAAGTACCAAGATTTTATAACCGTCTTGATATGAATACATCTGGTCTTATTGTAGTTGCAAAAAATGCTTTTGCTCAGGCTTTTCTTCAAGAGAAAGCCGAAATCAGAAAATTTTATCTGGCAATATGTGAAGGTATTATTGAAAAAGATGAATTTTTTATAGAAAGACAAATAGGAAGAGTCGGGGATAATATTAAAAGGGAAGAACTTTCTGTTGAAAACGGCGGACAGGAAGCTAAAACAAAGGTAAAAGTTATTGAAAGATTTCCAGAAAAAAATCTTACACTGGTTGAACTTGAACTTTTCACAGGACGTACACACCAGATAAGAGTTCATCTTTCACTTGAAGGACACCCAATTTTAGGAGACCATCTTTACGGAAAAGAAAATCCAGATATAAAACGTCAGCTTCTTCATTCCTATAAGTTTATATATACTGATATTGACACTCATGAGCAAAAAATTATCGAAATTGGTCTTCCTGATGATATGAAAAATATCATAGGTGTCAAATAGTGACCACAAAAATGGTTAATTTTAATCTGTATGAAAATTGACAAACCTAAAATAAAACACTATAATCTAAGTATAAATGATGCAAATAAAAAAATTATTATAAATGTAAATTTAAGGAGGAAACAAAATGGCAGTTAAAGTAGCAATTAACGGATTTGGAAGAATTGGAAGATTAGCATTAAGATTAATGATTGAAAACCCTGAATTTGACGTGGTAGCAATCAACGACTTAACAGATGCTCAAACTCTAGCTCACCTATTCAAATATGACTCAGCACAAGGAAGATTCAACGGAACAATAGAAGTTGTAGACGGAGGATTCGTTGTTAACGGACACGAAATCAAAGTTTGTGCACAAGCTAGTCCAAAAGATTTACCTTGGGGAGAATTAAACGTAGACGTAGTTCTTGAATGTACTGGATTCTTCACTAAAAAAGAAAAAGCTGAAGAACATATAGCTGCAGGAGCTAAAAAAGTAGTTATCTCTGCACCTGCTACTGGAGATCTTAAAACAATAGTTTACAACGTAAACGACAATATATTAGACGGAACTGAAACAGTTATATCAGGAGCTTCTTGTACAACTAACTGTTTAGCACCAATGGCTAAAGCATTACAAGACAACTTTGGAATCGTTGAAGGATTAATGACAACTATCCACGCTTACACAAACGACCAAAACACACTTGACGCTCCACATAAAAAAGGAGACTTAAGAAGAGCAAGAGCTGCTGCTGCAAACATCGTTCCTAACACAACTGGAGCTGCAAAAGCAATCGGATTAGTTATCCCTGAATTAAAAGGAAAATTAGACGGAGCTGCTCAAAGAGTTCCTGTAATCACTGGATCAATAACAGAATTAGTAACTGTACTTGAAAAACCAGTTACAGTTGAAGAAGTAAACGCTGCTATGAAAGCTGCTTCTACTGAATCTTTCGGATACACTGAAGAGCCTCTAGTATCTAGCGACATCATCGGAATCAACTACGGATCATTATTCGATGCAACTCAAACTAAAGTAATGACAGTTGGAGACAAACAATTAGTTAAAACTGTTGCTTGGTATGACAACGAAATGTCTTACACTTCTCAATTAATCAGAACTCTTAAAAAATTCGTTGAATTAGCAAAATAGTTTTCTGAAAACAGTTAGAAATTAAATAACAAAAGAATACGGAACCTTTACTGGTTCCGTTTTTTTTAAAAAATATTTTATATATGATTTTATTTTTGGAGGTAATATAGAATGGCAAAAAAAATCGTTACTGATTTAAACGTAAATGATAAAAAAGTTCTTATGAGAGTTGACTTCAACGTTCCTATGAAAGATGGAAAAATAACTAACGACAACAGAATCGTTGCAGCTCTTCCAACAATCAAATACGTTCTTGAAAATGGAGGAAAAGTTATAGCTTTTTCTCACTTAGGAAAAGTTAAAACTGAAGAAGATTTAAAAACTAAATCAATAAGACCTGCTGCTGAAAGACTTGCAGAACTTTTAGGACAACCAGTTAAATTCGTTCCTGTAACAAGAGGAGCTGAACTTGAAGCTGCTGTAAACGAATTAAAACCTGGAGAAATCATGATGTTTGAAAACACAAGATTTGAAGATTTAGACGGTAAAAAAGAATCTAAAAATGACCCTGAATTAGGAAAATACTGGGCATCTTTAGGAGACTTATTTGTAAACGATGCTTTCGGAACTGCTCACAGAGCTCATGCTTCTAACATCGGTATTGCTGCAAACATTGGAGAAGGAAAAGCTGCTGCTGGATTCTTAATGGAAAAAGAAATAAAATTCATAGGAGATGCTGTTGATTCTCCTGTAAGACCTCTAGTTGCTATCCTTGGAGGAGCAAAAGTTTCTGATAAAATAGGAGTTATTGAAAACTTATTAGTTAAAGCTGACAAAGTTCTTGTTGGTGGAGCTATGATGTTTACATTCCTAAGAGCTTTAGGAAAATCTACTGGAACTTCTCTTGTTGAAGAAGACAAAATTGAACTTGCAAAAGCATTACTTGAAAAAGCAAATGGAAAATTAGTTCTTCCAATAGATACAGTTGTTGCTAAAGAATTTAACAATGATGCTGCTCACACAACAGTTTCTGTTGATGACATTCCTGCTGACCAAATGGGACTTGACATTGGAGCTGCTACAATAGAATTATTCAGCAAAGAAATAGCTGCTGCTAAAACTGTTGTATGGAACGGACCAATGGGTGTATTTGAAATGCCTAACTTTGCAAAAGGAACAATCGGAGTTTGTGAAGCTATTGCAAACTTACAAGGTGCTACTACAATAATCGGTGGTGGAGATTCTGCTGCTGCTGCAATGCAGCTTGGATATGCTGATAAATTTACTCACATCTCTACTGGTGGAGGAGCTTCTCTTGAATACTTAGAAGGAAAAGCACTTCCTGGTGTAACTTCTTTGTCAGACAAATAATTAATTTAGTCAACACAACTCAATAATATTATAAAAAATTCCTGCGGTATAATCACTGCAGGAATTTTATTTATATATTCATAATTATTTAAATTTTAATCTTTTATCTTCTCTAAATTTTTTTCTTGAAGGATTTCCTTCTGCACGATATATTTTATTTTCATTTAAAATATAGATTGAAGACCAAACTGTATCTGCTCCCTTTTTTCTGTCATATTGACACATAAATCCATATTTTCCTGATAGAAGATTTACTGCAAATTCAAAAGAGCAGTTATTTTTATTTTCTTTTAAAGCTTCGTATGCTGTTCTGTATCTCTCTTCTGAGTTCCAGTCATCTATTCCTTCAGGATTTTTATATTCTCTCATCTCCCTAGAATTAAAATTATTTGCAGACACTATAAAATTATAATTTTCTTCTGGATAAATTATTTTTACTTTTTCAGGATTACATTCGATAACTGCCATATCCCCTGTTTTATCTGCCAAAGTTATAGTCTGTACTGAAGCTATAGGAAGATTTTTTATTTTTTCTAAAACATCTTTCACTGTTCTGCATTTTTCTAAAAAATATCTTACAAGCATTCCAGCATTTAATCCTGCTTTTCTTATTTTAGGATAAACAAATGTAAGACCTGCAGCAAGCCCATATTCATTGACTCCATCTTCCATCTCAACAAAGGCTGTTGTATTTCCTATAAAAGAATAACAATCTTCTAATTTATAATAACAGCTGTCATACAGCTTCTCTATCTCTGTTAAAAAATCACTGTTTCTTCCAAAAATAATTTCATCATCTTTTTTCACTACAAAACATGTACATTTATTTTCAAATTCAAAGCAATACATACTAAATAAAAAAGTATATAAATCTTCATATGATATTTTTTGTCCATCTGCAATTCCCTTTATTTCATCTAAAATTTCAGGAAAATATTTTTTATAAACAGAAATACATTCTTTTGCAAAATCTTTTCTTTCTTTTGTAATCTTAAAAGTATGACAGTCTGTAATTTTTCCTTTATTTTTTAATACAGACTTACCCCATTTATAACCAGCTTCATAATGACTTCCTTTAAATCTTGAGTGATACATAAAATCACGCTCCTCAAAATATTTAATTTTATAAGAACGTTCCTATATTTCAATCCTAGCAGAATAAAAATTTTAAGTCAACAAATAAAAAAAAGAATCATATAAACAACTCTTAAATAAAAAAAGATTGGCAAGTTCCTATCCTCCCAAAG